>JARGNG010000085.1:0-7825 GCA_029213265.1 Verrucomicrobiales bacterium | reverse complement strand
ACACTTTGAAAGAGCTTCGGCAGCCTCGTCGGAGAGTGTGGTCAGACCGTCAAGGTGAAGTTCGTCACTATGCTTGGCTAGCGCTGCAGCAACCGTTTCTGTTATCTCCGTCAAGCCATTCATTTCTAGGTACTCATCATGTTCAGCCAGAGCCTTAGCTCCGATTTCAGAGACACCCTTTAACCCGTTCAAATAAAGAAATCCTGCGTGTTTTCCGATCGACTTTGCTGCGGAATCCGAGAGGCTTTCCAAGCCGTTAAGGGTAAGGATGAAGCCCGGATGCTCAGCGAGCGCTTCCGCTGCCACATCTGAGAGATCAGTCAGGCCATCAAGGCCGAGAGAGCCTTGGGATTTGGCTAAAAAGGAAGCCCCGGTATCCGACAACTCAGCCACGCCGTTGAGGAAAAGGTATCCCTCATGTTTGGAGAGAGCCTCGGCGGCTGCATCCGAAAGTGCCCTCAGGCCGTTTAAGCACAGCTCCCCATCATACTTGCCCTCCCAATCATACTTGCCAAGTGCTTCGGCAGCGGCATCGGTGATTTCGGTAGCACCAGACAAATCGAATGAATCCGGATTTTCAATATATGCTTCTGCCACATCAAGATCGATGATTTCCGGATTTTCCGTTTCGTCGGCATCCTCCGCGGACGAATCCTCTTCCTCCACAAGATCTAGCACCTGCCAGATCAGGCTCGTTTCGCCGATGATTTCTCCGAACAAGCGTCGCATGTAGGCGACGTCTTCGGCATCTTCCGAGAGGATGCCGAACGCTTCTTCCAACTCGCTCACCGGAAAATCCTCTTCCCAATGTGCGGGCATGTTGGGATACGATATTCTTTCACCACTGGCCAGACCCTGTTGAAGCAGGGCCACTTGCTCGCGGGTGAGGATAGCGCAGCCCTGCCAGGTGACGTCCAGATCTTCGTGCTCAACTTTGATGATGACTTCGTTGTTCATGTTTTTCCGTTTTCGGGGGCTTCGATTCGTTGTTCCTACTACAATCCCGAAAATACCAAGTCAAGATCATACGCAGAGATGTGGGACAGCTTCAGGGGGAGCCCCTGCAACAAAATCCGGGAAGTGGTGGCAAAGCAGCAGTGAGGTTGAAGCATGTAACTGAACAAATCGGTCACTCCATTACTGGACAAAGGGGGACGCTTCATACAAAACAATCCCATGGCCCGCTGGTACTACAATCGACCCTCTGAATGCTGCGACGAGTCCGAGGTGAAAGTCGCGACCAAACTGCGACGTCTCAGCAAGCGCTGGACGATTCGCTGGGGGTTCTACTATGAGGACAACAAAGGAGTCCGCCGTGAGGGGGACTTTCTCCTCTTCGATCCGATGCATGGCTTGCTCGTCCTGGAGGTAAAAGGCTTCCGGATGCGGGGATTCGCGCCCACCGGGAAATGGGAAGGCGATCCGACGAAGAGCAAAGACCATCCGCTCTACCAGCTCGACCAGGAGTTCGCAGCTGTCCTGAAAGCACTGGAAGCCGTGCAGCCCGGCTGGCGCCCCGTCGCCAAGGCACTCTGTCTGCCCAACGAGGTGATTCCCGAGGGACAGAAAACCTACCAGGACATCCCACGGGAACTGATCGTCGACGGTCGCGACCTCGAGAAGATCGACTCGATCTTTGGACGATTCTTTGACGGCGAACAACCGCGCAACATCAAGCAGCACCGCGATGTCTTTCTGCAGACTTACGGCAAGGGAGGCAGCCCGGAGGAACTGAAACATTTCATCGACCACAACGAGGTCATCTTTCGCAAGCAACTGACCCGGCAGTATCAGCTTCTCGATATCCTGGAAGGCAATCAACAACTCTTCATCGAGGGCGGTGCGGGGACCGGAAAGACCTGGAACGCCGTCGAAAAGGCGGTGCGACTAGCGGAAGGCCGCCCCACCGAAGCGGGAGAGGGTGCCAAGGTCCTCCTGCTCTGTTACAACATCGCGCTCGGGCGATTTCTCCAGGACCTCGTGGGACGCAGGAAGCTGGAGCGGGGTTCCGTCTCCGTCTACCAGTGGGAAGAACTGGCCAATCATATCCTGTCCGCCTGCGGGATGGAAAACGAAATACCTTCGCCTGACTCGCCGAGAGAAGAGAAGCTCCGCTACTACGACCAGGATCTTCCCGGTCTCCTGCTCGAATGCGTCCGGGAGGAGGAATTCGCGGACCGGCTCCCCCGCTTTGACGCCCTCGTCGTGGACGAGGCCCAGGACCACGACACCTCTTTTCCCGAGGCTCTCAATGATGCGGGACCTCATACCGATCGGACCGACGCCCGGTGCGGTTGGTGGTCGATCTACTTTGCGCTTTTGAACGACGGAACGAAGGCTCCCGCCACACTCTTTTTTGACCGGGCCCAGCGCCCTCCTTTTCGAGGATCGGGAGGATTCGATGCAAAGATTCTAGCCGAGCAGTTCAGCCAGCCGGCCTTTGCCCGCTTGCCACACGCCCTCCGCTACACCCAGCCGATTTTCGACTTCCTGCAAACACTCAACGCGCCCGGAACCGAGAGGTTGATCGATCAACTCTGCGAGCCGGACGACCTACCCGAGGGTCCCGAAGTCGTGACGACGATGCTTGACTCCCCCACCCCGGATGCGACGCGTGAGGCCGTAGAATCAATCATCGCCACCTGGGTGGAAGACGGCTACTGCAAGGCTGAGGAGATTCTCCTGCTCCACGCGAGAACGCACCTGAAAGACAGCGCCCTCGGCTCCTGCGACAGCCTGGCAGGATTGCCCCTGCACGAATACGGAGCACCTCTGGAGGAGAACACCAAAGCGATCCGCCATCTCTCGATCAACCGGGCCAAGGGTCTCGATGCCCTTGGTGTCATCCTGATCGGTGTGCGACCGTTTCAGGAGATCCAGACCGTAGACCACCAGTACACCTACTTCATGGGCGCGAGCCGGGCGAAGCAGTTGCTCGCGGTGGTGCATAGGTGAGGCGGCTCCGCATCACTAATCCGTCATCCTTTCAACCCGGTCGCTTCCGACGGCTCGTTGACTTCACACCCGGCAACCAAGATCGCGCAAACGTCGTTCCATAGATATCTACGGACGCTACCGATCTTGAGACTCGGAATGATTCCGGAGGCGGTCCAATTCTGGATCGTTCGCTCGGAAACCTTGGTCTTTTTAGCGAGTTCGCCAGTGGTCAAAAACTCGGAGTCAAGGTTCTGGATTCTGGTACAGGTTGGGAATTGGCTCCTATTCTTTCAAGTCACTTGAGATAAAAAGGGCGGAGGTTTAGCGGGGAGCTACTCATTCAGCTTCCTGCATGCGCATCATTTCCGTCGATGTTCAAATCTCATCCGTCCCTTTCCGCACCTTCTCTTAATACATTTCCCCGAACAGGGTAGTCGTTATCATTGCCCTTAAGCGGCCGGCCATGCAGTTGCAGGTCCCTCGGCTCGCAGGCTCGCCTCGTGATCCTCCGGACGGGCTTGGTCGCTCGGTTCCGGACGGCGCACCTCGCTTCGCTCGGCACTTGCCGGCCCCTCGACTCCTGCGCCCGCCATGCTACTGCAAGGCCTGGCACGCAAGCGAACGGCGAAGGGTACTCCGCACCCTCCACCGTTTTAACCTGATAGAGCGATCGAGAGAGCGAGGTCGAAGACCTCGCTGCGGGCAGTGCTCGCATTCCTGCGGGCTTCGCCCTCCGGAACGAAGCACCGCGCCATGGTAAGCATATGCACCCATCGGAACCCACCAAGTCACACGAGACAACGTCAACGCAGATTGGCCGCTACGAAATCGGCGACATCCCAAAAAAGATAGGGCCTGTTGGCAGGGTTCAGGAAGAGTGGCGGAACAACATCGCCGTAGACCCTTCTGACCTCGGGCAAACCCTCAAGGATTTCTGACCAACCATAATAGTTTACGTAGAACTGGCACCCGTTCAGGCCAGAAACATGCAGCCCGGGTTGGTTACGGTAGTTCTCGTCAGAAAGGAGTTCCTCCCTGGTCAACTCACTGCCTTGGCCGATAAACCACTCGATATCGGTCCGGATTCGTCTACAACTGCTGTCAGCCTTGCCGCCGTATGACTTGAGCAGCTCGTAAATCGAGGCGGGGGGTATATCGTGCTCGCGTGCAATCGCAGCAAAGACAGCAGCGTAGCTTTTCTCCGGGCGCGAACCCTTCTCAGCCGCGGCGTGGTAGACAGCTTTCAACTCAGAGAAGTACGAGCGATGAATGGCTTTGAGCTGCTCCCAAGTGAAGCCCGTGAGCCTGTTCTTTCCCGCTATTTCGGTCACGGCAGGAGCATCGCTGGGATCCAGCTTGGTAATGTCGGTCAGTTTGTCCCGCTTCAACTTGACCTCGAGCCGGGTAATCGGATCTGAAGCCACTTCGATCTTCTTTCTCGGTGTCTTATGACGGTCCTTCATTTGAGCGATCTTGTCGTAGCACTTGATCGTCACATTTTTCCCATCCAACCGGATGGTGTTCTCGTAAAACTCCGGATTGTTCCGGACAGCCGGACTGCGCATCCGCTCGAGATGCCTCCTGATCACCAAACCGGGATCACGGATGTCCATGGCTAGCTCCATGCGTTGCCAGTAGGAGATCAGGGTGCTGTCTAGGCCAAGGCCCGGAATGAGCCGCGAGGCGTCCTCAGGGTGGACGAGGAAATGCTGGAGTGCATGTCTCACGATCATCAGCGCGTAGGAGAGGTCGACCCCATCGCGGATGTTGATGCCGTTGTGCCCCCATAGGATCTTCCGCAAGTTGAGTTCTATCAGGTAAATGAACTGTTCGGATCGCTTGGTTGCTTGACGTTCAGCGGACCGGGTATAAACACGGAGGGCCCCGTCAGCAAAAAGGTCGAACTGCGAGTGGTAGACGGGGTCAAGCCCGTTTTCTGTCTTCTTGGCGTCGTTCTGCCGGCGGCAACGCATTTGATAAAACCAGTCATCTATGACAGGCGCCTCGTCTTCAACAAGGAAGGATTTTATTTGAATGTGTTCGGGCAGGACTGCAATAGCTGCTTCATCGATCATGGTAGTTAGTTGTAGTTGAGTGAGCGTTATGTAGGGGACCGGCTATGACTGTAAATTCTGCGGTCTTGACAGCGAGGGATGGACCTGAAAGATCCATCAACGCATGCCTCAAGCGGGGCTGAAAAATTCGATTCAGCCCCGCCTTCAGCTTGTATTACTTAGCCAACAGAAGTGGCCAGGTTTCTCTCCTCAGCGGCCTTTCCGAGCAGGATCGCTCCGTGCTCACGGTGATCCGCCCACCAATCGGCGGTGCTCCCGTCGATGTATTGGAGGTAGCGCAGCTTCTCGGCCGGCACATGCATGGCGTGGGCGAGGAAGGTGGCCCGGGAGTATTCCTCCCAGGCTGTCTTTTTCCCCTGCCCCATCACCGCCGACAGCGCAAGAGCCTCGTCCTCTAATTCCGCGGTATGCAGAGCCCCTAGCGTCCGCACCAGGGACCGTCCGCGGAGATTGATCACCTCCGCCCAAACGTGCTCACAACGATCCACCCGGATCGCTTCGCAGATCTTGCGCGAGAAGCTCTCGTAATCACCATCGACCTGGGGCAGGCTCGGGCAGATCATGCCGAATGTGCGGTAACCTTCGTCTTGAAGCCAGTGCAGCGACTCGAGCCTCTTGGAGACCCGCGCCGTGCCCATTTCAATCGCGCTGGCAACATTGTCGTCAAGCGTCCCGGTCGAGAACCCGAGGATCAGCCGGTGACGATGGCGCACCGGGATCATGTTATCCTTAAAGAGCCGATGGAGCAGACTGCTTTTTGAAAGCAGTCGAATTTGCCATGCTGTGCTCTCATGGATCAGGTTGCAGAGGTCGGCGGTTTCCCGCAACAGTTCCATGTTGGCGGCCACATCGACCAAGGTCGATCCGTAAACCACCCAGTTGTCATCGGGGTCAGCGAACTTCGCGCGGCCCTTTTTGTCAAAGAGCTGCTGGCGAAGCAGACCGACCGAGTCTGGTCGACGGATGACGACCTGCTCGAAGGTTAGCTCGGATTCACCACGGGTGTGGCGTTCTGCGTTGAGGGCTTTGAGGTAAGGCTTGTCCACCTTGATCATCTGGCCCTCGACGTAACAAAACCCACACGAGAAAACGCATGCGTCTCCCGGGTTGAGGGTGATGCCATCGCAGAGGAGTTTCTCCTCAAACTTTAGGCTCTTCAGACTCAGAACAGTCCGTGTGTTGGGACGCCAGATGACCGGCTTTCCGTTCATCGTCTCCCCCGGAAAGGGGAGCTCAAACTGTTCGATAGTTTCCCCCGTCGAACGAGTCGAGGGGCTAATATTGTCGATTGATTGGTAATCTTTTTTCATTTCAGTCGTGGATTGAGCGACCGAAATGGAGCGGTTGAGGCGATAGGGCAGGGAAAAGCAGTCCCAAAATGGTGTGGAAGACCTCCCCAAAACCCCTAGGCTCAGCTCCGGCTTCGGATCGCTGCTCTAAGGTTTTGACGGTGGCCTCGCCTCAAAGCTTCATCGCCTTGGCAGGTCCGGCCAGTTGTCCGTTGCGGCCCTTTCAGGCCTTCCACAAATCTGTCTATCTTGAGGTCACTAGAACCTCCCTCTGCGGAGAGCTAGTCTCCTTTCAAAACAATCGGATGCATCGATTGCAAATCCGATGAGAGAAAATTGCCATCACTCGCGACCAAGTCAACCACCGCATCGCAGATGCCGCGAAAGTAACCTTCACGCCTTCAACCAATACCCCCGGGGCGGCAGCTCAATGCCAAGTTCTATGCAGCGCTTCCGGACCGCCAAATTGGAGAGGCCGATTTCCTTCCCTACATGGACGACTGGCTTCTGCCAGACGAGCTTTTTGAATTCCCCTATGGTCGGCCAGTCGATCCCGCGGCTCTTCGGTAGATCTATTCCACTTTGCTGGCGCGGAGATTGGCGGGAGTCAGTTTCCAGAACTCTTCAACAGCCTTCGGGTCATCCAGGATCACCCGGTAGTGATCGTCCAGCATTTCGACAGATGTGCCGCAGTTCGCGATCGTGAGGCCCTCTTACCGGTCACGCTCGGCCAGAAACAAGATGCGCGTGTGGCGTAGCATATTCGGCACCGGCTCATCACCTCCGGAGCCTGCGATGGTAGTCCCAACCCTTCGGAAATCAGCTCAATGGCTACTCCGCCAACAGAACAGCGATAGCTCCGGATGCCAACTAGGACCGCTGCCCGGCCTCGAGTAAGAGCTGCGCGTCCAGAACGCCGGCGAAGTAGGCCAACTTTTCCTCGATTGACTTGCACGCCTCAACCTTTTCCCGGTATTGATTGGCCATTCGGCCCGCATGGTCGGCTGTCGTGGCGTCGATCGCCTCTTCGGTCAACAGCCACGGCGGCGCTGGAAAAACAATTGCATCAAGGAGGGTAAACGCGAGGCGCGCGATGTCCTCAAGACTTCTCTTTCGGACAGGTTCCGGCAGTTTGGTGACGGTAGGAAGTCCAAGCTTTTTAAGGGAACGATTGAGATAATACCGCCCTCTCATCTGGGGCCAAGCCAAGATCTTTCCATCATCCACCAGGTCGAAAAACGTGCTGCTGGGTAGCGGATGATCAAAATAACGATCAAACGCCTCTCGTCTGACAATGAATTCCGGGCCCTGTGATGCTCCTGATGTTGCCTTTCTTTTCATACAGAAACATTAATTCCTTTCTTCGAGAATACAGTTTTCAATTGAAAGGAGCCAATCGAAGGGACTTGGAGACAGATCTTCCCCAATCATTAAGAAATCTTAAGCGGTTGCCAAAACGGTTGCCAAAACGGTTGCCAAAACGGTTGCCAAAACGGTTGCCAAAAATACCCCCTTTTTGGGGAC
>JARGNG010000084.1 GCA_029213265.1 Verrucomicrobiales bacterium | reverse complement strand
GCGGACCTTCCAGTTCCACCCAGTCGATCCAGATGGCGGGCGGGTGGCCGTAGCCGTTCTCCGCTTTCAGCTCGTTGTGCGCATTCCAAAGCGCTTTGAGGTTGCCGTTGTTCGGCTGCTTTTCCTGGATGGCGAACTCCTTGATTGTTTCGGTTCCCACTTCGAGCGGGATCTCGATCACCTGGGGGTTCTCGATGGTGCCGGTGACCTGGTGGCTGCTGATAGCCTTACCCTCCAGTCCCCAGTTCCGAATCTCGATCTGACGCTGAGGATGGCCTACCTCGATGAAATGGCGCGAGGCAGGTGATCCTTCGACGGCCGCCGCAGCGACACGCAGGGTGTAGCTGCCGGGGGGCATTTCTTCCGGGGCCACGATGATGCGCCCGGTGCCGTGCGCGACTTTCAGGTAGGTGCCCCGGTCGCGATGCGGCAGCGAGGCGTAGTGTTTGTGATAGGCGAGGTTGCGGCGGTCTCCCTCGGGATCACCGGCGGCGGCTTTCTGTGGGTCGGTGAAACCGAATTCCCTGGCATCCGGCGTGCCCTCGAGCCGGTCGGCAAAGGCGTAGAACCACTGAGGGTGATTGATCTTGGGTTCGGTTTTGCGGATCTCGGCAATCTTCGCCTGGTTCTCAGGAGTTTTGACGGCTTCATCGACACCCTTCTGCCATTCGGCAGAGCGGGCGTACTGATCTTCGGTCTGCGCGATCTCTTCTTCGTTGGCGGGATTAATCGTCTTCTCCGGCTCGACGCGATGGATTTTCGATTCGGTCACCTCGGTGTCCTGGATCGGGCCGACCAGTTCGATCCAGTCGACCCAGATCGCGGGCGGGGTGCCGTAGCCGTTCTCCCGCTTGTGGCGGTCGAACTCCTTTCTGAGGAGTTTCTCCGATTTGGGCTGGCGTTCCTGGATGCCGACCTCGCGAGGCGTGTTGGTGCCGACTTCGAAGTCTACCTCAATGATCTTCGGATTTTCAACGGTGCCGAAAACTTGTTGGGTAGTGAGCAGCTTGGAGAAGCCGAGTGAGGTGGTGGTGCGCCGTTGGGGATGACCGATCTCAATGAAGTGACGGGAGGGGTCGGAGCCCTCCACCGCGCCGGCCCGGATCTGAAGCTTGTAGCTGCCCGGAGGCATGTCCTTCGGATCGGGGCTCACGTCGAAGCGTTGGATCCCAGAGGAAAGTTTCAGATAGGCTCCCCGGTCGTTGTGGGGAAGATCAGCGTAGTGCTTCGTGTAGTTCAGCTGTCGCTGAATTGATCGGTAGTGGGCAATGGCGTTGATAGGATCCCCGAATCCAAAGTCGTTTGGATCGGGCGCTCCCTTCAAGCGTTCGGCGTTTCGATAGAGCTGGAACGGATCCGCATCGAGGTCGGGATGCTTCTTGCGTAGTTCTGCCATCACCTCCTGGTTCGTCGGGTCCTTGGCAGCCTTTTCGACCCCTTCTTTCCAGGGAAGCCACTTCTCTTTGTATTTCTTTTCCTGGCTTTTGATGATCTCCAGGTTCTTGACGTTGACCGTCTTCTCCAGCTCGACGCGAAAAGTCTTCACGGCATTCTCTTGGATCGGGCCGACCAGTTCGATCCAGTCGACCCAGATGGCGGGCGGGGTGCCGTAGCCGTTCTCCCGCTTGTGAGCATAGAACTCCCTGCTGAGGGTCTTTTTGCTGTCTGCCGGGACGCGCTCCTGGATGCCGAATTCACGCGGCGTATCGGAACTGATGACCACGGTCGTTTCGATGATCTCCGGGTTCTCTTCCGTGCCGGTGACCTGGAGGCTGGCGATGGGCCTGGAGGTAAAGCCGAAGGGCACATCGTTGACGCGCTGAGGATGTCCCACCTCGAGGAAGTGGCGGGAGGGGTCGGAGCCTTCAACAGAGCCGGCCCGAATTCTCAGTTTGTAAGTCCCTGGGGGAACGTCTTTGGGCTCGGGAAGAACATCGATGCGCTGGATGGCCCAGGCGAGTTTCAGGTAGGTGCCTCGGTCACTGTTGGGAAACTCGAGGTATTGCTTCATGTAGGCGTGGGTGCGGCCGTAGCCGCCCTGGTTCGAGAAGGAGGCGGCGTTGGCGTCCCTGAAGCCGAATTTCGTTGGATCGGGAGTGCCCTTGAGAAGATTGGCGTTTTGATAGAGCCGTAGGTTGTCGGTCAGGTCGTCGAGTTTGTACTTCTCACGAAGCTGCGCGAGGACCGCCTCGTTCTCCGGAAGGAGGGCGGCTTTATCGACTTCGGCTTTCCAGAGCAGGTAGCGTTCCTGCACCTCCTCCTGCTTCGCCATGTTCTCGCGGCTCTGCACGTTGACGGTCGTTTCCGGCTCGACGCGGAAGGTCTTAGATTCCTGTCCCATCGCGGCCTGACGTTCGAACAATTCGTCGATCGCGCTGCGTCCTAGTTTCAGGTATTGCTCGATTTGATCGCTGGAGATGAATTGGGAGGCGCCTTCGGTATCGAAGGTGCCGCTTCCGCCGTCCGCGGGCAGGGTGGAGGCATCGACCCGGACGCCGGTGAGGTATTCGATGCTGTTCTGGTATTCGCGACGGTTGAGCCGACGCATCGTGATCTCGCCGCCGGTGTCGGACAGCGAGCGCCGCGCGTCGACCATGGTCTGAGCGAGGGCATCGAGGAAGTCCGCTTTCTCCTGCTGCTCGGGCTGCGGTTCGTCCTCCGGGGGCATTTCGCCGGAGTTCATCGAGTTGAGCACCTTTTGCCAGAGCTCCGCTTCTTCGATCGTGGTGACCTGGAAAGGGATGTCTTCGAGGTTCACCTTGCCCTTCTCGGTGAGGGAGTCGTGGCACTCCAGGCAATACTTGTCGAAAAAGGCGAAGTGCTTTTCGGGAAGCTCGGGCGTGGGCTCTGCGGCGTGCGAAAAATGACCTAACCCTGTTAAGCCAATGACCCAACAGGGTATGGTGATGGACCTGACCCTGTTCATTCGGTCTCTTGGGTGGAGACTGCGGAGGAGGGAGATCATGCCTGCAATTCCTTCACGATCCCGGAGCTGTCGCCATGTCGCTCGACGTCGATGCCCATGCCGTGCAACATGGTCAGCCACACATTGCACAGCGGCGTGTCTTCGGACAGGACGAGGTGCTGGCCCAGCTTGAGGTTGGCTCCACCGCCGGTGAGAATGGTGGGGCAATTGGTCAGATAGTGGATGGAGCTGATGTTCGATCCAAAGGCCAGGGCGGTGTGATCAAAGAGGTTTGAGCCATCGGCTTCCTTGGTGGCCTTGAGCTTGTCGATGAGGCGGGCCAGGAGTTCGCTGTGGGTCTTGTCGCGCAGCTTGGAGGCTTCCATGCGATCACCGGGGGAATAGTGGCTCACGTTGTGCGCGCTGTGTTTGACGTCGAGACTCTGCAGGAGCGTATTGCCGGGCATGCGGTAGGTCAGGGCCCGGGTACTGTCGGTCTGCAGCGCGGCGACGATGAGGTCCTGCATGATTTCAATCTCGGCCTTTCCTTTCAGGCCCGGCTCGGGTTCTTCGAGAGGAGCCTTTGCCTTGGGAACATCGAGCCAATCTTCGTCCTTGTTGAGTCGCGTCTCGATGTCGCGGATGCCTTGGAAATATTCGTCGAGCTTGTCGGTGTCGGTTTTGGAAAGGCTACGCTGCACGCGCTTGGCTTCGCTGTGCACGGCATCAAGGACGCTACGATTCTCGGCGATTGCGGCCTGGCGCTGCTCCAGGGGAAGGTCTTCGGCCGAGAAGAGTTTGTGGAAAACCTGGACCGGGTCGTCCTGTCCAGCGACGGGTTTGCCTCGTTGGTCCCATCCCAGGGAGAGTCCGGGACCATGACCTTGAAGTTCGGAGGGGTTGAGTTGGAGGGAAGAAAAGCGGGTGCCCTGACCGAGGTGCTGGGCGACGACCTGGTCGGCGGAGATGCTGTTGGCCATGTTCTGGCCGGGCACGGAATAGCGGTTCGCACCGGTGAGCCAGAAGGTGCTGCCCCAGTGAGCTTCGTTGGTGTAATTGTTGGCACAGCCCTGAACGACGGTGATATCGGCCTGGTGGCGGGCGAGCGGAGCGAGGCCTTCGGAAAGTTCGTAGTCAGCGCCGGTCTGGTTGATATCCGGGAACCAGGTTTCCTTGGTGACTCCAAATCCCATGCCGAGAAAGACGGATCGCTTGGCAGGGGCAGAGGGGGCCGTGGAAGCGGCCGAGGCAAAGCGCCGGAAGCCAACGGACTCAAGCGCGGGCAAGGCGATGAGCGCTCCTGTTCCTCTGAGAAAATGGCGGCGGTTGAAGGACGTTTTCATGATCTGTCGAAAGTAGAAAGAGTAAGCTACAAGACAGGTCCACCGAAAGACGGAACTTTTGGACAAAAAAGTGGGCAGATTTGCGTGAAGGGGCTCAGGGTCCGTCCGGGCGGGAGATGACTTCTTCTTGCTACCTCAGAATGCCCACCCCGATCAACAGGATCGCAACGACGAGGCTGATGATGGTTCGGAAGAGGTTGAGACGATTCCACGGCAGCTCGAACGATTGACGAGCTTCCGCGAGGTCCGGCTCACCCATGGTTGTGAGTTCGAGAGATTGCAGATGATTGTTGAGGGGGACGTTGCCCTGCATCGTTGGGAGTTGAACTCCGAGCATGTAAAGTAATGTCGCCGCAATGAGCAGTCCTTGAGCCAAGCCATTGAGTTGGCCAAATCCCATCACTGTGACGGCGAGCAGGCTGATGATTGATCCTAACCAGACCACCACAAAGACAGGGTTATTTTGCTGGATGATTCGGTCGATCTCCTGAAATCCCCGAAGAAACCCACGGTCGTCCAGTTGTCCGAGCCCTGGCATGACGAGGAGCGCAAAGGTAAAGAGAAGTCCCGCGACGAGGAGGGTGCTAAGTGTGGCAAAGGTAAGAAGCCCGTTGAAAATGAAGTGTGCTGTCATGGTGAAAAGATGGATTGGAATAGAATCGAAAAGAAGCTGAGGAGGGCGGTTGGCTATGGCTGACCGCCCTCCTTTTTTGTTTTGTTAGCCGAAGGCTCCCGCAAGATGTGCTTTTTGAAGGAAGCTGCGAAAGTCACGGGGAGGACGACCGAGAGCTCGCAGGACACCGTCGCCGAGACTGGCATTCCGGCCTTCGAGAACTTCATTGAAGAGATAGTCGACGAGCTGGACCATGCCTTCCGGCAATTGAGCTGCTACAAGTCCTTCGACGAACTCTTCTCGAGAGACGTCGACCACGTTCAGCTCGTGTCCAGTGACTTCATGAAAGATGGCTGCGACGTCCCGGAACGTGAGCAACTCTGGTCCGGTCAATTGGTAGATCTGTCCTTCGTGCCCCTCTTCCGTGAGTGCAGTGGTGGCGACATCGGCGATGTCGTCGGCATCGACGTAGCCTTCGCCGACATGTGCGTTGGGCACGGCGAGTGTTCCGCTCATGAGAAGATCGCGGAAGAAGGATTCGGAGAAGTTCTGGTTGAACCAACCACAGCGAACGATCGTTGCCGGAATGCTGGAGTTGAGAACGAGACGCTCGCAAAGTTGTGCTTCCTCTTCTCCACGGCCGGAGAGGAGAACGATGCGCTCGACACCTTGCGCTTTGGCGACTGCCAGCAGCGCCCGGATATGATCCGATGCGCCGGGGACCGACAGGTCGGGGTGGTAGGTGACATAAAGAGCTTTGACTCCCGCAAGAACTTCGCTCCAGTTGGCGTCGTCGTTCCAATCAAAGCCGGGGCTGCTGGAGCGGGAGGCGCTGCTGACCTCGTGCCCGAGCGCCTTGAGGCGCTCGATGACGCGACGGCCGGTTTTTCCGCTGCCCCCGATCACGAGGAAGGGTGAGGTAGCAGAATTTACGTTCGGGGTGGGTTGGGATGGTGTGATTGTTTTCATCACACCCAATCTGACCGATCCCATTTCAATCCGCTATGGCAGCGACTCCAAGAGAATTGACCATTCGTCCAAAATGGGCGTCTTTTCCCCATGTCGGATCATTCCACTGCAAATTCCACGGAGGAAGCATTTCGGTCCGTCGACCCGCTCGGCGAAGCGTTGCACGCCCTGCGACTGAGCGGAGCGTTCTTTTGTCGTTCGGAAGTGAGCGCCCCGTGGGGGATCGATCTCCCACCGATGCCGGGCGAACCACTGTTCCGGAGGCCGGATCCAGAACTGCCACATCAAGCCCGATTTCTGGCGGAATGCCTGGCTACCCGGCAGCCCCAAAACGCCGGAATTGGAGGAATTCAAATTCAGGGTGAATGAAGCCTACGAGCCTATCTATCTCAACGGCTGCGACGACTATGTCGTGATGAGCATTTTCAACCATGCCTCACACACGCTGATGACCCTGGACGATTCCAGTGGTCAGGCTCTCATGGTCGGTGGTGAGCAGTTGCAGCAAGGTTATGCCTTTAAGAATGGAGCGAAGAGCTTCGACATCATCTCGTCCACCTGCAACATCAACCACATCGGAGGCCGCGATGGGACCTACGGCATCAGGACGTATCCCAGCTTTGCTGGAGAAGCTCGATTCTATTGCAGCCTGGCGATGGGGACTTCGGACAAAACCTGGGATGTTCAAGGCGGGCATCTCTTCTGTCAGCAAACCTCCATCACCGGACCGAGCAACCGGGGAGCGAACAGCATCCATTGTGGAGAAGGTGCCAGGATTACGGTGCAGTCGGGCGGAGCGGGTTCGCATCACCTTGGCTTCGAAAACGAGGGCCAGGTATCCTTTGAAGACTTTCATTTCGCGAAGGGGTTTCTGCGCTCCGCGGCCGCGGAATTTCTGCCCGGGAATCTCATCGAGACAGTCTATATCCTCGCCGATGCGAACCAGCCATTCCCGAAGGGATACGGGCTGGAGCTGGACATGAGCAACTTGCGCATGGAGGACGCCTTGATCATCCCGAACTCAGGCTTGGCGAAGGACTCGCAGGATGGGCGTCGGCTGCCGTCCGCACTCCTGGTGGAGGGCGACAGCTACGAGTTGAAGGTGACCGATCCCGGGTTTCAGAACGGGGCGATCAAGGAAGTCGAAATCACTCTCTATTTCCGGATCGAAGACCACTGCACGATCTCGATCCATTACCAGGGGCAGGGTGGCATGAAGCTCGGCGATACCGTCGCCTTTGAACTGAAAAACAAACCCTTCTGGGAAGAGCATCGCTTCCGAGTCAGCGACGCCAACTTTGGATCGAGTGAAGGCGTGGACCTCCGCATCCAGGTGGAAGGCGCGTCGCCGCTGCTGGGCATGGTCGTGATCGCTGCTCCGGTGAACCCGAATGAGCGATGATCGCCTCCTTAGGCGCTTATTTGTCTGACTAAGCTCAAGCGGAACACCATCGGCCCAAAAAATGTGGCAGGTCGGAACAACACCGGAAGTCTATTTGTGACGCGATGTAGCCATCTCATCACAACCGATCAAAGTTCAGCGTTTATCCTCAGCTGTGATGACTCCATCGCCATTCACATCCACGTTTGGAAATTGGCCGCGGAAAATCCCCAGGTGTTCCTCGCGAGTGAGTTTACCGTCCCCATCTTTATCGCCGCCCTTGAGCGCGTTGGGGTGTGGGAATTCACTTGCATCAAGCAGGCCACTTTTATCTTTGTCCATCGGATCAAACTGCTTTGCACGGTATCCGATGAACTCTTCCACGGTAATGATACGGTTGCCATCGACGTCCATGTCGCGAACCATGCCGGGGTTGAGAATCGTGATCGGTGGACGCTTGGGTTCATCGGTTGTTTCGACAAAGCTATTTGGGGTATTGCCAAAGTTCGCCCGAAATGCATCAAGCGATTGGTCGTAGTCAACATCAGGAACAATCCACAAATTACGGAACGAAACGCCCGTGCCTTTGTGATCCTGAATCTTGAGCGGTCGTTTTCCATGCGGCTTGTAAGGTCCACCGACTTCACCATAAACCCACACATCATCGTGAATCAGCACGCCGTTATGGAAGATCGTCGCGCGCAGCGGCTCGTCCACGCTTCCGTCCTTTCCGAACTCGGGGGCCTTCATCAAAATGTCGTAACTCTGCCACTCGCCGGGTTTTCGACAGGCGTTCACCCGGGGTGGGTGCTGGCCGTAGATCGCGCCGCAATGCCCGTCGGCAAAGGTCGGGTTTTGGTAGCTGTTGAGGACCTGCAATTCGTAGCCAGACATCAAAAACACTCCTGAATTCCCGAAAAGCTGACCGGTCCATTCCGGATCATCGGAAGGATCGAAACGAAACTCGAGATGGATCCTGGCATTGCCATAACTTTCCCTGGTTTCGTTGTTGCCTTTACCGCGTGGCATCACGCCTTCGGCGTCGAATTTCCAATCTGGATTGGTCCATTGAGCAGCGTCGAGCACAGTTGCCTCCTCGGGGGTAGGCAGGTTGTATTCTCCTGCCGGAAGCGGCTCGACGATCGGTGGAAGCGGGCGGCGTTTGTCGTTGCGATCCCAGCTGGAGCCGGCGAGCGACCAGCCTACATTTCGTCCCGGACGAGGTTCTTTGGCGGGCCGTAGTTTGTTCGCGGTATAGAAAATCGTGTCGAAATCGAGCGATTTTCCGTTCGTCGATTTCTGCTCGGGAAACTGCAGGGCGTAGATCTTGTTGGCAGTCAAGGGCACATCGAAGGTTACAGATTTCCGATCTTTTGAAATCACCATAGCACTGACTTCGTGTTCTTTTTCATCTACCGGCGGCGAGCCGTAGGTGCTGTAGTAGTGGTAGTGATAGGATTTTGCGGAAGGTGTCACGTCCTCGGCAAGCGGCTGTGTGAACTTCACCTCAAAACCCGTCTTTGTGAGCGAGGTCGACTCAATTGCGAACGGCGTGGTTTCGCCATCCCACTTCACATATTGCAACGCGGTGCGCTTGCCACCGACGCTAAACCAACCACGCCCCACTTGCGCCGACCAAAGGCGACCTTGAGAATCGAAGGACAGCTTTACCGGCCCCGATTCGAGCCCGCGAAGGAAATCGACACACCATCCCTGGTAGTCACCGTCCACCGTTTCCACGCCGCAGCGGAAGTAGTTCGACTGGCGCTGGTCGCAGAGAAACATCTGGCCGGAGAATGGACCAAATTTCCCTTCGGTCGTATCCCAAATCGGGCTCCCCGGAGAATTGGCAATCGTTTCGCGCGGAAACCAGACCGCCGGCGGCGTGCGCAGTTTCGCGAAGTCAGCCGCCGTCATCGACAGGACTTTCTCCTTTGTAAAATCCGGGCGCGCCGGCAGTGAGGCGGGATGACCGTAGAAGTTGCCTTCCTTCACATGATACATGCAACAATCCGCAACCCAGTCGCCCTGGTTATCTGTGATGAACAGCTCGTCATTCGGACTCATTCCGATGCCGCAGGGAGAGCGGAAACCATTGGCCAGCGGCTGGAAATGTCCCGGGCGATCGGATCGATAGACCCAGCCACGCCACGGAGCGTTGTAGGACATGTTGCCGCCGCCTTTGCCGGGTTCTTTTCCATCCGGAACCGTGAACTCGCCGCGCGCAGCCAGGTTCAGCGAGGCATACTTTCGCCCGAGGGAATCAACAACAGGTCCATAGTGGTACTCGTGGTATTCTCCCGAGATTCCGAAGGCGTCGGTGACGCACTCATACTTGTCGCAGATGCCGTCCTTGTCGGTATCGACGAGGCGGGTCAGTTCCGGCTTTTGCGCGACGTAGTAGGCATCTTCCTTCACGTCGTAGTAGATTCCGTTCGGCTCCATCAGATTCTCGGCGAAGCGCGTCCAGGTCATGTCCCGGTACTCCCAGACCTCGCCTTCCCAGGAGACGACCGCGAGAGTGCCGTCGGGTTTGTGGCAAAGACCGAGAATGGTGACCGCGCCCTTGGGGAGTTCAACGGTCTCGATCTTGTAGCCGGCGGGAATCTGCGCGAAGGCGGAAGTCGCCGACAGGAATGCCAACGCGGCAGCGATGACAAAGACGGAAATACGGTGGTTCTGACGATCAGACAGGAGCGATTCGTTCATGCAACAGGGTTGGTTCGTGAAAAGTATTATTGGTTTGTCAGGGTGTAGCCGGTTTCCCCCTTGGGTGAGATGACGCTGACCTTTTCGACGCCGTCCACTTGTGAAACGAGGACCGCCTTTCCCCCATCGATCTCATAGCGAAGAAAGCGAATCTGCTTTCCTTCGAGAAGGGCTGTCCCGGCATCGTCAATGGATACCCCGTTGATCACCGACGGCTTCGCGCTGCGATCGGGCAGCGAGGGCGTCTGGTTGATCTCGGCGGAGTGCCAGGCAGCCAGCACGCGTCCGTCGACCGGGTGGTAGGCGACGATCACCCGGTTGGGCAGCAGGCAGAGCAAGGCACGCGGTGAAAGGCCGTCGATCCACTTTCGGACAACCTGCGCTTCGCCTGGTCGTGCCCGGACGAACTTGGGGATATTCCCCTGCAAACTGCGACCGTTCAGGACGAAGTGCCTGCCGGACTTGCTTCGAATCGAGCCGCTGAATCGATAGCTGTGCGCCGTTTTTTCCTCGTGGAATATTTCCAAATCATACACACCCGGCTGCAAGGACATGGTCTTGCTGACGTGAGTGCTTTTGTCCGTCTTCTCGTCTGAGTAGAAAACTTCCACCCCATCGAGAAAGATTGACGTTCTCCCATTTGGCCGAGCGGAAAAAGTGTAGTCATTCGCCTCGCTGATGTAGAGCTTCGACTGCCCGCGCAGAATCCCGTCGGTGTTGCGCTCAGCGTAGTAGTGATTTTCCGGAAGTGGGGTTTGTGACAGAGACTCGACCGAATTGAACAGCTCGGGCGTGAATCGATTTCCGGCGAAATATTCGCGCGGATAGATGGAGCGAACCGTCTCCCGGAGTCCCTCCTGCTTCGACAAGATGAAATCCCGCAGCGCCATTCGATCCTCTTCCGGGAACACCGCTTCGTAGGGAATCATCGGTGAACCAGGAACGCCCTTGGTGATGACTTTCAAAATCGCCTCGGGCGACGAACCATGTTGCCAGTAGCTATCGTTCAGCGCCGGGCCTTGTCCGCCTTCCAGATTACGGCCGTGGCAGTTGAAACAGAGCTGCGAGTAGAGGGTGCGACCGCGTTCGCCTGCGCCCGTCGCGGCGGTTTCTTCACCAGTCGGAATCAACGCACCAACCACAAGTTCGGCGACCAGTTTGTTGCCCGCTTCATTCAGGTGAACGCTGTCAGAAGTGAGGATTCCTTCGGTTACATTCTGTGGGTTATTCGCCTTCAAATGGGTAATAAATGCCATCCGAAGATCGAGTAGTTGAGACTTGGTCTCCGTGGCGACTTTGCGACAGATGTTTGCATATTCGTCCAGCTTTTCATCGTCAGGATTGGTTCCGTCGGATTTTTCAGCAATCACCGTGGGCGTGCACAAAATCACCCGCGCACCTGCCTCGTTGATCTTTTGGACCATCTCGCGCAACCCGCTCTCAAAATCCTCCGGCGTCGTTCCTTTCCCTCCTCTGGCGACTACTTTGGGATGACTCCAATGCCAGACGTCATTGATGCCAATATAGATGAAAACAATCGTCGGCTTGTGATCGAGCACATCGGTTTGCAGGCGCTTCTGGCAATCCGGAACTTTATGGCCACCAATTCCCGCTCCGATCAATTTCAGATTCAGCTCAGGATGGAGCTGCTTCAACTGTTCGGAAGCCATCGTGATGTAGCCTTTCGGCCGAGCCCCCGCAGCCGTGATGGAATCTCCGAGAAACACGATGCGGTCGTTTTTCGCCAAGCCATCCTGAGCAGAAGCAGAAATCGAGCCCGCCGCAAAAACGAAGCAGAGCAGAATTTTTGGAAGAAGAGAGTTCGTCATAGGGTTCACCGAATCGGGTGTAGCCTCCGCAAGCCCGGCAGGAAATGAAATGCACAGAGAGGAGTTTTTCTGTATCCTATTCTGCTGCTGTATCCATGCCAAAAAATATCCGCGTCCAATCCCAAGCCAAGTCGACTTTCATCATCGGGGAACGGCTCGCCGATGTTCCCACATTTGGTTTTGATGTGCTGATTCATCAGTGTGTCCGCCTTGAAAAGTGGGAAATTTCTGGTCCCGGAGCACCTTTCTGGCGACTTTACTATCCACTCAGCGCAGGAGCCTTTCTGGTGAAAAATTCAGAGTCTTCGCCTCTCGATACCGGCATGCTGTATCTCATCCCGCCGCATTCTGAACTGAAATTTGAAGCGCGGCAATGTTTCAGTAAATGGTATCTTCACTTCACCGTTAGCGGCCTTCTCAAAGCTCCCATGCCGGGGATTTATTGCATCGAACCTTCCCATCGAATCGCAGAGCTGCTCGCCGAAGTGTGTCCGGCACAGGATGCTGATCCGGTTTTGTCTCATCCAGCTTTCCTCTGGCGCGTGACGGAATTCCTTTCGCTGGTTCTCTCTCACGCTCCCGACGCCCTTTGGAACGCTGCCATTTCCGACCCACGATTGGAGCGTGCCATTTCCCTGATGGAATCCGATTTCACAGAAAAACTCACGGTGTCGACTATCGCCAAAACTGCTGGGCTCAGTGAGCGAGCCGTGAGTGAGTTGTACGTCCAGCACACAGGCCTCTCGCCCATTCGCTACCTCATCGAGCTGCGCCTGAATCACGCCTATCGTCTTTTGAAGCAGACCGATCTCCCCATCGAGTCTGTGGCCGAGCAAGCCGGATTCGCCAATCGTTTCTACCTTACCCGAATCATGAAAAAGTATCGCAACAACACGCCTGCAGCTCTTCGTGTGCAAATGAAAGGGTAGTGTCAGATAGGAGAAGGGCTGAACTGAGTCCGGTCAACAGAGCATAGCGGTAAGCGTTGGTGCAGAGTATCGATCTCTACGCGATCTATCGGTTTGGTTCGAAAAATGTGGCAGGTCGGAACTGCACCGGAAGTCTATTGGTGACGCTAGAACCCATCTCATTCAAACCGACCCCAGTTCACGCTCATGAGAAAACCATTCTTACCTGTTTGAACTTCCCCCGAAAGGGTAGACACGCGGAGATTGATCTGAAAACATCATAAA
>JARGNG010000083.1 GCA_029213265.1 Verrucomicrobiales bacterium | reverse complement strand
GCCTGCCGCAATGCCGGAATCGCCGTGCCGGATGAAACGATCGAAAACGCGCTCACCTACATGCAGCGAAACACCGCATCCTCCGGCTTTGTTGCCTACAGCGGCGGCATCGGCGGGGGCGGAGAATCGATGGCGCGATCCGCCGTCGCGACGCTTGTCTATTCCGTCGGACACAAGCGGGACTGGGAGGAATTCGAAGCGTCCCTTTCCCACATTTCCGAGAGGCTCGAACACAAAGAGTCCGCGCACACGCACTACTTCTATTACTACATGGCCCAGGCCTTGTTTCAGGGAGACCCCATCGCCTGGGACAAGTGGAACCGGTCCACCGCCCGGATGCTCGCGGACCAGCAGGCAGACAACGGGAGTTTTGTAGGGAGTTATGGAGAAGCCTATGGAACTGCGATGTCCCTTCTCGCCCTGGCATTGAACTATCGTTTTCTCCCCATCTACGAGCGCTTCTAATTCGGCATGCGCAGATTCTTTCCCATTCTCGTTCTCGTCGCATTTTTCTGCGGAAGCCTTTCCGCAGAGGAAGCATGGCTGCGCTGGAACAACGGGGACGAACTGAAAGGAAACATCCTCGAAAGTGAGAAAGGAAAGATCCGATGGAAGGCGGCCCCCTTCAGTGAGCCCTTCGAGTTGAGTTTGGATCAGCTTGAGAGCATCCGCTTTTCTTCGACGAACCGGAAGCCGGATGCCACGGGCCAAAGCGAGCCTGAGTTTCGAATCGTTCTGCTCAACGGCGACCGACTCGATGGACAGCTGATCGAGATCGGGAGCGAAGCCGTCACTCTTTCCTGTGCCCCGTTTACGGCCCCGGTCGAGATTCGACGCGATGCGATCGAGCGCATTGTCCACATCAACAGCGAATCCCTTCGCTACTCCGGACCCGGGGACCTCGAAGGCTGGACCTCGACAGGGCGGGACCGCAAGACGACCGACTGGTTTACGGATTTGAAAGGAGCCTTCGCGACCCACCAATGGTCGGGAAACCTGTTTCGCAAAATCGAGTTCCCCTCCTCCGTGGAAATCCGTTTCAGTGCCGAATTTCCTCTCGGCCATCCGAACCTGGAAATCGGCCTGATTCAAAACGCGGAGGAAGGCCCCCGCATTGAAACCTGGGACAAGTTTCTCGTCCTGACCTACCGAACCCGATTTGCCCCGGTCATGGAACTGACGAAGGATACCAGGAGCCTCAACTTTCGCTTGTTCTGGAACCAGGACAGCGGCGACCTGCGCCTTTGCGATCCTTCCGGAAAACTCCTCGCCTCGCTCAACAAGGCCCTCGTCGACCGGGCAAGCTCAGCGGGAGACAGCGCTTCCAGAGCCAAGGCGCTTGCACGGGGATTTTCGATTCACAATCACAATCCCGAGCTGAAGCTCCATTCCCTGACTGTCCAGGAATGGGACGGAAACCCGGTTCAGGTCATCGATCTCTCCCAACCGCGAGTCCAGCTCGTCGGCAGCCCTCCCCGATTCGGCATCAGTGACATTCGACTGGCTCCCGGATCCTCTGCGATTCAAATCGGAGGCCGAAGTCACGCCCTCGAAAAAATCCAGGAAATCATTCTTTCCCCAACCGCCACGGCCCCCGAGGCAGCTGAGTCAGTCACGCGGATCGCCTGGTTCGGAGGAACGACCGTTAGCGGCGACTTTCGCTCGGTCGATGCCGAAAGCGTATCCGTGTTGCCGCCCTGGTCAGAAAATCCGGTCACGATTGGTCTCGAGGATGCCCGGGAAATCCACTTTCCGCCGACGAAACTCGCCAAAGCAGGATCGAGCGATCATCTCGAAGGGGAAGGCCTCTCGCTACACGGTGCAATTCGCCCCCTTCCGGAATCGGAGAAAGAAAAGATTATCGGATGGCAACCACCCGGAGCGAGCCGGGCGGTTCCCTTTGCCGACAATCTGAAAGCAAAGGTGACGCGGACACCGTTCCCGGCCTCGAAACCTGCCGGTTCCAATATGATCGGCGAAGGTCGCGTGTATCTGGAAAATGATGAGATTCTCGTTGGTTCGCTGATTTCTGTTACCCGGAAACACGTTCACTTCACGAGCCGGGTCACGGGTCAACTTGAACTCCCGATCGAAATGGTTCGCGCGGTCGACATTGGTGGCGCGGGACGGGTCCTCGAAGGATTTGGCGACAGTGAATGGGAGGAGTCGGAGGAGAACGAAGACGATGTTGTCCTCACGAAAGAAAAGGCCATCATCCAGGCCGGTAGCTTCGGCAATCCGTCTCTCCTTCTGGGGAACCGGATTTACTTCACCTCGGAGTGGGATCAATCCTATGGCGCCATCACTCTGCGACTCTTCGCCGACAGCCCGGATGAAACCACCGCTTCCACCGATGTCATCATCGCGGCGCAGGGCAACCGGCTCTTCGTCGGCAAACTCAAGGAAAGCGGAGCCTTTTCCTTTTCCGGTGATCAAATCCCCATCGTGGGCAACAAAGCAAAATTTGAGATCAGCACGGAGCCGGACAAGGTGCAGGTCATCGTTAACGGAAAGTCGACCCTTACGATTCCGGTCGACCCGGAAAATGTTTCCGGAAACGGGCTCTATTTCAAAATGGGCGGTGGCTGGCAGGGCTGGAATCAGAATGACAATGAAATCACTCTGACCGATTTCCGCATCGAGCGCGCTCCGGGAAGCATTCCCCGGCGAATTATCGATCCGAAAGCCAAGGCCAATGCACTGACCGTCCCCCGTTCGCTCCGTGAAAAGCCCCCCACCCACCTCCTCATTGCTCCGAATGGCGATCTCCTTCGAGGAACCCTGCAGGCGGCGTCCGGCGACAGCATTCGCTTTTCCTCCAGCGACCAGACCTTCGAGCTTCCCCGCCACCGGGTTTCAGCAATCATTTGGCTGAAGCCTTCGGAAGAACCCTCTTCCGAAGAGGAAACAGAGGAAGCGCCAAAAGAGGAGCCGCGTCCGTTTGATACATTCCCGGTGACGCATCAGTTTACCCTGATGGATGGCAGCCGCCTTCGTCTGCGCTCCGAGCGGATTGACAACAACCGTTTCGTGGGACGCTCTGCCATACTGGGAGAGTGCAGCGTTTCGATCTCCAACATCCGCGAGATGCGTCGTGGCCCGGCAACCCCGGCTCGGGAAATCGAGCAGTCCGGCCTCTCCGCCTTCGCCGACTGGAAGCTGGAACTGACGCCGGACCCGAATATTCCGGGTGCCGGAGGAGATTCTGAATCCCCTCTCATCGGAACACCGGCCCCTCCCATTGAGCTGACGATGTTGGGAGAGGACGAGAAATTCTCCCTCAAGGCCAACAAAGGACGGGTCGTCGTTCTCGATTTCTGGGCAACCTGGTGCGGCCCCTGTATCAAGGCGATGCCGGACGTAAAAGAGGCAGTGAGAGCATTTCCACCGGGAGCCGTCATCTTCCGGGCCATCAATCAGGCCGAGACAGCGCCCATTGTGACCGGCTTTCTCGAAGCTCGCGGTTGGCAGGAAACGCCGGTGGCATTTGATCACAATATGGCCGTGAGCAAAGCCTATCAGGTCGAGGGAATCCCCCACACCGTGGTGATTGCCAAAGACGGCACGATTGCCTGGAGCCACAGCGGCTACTCGGAACAGCTCAAAGAGGAGCTATTCGAAGCGATCGCGAAAGAACTCCAGAAGTAACCGCACCCCGCTCGGGTGGGTCTTCTGATTCGTTAAGAAAAGCGAGGTAATTATTTGAATTATCATACTGGACATAACACCCATTTTGGCTATTCTATTTGCGAGACTTCTTATTTTTGACTCTCAAACCTGCCTAAAATGAAAACATTCCTGCCCATTCTCACTCTCGCGGTCTTCTCCGCCCTGCATCTTCTTCCCTCGTCCGCCAGCGCCGGCGGCACCGGATATCGCTCCTGCGGGAACAACAACTGTGCGACCAGCAAATTTCAGACGCCCCGCCTCTATCAGCTTCTCCCCTATCGCCACTACGGAGACCACCGTCGCTACAACGCCGCGGCCTGCTGCGGGGAAGTTCAAAACCAGGCTCCCTACGTGATTAAAACGGTCGTCGTTTCCAAAAAACGCGTGCCCCACGTGACCTATGACAGCAATGGCCGCCGCTACTGCCGGAAAGTGCTCCAGACCACCTACAAGGACATCTATTCGAATGGCCGCTGTCGTGTTTGGACCACCGTCGGATAATCATCCAACGGCCGGACCAATATCCGATCCCATTTCCCAACCCGGAGTTCTCTGAACTCCGGGTTTTTTGTGTCCGGAAAAGAGGCCGGCTCCTAGCGGGGCTTCTTTCTTCGGCGCTCGCACCAAACCAGCGGCGACTAGGGCGTCTCCGGCGAATGCGGATAGTCTTTTCCAAACAAGGCTTTCGCAGTGAAGATCACGAAAGAAAGAATTCCGTAGCTGAGCCCAAGAACGACGCCGAAATCGACGAGTCCCCGCCAGGGAAACGGGAGGTAACGAACCAGCACCACGAGGAGAACGATTCCCAGGGTCAGGCAGATCGCAGTGATCTGCGTCTTTCGCTTTGCGAAGAAATACCCCATGCAGAAAAACGGGGCGAGAAGAACGTGAAGCGGCCTGGGATGATCGTGCAGGTATTTCACGCGCGCCGCCGTTCTCGGAGAGAACTTTTTCTGAAAGCCCCGATAGCCTTCCGCTACCAGCATGAACAGCGCAAAGACTACGAGAAAGATCCAATGCCTGGTCTCCAGCGGTGATTCCAAAGCTTCCATCGCCCGTGGAGCCAGCCGATAGACGGCATACCCCAATAAGGCGGTCACTCCAAGAAATCCCCAAAACGCTCCCAGTTTTCCCATGCCGACTATCTACTCGCGACCGGAAAGAAAGTAAAGTAGACCGAACCCGCGAATTGAGTCATCGTGTAATCAGGCAGCAACGCTGATCTCTTCGCCTTCCACAGAGGACAACTCCCCGTCGGCCTCCCATTCCAGAGGAGATAATGCGGACAGGCTGGACTCGATGCTGTTGACGAGCTCTTCCAGAGCATCCAGGCCCGAGTCGATTTTCTCCATTTGATCACAGACATCGGAACCCAGCAATTCCAGCACGTTGATCGCGGGACGCTCTTCGGAAACCTCGCACTCCACTTCGACCTCGGATTCGGAATCAGCTACCGCGACTTCTTCGACCGGATCCGTTTCCCGGGCCTCTACGGCCTCCTCCACGACGGACGCCGTCTCGGTCGACTCCTGAAATTCCTGCTCTGCCTCAACGGGCTCAGCCGCTACGGGTTCGGCCACTTCCATCAAAATCTGTTCGGAAGTGGCTTCCTCTCTTTCGAGTTGCTTCTCGACCTCAGCGACGCCCTCTTCGTCCGGCGCGTAGACCACGGGGGTCGAGCGCTTCGCAACCGTGGAGGAACGCATCAACATCGCAAGCCCGGCAGCAGCCTCCTGCAATTCATCGAGATACTCGCCCTTGCGATTCTTTTCCTCCGCCCCCTCGCTATCCTCGCCGGTCGGCTCATGCCTTCGCATCGCGATCTGCTCCACCGGTGCCGCAGGCTCCGGCTCCTCTTCCAAAACCTCTTCTGCCTCTACGACCACAGATTCCTCAAAAATGATTTCCGGCAGGTCTTCCGCGGTTTCAACGACAACAGGGTCCGCGATCTCGTTGATCATCGTTGCCTCGTCCTCGATCTCCAGAACCTCGCCCTC
Source organism: Verrucomicrobiales bacterium (assembly GCA_029213265.1). GTDB lineage: Bacteria > Verrucomicrobiota > Verrucomicrobiia > Verrucomicrobiales > DEV007 > Arctic95D-9. Next base: position 7,326 of record JARGNG010000083.1, on the reverse strand, counting down.
CGCAAGCGGAGCTTCCGCTTCCTCCATCTCGTCCAGAATTCCCTGCTCCTTTATTGGCGCGAGGGGTTCAATCGGACTATGATGCAGCGAATTCTCTCTGGCACGGGAAACAAATCTCGCGTAGAGCAAAAGGGTCGCTACAATCAGAAGTGCAGCGATGAGAATCAGATATCCCGTCGTATTCATATTTGATAGTAGATCATCAAGAATTCTTAGATACTTTCAACCCCAAATTATCAAGAACTTCGCCTTTTTTTACCGGGCGATTCCCCGCTCACCCCCTGCTTTTTTTCGCCGATGAGCATTTATTCCCGCGATTACATGAGAGAAGAACCACGAAAACGTGGAGGCAGTTGGTCGATCGTGACCTGGCTTCTCGTCATCAATATCGCGATCTACGTGGTGGATTTGCTTCTGAGCGCGAAGCTCCAGGACTGGTTCGGACTTTCGCTCGTCAATCTCGGATCGGGAATGATCTGGACTCCGCTGACCTATCAGTTTGTCCACTCCTCACCGATGCACCTGATCTTCAACATGATCGGTTTGTTCTTTTTCGGAAGAAACCTGCTCATGATCGCGGGGCCGAAGCATGTCCTCCGGATCTACCTGCTTGGCGGCCTCTTCGGCGGGGCTCTCCAGCTTCTCTGGAGTGTTTTCATGTCCGATGGAGCGCACATCGTCGGAGCCTCAGGCTCTGTCCTCGCACTGCTCTTTGCCGTCGTCACCCTGATGCCGAACCAGCCGCATCGCCTGATTTTTCCTCCGGTAACAATCACTCCGAAGCTCATTGCGATCCTCATCATCGGGATCAATTGCCTCACCCTTCTCCTTTCGATCGCAGCCCCCAACCCCAATCAACCCGCGACTGCGGTGATGGCTCACTTCGGAGGAATGCTGGTGGGATGGCTCTATGTAAAGAAGGGCTATCACCTCGCTGCCTCAAGGCGTAGCGGTCCCACGCGAAGCCGCAAGCGCAGTCGCGGTCGCCAGGTTCCGGGAGTCGCTCCGGAAGAGCCCGGCCGCGGGGAAAAGAAATTTGGATTCGTGACGATCCGCCGGGTCGATTCGGAAGAGCCCGGCGAGAAAAAGCCGAAGCCCTTCGTGACCGATGAAATCGACGCGATTCTCGACAAGATCAATGAGAAGGGCTTTCAAAGCCTGACCAAAGAGGAGAAGAAGCTCCTCGACAAATCGAGTAAAAAGCTATCCAAACGCGGTGATAAGAAGCCCTGAGCGAAGACGCGTAGTTTTATGGAGACGCCCGCAGAACCATCCCCGCCTTCCGCTCGCAAAACCACCCGGCGCAAGCGCCCGGGGCTCAGATTCCTGATCAGACTGGGAGTCCTCTTCGTCTTTGTTTTCGGGATCTATGGCTCCATGAGGCTCGGCATTCACATGGCCAACAACCGGCTTCCGAACAGTGTCAAGCTACCGAGCGCCATCGGGGAAAACGAACCGGTCACCCTCGGCCGAAGCGGAGACCCGGTTTATCTCGCGGACTCTCCCGACAGCCTTCGCTCCTTCTTTTCCCGGTTCCCTACCCCCGGAGAACGCGCCAGTGCCGACCTCACCGGCCTTTCGATCCGGCGCATCACCAGCCCGATTTCGATGACGACGATTCGCGCGGAAGCGGACGCAGTCGAGGTCGAGATCACGTCCGGAGCGATAGCAGGCTCCGTCTACTGGGTGCGACACAGCCAGATGCCGGACCCGTCGAAGTTTGACCCGATTCTCTCCCCGGTGCCGCAGGGCAGGGACGAAAAGAAAGAGAAACCATGAACCTGCGAGCGGATGCCAGAGACTTCCGGGTCAAAAAATGTCGTTTTTTCATTTGTTTGGAGGGCTTAACTACCTAAGCTGATTCCCATGCTGAAATTGGCCGTCTTGGGAAGTGGTAGTTCGGGTAACAGTGCGGTGCTGTGCCTCGGCGATACCCGCATCCTCATCGATGCCGGCCTTTCTGCAAAACAGCTCTGCCTGCGACTGGAGCTGCTCGGGATCGATCCGGATACGCTCAGCGGAATCGTTCTCACCCACGAGCACGGCGACCACACACGCGGGATCGACGTTTTCACCCGGAAGCGGAAACTGCCGGTCTACGCCACGACACACACCTGTGCACTGGTTCGGGAGCAGGTGAAATCAGAAGTCGTCTGGAGACCTTTCGAAGCCGGAAACGGATTCGCGATCGAAGGGATCAAGGTCGAGTCCTTTTCCGTCCCCCACGACGCAGTCGACCCGGTCGGGTTTGTTTTTCGCTGCGAACGCAGCAGCGTCGGCGTGCTCAGCGACGTCGGGCATGTCACGCGAATGATCATCGAACGCCTGCGCGGGGTGGATACGCTCTTCACTGAGAGCAATTACGACGAAGTCATGCTGCAGAATGACACGAAACGCCCCTGGGCCACGAAGCAGCGCATCAGCAATCGTCACGGGCACCTTTCGAACGATCAGACCGCCGACCTCATCGAGCACATCGCCTCCCCTTCCCTGACCCGTATCGTCCTCGGTCACCTCAGCAGCGACTGCAATACTGCCGATCTCGCCTGCTCGGTGATTCGCCGCAAGCTCGAGGAAAAAGGTTTTGCGGCGGTCGAGGTGGAATGTGCCGACCGCAGCGACCCGCTCCCTTTCCGGGCCGCCGCGCGGACCGAGACCTACGAATCGAGGATTTCAGAAGAAAAACCTGCCAAAACGGCTCGGGTGTGCGAATCTACCGTCCCCGCCGCGGCAGCATCCCAGAGCAACTCCAACAGCGAACCTCGCGAGTGGAGTCAAACAGAATGGGCATTCTGAATCCGGGCGTGGAATCCCTGATCAGCCCACCTGCTCGCGATGATTGCGTTGAAACCGTCCTTCGAGGAATTTTCGTCTCTGTCCACCCGTGGAAATCTCATTCCCGTGTGGACCGAACTGGCGGCTGATTACGAAACTCCGGTTTCGACCTTTCAAAAACTCAGCGAGGGAACCCACTCCCCCTGCTTCCTTCTCGAGTCGGCTGAAAACAGTGATCACCTCGGTCGCTATTCCTTTCTCGGAACCAACCCGCGTATCGAGATTCGAGCCAAGGGCAGAACGATTTTCTCCCGCGAGAAAGGCGAGATCGAGTTCACGGAGCGCGAGCTTCCCGAGTCGGAGGGAGATCCTCTCCACGAAGTTGAGAGACTCATGGAACAGTTTCGCCCGGTCGAAGAGGACGGCCTCCCCGTCTTTGCCGGAGGCGCTGTCGGGTTTCTCGGCTACGACATGGTCCGCTTTTTCGAGCCCACCGTCCCCGGCCCGCCCGACGAAGGGCTCGGGCTCCCGGACATGGCGTTTGTCATCACCGACACCCTCGTCATCTTTGACCACCGTTTCCGCAAACTGCAGGTCGTGGCCAACATCTGCACCGATGATTTCGATACCCTCGAAGAAGCCTACGCCGCCTCCGGCGAACGGATCAAGGCCATCATCGAAACCCTTTCGAAGCCACAAACCGTCGCTCCTTTCTCCCTGATGGAGGACCCTCCGGAGTCGGAGGAAATCCGGAGTAATACGACGAAAGAGGAATACGAAGGCATGGTCCGAAAGGCGAAGGAATACATCCTCGCCGGCGATATTTTTCAGGTCGTTCCCTCTCAGCGTTTCGAAAGCGACTACACCGGCCGCCCCATCGATCTCTACCGGGCACTCCGCCACGTCAACCCGTCGCCCTACATGTTCTGTCTCGAGTTCGGCGATGAATTCTCCCTCGTGGGAAGCTCCCCCGAAGTCCACGTGCAGACCATCGACGGCCGGATCAAGATTCGCCCGATCGCAGGAACCCGCTGGCGTGGAGAAACCCAGGAGGAGGACGATGCTCTCGCCGAAGAGTTGCTCGCCGATCCCAAAGAGCGGGCCGAGCACGTCATGCTGATCGACCTTGCGAGAAACGACGTCGGTCGCGTCGCTCAATTCGAGTCCGTCGAGGTCAGCGAATTCATGATCGTGGAGCGCTACAGTCACGTCATGCACATCGTCTCCAATGTTCGCGGAAAACTTCGCGAAGACCAGAGTGCCTACGATGTGATGCGGGCCACCTTTCCTGCCGGAACCGTGAGCGGCAGCCCCAAGGTTCGGGCTATGCAGATCATCGATGAGATGGAGAAATCCAAGCGCGGCGCCTACGCCGGTGCCGTCGGCTATTTCGGCTTCGATGGCAATCACGACAGTTGCATCGCCCTGCGCACCGTCGTCCTGCGGAATGGAAAAGCCTATGTCCAGGCCGGCGCCGGAGTCGTCGCCGATTCCGTTCCCGAAAACGAATACAACGAGACCGTCAACAAGGCGAAGGGCATGATGCGGGCGATTGAACGGGCGAAGTTGCTCGGGAAAGAGAGCTGATCGGCATCAGGCGGATACCGGAGGACAGATCTCCCGCTCTGTCTGCACCCGCGTTCCACTACCGTCCCTCATATGCCCGATCGTCCCTGCCCCACGAAGTCCCCCTGATGGGTCTGAATGGAAGTCTCGAAAGGGGGAAGCCCCACTTTTTCGTGGCCACTCATGCCAATGAGGATGCTGTGTTTCCAATTGATAAACGTGTTCCCCGTCACCGTGGCTCGCCTGACCGACGATCGAGCCGCAATCAATGCACAAACTGCCACCGCGAAACACTTCCTTCGGGATATTGCGTTGCGGTAGACAGGGCCCGCAGGCGGAATTTTATGGTACAATTTCCTTCCCATCCTGCGGCTTCGGTTCATCTTCAAACCTATGGACGAAGAGGAAATGTTCCGGCGGATCCGTGAGGAATTCACGGACAACTTTGATGAAGAGCTCGAAATGGAGCTCGGCGATTTCTCGGAGGAGGATCGCTCGGACCAGACGGAGGCCGGAGGGGCGACGGATTTTCGCCGCCTCTATTTCCGTGAACTCCATCGCCACCAGGTCGAATTGGTCAAGCTGCAGGACTGGGTCATTGCCACGGGGGAGAAAATCGTCGTCGTGTTCGAAGGACGGGACTCGGCCGGAAAAGGCGGGGCGATCAGTCGCTTCACGCAGCGCCTCAATCCCCGCGTTTGTCGCGTTGCGGCCCTCCCCGCCCCGAATGATCGGGAAAAGACGCAGTGGTATTTCCAGCGCTACGTGGCCCACCTCCCCGCGGCCGGGGAAATTGTGCTCTTTGACCGGAGCTGGTACAACCGGGCCGGAGTCGAAAAGGTGATGGGATTTTGCACGAAGGCGGAATACAAAGAATTCTTCCGTTCCGTTCCGGAGTTCGAAAAGATGCTGGTCCGCTCCGGAATCCGGGTGATCAAATACTGGTTCTCGATTCAGGATGACGAGCAGCGCTTCCGTTTCGCGGGACGAATTCACGACCCCTTGAAACGCTGGAAGCTCAGCCCGATGGATCTCGAGTCACGCCGGCGCTGGGAGGACTACACCAAAGCGAAGGAGATCATGCTGGAAAAGACCCACATTCCCGAAGCCCCCTGGTGGGTCGTGCCGGCGGACAACAAGAAGAGGGCCCGTCTGAACTGCATCAGTCATTTTCTCGATCAGATTCCCTACGACGAGGTCGCGCAGGAGGGGGTCAACCTTCCTCCCCGGGAGCACTATCCGGATTACCATCGCAATCCGGTCCCGGATCACATGTTTGTTCCTCAGAAGTATTGAAGTGCTCGGTTCGCTTCGCGCCCTTTCGACTTCAGTCGATCTGACGAAGCTGGAGGGTGTCGACAATCTTGTCGTGCGCGAGCGCGTTCGTAATCACGACCTGCCACTCCCCCGGTTCAGCCCACTCCTTTTCCTTGAGGACCTGGAGCGCATGGAGAATCGTTTCCTCGGGGTCCTCGGAGAACTCCATGAAGAATGGCTCGACGCCCCAGGGAAGAAGGAGTTGGCGAAAGATGGACTCGTCGTCGGTGAAGGCGTAAATGGGCACACCCCTCGGCCGGAGTGCGCCGAGCACGTAGGCGAGAAATCCACTGCGGGTGAAGACGACGATGCCCGCGCCGCCCAGTTCCTGAGCGAGAGTGGCCGCCGAACGGAGCATCATTGACTTGGGCTCCTTGAGCTTGATCCTGTCGTTGAGCGCGCCACTGACGGACGGCTCGATGCTCTCGATGATGTTCTTAAATACCTCGACGGACTCGAGAGGATAGGCCCCTGTCGTCGTTTCGCCGGACAGCATCACGGCATCGGCCTGCTCCCGAACCGCGTGGGATACATCGGAGACTTCGGCCCTCGTCGGCATCGGCGAGGAAATCATCGACTCCAGCATGTGGGTGGCGACGATGACGGGTTTTCCCTCAGCCTGACAGGCATGGATCAGTTCGGTCTGCACGAGAGGCAGTTTATGGTAGTCAATCTCGATCCCCAGATCGCCGCGGGCGACCATGATTCCATCGGCTTCCTCAATGATCGCGACCATGTTGCGCACACCGGCCTGGTCCTCAATTTTGGCAATGATTTTCGCGGAGGACCCGAGGCCATCGAGAAAGCGGCGCAAGGTCTTGACATCCTTCGCCTCCCGCACAAACGAGAGGGCGACGAAATCGATGCCTGCTTTAACGCCGGCCGCGAGGTCATTCTCATCCTTCTCCGTCAAGGCGGGAAGATCGACCTGAATCCCGGGCAGGTTGATGTGTCTTCGGGATCCAAGTTCCCCGGCGGTGAGAACTTCGAAGCGAATTCTTTCCTTGTCCCTCTCAATGACCTTGAGATGGATCAAGCCACTATCGACAAGAACGGTGTCCCCCACAGAAACCTCACCGGGGAGCCCGGAATAGTTCACCGAAACCGCGGGGATGTCGCCGGTCGGCTCCGTTTTTTCGGTATGGAATTCCACCAGATCCCCCACGTTCAACTGAATGGGCAAATCGACGAAGCCGGTCCGAATTTCGGGCCCCTTCACATCCATCATCACGGCGACATGCCGCCCGACTTCGCTGGAGGCCTCACGCACAAACCACATCGCGTCCTCGACCCACTTGTGAGACGCATGCGCCATATTGAGGCGGAGGATATCCACTCCGCCCCGGATGAGCTTCGAAAGCATTTCTTTCGACTCCGTGGCGGGGCCGAGAGTCGCTATGATTTTGGTATGGCGGAAGTAATCACTCATTTTCGTTTCCTTAAGCAGGTTTAAAGCCATTCGGAATCAACACCCTGCTACTTTTTCTTCCATCGACCCTTTTTTCTTGTCAGGCAAATTGAGATCCCCTTACTCTCCTCCCTCTATGAAATATTTTGCCATCATCGCCGCCGTTCTTTCCCTCGCCTGCCTGCCCTCCGCCCTCTTTGCGGACGAAAATCACGAGATCATCGAGAAAGTCATGAAGGAGGGACTCAAGGGAGACGACA
>JARGNG010000082.1 GCA_029213265.1 Verrucomicrobiales bacterium | reverse complement strand
ATGGCGAACCGGGTTGGCGTGATCGATTACGGAGGGGGAAACCTCCAAAACGTTCTCAATGTTCTCAAATTTCTGGGACATGAGGGCTCACTGGTGTCCCGTCCTTCGGGCATGGATTCCATTGACCGCCTACTTTTTCCCGGCGTCGGCTCTTTCGGCGACTGTGTCGAGGACCTCGATCGAAAACAATTGCGCGAGCCCATTCTGGAATGGCTCGGCGCAGATCGCCCTTTCTTTGGTATCTGCCTTGGTTACCAGGTGCTCTTCGAATCTTCAGTCGAATCCCCCGGACTCAAGGGACTCGGTTTTTTCGAAGGGGAAGTAGTTAAATTCGACGCCGGTCACGGACTCAAGGTTCCGCACATGGGCTGGAACGAGGTCACACCGAAAGAACGGAACTATACCCTGTGGAGTGGCACCCCCACCCCTCTTCACTTGTACTTTGTTCACTCGTTCTATCCACAACCGGCTGATTCTGGACTGATCAACTCGACAACCGAGTACGGAGACTCCTTCGCCTCCAGCATTGGACAGGGAAATATTTTTGCCTGCCAGTTCCACCCGGAGCGCAGCCAAGAAGCCGGGCTTACGCTGATCCGGAATTTTCTGGAAGGCTGATCAGAGATCAGCCGGCCACACGCATCGGCATGATGACGTAGAGGAACGGCTCATCGATCTTAATGACACCGGGGCTGCTCTCGTCGATCAAATCGACGTAGACTTCGTCCTGATCGAGATTGCGCAGCGGAGCCATCACAAACTCAGGATTGAACGCGACAACAATCCGGGGACCATCGTAGCGAACATCAATAACTTCTTCCGCTTCCCCGATTTCAGGAGAGTTGGCCGAAATCGCAAGCTGGTTGTCCTCGAATGCAAACTTGATCGAGTTGGTCTTCTCATTCGCAAGAAGACTGACACGCTTTACCGCGTTGAGGAATGTCTCCCGCTCGACGGTGACGCGGTGGTTGGCCGCTCCCGGAATGACCTGGCGGAAGTTGGGATAGTTCCCCTCGATCAGCTTGGTGATGAGGTGACTGTCGTTCAGCTCAAAGCTGGCCTGACTGTCCGTGAAGGAGACTTTCATCTCGCCCTTGTCCTCAACGAGCCGCTGAAGCTCATTAACGGCCTTGGTTGGAATGATCGCTGCGGTCTCGTTGCCGGCAGGGAACTCGAGATCCTGCTCCACCATCGCGAGGCGACGCCCGTCGGTAGCGACCAGAGTCAGCAAACCTTCCCCAATCAAACAATTCACACCGTTGAGAACGTAACGGGTCTCATCCGTGGAAATCGCATAGGACGTTTTTCGCAGAGCATCTTTGAGCAGCTTCTGATCGATCGTAAATTCTTTCGCTTCTCCGAACTCGCCGATGGTCGGGAACTCGGAACTCGGGAGTCCGAGGATCTTGAAGAAGCTGGGGCCGGCCTTAACGGAGGCGGCGTTGTCAGCATTGACCTCGAAATTGATCTCACTTGTGGGCAGCTCCCGGACAATGCTGGCGAGTCGCCGTGCGGGCAGAGTCACCGATCCTGTTTCAGCGACATTCGCCGCAACCCGCATGGTGATCGTGACATCCAAATCAGTCGTCGAAAGCTGCAAACCAAGTTCATCCGCCTCGATCAAAACGTTGGATAGAATCGGAAGCGTCGTGCGCGTGCTGACCACGTGCTGAACCTGGTTGAGAGCCTCCTGAAATACGTCTTTTTCGATCTGAAATTTCATTCTTTTTGCAGTCTGGATTGTGAACGCGAATGCCCACGCTGTCTAGTGGGGATTTCCTCGGGAAACAGGAGAGAGGGCTGTGCGGGGAACCCTCCCGGCATCTCCTCTCCCAAACAACGGCTTGAAAGGGTGCTTTTCAGGAAAACCCGCTAGCCCCTCTTCCGATAATCATCGGGACTCGGGGTAGTTGATTTCACAGAACCGCCCCGCACCAGGCGCCGCTTGATCAGCTCGACGGTACTCTTGAGTGAATTCGATGTCTCGCATTTCTTGCGGATCTTTTTCACCGCGTAGATGACAGTTCCGTGATCTTTTCCAAATCCGGCCGCAATATCCATGAGTGACAACTCGGTCATCGTCCTGCAAAGAAACATCGCCACCTGCCTGGCTTCGGCAACCCGGGCGGTTCGCTTCTTTCCAATCAAAACCTTGTGTTCAAGATCGTAGTGCTCGCAAACCGCACGCTTGATCTCCTCCATGCCGACATTGGCAGATTCAGCACCCCCGCAAATGTCGGCGAGAATCTCCCCCACATCGCCGGGCTCAATGGATTCCTCATTCATCGTTGCAACCATGGCAACACGAATCAGGGATCCCTCCAGAACCCGAACATTGCCACGAACGTGCTCGACGATTGCGTCGATCAGCTCATCACTGACGGCCATTTTCCAGTCGTCGCGTTTCCGCCGGAGGATGGCAGCGCGCGTTTCCAGGCCCGGACGATAAATCTCGGCGCTCATCCCCGACTGAAAGCGGGAAGAGAGACGCTCCTCCAATTCACTGATTTCCGAAGCAGGACAGTCGCTCGCGAGAACGATTTGCTTCTGCCTGTCCGCCAACATGTTGAAGGTGTGAAAGAACTCCTTTTGAAATCCATCCTTGCGACCGAGAAACTGGATATCATCGATCATGAGCAAATCTGCTTCCCGGTACTTCTTCCGGAACGCTTCCAGCGAGTGATTTTGAATGGCGTGGATGTAGTCGTTGCCGAAATGCTCCGCAGAAACGAAAATCACTTTTGAGCTGGGACGCTGGCGAAGGGATTCCCACCCGATCGCATGAAGAAGATGCGTTTTCCCCAATCCACAGGCGGAGTGAAAGAAGAGCGGCTGATAGGCCTTTCCGGGATGATTCGCGACGGCCTGGGAAGCGGCCCAGGCGAGCTCACTGTTTTCGCCCACCACGAAGTTTTCAAAATCGAACTTCGGAACCAGCCCGGCTTTTTGACCACGCTCCAACAGTTTGGATTCACTGATTGTCTCTACCAGGATCTCCGGCTTCTTCGTTTCCTCCGGAGTTGATGCCTCCATCTCGGCCATCTCCTGCTCGGCTTCCTCCGAATAGTCGATGCGAATGTTGGTGAGTGGATCGATATACTTAGGGAATATTGATAATAAGATACCCTTAAAGTTCTCATCGACCCATAATGCATAGATAGATCCGCTTGCCAGAAGGGTCACTTCTCCCTTTTCGATGTGCGAGATCTGAAAACCGGTAAACCAAAGCTCAAAGTTGGTCTCCCCAACGGCTTCACGGATTTCAATATGGATGTCGTTCCAGAGGAGGGTTCGGTCTTTTTCGGAAAGGGGTTTCTCTGCGGAAAGGGGATACGGCGAGTGCATTCACGTTCTGTTTGTGGCGGTTTCGGGAATCGGGTTTGTGGATAGCGGGGAACGACCTGTGAAGACAGATCCTTATTCATAACTCACTGAAAACCAGTTCGTTACAACCTATACGCGTCCGAGCATACTTTCAGCCTGTAGGGGAAACAAGACGAAGCAGGCTCTTCGCCACGTGACCAGACAACTCTACATAACCCAGCTGTGCGACCGGCTTTGTATTCTCGGAATTGAACTGTTCACGTTGTGCGAAACGCGTGGGATGACGGTGACATTTCTGACAACTTTGGACAACTTCAATTTGATGTTTTCGACAGATTTTTCACGGCTTGCTATTCTTCCGGTTAGAAGAAGTGTGACCACCTGTGAAAAACTGAAATTATCAGAAAACAAATTCGTGACTTAGTATAGTTAAGCATCCTTAACCTCAGTCCTTTTCAGTGCCAATCCGAAACCAATGGTGATGATGGTTGTGATCGGCCACATCCAGGCATAGGCAAGTTTCGGAATGATCGTTTTTCCTGCATCCGTCACTTTGAGATCATAGGTAGGCAACTGCGCAAGAAACTCGGCGAGACCATCGGTCATGAAAAGGATCCAGACATCAGTCCGGACAAACATGACCAGCACTACGGAAATGATCGCACCAATAATCAGCCCCTGAACACTTCCTCGCCCTTTTCCAAGAAGAGCAACCAGGAACATTCCGAGAAGCGGCCCCACTGTGTAGGCCGTCATTCCAAAAGCGAGAGGGAGAATATTCACATCCGTCTTTTCCTTCACGATATGAAGAATGAAAGTAAACCCCGTCAGGAAAATCCCCCACACCAGAACGAGGATCCGGGAAAGCTTCACGAGCTTGGCATGTTCCTCCTCGGAGTGTTCCCGATCTGTTTTGTGAAGCAGTGCCAATGTCGTTTGGCTCAATGCTGCCAGAATTGAGTCGAGGCTCGAGATGGCCGCAGCGAAAATCCCAGCCAGAATCAGTCCTCGCAGTGCCGTGGGAAGCTCGGTAACAATCCAGACCGGAAAGACATTATCGGGTTCCCCGGGCTGCCCCCCCTGCCACTTGAGAGCCTCCATGATAAGGGGATCTGTTGGGGGATTCTTCTGGTAGAAAACAAACAGAGCGGCACCGACAAAGAGCATCAAAAGCGTCACAAGCTGGCCGAAGGAGCTCCAGATGATCGCCTTTTTCGCATCCGAAGGGTTTTTGCAGCAGAACATCCGCTGAGCGTTGAGCTGATCGACCCCGAAGGCATTCAGGTTCAGAAACGGCACCGCAAAAATGGCGACCCAGAACGTGAATTGAAGAGCAGGATCCGTATCAAAATTAAAGACCCGCAACTTGTCGACCACAGTCCCGTCGAAGTTCTGAGCCGTCGAAGCGGTGGAAATCAAGGTCTCCCAACCATTGGCGAAACCTGACACCATCCAGACGAGTGCAACAATTCCTCCCACAATGAAAAGAACAAACTGCATCACGTCGGTCCAGATCACCGTTCTCATTCCTCCCATCAAGGTCCACCCGATCGCAAACAAGCCAATGATAACAATGCACCACTCAAACGGCAGCGGGGTCACGATCTTGAGAGGAAGCGCTGCGACAAGCACCCGGACACTTTGGGCAAGAATGCTGCCAACAGTGAAGAGTACTGTGGCGAGTTTCTTCACCCCTTCGCCAAGGCGATTCCCCATGAAATCGTAGGGGCTGTAGATATCCTTTTCATAGAAGACCTTGACAAAAAACAGTCCCACAATGATCCGGGCGACGATGGATCCAACGGCCCACTGCAGATACGTGAAATCTCCCTGAAGGGCCATTACCGCTCCGGGAACACCAATAAAAGTAACCCCGCTGATTTCCGTCGCGATGATAGACCCCGTCACGGCAGGCCATGGCAGCGAACGACCGCCGAGAAAGAAGTCTTTGATGCTGGCCTGTTTGCCCCGCATCTGGTGTCCCACGATGGTCGTGAGAATCAAATAGCCAAAGACAACTGCCCAGTCGACGGGGGTGAAAAATTGATGCAAGCCGTTCATAGAAAGAGATACCGGATACCGTCCGCTACCATGAGTCGACAGCCCTTCTCAAGAAAGGAAATTCTGCCGAAATAATTACTCCGCCGAAACGACGGAGATCTCGCCCCGCCGGTCAATCAATCGGAGGGAAATTCCAGATCAGGTTTACTCACCTTCCGGCAACACCAACCGGCCTCTAGAGACGGCGGCGGCGACGCTTGATGTGCAACTGAGCGAGTTGCTTCTGGATCAACACCGCAGCGGCAGCAATATCGTCCGGATGGACTTTTTCTTCCATCGCCTGCTGGGCACTTGCGAGTGCTTTCTCTACCGCCTCCTCGTCGATTTCGTGTTCGCCCAATGCCATATCGGTAAGAACGGACACGCGATCATCGGAAATCTCCACGATTCCTGTTCCGATGGCCAGATGGTGCTCTTCCCCTTCCTTCTCGTAGCGAAGCTCACCGGGTTTCAGAGTCGTGACAAGAGGTGCGTGGGCGGGAAGAATTCCCAATTCCCCTTCGCTACCGGGCACTACCACGTTATCGATCTCATCAGAGAACGCTTTCTTTTGGGGAGTGACGATGTCCAGACGCATGGGAGAGAAAAGTAGAACGATGTGAAATTATTTCTCAACGGAGTCGATGCCGGCCTTCATGTAGAAGTTGTTCTCCGGAACGCTGTCGTGAACCCCGTCGAGGATCTCTTTGAATCCTTTAACCGTATCAGCCACAGAAACGTAGACACCTTCGATACCGGTGAAGACCTGGGCAACACTGAACGGCTGGCTGAGGAACTTCTGAATCTTACGGGCACGGAAAACGCTCAGTTTGTCCTCAGGACTCAATTCGTCCATTCCCAGAATCGCAATGATGTCCTGCAGGTCCTTGTAGCGCTGAAGCACGTTCTGCACACCACGGGCAACCTGATAGTGTTCTTCACCGACAACGTCGGGGCTGAGAGCGTTTGAGTTCGACGCCAACGGGTCAACCGCAGGGTAAATTCCAAGCTCAGCCAGAGAACGCTCCAGAACGACCGTGGAGTCGAGGTGGGCGAAGGTGTTGGCCGGAGCCGGGTCAGTCAAGTCATCTGCAGGAACGTAAACCGCCTGGAAAGACGTAATCGAACCCTTTTTGGTCGAAGTAATCCGCTCCTGAAGCTGCGCCATCTCAGAGGCGAGCGTAGGCTGATAACCCACCGCAGAAGGAGTTCGGCCGAGAAGTGCAGACACCTCGGAACCGGCCTGTGAGAAACGGAAAACGTTATCAACGAAGAGAAGCACGTCCTGGTTCTTTTCATCACGGAAATACTCCGCCATAGCGAGAGCAGAAAGGGCGACACGGAGACGGGCACCGGGAGGCTCGTTCATCTGACCGTAAACCAGAGCCACTTTCGACTTGGACAGATCATCCTGATCGATAACACCGGCCTCGCTCATCTCCCAGTAAAGGTCGTTACCCTCACGGGTCCGCTCTCCCACACCGGCAAAGATGGAGTAACCACCGTGCTCTTTCGCAATGTTGTTGATGAGCTCCATGATAACCACTGTCTTTCCGACACCAGCACCACCGAATGCACCCACTTTTCCACCTTTGGTGAACGGGCAAATCAAATCAATCACCTTAATTCCCGTCTCGAGGATCTCGGCGGAAGTCGCCTGGTCAACGAGACTCGGAGCAGGACGGTGAATCGGATATCTCTTGGTCGAGTTAACCGGTCCACGCTCGTCCACCACATCACCTGTCACATTGAAGATTCGTCCGAGAACGCCTTCTCCAACAGGAACGGAGATCGGGGCTCCCGTATCTGTGATATCAAGACCACGCTTGAGACCCTCCGTACTGGACATCGCCACGGCACGAACCCAGCCATCACCGAGGTGCTGCTGCACTTCGAGAACCAGCTTGGTGTTTTCGCCGTTCACATCATACTGCACCTCAATGGCGTTATAGATTGAGGGCAGCTTTTCGGCTTCGGAAAAGTCGGCGTCGATCACCGGTCCGATCACCTGAACAATTTTACCTACGTTACTCATCAGATTGTTGCTCTTACGTTGAGGTCTTGCGTTTTATCAGTTAAAGTCAAATTTCTGCGATCCCGCTACTCAAGAGCACGCATCGCAGTTGTGATTTCCAGTAGTTCGGAAGTAATTGCAGCCTGACGCTGCTTGTTGTAGTCGAGCGTGAGATCTTTAATCATCTGCTCGGCGTTGTCGGTCGCCGCCTTCATCGCCACCATACGGGCACTGTGCTCGGAGGCGCGGGACTCCAGAATCATCTGGTAAAGCTGGTAGTTCACGTACTGCGGCACGGTCGAATCGAGAACCGCTGCCGGAGTAGGCTCAAAAATGTATCCTCCGAACTCAGGAGTGTGACCGACGTCGACAGGCCCGGGATCTTTTCCTACCCCCACGAAATCACGGTCCCGACCAAGATCGATGGGACGGATCGGAAGCAGTGTTTCCAACATCGCCTCCTGGCTGATCGTATTGATGAAATTGGTAAAGGCCACCTTCACCGTCGCGAATTCGCCGGACAGAAATTTTTCCATCGCAAATTCAGAAATCTGCTTGGTCTCGAGGAACTCCACCGGGTCATCAATCGAGAAATCCGCAAGCAGGTTGCGCTTCATCCGGGCCAGCGTCTGCTTCCCCTTGTTACCAACCGTGACGTAGGTTGATTCTTCCGGAGTTTCCTCCGCAACGAGGCGAACCAGGTTCGTATTGAGGGCTCCACAAAGCCCCTTGTCGCTGGAAATAACAATCACGAGTTCCTTATCTCCCTCGTGCTCATGGAGAAGAGGATGGTCTTCCCCTGTGGTCTGCTCCTTGAGGCTAACGAGCACTTTGTTCAGCAAATCTGCATAGGACCGACCGGACATCGCCTGATCCTGCGCCTTCTTCATCTTAGAAGCCGCGACCAGCTGCATGGCCTTGGTAATCTGGGCCGTGTTTTTGACCGACTTGATGCGTCGGCGAATGTCGCGAAGGTTTGCCATAGCGTGGGAAGCTCGTTAGAAACAATTCAGAATCAGGAAGGCTTGTAGGAAGACTTGAAGTCTTCGATCGCCTGCTTCAACTCATCGGTAATCTCATCATTCAGTGCCTTCAGATCACGGATCTTACCGAGAAGAGAGTCTTTTCGAGTGGTCAGGAATTCCTGAAGCTTGATCTGAAAATCCTTCACGTGGCTCACCTGAATGGTGTCGAAGTAGCCATTTTGCACTGCCCAAAGCAAGCATACCTGAACGTCGACAGGAACCGGAGCATACTGCCCCTGCTTGAACAGCTCGACGATGCGCTCACCGCGCTGAATCTGTGCTTTTGTCTTTTCGTCCAGATCAGACCCGAACTGAGCAAATGCCTGAAGCTCACGGAACTGAGCCAGGTCGAGCTTGATCGTTCCAGCCACCTTCTTGATCGCCTTCGTCTGCGCGGCAGATCCAACCCGGCTCACCGAGAGACCAACCGAAATCGCGGGGCGAATCCCTTGATAGAACAAGTCCGTCTCCAGGAAAATCTGTCCGTCCGTGATCGAAATCACGTTGGTCGGAATGTAAGCGGACACGTCACCCGCCTGCGTCTCAATGATCGGAAGCGCGGTAAGAGAGCCGCCACCATTCGCCTCACTGAGTCGAGCAGAACGCTCCAGCAGGCGGCTATGGAGATAGAAAACGTCACCGGGATATGCCTCACGACCGGAAGGCCGGCGAAGAACCAGAGAAACCTGACGATAAGCAACCGCGTGCTTGGAAAGATCATCAAAAACGATCAGAGCATCCATCCCCTGATCCATGAACCACTCACCGATGGCGGCACCCGCATACGGAGCAAGATACTGGTTGGTCGCAGAGTCCGAAGCGGACGCACAAACGACAGTTGTATATTCCATTGCCCCCGCGGCTTCGAGAGTCGCGATCGTCCGGGCCACACTGGCCTGCTTCTGACCAATCACCACGTAGATACACTGAACAGGCTTGTGGTCCTTCAGCGTCCCCTCTTTAGCGGCCTTGTTCTGCTGCGCCTGGGAAATAATTGTATCGATCGCAACCGTTGTCTTTCCAGTCGATCGGTCACCAATGATCAACTCACGCTGACCACGACCAATCGGAATCATCGCGTCGATCGCCATGATACCAGTCTGAACAGGCACACTCACCGACTGGCGGGGAATGATACCGGGAGCAATTTTCTCAACCGGGTAGGTCTCATTGGAGTCGACCTCACCTTTGCCGTCGAGCGGCTGCCCGAGAGCGTTGACAACACGACCGAGAAGACCGTTTCCAACAGGAACAGAGAGAAGGCGCCCTGTGGACTTCACCTCGTCACCCTCTTTCACGTGGAGACCCTCACCAAGAAGAATACAACCGACCTCGGTCTCCTCCAGATTGAGAGCCAGACCGTAGAGCCCGCCGGGGAACTCGATCATCTCGTTCAACATAACATCGCTGAGGCCTTCTACTTTGGCCACACCATCACCAATCTCACGGACGATACCCACGTTGGATTTCGACACGGAGGTCTTGAGGGATGCGATTTCGGATTCCAGTTCCTGGAGAATATTACTCATGACGTTTCGTCAGCTGATCGTTTCAGTCGGTTAGTTTCTCAATTAAATTTATCTGCGAGCCGCTCTAGGCGATTCTTTACACTTCCATCCCATACGTCACTGCCGACCTGGATTCGCATCCCGCCAAGCAACTCCGGATCAAGGGCAAACTCAGCCTCAACCTGGTCGCCGTATTTCTTCTTCAAATCTGCAATCACACCGTCCTTCACGGCGGACTCAAGCTCTTCCGCACTCTCGACGAGCGCGCTGCTTTTCTCAATCTCCAACCGGACAAGCTTCCAGTAGGCATTGATCAAACTCAGATACCCGCGCGGCTTTTCGTCGGCGAGCTTCTTTAGTATCTTCCGGAACGTATCGACGTCGACTTTTCCATCCACCACGGTGGCGTTGAAAAGCTTTTTCGCGAGTCTGGCGGCTTCTTTTCCGGATTTCATAGGGGAACGCGATGCTCAGATCACAGAGAGACCTGACCTGCAGTTTCCTGGTTGATACGTTTCTGGTCATCCTCGTCGAGAACCTTACCGGTCACCTTCGAGGTGGCGTCAATCACAAGACGCCCGAAATCTTTCCGCAATTCGTTCATGGCGCTCTCGTGCTCAAGGCGGGACGCCTCACGAGCCTTCTCAATAATGGACTGCGCCTCTTTCACGGCTTCCTGCGTCTTCTGACCACGGACGGCCTCGGCACTTTCGCGGGCTTCAGCGATCAGGCGCTCGGCATCACGATTCGCCTCATCCAGCATTCCCTGGACATTCTCCTCCGCTTTCGCGAGCTGGGATTCGATTTTCTTAATGTTCTCCTCACCCTCGGCAATTCGCTTACGGCGAGCCTCAAGCATGGCAAGCACGGGGCCGAAAGCATACTTGGAAAGCACAAAGTAGACGATCAGGACGATAATCACCTGCGCGATAAACTTGGGCCAGGCGACACCGAATTGTTCAATAATACCTTCCATGACGGGAAATGAGTGTGATTCGTTGAGAGAAAAATTTCAGTAAAGTAAAACTGTCGGCAGGATAGTCGCGGCGGCGAACCGCCGCGACCAACCAAAACCAACACAAAGCTTAGCTTTGGAAAGCCATAATCAGGGCGTAAATCGCAATAGCCTCAGCGAGCGCCATTCCGATAATGCCGATGGTCAGGATGTTACCGAAAGCGCCGGGGTTACGACCCACCGCCTGTGCAGCACCCATTCCGATCAGACCAATACCAATACCGGCACCAGCACCGGCAACACCGAGTGCAAAGTTTCCGTTAAAGGAGCTGGCAGCTTCAGCTGCAGCAGGAGCCGCAGCGGCAAGAGTTGTCAGGACATCAATCATGATAGTTATATTTTGTTTTACTGTTTTTCCATCACCGCCCACTGACTACGCATGGTCACAATGACAAAATTGGTTTTATTGAATCAATGCTCCTCCCCCTCGTGGGTAGTGGACAATTTGATATACACGGCACAAAGCAGAGTGAAAACGGTTGCCTGGAGAGCTCCCACGAGAATCTCCATGAAGTAGAACGGGATCGGGAAAATGATCGAGGTCAGAAAGGCCCAGAAACCTGAGGCATTCATCACATTCACGCCCAACCCGCCCATTACGACGAGCAAAGTCTCCCCGGCAAAAACATTACCGAGCAAACGAAGAGAAAGAGAGACCGGCCGAAAGACAATGGAGATCACCTCAATAATACCGACAAAGAAGAAAATCGGCATCAGCATGTATTTCAGCGCACCTTGAAGACCGCCCTTGGGGCCGAAAATATGAACGAGCGACCCCCATACTCCGAGCTCCTTCACCGAAATCCAAAACCAAACCACCATGAAAACCGCAGCAAGAGCGAGCGTCATGTTGAGGTCAGCTGTCGCGGGACGAAGCAGAGGCGTGTGAACCTCTTTCACGCTGAGAGGGCCGGAACCCTCACCCCAGCCGATCGTTCCCACACCGGGGAGAAGACCGAACCAGTTGGCAGTGATAATAAAAATAAAGACGGTGGCGAGCAGCGGGAATGCCTTCGGAGCAACGTGCTTCCCGACGATCCCTTCGACCTGACCGTAGAGAAACTCGATCATGAACTCGACGAAGTTTTGCTTCTGGTTCGGGATCAGCTCCATCTTCTTCGTCGCCATGCGAGTGAAGAGTAGCACCGCCACCGTGACGACAGTGGCCACGAAAATGGAGTTTGAAATCCAGCCGAGAATATCCGGTGCGGCAATGCCACCCGCTGCGAGAAGCGGGCTCATTGAGTCGAGCGCAAAAATGGGCAGATTGATTTCCATCGAATCGGAAAAAGGAGGCCGGTTTACAGCGTTTCCGCGGGGGTTTGCGAAGCAGCACGGACTTCCGTATGCGCGCACCCTAAGCAATGCCAATCGACTCGCAACACGATTTTGTGAAAAATTTCACAAAGTCTGTATCTTTGTCGTCACGGAGTACCCAATCCGGCCAAAACAACGCTGTTTTCACTTCAAAAAAGGAGTGAGTAGATCGATGAGCGGCTTTCCCGTCTCGATGATGGCATCCGTGGCCGAACCGTCGCCCTTCTCTCCCGCGGCCTCATTCGCGGAAGCGGGATTGAGAAACTTTTGAGCCTCATTCAAAAGCCCTTCGGGCAGGTTCTTCAAAATTTCCGTACCCGCTGCCGCAACCAACCTCCCACTGAGATCCTCTTTCGGCTCCTCCACGGTCCCCGTCAGTGTCATCGGAGTCCAGAGAAAGCCGTCCTTATCTTCCGTAAAGACCTGGCGCTCCGCGCCGGGAATCCAGCGCAAGGTTCCCGGAGTGACCCCGACCCGGAACCGCCCGTCGATGGCACCGCCCGACATCACCATTTCGCCCTCGACGCGCACGAGCCCAGCAGACTGCAACACGAGATTGGTAAAGTGAACCACCTCGCCTTCCCGTTTGAAATCGGTTTTTGCCTCGCTCAACACGAGGTGCTTGAACTGATCGTTCCTGGTATACTCCGCCACCATCCGCAGAACGGGGATCGATTTGATGGCCGCATCCGCAACGCTCAACGTCCCTTCATACACAAAGGCACCGGGGCGCCCCGTAATCCGAACAGGTCCTTCGACCGTTCCGGAAAGGCGTTCCTTCCACTCCCCTTCGACCAGCTTATCCACATCGATCGAGGA
>JARGNG010000081.1 GCA_029213265.1 Verrucomicrobiales bacterium | reverse complement strand
ATGTTCGGCTCGTCCGGCAGCGGAGCGAGTAAGATTATCTACCACGACCTCGGGGTAAAAACGATCGCCGGAGGACGTGTCATCGACAATACGAATCTGCTGTCCAACCAAACGACACCTGGAAATTCGAGCAACAACAGCATGATTAGGATGGGAATCGCAGACATCGAAGACGCCATCGATTGGTTTGCAGGGAAGGTCGACGGAAACCCCGGCCCGGATTTCACGGGGAATGCGGCAAACGCCAATGCCAGTCATGCTTCGACACCTGCCTTTGTGAGTCGCCGTCTCATTCAGAGAATGACCACGAGTAACCCGTCCTCAGCCTATCTCTATCGCGTTTCCAGGGCCTTCAAAAACAGCGAGGGCTGTATGCGGGATGTCTGCAAAGCAATTCTCCTCGATCCTGAAGTCCGAAATCCCGCGGCCATCACAGAGAGTTTCGGAATGAAGAAACCTCCTTTGGAATCCTACATGCAACTGCTTCGAAGCTTCGAGGCATACAGCCTGCTTCC
This sequence comes from Verrucomicrobiales bacterium, assembly GCA_029213265.1. Lineage (GTDB taxonomy): Bacteria > Verrucomicrobiota > Verrucomicrobiia > Verrucomicrobiales > DEV007 > Arctic95D-9. The sequence goes on along the minus strand of JARGNG010000081.1, from coordinate 12,562 downwards.
GATTTCCTCCAACAACAGCGCCCCTCCTTTCAATGGCAACTGGCCGGCGGTGGAAGGCGGCTACGATCCCGGCAGCTACACGGGACAGGGGCCCTATCACAAGATCTTCCTGACCGACTACGGATACCCGGCCAACCAGGCGAACAACTTCCGGATGAACTGTCACCTCTTCTACAATCTGACTGACGTGCAGCTGTCCATGTCGCCTTTTGCGCAGGAATCCGTGTTCAACTTCTACCTCCCCGATTTCACAAAAGGGGTTGTCAAATCAGCAGCACTTGTGGCCCCGGAACTGCAGTTGGCAACGGAGACAGAAGTCGTCAACAACGTGAACTTCTTCTGGACGATCACGTGGGCATGGGACACTTCCCGAAACACGCGCTCCGACGGTCAATCCTACAATCGTCTGGGTGGAACCACTCAGAATCAGCGGGAAGCCTTCACCGGTGGCGGAACCTCGGGCGGCGACTGGGACCAGAGCCATCGCATCCGCATTGATTTTCAAAGCTGGGCGGATCTGATCTACTCGCAGGCACCGTTCGTTGCGAACAACATACCGGCATCCGGGGGGCGGAGCAGCGCCTCGCTCGAAGACGAGGCGATGGTCGATTTCATCGACAAGCGACTCATGGCCGGAAGATTCAAAGCCGTTTATCCGTTCGATGCATCGGATGACGAAGATCCCACCCGCGATGGATTCAGCCCACGCAATCCGCTTCACAATGACGGCGATCTGACAAATGATCTCGACGGCCGGAACCCTCGCGAGTGGATTATTCACACCATGACAGACAGCTTCGGAGATGGCTCCGACAGCGAAGTCAATCGCATGAACAAATTCCGAACGGCGCTGTATCTCATGACGATCACTCCCGAGTATCAGGTGAAGAAATAAGACCCCACCCTTTCCCACGATGAATTCCTTTAACATTCACAAACCCAAGTGGAGCCGTCGCCAGTTCCTTTCCCGGACCGGCAGCGCCGGATTCGGCGTGACCGGACTCGCCTCTACGTTGACCAATCTGAACCTGATTCAGAACGCCTCGGCCGCTTCCACCGGGATGAACATGGGCGACTACAAGGCGCTCGTCTGTTTCTTTCTCGCCGGTGGATGCGATACGAACAACGTGCTGATCCCGATTGGGAATCACTCCGGGCGGTCCAACTATGAAGCTGATCGTCGATTCGTTGCTGTTTCCGAAGCCGAAATTGCAAACGCGGGAACGGCGCTCAATGCTCCTTCCTCAATCGACCAGCAATATGCTCTGCACCCGTCCTGCCAGGCGATGTCACAGATGTTCAATGCCGGAGAACTGGCTATGATTGCCAACTGCGGCACTCTCGCGGTTCCGATCCCGGAGAATGTTTCGCTGAACCAGTACAATGCCACCGTAAAGCCGATCCAGCTTTTCTCTCACTCCGACCAGGTCAATGAGTGGTTTTCGTCCATCCCCCAGAATCCGTTCGTCTCCGGTTGGGCGGGTCGAGTCGCCGACCTGTTTCGCAGTTCGGCCTACGCCGATCCTGCACCGGGCGGCCAGGGAATCAACAAGGACAGCGTCGCATCCATGCTTGTGACCGCAGCAGGCGGTACAGATCTCCTCGTTTCTCCGGGCGGTGCCATCCCCCAGTATGCGGTCAGTCGGAGTGGCGCCATCTCGTTTGCCGGGTATGGAACCAACTACTCCGCCGCACTGACGGACGGTGCTTATCAAAGCAATTCATCGGGACGGCGCCTCAAGGCATTTGAATCGATCATCAACTACCAGCACGAGCACATTCTGGAACAGGGCTACAGCGAAGTGCTGAAAAGCGCCCGGGAAAACGAGGAACTGATCGGTGCCGCCACCAATGTTGCCGATTCTGCCGACGACGGACCTTTCCCTACTGACAACTATCTCGAAACGGTTTTCCTGGATACCTACAACGGCCTCCTCGGGACCAATTTCACGGCTCGCACTCAGTTGCCGGGAGACGTTCAGGAGATGCTGATTACCTGCAAGCTCATCGCGGGACGAGAATGCCTCGGCAATACCCGCCAGGTCTTTTTCATGAACAAGGGAGGTTTCGACACCCATGCCGATATCAACGATGTCTTGCCGGGCCTTCTCGCCGATGTCGACGCGATTGTCGCCTGCTACAACGAAGCCATGAAAGCGCTTGCTCAATACGACTCCGAGTTCGACTACAACATGGTGACCCTTTTCCAGGCCTCCGACTTCAACCGGACGTGGACTCCGAACACTTCGGGAACGGACCATGCCTGGGGAACGCACACCTTCGTTTGTGGCGGCGCCGTAGCCGACGCGAACGCCGGTGGCTCGCAAATTTATGGCAAATTCCCCGAGCTGGCGGTGCAGGGGGCCAACGACGTTCCAGGCAACAACAACCGCGGTCGCTGGATCCCGCAGATTTCGACCGATCAATACTATGCCCGTCTCGCAAAATGGTTTGGCGTATCGAGTGGTGATATGGAGGCGATCTTCCCCAACCTGGCGAACGGATTTACGAGTCCTTTTGCACCGGAGGCAAACCTCGATTTCATCGGGCTGACTTGAGTCGGATACGGTGCATGAAAAAGGCTGTAGTCCCTGGACTCGTACTCGTCGGCACTGGATTTCTGGTGTTCTTCCTAATTCGAAACCTCCCTTCCGACTCTCCCGGTTCGACTGGATCGGGAACACGATCTGAAAACGGGGATCCAGCCGGGACGGCCGAGGAAATCCCGTACGCCCGCGCCTTTGAAAATCCGGACCGTCCCATCGTAGGCCGGAAACCCTACGACACCGGCATCACCAATGATCGCCGTGTCCAGACGACCGACGAGGGAAAGCATGTGGTAGTGGAAGCTGTTCAGATCGCGGAAAGTCTTCATTCTCCTGATTCTTCGATTGAGGAGGATCTTGATTTTCTCGAACAGATCCTCTCCATCTATCGCCTTTCCTTTGAGCAAAACCCGGTCGCCGGCGACAACCAGATGGTCATGGAAGCCCTCCTCGGAGGAAACCCCCGAAACCTCGTCGTTTTCCCTTCCGATCATCCGGCGATCAACGCCAAAGGGGAGTTGCTGGACCGCTGGGGCAATCCCTACTTCTTCCATGCGCTCTCCGGCACAGAGATGGAGATTTTCTCTGCAGGACCGGACGGGGTGCTCAACACAGCCGACGATGTGCAGCGCAGCGATCGAAGCGGACAACCTCTGACAGGTGCCGAAGAGCCCACGGATACGGATGCGGAGCAGTAACCTATTTCTGTTAGCCGCGCTGCTATTGGCGGCATCCACCGCAGAAGGGCAATACCGGAACTACTCGCTCCGGTGTCTCGCTCCTCTCGTGGAAAGCATGGACCCGAATGCTCCCAGGACTTTGCAGGAAGCATTTCTCGCCGGACCGAAGGAATTCGCCCGGCCACTCGAAGGAATCGGAGCAGAGGCGATCGACTTCCCGATCTCGACGGAGTCGGAAGAGGCACAATCGATGTTCAACCAGGGAGTGGCTCTCCTTCACGTCCTTTGGTACAAAGAAGCGGAACGTGCTTTCCGAACCGTCGTCGAACTCGATCCCGACTGCCCCATGGGCTACTGGGGCCTCGCGCAGGCCTACGAACAGTCCCCGCAGCGAGCCCGTATTTTCGCCACAGCAGCGAAAGACCGTTGCGATCGAAACCGCCCCGCAATCGAGCAAAGATGGACGGCTCTTCTCTCCGCTTACTATTCCGAAACCAACGAGACCGATCTCGTCATCCGGAGTTCGTCCCGGATTCAAGCACTCGAAGAGATGTCTCTGGATTTCCCCGCTCATCGCGAAATCCGCGCCTTCCTGATTCGCCGACTGACCCTCGACCAGTTCGTTGCCGGATTGCCGGTCACCTCCCTCCTCGGAGTCGACACCCTCGCTGCGGAGTTTGCAAAGGAAGCACCGGAGCACCCCTCCCGTCACTACCGTGTTTTTCTATGGTTACAGCGCCGTCCGAATCGCCTCGTGACCGAAGCAATCGAAATGACACAATTCTCGCCCCGGGCTGCCGGGATCTGGCGCTACTCCGCGGAAGCCTGTCTCACGGCCGGGCAATCTGCAATGGCCGCCCTTCTTCTGGAAGCAGCGCTGCAGACTGATCACCGGGATCTTCTGGAAAGAAACCTGATGCCCTGGCAGGCGCAGAATCTAGCCGCGAACTACGAGACTTTGGTGAATCTGCTCGCCCACTCCGGCAGGATCGACGAAGCTCTTGAGTGGTCGGAGCGCGCCCTCCTTCTGCCGGGGAATCTCACCAACAACAACGCAGGGGCAGAGAAACTTTGGGTGCATGCACTGATGATTTCCGGACAGTGGGAACGTCTTCTCCGGGATTTGGAGACGAGTCCAATGCTACGGGCATCAGACCTCACCCGCGACCACGCCTCCCGGCTTGCCTGGAAGGGCATCGCTCATCTCGCGCTCGGGCAATTGGAACAAGCGGATGCGGCCGGGAAAAAATTGGAGCAGGTCGAGCGGGACGCGATCATCAAAGGCGTTTCCTCTTTTGATGAAACTGCCATCGCGAAATCCCGAAAGAGTCTCGAGACCATCCGCAAACTCCTTCTTTTCACTCCGGCAGAAGATCCCGCCCCTTCTCTGGATGACATCGCGCTTCCTTCGCTCGCAAAGGTCCGACTTCTCGAAATTTCGGGAAGACAGGGCGAAGCCTTTCATCGAATCGAGGAGGACTTTGAGTCCCTCCCCTATCAATGGCTCACGACGGCCACCTATTGCCGACTGGCCATGCAAACCGGTCATCAGCGGGAAGCGCTCTTTCCGATCAATCGGCGGTTCCGGGCCGATGCGAGTCTTGCCGACTCCAATCTATCCGAGCTCAGCGAAATCGCCGCATTGGCCGGAAGGTTGCAATTACCGGAGAACTGGATGCTTCCCGCGCCCCAACCTGAACTTCCCAAGTCCGCGGAAAACGCCGGCCTAAGCAGGTGGCAGGCACCGAAGGCACCCGACTTCGAGTTGGCAGACCGACTTGGCGACACCCATTCCCTCAGTCAATACCGGGGTCGCCCGGTCCTCCTGAATTTTTTCCTGGGAGTTCAATGTGCGTTTTGCCTGGAGCAGTTCGACACCTTCAAGCCGTTTCTCCCCTCATTTTCCGAAGCCGGGATCGAGATCGTCGCCGTTAGCATCGATTCCCCAGAACGCCTCAAAGAAGTGTTGGGAACGGCGGCGGAAATGAATCCCGGCTACCAAACCCGATTCCCCTTTCCCGTTCTCGCCGATCCCGAAATCAATGTTTTCCGCACCTACCGGGTATTTGATGAATTCGAGTCCGGCCCCATGCATGCCACGATACTGATTGGCCCCGACGGGAATATTCTCTGGCGCAACATCGGACACAATCCGTTCAAGGAACCTGATCGTCTCTTACACGAAGCGAAGCGGCTGCTCCAACTTCACGGCTCCGGGTCCTCTCCTTAGCACTTCCGCCACAAAAAACCATGCCCGAAGAAGGCTCCTGTCCGAGTCCTTGCCCCCTCTCCCGCCCGCGAAATGATGCTTGCCATTTCCCGTTCAACTCTTCAGACTCAACCAGTTAAAATCATGAATCCTGTTCGCCATTTTGCGGTCCTCAACTGCGCCCTGATTTCCTGGGTGGGACTCGCTAATCCTGTCGCCGCTGAAGTGCTTTCGAGCGCTGTCGGGCACAACACGATCGTATGTGCCGGCGGGTCAGACACCGTGGTGAGCGTCCCCTTTCACCGCCCTCCCGGCATCCGTTCAGCCGTGGCAGGCAATCCCGTCGTGAGCGCTTCCAGTGCGACCATTTCCTACCAGGCCGAGAGGATCCTCTCCGAGGGAGAGCTCTCGGATGAACCGCACTATCTACGATTCACAAGCGGCACGCGTTCCGGAAGGTCCTATTCCGTTTCGTCGCACGGACCGGACTCCATCACCATTGAGGTGGGTGACGATGATCTCGCAGGAGTCACAAGCGATGATTCTTTTCAGGTAATCCCCTACTGGACTCTCGCCTCTCTCTTTCCAAAAGAAACGCAATCCACCATCCACGTATCTGGAGGAAAGCTGGCCCCGACACGAAAGAGTCGGGTGTTATTTTTCGACGAAGTGAGTCAAGGCTTCGGTCTGGCACCCGATCAGGTTTATTTCCTCACCGCCGAAGGCTGGTTTCGATCCGACCGGGGCTTTCCGGCCGCCGACGATGCCATCATCCCACCCGGAAAAGCATTTGTCGTCCGCCACCAAGCCGATGATTTGGACACGGTTTTCACCCCGCGCCACGAAGTATTCCGTGGCGATCATTCCATTGCCCTGAGAACTCACTCCACAGGACGTCAGGACAATTCTGCCGCGCTCGTCCGTCCCGTCCCCGTAAAGCTGTCTGATCTCGATTTGTCATCTTCCTTTTCCGACAGCGCCTCCACCAGTGCAGGCAATCGTTCCGACGAGCTCTTGCTCTACGACAACCTCACCGCCGGGTTCAACAAGCCACCTGCAACTACCTATTTCAAAGTGGCCGGACAATGGCACCGCGACGACGGGTCGAGTTATCCTGTCGCCGACGATGACATCATTTCTCCCGCAACCGGAATCCTGATCCGCAAAACGAACAATCCCTCCGGGGCGATTTTCCATTGGTTGAATACGCCCCGTTACTGATGAACTCCCGCCTTTCCATTTCACCAACCGGGTTGGTGCGGTCCCTCTCTCTCGCTCTCGGGGCCTTTCTGATCGCGCTCCAGCCATTGTCGGCCAGTGTTTCGATTGAAGTCTTCTTTGACGACGGGCAACTGTCAGACGGAACCATCGCGATTTTGGTAGCCGATGTGAATCAGGACGGATTTCTTTCACCGGACGACCCCACCATTCCGGGAACTGTCATTGCCGAGGGCGAGAATATCGGAACCAGCGATGATATCATCGTTGCCGTCCTCGAAGCGGATGCGGGATCCCACTGGAATGGAGGAGCAGGCATTGCTGATCCGGCGGAGAGAATCAGTTACGCCGACCTCGGCATCACCCCCGGAACCCCTCTCATCCTCTACATTCTCCCCGATGCCAACCAACCCGGTGATCTTCTTGCGGAAGGAGACCGGATCACCCGGTATCGAAATAGCGAAGCAGGAGGAAGCGGAGGCGACATTGCTTTCCTGGCGCCCGAGGACTCCGGAATCTACACCCTTTCCGCTCTCGTCAGCGAAAGCGGGGGAAACTTTGACCCGCAAAACCTGTCCGGCAATGAGCTGTACGACGCTGCCGGCATCGGTGGAGAAGACCACGGCGGAACCCGCGCTACCGCGACCAGGCTGACCTCTGCGAATCTGCCAACCAGCGGAGCCCTCGATCCGGGAAATGCTGACTACTTCTCCTTCTCTGTGGACGGCCCTTCCCGAATCATTTTTTACACCACCGGAAACACCGACACCCTTGGTGAGTTATTCTCCCCCGACGGGTCTCCTCTGAACGATCCCAATTCGGATGGCAACGAGGGAACCGGTATGAATTTTCGAATCGAGGAGACCCTTCTCACGGCGGGAATTTACTACATCGCAGTCACCGGCGAAGGCGGCAATCAAACCGGTGCGTATGACCTGCTCTACGAGATCATCCCCTTCGTTGACAAACGCCCGGATGTCACGATCGGCAGGAAACGCTCTCAGCAAAAGGGCAACGATTTTTACAATCCCACCGGGGCCAAGCAGGAGATTACGCTGCTTACGAGAGGCAGGCAGAGTCTGACCTATTATATCACCGTGCAAAACGACGGGGAATTACCCGACACCATCTCGATCTCTGCGAGAGGAAACAGCGGGGGATTCAGTGAGCGGTATTATCAAATGACCGGAGGCCTTCGGAACGTAACCGGTCAAATCAGCCAGTCCGGATACCCTGTCAGCATTGATTCACGGGAAGAAGTCCACCTGAAACTCAAGGTGACTCCCACCCGGCGCGCAGCGAGATCGAGACGACCGACGAAGCAAACCTACCGGGTCCGGGCAAGGTCAGGGAATCTGGCAGACGCGGTCCGGGCAGTAGCCTGGAAAAAGTAAGCCTCCTTGCACGCTCATAGCCAGCATCAGGAATGCTCCTCCTCGCAGCGATCTGCCCTACTGCCCTGTTCACCGTCTTTCGGTTCCCGATTACGGCATTGTAATCATCCCGTAACCAAGGTGTAAGAATTGGGTGCTTTCCTAGGGGTCGTCAATCGTTTCGAAAACCGCTCCTATGAAATTGCAGACTCTCTTCGTTTCTCTCGCTTTTTCTGGGCTTGTCTCCACAGCACTCACGAGTGCCGGGAATTCAATGGGAAGCAGAAGGACCCTCGAGTTGCTAGACCAGTTTCTCGCTGCTCCCAGGAAGTTTGCCCCCGGGACTAAAATGGATTTCCAGGGACTGCTAAAGGAAGAAGATCGGAGAGCGCCCATCGAGCATCTTGAGACATCGCGACAAGAAAGTGGAGAGGGCGTGGTATTAGCTTCAGATTCGCCTCCATCTGTCTTCGCTCGAACTAAAATTCAAATCCAAACCCAATATCAAAAGACCTCGAACCAGCTTCGCCGAGTCCGAGGTCTTTTGATGGCAGAGGGAGTGGGATTCGAACCCACGGTAGGTTGCCCTACACTCGATTTCGAATCGAGCGCCTTAAACCGGACTCAGCCATCCCTCCGTTTCAGCCCCAACAGTTGAGTCCGATTCACTGCCGGGAAGGGATTGCTATTTTCCTCTGAATCCCGCCCTTTTCAACAGAGAATTCGGGAAGTTCTTCTCACACCGGGCTTCACCCAAAACGCCTCGATCAATAAAACAACAGCCGTATTCATATTTCACGAATCGACATCATCGCACAGCGATAGCCAGCATCCTTCTTTCCAGCTCTCTTCCGTCTGGAGTAATAGCAACTCAGGTAGATTTCCACGACTCAATCCTTCGGGCATTGGATAGTGTCGGGCCGGGTTGCTGTAGGCCAACACATCTGGCGGCACGTCCTGTTCACAACCGACCCGGCTCCGACAAGGGCGTTTTCTTCAATTCTCACGCCGGGGAAAATTGTAGCACCCCCGCCAATACAAACTCCATTTCCGATTGGCGGGCCTTCTACAGGCGCCGCTTTTCGCATCGGATATTTGTCGTTCAAAAACATCGCCCCCGGCCCGATAAAAACCAGGTCGCCGATTCTGGTTGCGCTGGGCACATAAACTTGAGCCGTGATCTTCACCCCATTTCCGATCTGGGAGACGACCTTCGAGAGTGCATTGATGATGAACGACACAGCAGTTGCCGATTTTCACTCCCGCACGGATCAGGGCTCCGTCTCGTCGAGAACTGCATCGCGACCGTAAAACTTGACCTTCCGTTTGATCTTTTCGCGGTCGTTCTGTTCCCGCCACGCATTGGTGTCGCGAAGGCTGTAGACACAACCGCAATACTCCTGCTGATAAAATTCTTCGCGCTTGGAGATTTCGATCATGCGCTGAGCGCCCCCCTGCTTTCGCCAGTTGTAAGTCCAATAGTGCATGCCGGGGTAACGGGCTGCAGCACGCTCTCCACAACCGTTGATCTGCTGCATGTTTTTCCAGCGGGAAATCCCCAGGGTGCTTGAGATGAGATCAAATCCATGCTCGGCAGCGAAGTCAGCAGTCACTTCGAAACGCATATCGAAACACTCGGTGCAGCGAATTCCCCGTTCCGGCTCCTCTTCCATCCCCTTGGTCCGCTCAAACCAGTCCTTTGCATTGTAGTCCCAGTCGATAAACTCCATGCCGAGCTTTTCCGCGTAGCGAATGTTCTCGTCTTTTCGGATTTCGTATTCGTCGCGGGGATGAATATTGGGATTGTAGAAAAAGATCGTCGTTTCGATTTCCGAAGCGGCAAGAGCATCCATCACCTCGGCCGCACAGGGAGCGCAGCAGGAGTGCATGAGAATGCGTTTCGAGTCGTTCGGTGTATCAAGAACCGGTCGCTCAAAATTTTCAGCCGAAAACCGCGACATGTCATTGCCACGCCCGGCTGCGGCGTCGTCTCCGTTTTGTGATCGTCTGCCCATACTTTGAAATCAGTTCCGGGGATACAGTAGGAACGCTTCGCGCCGTTTCAAGAAATCTTCGAACGGTTCGACCCACCCTTCCCTCACCTCGTACGGGGAACCACCTTGGAGGATCGCCTTCAGTGTCTTCTCATCCCGAAGGAGGATATTTCCCTTTTCCTCCAGCGTGAACGTATCTCCGTGCAATTCATAAATCGTGCTCATGAGAGCCATCCCGAGCTCAACGGGACGAAAGGTTTTCCGGTCCGTCACGATGAATCGTACCCCTCCGCAATCCTCTCCCTTATAGACGCTCGATTCCGGGGTAAACCGGGTCGGGAGAAAACTGACACCACTCAGCCCCTGGGACTGCAAGGCGGCAGCGAGACGTCCCTCGTGAATCCAGGGAGCCCCAATGTGCTCGAAAGGCGTCCTCGTCCCCCGCCCCACGGAAACATTGGTAAATTCGATCAATCCAACACCGGGATAAAGCAGAGCCTGGCTGGAATTGCGAATATTGGGAGAAGGGTTCACCCACGGAAGCCCCGTTTTTCCGAAGTGCATTTGTGGATTCCACCCCTCGACGCGCACGACCTTGAGATCCGCCCCCACCTTCCGTTCAGCATTGAACATTTGCGCCAACTCTCCCACCGTCATTCCGTGTTGAACCGGAATCTCGTGAAAGGCAACGAAGTCATTTCCCGTTCCCGTTCGAATCGGTCCATCGACAACCGCCCCCCCGATCGGATTGACCCGGTCCAGAACGATGAACTCGATTTTCGCTTCCGCAGCGGCTTCCATCGCGAGTCCCATCGTTGAGATATAAGTATAAAACCGGCAACCGATATCCTGAATGTCGAAAACGAGTGCATCCAGTCCTTCCAACTGCTTCCGGGAAGGCTTCTTCTTTTTGGACTTGTAGAGACTGTGAATGGGAAGTCCCGTCGCCGCATCGCGGGAGTCATCGACCGAGTCCACTTCGAGGACTCCTCGGATGCCGTGTTCCGGAGAAAAGAGTGAGACGAGGGTGACCCCTTCGGCGGTAGCGAGCAAATCGATCGTCGAGCGACGCCCGCGATTAATTCCTGTCTGATTCGTAATCAGCCCGATTCTTTTCCCTTTGAGCAGGGGAAAGCCATCCCGCTCCAACACATCAATTCCGTTCAGCACTCCCCCATCGCCACCCGCAGCGGTCTGGACACGGGGCTCATCGTCCTTCCTTTGAACCAATGGCACCGGCGCCGAGTAGCCCACCGCCTCAGCGGCAAGGGTCCCCACTTGAATCCGAAGTGGCTTGATACTTCCGTCCTCGGTTGGATGATTCCGATTCGCTAACAAAATGACAAACGTATCGGAAGCGGGGTCGACCCAGATCGAAGTCCCGGTCCACCCGGTATGCCCGAATCCGCTTCGCGGAAATTTCTCCCCACGCTGGTAGGAGAAAGGAGATTCGATATCCCAGCCAAGCCCCCTCTTTTTTCCAAGATCACCGGGAAGTTGGTTGGTCGTCGCCAAATCAATCGTCCCGGCTTGCAGGATCTGACGAGTTCCAAATTTACCCCCCTGAAGCATCATTCGCATGATGGCGGCAATGTCTTCGGCCCGGGAAAAAAGACCGGCATGACCGGCAACTCCCTGCATACGGCGAGCCGTCGGATCATGCACGACACCACGCAACAATCCGTATCCCGAAATCTCCGTTGTCGGCGCGATCAACTCCTGCGCAAAAGCAGTTGGGAGATAACCGGTTCCCTGCAAGTCCAACTGATCAAAAATTCGATCTTCGACATATCGATCGAGGCGCTCCCCGGAAACCCGTCGGACAATCTCACCGAGTAGAATGAAGTTTACATCACTGTATCGGAAGCGGGTTCCGGGTCGTTCGATCAGTCCAACCGTCGCAGCCCGGCGCACGCCTTCCTCGTACCCCCAGAAATCCCCCTCGCTCAGATAGATGCCCGGAGGCAGCCCGCTCTGGTGGGTAATCAAATGTCTGACGGTAATCTTTTCCCGGTCTTCAGGGACGACCTTCTCATCTTTCGGTTCAGGGCGAACTCCCCCTTCGAGGAATTCGGGAATGTATTCAGAAACAGGCGCATCCAGATCGATCAGGCCTCTCTCAAAAAGGTGTAACACCGCCGGTGTCGTTGCGAGAACTTTGGTCAGGCTCGCCACATCGAAAATCGTATCGGAGGTCATTTTCTCCGATGAAGGCGATGTCATACGCTGGCCATAAGCCTTGTGATAGACTTCCCCTTTTGACTCCAGCCAGAGAACGGCTCCGGGAATACGCCCTTGCCCGATCGCTTCTACCACGGTCTGGTCTATCTCCCGTAATTTCCCCGGATCCAGCACACCCGCCTTCGAAGTAGTCGGGCACAGCCACACCGACAGAAGAAGCAGTCCGAACAGCAGGTAGTTGTGAGTAGATAGATTCAAAGAAGGGGGGGTGAAGAGTGGAAGTGTGCCGTAATCCAATGAAGGAAGCAATCCCGCGAAAGAGTGTTCCAGTTGACCGGCACCCGACCTCCCCGTAGATTCG
>JARGNG010000080.1 GCA_029213265.1 Verrucomicrobiales bacterium | reverse complement strand
TCGGGCTTGCCCCGGATGCCAACGCTGGCCCTCGCTACACGAAAAGTTACGGCCACCATACGGGCCACTACAGTGGAGGTCACTCGATCAATTCCTACGTCGGCAACAGCTTCAGAAATCAGAGCTACTGCGCGACTCCTCATCGTGTCCGGACGGTCGAAGTCTGCCGGAATCGGGTTTGCAGAACCGCCTATAACAGCTGCGGTCAGCGCTACACCTACCACGTCACCGTAGTAACCTATCGCGACATTTACTCGAACGGATCGAGCAGGACCTACACTCGTAGCTTCTCCTGATCCCATTTACCCTCCCTGGCAATACCCGTGAGCGGGGCAGCCGAAAGGCTGCCCCGCTTTCTTGTCATAGAAGAGCGGCGTTCCTTTTCCTCCTGCCGGCGGTTCGTCCCTGCAGAAAAGGTTTGCTCTTGTTTTTCCGGTGGGGATTGGGCAGAAAAGGGGATGCTCAAATTTCTACCGGTTCTGCTCTTGTTCCTCACCGTTTCAGAGGCCGCGGAAGGGGATCGTCCCAATATCCTTTTTCTTTACACGGATGACCATTCCTATCGAACCGTCTCCTGTTACCCGGAAGCGTATGACTGGGTTTCCACTCCTAACATGGACGCTCTCGCCCAATCGGGGATTCGTTTCCATCATGCGACGATCGGGACCTGGTGTATGCCGTCGCGGGCGATGCTCCTGACGGGGCACCACAGCTTTGGCATTGAGTCCATGCGAATGGAGGGAGATTATCCCGGCAGTGAATACGATCCGGAGCAGTGCAAGTTCTGGCCGGCGGAGTTTCGAAAGAGCGGATACCAGACGGCTCAGATCGGGAAGTGGCATACCGGAACGGACACCGGCTTCGGGCGGGACTGGGACTTTCAGATGGTCTGGAACCGGCCCCGCCACCAGGGCAACTCCGGTGCCTATTACTACAATCAACTGATTGAGAAGAACGGGGGCGAGGCGGTTATGACACCCGGCTACTCGACGGACAACTACACCGACTGGGCGGTTGACTATCTCCGCGGTAAAGAAGGCCGGGCGGAAGGGAAGCCGTGGTACCTTTGGCTTTGCTACGGGGGAGTTCACGGTCCTTTCACTCCTGCGGACAGACATTTGGAATTGTATCCGGATGCCGCAGTTCCCGGTCCTGCGGATGTCTACCCGCCAAGAATGGGGAAGCCGACCTATTCCCGCCTCGTGGAACAATGGGTCAAAGGCCCTGCGGGCGAGCCTGTTCTGGCAAAGGGGAAGACCAAAGGGGGAATTAAGGCGAATGGGTCGAAAACACTGACGGACTGGGTTCGGCAGGTGAATCAGGCGGTCCGTTCGCTGGACGAAGGGGTTGGCAGGGTAGTGGAGACGCTGAAGGAAACGGGGCAGTACGAAAATACACTCATCGTTTTGACTTCCGATCAGGGATTTGCCTGGGGGCAGCATGGATTCCAGGTGAAGCAGGCTCCCTACGATGCTAATATCCGCTCTCCCCTCATCGTCGCGATGCCGGACCGGTTTCCCTCCGGGAAAGTGTGTCCTCATCCTGTGGGAGGAGTGGATTTGATTCCGACCTTTTTCTCCGTGGCTGGATTGGAGTTGCCGTGGGAAATGCATGGGAATGATCTCACTCCCTTGCTGGAAAACCCGGAATCGAGTGAATGGAACAATCCGGTTCTCACGGTCCACACCGGCGACAGCTATGGTTCGGCGACTGATGTCGTGCCGGTGGGAGACGATACGGCTTCCCGTTCCAAACTGTATATGCGGGGAGACGTTCCCTGGTGGGCTTCTCTGGTTGAGGGGCAATGGAAATACATTCGCACCCTTGTTCCGGATGAACCGGAGGAACTCTATGATCTGCGCAACGATCCCGACGAACTGGTGAATCTCGCTGTGGAGCCGGATCATCGTGACCGGACGCTGGCGATGCGTGCTGCTACTGTCGGGGAACTGGAAAAGGCGGGGGCGGGGATGGTGAGGACGCTCCCACCGGTTGCCGATTTGCCGGAGTAGTATTCCGGTATGTTCACTTTTCGTGAACCAGTAAATTTGGTAATCTTAGTGGAAACCCTTCTTCTCTTATGCAATTCACAGCGCTTTTTTCCCTGAGTCTATTTCTTGCGTCTGCCGTTTCTTCCGTTCGGGCTGACGACTCCGTCATTTTGGCTGATTATGCAGGTTCCTACACCGGAGAATTTGTAGGCACTTTCGAAGGGAGCGGCGCGACGACTTCCGGAAGGGTCCGTCTTCCCCGTGCAAGTAATCGAAAGGTGACCGTTTCCGTAACCATTCGAGGTGAAGAGCAAAATGTGAGCGGTCGCATCACCAGCATTCGCTGCCGGCCTAAACGAGTTACCTATCGGGGGATCGCCCGTGTTTCCTATTTGGGGGTATCCGCCAGTGGAATGCTGCGCGGAACCGCGCGTCAGAAAAAGGGATTCAAGACTCTCCGGATTCCGATTTACCTGAGCAAAGAAATTTTCGGAGAGCGCTTTACGTTGACCGGACGTTTTCTCGGGCGGAAGTGAGCTTTCGCAAATCCTCAGTAGACGGCACGACCGCCGGTCAGGTCAAAGGTGAAACCGGTGCAGAACGAGGCTTCAGCTGATACGATCCAGCAACTCATTGCCGCGACCTCTTCAAGAGTGCCGCAGCGCTTCATCGGGATTTTATCGGTCATATATTTGACCTGATCCGGATCGATGCCATCCACCATCGGAGTGCGAATCACGGCGGGAGCGATTGCGTTGACGGTGATCCCGGTTTCGGCAAACTCCTTTCCAGCAGATTTCACGAGGCCGATCACGCCGGCCTTCGTAGCCGAGTAGGGGCTCATTCCGGCGTTGCCTTCTTTCCCGGCGATCGAGGCAAAGTTGAGGATGCGACCGTAGTCGCTTTTTTCCATCGCGAGGAGCGCGTGTTTTGTCATCAGGAAAGTGCCCCGCAAGTTGATCGCAGTTTCGAGATCGAATTCTTCTGTCGTCACCTCTGTGATCCTGGTGGAAGTGGGACCGACGATGGCGGCGCAATTGATCATGATATCGAGCCCCCCGTTGCTACTGGCGACCGACTCAATGCCGGAACGGACAGCCCCTTCATCGGAAATGTCGACAATCTCGACGCCAACCCGCAAACCGGCTTCGGCCATTTCCCCGGCGGCAGCTTCTGCATTTGCCACGCTGACATCGAAAATCGTCACATGAGCGCCTTCTTCGGCGAGCTTGCGAACAATGGCTTTTCCGATTCCGTCGGCTCCTCCGGTCACAATCGCGGTTTGATTTGAAAAACGACTTTCCTCCATACGGGGACTATGAGCTGCGTTGCCTCTCTTGAAAAAGAAAAACACTGGCGCAAGACGGGACTCGCCAGAGTGCAATGTCATCGGATAGCGTCCCTGCATGATTAATCGACGCACTCTCCTGGCCGCTGCTGCCTCTGTTCCCACTCTCGCTTTGAGCCAGTCGGGAAAAGAAAAACTCAAATATTTGCAGATTGGAATCGGTCACCCTCACGCAAATAAATTTGAGGTGTATCAGGCGAGTGGGGACTGGGAGGTAGTCGGCCTCGTCGAAGAGGATCCGGAACTTCAAAAAAAGGCGAAGGCAAGTGAACTTTATTCCGACGTTCCTCTGATGACCCTGGAGGAGGGGCTGAATGTGAAAGGATTGGCGGCGGTGGGAGTTGAGACCGAGATCCGCGATCTCCTGAGCTATGCGGAGAAAGCGATCGATGCGGGAGTTTCCATCCATCTCGACAAACCGGCGGGCGATTCCTTCGAGCATTATCAGCGAATTATGAAAAAAGCGGATGATGCAGGTCTGATTGTTCAGATGGGCTACATGTATCGGTTTAACCCGGCAATTCGTCTTCTCCACCGGATGTTGGATGCGGGCTGGCTCGGGGAGGTGTTCGAAACACATGCGGTGATGTCAAAAGTGATGTCTCCGGAGTCGAGGGCTGTGATCGATGAGTTTTCGGGAGGGACAATGTTTGAATTGGGATGCCACATCATTGATCTGACTGTAGGTGTGCTGGGGAAACCGGATCGGATCGTTCCCTATTCGAAGCGTGTCCTCGATTCAGCGGAAGACAGTTTACAGGACAATATGCTGGCGGTATTCGAGTATACCAAAGCGACCGCGACAGTGCGCTCAACCGCCGTGGAAGTGGACGGTTTTTCGCGGCGACACTTTGCGGTTTGCGGCACGGAGGGAACCTGTCACATCCAACCCCTCGACCGTCCTTCCATGACGCTTTCGTTATCGAAAGAAAGAAAATTTTCGGGAGAGGAAACCGTTTACAAAAAGGGGCGGCAGGAAATCAAATTCGAGCCGCCTTATCAGCGATACGTAGGAGATGCCGCCGACTTTGCTGCGACGATTCGGGGGGAAAAGGAGAACTCCTACCCGTCGTCGCACGATCTCGCTGTGCAGGATACTGTGCTCAAGGCATCGGAAATGTAGCCGCCCTAGCTAGAAGGTGGCCGCCGGGGTGAATCGGACCACGCTCTTTCGAGCGCGGCTACCTTCACAAATTGCGGGTGTTGAAGGTGTCCCCGCCGGAAATATCGCCGGATTGAAGTCCTTTGAGAAACCAGCGCTGTCTTTGCTCGGACGTTCCGTGGGTAAAGGAATCGGGAACGACGTAGCCGCGGGCACGCTTCTGGAGCGTATCGTCTCCGATGGCATTGGCCGCCTGCATGGCCTCTTCAATATCGCCCTCTTCGAGAATTTGCTTCATTCTTTGTGCGTGATGGGCCCAGACCCCCGCAAAGTAGTCGGCCTGCAGTTCGAGGCGGACAGACAACTTGTTGTAGTCCTCTTCACTGACTTTTCCACGCATCGATTGAATCTGGCGGGAGGTGCCAAGCAGGTTCTGGACGTGGTGGCCCACTTCGTGTGCGATGACATAGGCCTGGGCAAAGTCTCCCGGGGCGCCGAATTTGCGTTTCAGTTCCTCATAGAAAACAAGGTCGATGTAGACCTTTCGGTCAGCAGGGCAGTAAAACGGGCCGGAGGCAGCCGAGGCGTAGCCGCAGGCGGACTGGACGGATCCCGAAAATAATACCAGGCTGGGCTCCTCGTATTGCTTGCCCATCTGGCGAAAAAGAGCATTCCAGACGTCCTCGGTATCTGCAAGAACGACAGAGACAAACTGGGACATTTGCTGCTGTTCGGCAGTGAGCTCGACCGGTCCGCTGGATTGGGAAACCGTCGCTCCGGTATCCATTTGCTGGAGGAGGCTCATGGGGTCTCCCCCGAGGAGAGCCACGACGATGACAAGAATGATCACGCCGAGTCCGCCGCCCATGGCAGCGCCCCGTCGTCTTCCCGCGCTTTGTCCACGGCGATCTTCTACATTGCTGCTTTGTCTACGACCTTTCCATCTCATAACTCCGCGACTATGGACGGGAGAAATGGAGGGAATCAACTCAAATTTACGGTCGAGACGGCTGTAGCCCCGGAAGCGGAAGGTCTAACCGACTCTTTGGCCGGGGACGGCACCGTCGTCCGGAGAGAGGAGAAAAATCTCTTTTCCTCCGGGGCCGGAGGCAATGATCATGCCTTCGCTGACACCGAATTTCATTTTCCGCGGCGCGAGGTTGGCGACCATCACAACGAGCCGACCGGTCAATTCGTCCAGTTCATATGCGGATTTGATTCCGGCAAAGACATTGCGGGTTTCGTCGCCGCCGAGACTCAGCGTGAGTTGCACCAATTTGCGGGCTTCGGGCACTTCCTTTGCCTCCACAATTCGGGCGACGCGGAGGTCAGTTTTGAAAAAATCGTCGATGGAAATCTCTTCCGCAATGGGGTCAGTGGCGAGAGCGTCACCGGAATCGTCCCAGTTGCCTGCTTCAGCGGGCGCGGCGGCTTCGGAAAGTTCTTTCGATTCTTCGATCATGGCTTCGATCGCTTTCGGATCGACCCGCTGCATCATGTGCTTGAAGGGATTGAGAATCTTCCCGGTCAGGGGGGATTGAGACTGGTCCCATGAAGTGAGTTCTTCACCGAACAATTCTCCTGCTTTCGCAGCGAGGTCGGGGAGAACGGGTGCAAGGTAAATCGCAAGAGTCCGGAACAGATTCAGGGCGACCGTGCAGACGTTCTGAAGCTCTTCTGCTTTGGACTCGTCTTTCCGGAGTTCCCAGGGAGCGTTGTTTTCCACGTAAGGATTCGCCTGATCAGCGAGCTCCATGATCATTCTCATGGCTTTGCTGTAGTCGCCGGCTTCGTAGGCGGCAGCGATATCAGCACCCCGGTTCGCGAAGGATTCAAAGAGCCCTCCATCATCGGGGTATTCGGTGGAAAGACCGTTGTCTTTGATGAATTTCGCGGTTCGGCTGGCGAGGTTCACGACTTTTCCGACGAGGTCGCTGTTGATTTTACTGACGAATTCCTCGGGATTGAGATCAAGATCTTCGACGCGCGAAGAAAGGCGGGTCGCGTAGTAGTAGCGAAGATACGAAGGATCGAGATGTTTCAGGTAGGTCGCAGCCTCGACAAAGGTCCCGCGGGATTTGGACATTTTCTCTCCGTCGACGGTGAGAAAACCGTGGATATGAACTTTGGTGGGAAGGGAAAAGCCAGCGGTCTTCAACATCGCGGGCCAGAAGAGGGTGTGGAAATACTGGATGTCTTTTCCGATGAAATGATGAACCTCCGTCTGATCGCTCTTCCACCAGTCATCGAGGGATTCGCCATTGGCGTCACACCACTGCTTTGTGGATCCAATGTATCCGATCGGAGCGTCGTACCAGACATACCAGAAGTTCCCCAGGGAGTCAGGGATCTCGAAACCAAAGTAGGGGCCGGGACGGGAAATGTCCCAGTCACGAAGCGGCTCATTGAGGAAAAAATTCTTCAGGTAGTTTGCGCTTTCCGATGGAAGCGTGCCGGACTGGGTCCACTCATCGAGAAAGTCATGAAGCTTTTCGATTTGAA
Organism: Verrucomicrobiales bacterium; assembly: GCA_029213265.1. GTDB lineage: Bacteria > Verrucomicrobiota > Verrucomicrobiia > Verrucomicrobiales > DEV007 > Arctic95D-9. Next base: position 6,162 of record JARGNG010000080.1, on the reverse strand, counting down.
CAAAGAGATGCCTGGCTGAGCGAATCTCGGGTGTCGTTCCGGAGAGTGTGCTGACCGGATCGATCAGATCGGCAGGGGTGTAGGTTGTGGCGCACTTGTCGCAGTTATCGCCGGGCTGATCCTTCGACCCGCAATTCGGACAGGTGCCGCGAACAAAGCGGTCGGCGAGGAAGACGCCTTTCTCGGTGTCGAAAAGTTGATCAATCTCCTGCTCGACGATCATGTCAGCCTCGCGAAGGGCCTTCCAGATTTCGTGACAGGCTTCGCGGCTTTCTTCGCTGTTGGTGGAGCCATAGTGGTCAAATTCGACTCCGAATTCAGCAAAATCCTTTTGGTGGAGTTCGCTGACCTCTGCGATGAGATCCTCTTCGCTGCGGCCCTCCGCGTTCGCGCGGATCGTGATCGCGGTGCCGTGGGTATCGTCAGCGCAAATGTAGATGCAGCGATTGCCTGCCATCTTCTGAAACCGCACCCAGATATCGGTTTGCAAGTACTCGACAAGATGACCGATATGAATCGGGCCATTTGCGTAGGGCAGGGCAGATGTGACAAGTAACTGACGCATGGGGAGAGACTACGAGAGACCGGCGAAGTTTCAACCCTCGGTGCAGGTTTCAGAAGTCAGAACAGGGACCCCGATGGCGGCAGGGTTACTCTCCAGCTGCTTTCTTCTGTTCCCACTGGTATCCGGAACCGTTTTCTTTAGCGACTTCGATCCATTCCCCGGGGAAGGATTTTCGTTGCCAGTGGCGCCATTGCTCTTCGCGAATTTCATCGAGAGAAACCGCTTTCTCCTGCGCTTCCTTCTTCATGAGGGCTTCGCGGTCGCGATTCTCCTCTCCGACCGTTTTGACGACGTAGTCACCGTATTCACCTGCCGGTTTGGTCCGGATCGAAAGCTCGCCCAGGTGATTCTCCCCGACGATTCGATTGTTTTTGAGTTCTTGGATTTCCTCCATCCGGTCGCGCCGGGAATCCATTGCCGTTCGGAAAGCTTCCTGTGCCTCGGAGGTCTCCTTGTCCACTTTTCCGTGCTGGTAGACATGAACATCCATGTCGAGATCGACTTTGATCGGCTCCGGAGTCGCGACAGCGACATCAAAAGTGGGAAGACAGGATGTCAGGGCCAGCGCTGGAAGAAGCGTAGCGAAAAGGATGAAAATCTTTCGGAGAAGCGGCATCTTACTCTGCGGTCCGGGAGGCAACTGGGCGTGCGCTTGCTTCCGGAATCGGTGTGTTGTCTGCGTTGTTCTGGGGCGGCGGATCCTGCTCAGCCGAAGCCTCAGGGGCGTCGGATTCAGCATCCGCAAGTTGTGTGTTTCGTTTGTCGTGAAGATGGAAGGTCAACTTCCGCGTGCCATAGGGGCCGGCAAAGCGGAGATCGAACTTTCCATTCCGTCCGGAAAGATAGAGGCTACCGGAGCCTTTGTCATAATCAAATCGTTTCACCGCGACCAATCCGAGCTCGGCGAGACTGGATTGCAGTCCGCTCCAATCGCTGGGAAACTCCTCGATGATCGCATCGAACTTTTTGATATCAAACCATCCGGGGGCACCGGTCTGGAATTCCCCTGTGGTGACTCCCACCGACTTGTCGCGGCCTTCGGAAACGACCTTGAGAGAAATCGGACCCTCCATCTGGAAATTCTCCGGAGCCAATGCCTGGGTGATGGGGAATGCGTCCATATCGGTGCCGGCGATCCAGGCATCCCACTTTCCGGGATCATTCAGGTAAAAGTTGAAGCCGCCTTCGGCATAGCCTCCGTAGGCATCGCCGCCAAGTGAGCCATAGATGCCGTCTTCATCGAAGGTCACGGTGAGATACAGCTTTTCGGCCTCATATTTTTTCCAGATCAGACGGTCCAGATTGAAAGTCTGAACCAGGTTGTTGTTCACGTCTTCGACCGGGACGTTGAACTCGACATTTCCGGTGAGTCCGTAGAGGTCGACCTTGTAATCGGGAAAGCGGTAGACGTAATCCTCGTCCGGAATCGTAAGTTTCAATTCCGTTTTTCCTTTGAGCATGCTCGTTGTCGCGTTGAATGGGAAGGGGACCATCCCAATCGGCACACCGGTCGGGGCAATGATGATTTTACCGGCAGTTGCATTGATGGTTTTGATGACCCAGTCGGGGGTCTCCTCTCCAGGGGGGGCGGTCGTTCCGCTATCGTCGATCTCGATGCTGGCGCCTTCGTTTTGTTTGCGAAAATTTCTCTGGTAGTCGATCCACCAGAAAAGTCCCTGTCCCACATGCAGAGAGGGGCCGATCAGATCGATCCGTTCAACCTCCTGGTTCGCCAGTCCTGCGAGAGAGAATTCGACAAAAATGGTGGGGAGCGTCGCCACGGTAATGAAGGAGTCGTAAGGATCCTTAATTTCGATTCCGGCAAGCTCGATTTTCTGACGATTGGCCTGCGAAAGCAATTCGTCCGGGGAGAGAGGGACATCGGTGAGGGTAGTCTCGATATCGAATTCAAGCCCTTCCACCTGTGGAATGAGGGCCTCGAAGCGAACCTGACTTCGGGTGATTTGCACTTTTTCCAGCGTCCAGGTAGGGAGGAGGTCCGTGGGGGGCTGTGCGGTTGAGAGATCTTCTGTATTCCCGGGAGTTTTTTCAGCCCCTGCGTCGACGATCGATTTGAGACCGCTACCTATCCGAATGACGGCACCATCGAGCAATACATTTTCCACCTTCCGGGTTCGCTGGAGTTGATTTGCAGTGGCCTTGACTTCGATGCTTTTGATCGCGAACACTTCCTCCTCTGCGACAGGCGAAACCGAAGGCTCTGTCGGGCGATCCGGAAACAGCGACGGGGGCGCGGGAGGGCCTTCAAATTCGACTTGGACAGGATGGTTTCTCAAATTAAAGTCCTGAAAGTTCAGTTGATAAAGGAAAGGGTTTTCTTGGTCGCTGTGATCCGTGTGGATCGTAAAATCGGAGTAGATTTTTGGAACAAGGCCTTCGGCAAACTGGGAATCCGCTTCGACCCGGCCTCCCGTGACTTCCAGTTCGCTGACCTTGTAGACCGGACGGTTGGCCGGGCCGACCGGTTTCTCCTCCCCGTCCGAATAGAGCCAGTTTCCCAGGCTTTCGTCAGAAAAATTGATTTTCGGCCCGCGTAGAATCAATTTCCCAATCCGGTTATCGAAGTTGAAATCGGACCAGCGGCCCTCTACTTCGGCGTAGGCAAGAGTGAGCAGAGGTTTGTTCCCCACCCGGACGCCCGGGCTCCGCAGGGATGCCTGCTCCAGAATGAGCGACTGCAGGCCATTCGAGGTGAACCCCTCCTTTCCTCCGAATTGGAGATCCTCAAAGGCTCCGGAAAGGGAGGATTGGATGCGGGGCGCAGGTTTTCCGTCGATAGTGAGATTCTGAACGAGGAGAGCGCCGTCTTCGATGCGAAGAGACTCCAGAATCCAGGGCTGTTTTTCGTCTTCTGATGCAGGCCCAGCGGTTTCCTTTTTCTTTCCGGAAGCAAGTCGAGTCATGGTTCTGTCGGCGACGACAAGATCAATTCCGCTGATTTCGATTTCGGAGACCTTTTGCTCGTGGATCAACTCACCCGGGGAGTCGAGGCGAATTCCGATTCGATCCACGGAGGCGAGTTGAGATTGAGTCGCCCCGACGGCAACATTGGTGATCGCAACCGTGAGCGGGGCCGGGCTGTGCCAGCGTCCGTTTGTGTGGCTCACGTCGATGAATTCTATTTCCGTTTCAAAGGATACATCCGGAAAGGCGGGTGCATCGGTAGATCCGTCAAATCCCGTCGCGCTGATCGAAGACTGCCCGATTTGAATTTTGCCAAAATGAAGATCCGCGCCTACCGCCGGTTCGGTGGTTTCCGGGGGGATTTCCCGATTGGCCTCTTTGTCAGCTTTCGCAAACCATTCCGGAGTCACATCTGCTTCGATTCCAGAGAAGAGCAGCTCCGGGATGTCGATCCGGGAAAGATCCTGCTCAAAAGTGGCGGTAGCAGAAACTGATTCAATGATGCCCCCGCCGGCGTCACCACCGACGGAAACATTCTGCAACTGAAGCGTGACGGGTTCCAGCAGTTGGCCCTCGTCCGAGAATTGAAGCGGACCGGAAGAGAGGTTCCAGTTCGATTGAATGGTAGGCAATCCCTTCAGGGAAATCTCCAGCGCGCCGTCCTCGACTTCGAGTGACTGGGTGAAGTAGGCAAACGCGGAAAGATCGAGGGAGGCTGTCCCCGGATTCGCCCCTGCCCGGGGAAGCGCATCGAGAAATTCTTTCCGAATCGTAATCTTCGGCTTTTCCAGCGCAATGGTTTCGACGACTTGATTCCGTCGAAGCCTGTCGAAGTCGTAGGTAAGACGGACATGGGGAATTTCCACCATCGGATGCTCGACCCCGCTGTTTTTCGGCGAGAGGTGGAGGTCTTCGATGTGGACGGTTCCGATGTCATTGATATGGATTTCTCCCACAGAAACGTCAAAGGGTTCGACAAAGTAGTCGAGGGTATCGTTTACGATGCGGGCTCGATTGAAGTAGATAATCGATGCGAGAAATACGACGACAAAGATTCCCGCGAACCCGACAACGAGCGACCAGCCGAGAAACCGGAGTAGCCAACGGAAGATACGACGAGGAGTCCGGAGGCGCCAGCGCTCCCCGGGAGAATGTGTGTGTTTCGGCACTCCCGAATATAGCCAGACGTTTCCGAAATGCGAACGGTGGAATGCCTCAAATTTTGAACCGGAATTTTACCGTTTGGCCTCCATCGCGGCTATGAGCTGCAAGTTGGCTACCTCGACAGGAGTCAGCTGACTCTGGACTTCATGAACTGAAGGGGTTCGGGGTTGGTAGTGGGAGCCAAACTGCCGGGCAAACTCCCGGCCCTCTGCCGTGGTGAAGAAAAATCCCCGACGCAGATAGATTTCGTTACGTGCGCGCCACAGACCTTCCGGGGGAAGGGACTGAACTTCCCCCATGCTGAGTGGACGAGCATGGGAGTCCGGGAAGACCCAGGGACCTCTCGCTGCAGCTGGGACCGGAACCGGAGGTCGCCCGGCCATCATGGGTGGCCTTGGTTGCTGGCGGGGCAATTGGTCCAGTCCCTCGACGAGCACGATCGATTCGAGGGCCCTCAAAACCTGTTTTTCTCCATATTTCGTCTTCGTCCCGAACTTCGGAGTCTTGATGGCTGCTTTGCTCAGCAGTTGGTAGACCAGTTCCGTTTTGATCGCGTAGTTCACGCTTTGCGGGAGGTAGCCACCCTTGGCCATTCGGTCGATCGAGTTGAGCCCTGATGCAATCACGCCAACCACACGACCGGATGCCGAGATCAGCGGACCGCCGGAGTTCCCGGGTTGGACCGGTGCGGAAACCTGCAGGAACCGGGGATCATCGAGGACTCCGCTCATGGCGTTCACAATTCCCTGAGAAACTTTGGGATTTCTTCCGAGGATTGTTGGATCGGGGAAGCCGGCTACGGTGACAAGAGAGGCGTAGTTGACTTCGGTGGAGGCCGAGAGTCCGAGAAATCGTCCATTCCATTCTTCCACCTTGAGGATTGCGAGATCGTTTGCCGGATCGACAGCTATCACCTTCGCAGGAGTTCTGCCCTCGGGAGTGTGAACAACAATGTGCCTGGCATTTCGGATGACATGATGACAAGTCACCAAATAACCTTTCGGACTAACGGCAAAGCCGGTTCCGAATTGCCCTGCCTCGAGGTACGCCGTCAGGAGTACACCCGCAGCAAGTATGGCTGCAAAGAGCTTCATTTTGGTTTTCTTTCTCGGTCTCCTGAATCTGCACGGAAGTTTCCGAAATCTGATTCAGGCTATGGACGGCAAGGGATTTCTCAGTCCTTTGCTCAGTGAGTGTGTTTCAGGCACCCAAATGTTTGTGTTATAGAAATTATAACTTACCTGGTAAGGTTCCGCAAGGTTAAAGTTATAAAAACAATAATTTCCGTAAATTATTAGGGTCGCTTGGCTTAGCTCATTCGAGACCGTTTTCCTTCTGCTGACTTCCCGCTAGCGATATCGAAATTTCTGCGGAAAATACCGGCTTGATTTCCCCGGATTCTCGATCATTTTAGCCGCCCTGCTTCGCTTGAGGCGGGAATTTGATGGTCGATTCGGGACGTGGCGCAGTCTGGTAGCGCACCACAATGGGGTTGTGGGGGTCGCTGG
>JARGNG010000079.1 GCA_029213265.1 Verrucomicrobiales bacterium | reverse complement strand
GACAGCCTCAATCTTTCATCTCGCCTTTGGCTCCGAAAACCGGGGCCACTTCTCTGAGCTCCGTATGCATCTCAGCACGTTGATTGTCCGCTCTCACCGAGACTCACTTCTTTGTATGCCAGTCCAGCAGTGCCTCAGGCGTCGCGCTACCTCTCAGTTGGACACATATCCTTCCACATCTCCCTATGTTCCAGAAACGACTCGTTCGGATCACTAACGAACAGCCCTCGAAAGAGCAGATAGTGAGACACAAGCCACGGCGAGTGCGACGATCTTCACTACAATGACGAATGACCACGACAGTTTCTCCAGGGACATCGCCAACAGTGTCCATTCCGGGAAGGCGAGAATCCCGATTCCGACGTTCAACAACATCTGAGTAAAGACGCTAAATCGGAGCCCACGTGCGACTGCGAAGACGGTGACCCCTGAAACGATCCAATAGAAAAAAGCGAAACCCAAGATTCCGACTACGGCGTTGATCAGCTGAAAGATCATGACACGGCGTAGCATGCCACCACTCGCAGCGAGAATCTCTCGCTCACCGGAAACGCCTGTCTGACGTTTCTCCAGCCTTCGATTCCCCATGACCACCCCCATGGTCATGGAGAGGAACGGAATCGCCCAGAACAGCCAGATACATTCCTCAGGAGCAAAACCCAAGCTCGGAGATTCCGGATGCAGAATGCGCGCGATTGAAAGCGTGATTCCGAAAGCAAGCAATGTGGAGGCAACTGCTCCGATGATCAGACCGACGAGATACCCACGTCCGTTTCGAAAGATCACTCTCCATGGGGGAGCAACACTCTTCGCCGCATCTTCGGTGACGAGTTCCGCCTCGACGATAATGCTGTCATCCTTGCTCATTGCTTCTCCCTCACCATTTCTTCCACAGTCGGCCCCTCATGATAAATCGGATTCGAAAGATCTGACGGATCGTCGATGAAGTAGTAGATCGGCTCCTTACATCCCGTGCACTTGGGGATAACGACGATGAGGAGAAATATCGCCCCCATCATCCATCCAAACGAAGTGAAGGATTGGCCCGAGATAGTTGACCGCCTCGTCGCTGTCTTTTGACTCTTCATAGATTCTTCAAGTCCCCTTCCCCGGCTCGACCATTCGGATGTCGTATTTGGCACAGACAAGGCTGAATTGGCTGATGACCCGATTCATTCGTTCCTGGAGTTCGGCGTCCTTCGCCAGTGGGGAGGGTTGCCCGCCTCCGAAGACCGACTTCGAAAGCCCCTCCAGAAAGACACGGGCACGCTCCCACGGGCTTTTCAGTTTCTCGACATGATCTGCGATATCAAAGAAGAGAGTCACGACTTCACGATAGGCTTCCTGATATTCCCCAGGGCATCTGGAGATATCGATACTCGCCCACTGCCTCGCAATCTCCCGGGCGTGTTCCGGAGATTTAATTTCAGTCTCCAACTGATCAATTTTTTCGTGCACTCGCAGAATGTTTCTCTGGGCTTCCTGTCTCTGGTTGTTTTCAAGGGCCACACGCACACCGGCAATCGAATTTCCCAAGCCTAGGAAAAGTGCTACGACTCCCAATCCGATCACCCCTACGAGCAGTCCTTTCGATTCGCTTTCCCGGAACGCTCTGGCGGAAAAAATGACAACTGCAACCGCTGAAGGGATCGCTACGATCGGGAGCCAGGAAAACGACAAGGCAAACACCCCAAGAACAAAGAGCCATCCTGATCGATCTGGCATCTCGGATTTCGCAACGTTCCCCATGGGGAACCAATGGAGCGAATCCATACCCGAAAGTCAAGTTCCCAACAGGGAACTTTCATGGCGAAACGATTCCGCAACTGTGTCGGCCCTCAGGTTCGAACACTCCGAAAGAAAAAGGATCTGACTCAGGATCAGTTGGCTGCACGCCTCCAGCTGGCTGGACTGCATTCTTTTGATCGAGTGACTGTAGCCAAGATCGAATCCCAGATCCGGTCAGTATTTGACTTCGAATTGGCCATCCTCGCCGACGTCCTGGGGGTCTCCTCAGAGGAGCTGCTTCCCTCACGCAGGAAACTGAAGGACTCACTCGATGATCTGATTGCCGGGGAAAAATAGGTCATTCAACACGCAGTTGCCCCGCAGGGCTCCCGTTACCTCTATCCCCCGCCCCATCTGACTTGCAGCGCTCCTCACTTTCCATTTCCACGATCCTGCCCCGCAGGGTACGGGAGACCTGATAGCTAAAGAAAACCCACCCATGTGGGGCATGGGTTCTCTCCGGCTGACGCACCTCCTTCACGCATTCGGGAGGGTCAGCCTCATCGGCCACGAGGCCGGTTTGGTTAGGGGTCGATATTTCTCAAGTCTGATCGAGCTTGCGCCTGCCACGGCGGGGGCGGTCGTTACCGGTAGCATGCCGCGCCCGGCCCTCGGACCAGTGCCGGAGCCGCTCGATGGACTCGCTCATCGTGGTGGCAAGCGGGACGGAACCGGCCAACACTTCTCCGAGATCCAGTTCGGTGGGTTCGCGATCCTCGGTGAAGGCTCGATGGAGCGCTTCGACGAAGGCGGCCTCGATCTCGGCACCGGTGTGCAGTTCGCTGGCCCGGGCGAGAACGACCGTGTCGTAGGCTGTCTTTTCGCGACCGAACTTCTCGATCACGATGTCCCAGATCGCGGTGCGTTCCTGGGTGTTCGGAAGGTCGACAACCCACAACTCATCCCAGCGTCCTTTACGAAGCAACTCGGGCGGGAGCTTGCTGACATCGTTGGCGGTGGCGACGACGAAGACGGGCTTCGTTTTGTCCTGGAGCCAATTCAGCAGGGTGCCGAAGACGCGAGCGCTCGTGCCGCCGTCCGTGGAACCACCGGAACTCCCCATGCCGGCGAACCCTTTTTCAATCTCGTCAATCCAGAGAACGCATGGACTAATCGCCTCAGCGGTCTGGATGACGGCGCGAAGGTTGGCCTCGGATTGACCGACGAGACTGCCAAAGAGCTTCCCGGCATCCAGCTTGAGCAGCGGAACACCGAAGACGCTCGCGGTCGCCTTGGCGGTAAGACTCTTGCCGGTCCCGGGAACGCCGAGCACGAGCATGCCCTTGGGCACGGGGAGGCCATAGTCGCGGGCCCGCTCGGTGAACGCCTCGCAACGTTGCAAGAGCCAGTGCTTCAACGCTTCCAACCCTCCGATGGAGTCGAGGGACTCCGTCGTCTCGATCACCTCCAGCAACCCACCGTTTTTCAGGGTGTGCGCTTTTTCGCGGGCGACGATCGCGGGCTGGATCGTGCCGGACTCGATCACGGAGAGAGCGAAGGCGTTCTCCGCCTCGATCGTGGTGAGGCCTCCAGCAGCATTGAGCGTCGCTTCCCGGATCCCGGGAGGCAGGTCATCGAGTTCGGCTGACTCAAGGATCGTATCGAGGACGAGGCCGAAGACCTCCGGTCCTGGCAGGTCGAGATCAACCCGGGTGATCTCACGCTCGAGTTCGGGAGGAAGGGGTTTCCAGATCCCGAGGAGGACGAGCAGTTTACCGGTGCTCTTGGCAAGACGCAGGGTATCCCGCAGCTTGCGCATCAGGACCGGATCGTTGTCCTCAAAGTGGACTCCGAAGTCGCGCAGGAGCACGACGGCATCGCCCTCCAGGTCATCGATCTGTTCGAGCGCGGCAACGGGATCGGGACAAGCGCGAACCGAACCGGAGGCCGTATCGACGAATCCTTCGGTCACGCTCCACGCATGGAGGGGACGCTGCAGTTCGTCGGCCGCCGCCTTGACGACGGCCTCGGCCCGGGCTTCCTCGGGAGTGCACAAAAAAAGGCCGGCATAACCGGCCCTCGCGTAGCGGATGAGTTGTTCTTTCATAGGGATTCAGTGAGTGGGGGTATCGTTGAAGTATTCCCGTTCCCAGCGGAGGCAGGTTTCGCGGGACGGATCGGTGAAGACCCGGTGCCCGGTGTAGTCGAAGACCTCCCATTGCTGAGTGGCGGGGTTGAACTCGACATTGGAAGCGCGGCTCACGTCGAGGACACCGATCTCTTTCAAATCGATGACCTCGGTGTAGAGACCGGCCCCGGTGCCGTCGGGTTGGAAGTGGATCACTTCCGGGGTGGTGATTGCATTCATGTTTCCTGGTTCTGTGGGTTGGAGTTCTGGGTTCGGTTCTTGCGGTAGTAGTCGCGGGTGCGTTGTTTGCGCCCGACCATTCCGAGGCCCTCTTCGAGAAAGCGGGTCGCTTCCTCGCAGGAACTACCACGGAAGCCGACGGCGTCGATGGTGATGGCGCCCTCGGGACTGATCCACACGTCGATATGTTCGTTCGATTTCATGGGAGTGGTTCAGGCAGCAAGGGTGAGTTTAATCGAGCCATCGGATTCCTGACGACGGGTCACGCGGAGTCGCTTCTTCTGCGCTTCGCGGATCGTCTTGTGGACGCCGTAGAGTTGGAGGAGGCGACCGTATTCGGGACCGACTTCCTTTTCGACATGGCCGTCCCACCAGTCGGTGGTGAGTCCGTAGTGGTCGCTCCCCTCGGCGCGGTTCGCCGCAATGTCGTAGGGACCGTTGAGCCGGATCACGAGCTCGCCCTTGCGGGTTTGTTTGGCGTAGCCACGGGCCTCGGCCTCACGAAGGAGTTCGAGACCAAGTTCGGTGCAGGCGTCTTCGAGAGCCGCGACATCGCGGATCTGGGTTTGGATGGTAGTGAAGTGTGACATGAGTTTAATCTTCTGGTTTTGGTTTTGATTTTCGTTTGATGGTGATGGGAAAGGATTCAACAGGGTCAGGTCGGTGACCCGACCCTGTTGAGTGGGTGGAGGGACAGACCAGGTCAGCCTGCGAGTTGGAGTTTGCGGCGACCCATCTGCCCGAAGCGCTCGACGAGGTCGCGTGCTTCCTGTTGGGCAAGGTGGCGGGCGTGGTCCCGGAGGTCGGCGAGACCGGCTTCGAGATCACGAGTCGCGGCCGGATTATGGCGGTAGTCCTCGGCACTGCAGGAGAGCAGTTCACGACGAACCCGATCGAGCTGCGCTTCCATCTCGGTGTCGTCGCAGAAATTCATCTGCTTGAAATCACCGATGAACTTCACGAGCCGGTTGAGGGTCTTCTGATGGACCCCGTCGGTTTTTCCGCTGCGCATGCTGGCGAGCATTTCCTCACAAAGCTGTGCGGTTTGATGGCGCAGCTCGGTGACGCACTCGCCGACGAACTGTTCGACTCCGGCGCGGATTTCGTGACCGGCAGTGCGGGCCGCTTCGTGACGGGCGAGACGGACTTCGTTCTGCTCGGCGAAGGTCACGAGCTCGACCCCGAGATCTTCGGGGACCGCGATCTGGAAGAGATGCACTTCGAAGGCGAAGCGCTTTTCGATGGACTCACGGTCCGGGAATGCCTCTTCAATTTGCGCGTAGAGCGTATCCCGCTCATACGGCGTCGTGCCGAGTTGCCCGATCGCGCTTCGCCAGTCGAGAAGCGCGTTGCGGCGCGTCTCGTCATAGCGGCGGAGGAAGTTCTCACAGGCAGTGCGAAAGCAGACCTTCTGTGAATTCAACCGCTCCTGCAGATCGACGAGTTTCGCGTTGGGCAGGAAGTGGCCGATCCCTCCGAGGAAGGGAAAGGTGTTCTTCTCAATCAAGGCGTGGGTCCGGGATTCGACGAGGGCGAGATCGGCAAGCGCTTCTTTGGGGAGAAGCTTCTTATGACCGAGACTGAGAAGACGTTCGTCGATCCGGTTGGGTTCGAGACCGAGGTCAGCGGCCTGGAGTTTCTTGTGGAAGCGTGGATAGCGCACGCTGGCGTTGATGAGGACTCCCTCCCGGGTGAGAACCGCGAGGAGGTCGGTATTGGTTTCTTTTTTCATAGGATGATGGGTGTTCGATATTGAATGGGAGAATGGTGATGGGTGAAAACACGAAGGCCCGACTCGTGATTGAGCCGGGCCTCCGTGGTGGATTTGCTTTGGTGTGATGGCTCAGTTCGAGCCGGTGGTGATCTTCTTGATCGAGGAGAAGAGGGATCGAAATCCCCGCAGCTCCTCACGGTCTTCCCTGCGCTGACGACGAGCCGTCTTCAGCGAACCCGTGGCCTCTTGCAGTTGCTTGCCGGCTGAGGCGATCGCCTCGTTGGCTTCCGCAATCCGCGAGGCGACCTCATCGATCGGATCGGCGGGATCGGTGCGCTCGGAACGCTCTGGTTTGGCCTTTGGCTTTCGGCGAGACGGGGTCGACTTCTCGGCCTTTTCCGGAGCGGCATTCTTCTGCTTCGGGATCGATGGCATCACCGCAGGCGTCAGCTTCGGTCGCTCGATGCGCTCGGGATCAATCGCCCGGATCGGCATCACGATCATGAGGTCACCTTCACGGCTGAACTGCACCGGGGACATCGCGTCGATCAGGTGGATCTCGCCGAGCCCGAAATCCACCGCCTTTTGCAGGTAGTCACGATTGACGAAGGAGCAGAGATCGGGACCGGTGGTCGCCACGGTATCGATCGGATGCAGGATCCACGGCTCGTCGTTGCTTTCCCGGGCGAGAAGGCCAAGGCGGCCTTTCTCGAGGTGAAGGCCGACGGGAGAGTTGGCCAGCTTCTTCCCCGGAAGTCGGGGAATGAGCCGGTTGATCGCCTCCAGCGCCGGATCGCTCATCGTGACCCGGGTCTTGAACTGATCCGACGGCGGAATGACCTGCCGGTAGTTCGGGTAGTTGCCCTCGACGGTCTTCCCGGTCACCGACCAATGCGGCCCATCGATCCGGAAAGGGACGATGCCGTCTTTCTCCGCTCCGAGGCGCAGGGTCCACGGTCGGGATTCAGCGAGGGGTTTCCACTGCCAGAGCTTGTGATCCGGAAGGATGACCGGTCCCTTCACCTTGGGCAGATACAGCGAGTTACTGCTGAAGAGATGCCTGCCGTCGGTGCCCACGATGCGGTGCGCTTTGGCACCCTTACCGCTGGTGTCGAGGAACGCGCCCTGGAGGATGTGGCGAGTCGTGTCGCGGGAGGCGCAGGCAAAGGCATGCACCAGCCCGGACGCGGCGGAGTCGGGCAACGGGATCGGCGAGGCCCGGAACGTGGTCGCTTCGGGAAACTCGTCGGGAGCCGGGGCCTTGACCGCGGGACCGAGGTCCAACGCTTCGTTGGCTCCGGTCCGCCGCACCAAATCGCGGAGACGCTCCAGCGGAATGAGGAAGGGCGCAGGCGATGGCTCGACCCCCTTCCCCACGGTGGCAGGCACCTCGATTGCGAGGGTGAGGTTCAGATCGGTCGCGGTGAGACGCAGGGTGTCGCGCTTCACCATTTCGACCTTCACGCACTGGAGCGCGGGGAGCGATGCTTTCCGTGGGATCAGCTTGCCGAGACCGGCGACCACTGGTTTGAGGTCGCCGGCCCGGATCTGGATGGATTGATGGGTTTTCATAGGAATAGTAGGAGTGATTGATTTCATTGGTAGTAGCCCTCCCCGCGCCGGCCGATGCGCCGACGAATGACCCAACGGGCCATGAGGAAGGTGAGGTAGAGAATGCCGAGGCTGATGACGACGGGCGGGAGGCTCGTGAGGATCCCGAAGAGATCGTGAACCATGACCGCGACCCAGTGACTGGACTGAGCCAGTTGCCGGAGCACCCGCTCCGCTGGCGGCAAGAGAAGAACCCCCGCGCTCGTCAGAATGATCGAGACGAAGAGATTCAGCCGCAGCCAGGCCCGGAGCCAGCCGGACTGGCTGAGCCAGTATTCGAAACGGGCCAGCGACCAACCGAGCACTTCGGCCCCGCGCTCCACCCAGCTGTCCGGGGTGAGTTCGAGATCGGCAGTCGGTCGGTCGAGTGGCTCCTGTTTCCAGAGTCTTCGCAACTCACGATGATTGGGTAGATCAGAGAATGACTTCATTCTTAAGCTGTGGTGAGGGGTTCTTCGGACGGAGAGGATTCGTCACCGGAGTGACGGTCGCGCCGCGCCCGGGATCCGAGCGCAGCACCGCCAACGAGGGCGAAGAACACGAGCAGGACGAGGACGACGGAGGTGATCCGCCAGAAGTCGGCACGTTCCGAGTGGTCGCGGTTTTGCTCCATCTGGAGACGAATCCGATCGACCTTGGATTCGAGGTAGTCTTGCCGCACGGTCCAGTCGGTTTCTTCGGAAGCGAAAGGACTCCAGGAAGCGGATGATTTTCCGCAACCAACGGTCGCGGAAAGAATCAGGGCCGTACAAAAGAAGAGGGCGACTCGGGTAAGAGCCGCCCTCGGGATCGAGGTGAGGTATTTCATGATGTATTTTGATTTTGGTTTGGTTTTGGTTCGTTGAATTTGCGTTCAGGGTTTGGGTTGGATTGGGCGATGGCCGACGCGGGATCGGCACGAGGGGGTGAACGGTCACCGGTCAAGCGGTGAGCCTTTCCATCTCTGGCACTGCGCGAAGTAGTCGCAGAAGCTGCACTGCATTCCCGGGCTGGGAACGAAGTCTTCCGCCCCCACGCCATCGACGTAGCTCTCCATGACTCGAAGGAGTTTCTGAATCTGCAGGGCCTTCATCGGCTCCAGAGCAGTGACGACCACCTTGGGAGTTTTCGTCTTCACGAGATGATGGAGTTCGAAGCCCAGCTCAGGCTGCCCCGTCGCCTCGCGATACAGCAAGGCGTAGCAACCGAGTTGCACATCATTGAGATGCCGGGCCTGTGACTCATCCGGAGTTCGGGCCGTGGTCTTGAAATCCACGATCCGTCCCCCTCCCCTCACGAGGTCGATGACACCCTTCAGCGGCGGGAGTCCATGGGCGAGAAGATCCCGCTCGACGACCACTTCCACGGCTTCGGGCTTCTCCGCGAGAGGGATCGGAGAATTCTGAAGGTAATGCTCCAGGATTCTCCAGGCTTTCGCCTTTTCGGCTTCTTCCTCCTCTGCGGACTTCCACTGCATCTTCTGCTCATCCGCTTTGGATTCCCAGAGAAACGCGAAAGCATTCGCCATCGCATCGACCGAGGCATCCTCTCCTCGCCATCGGGCAAGGTTCCAGGCCTGCAGGACCGCGTGGACGACCTGACCGACCAACAGGGCCGGACTGGTCACTGTCCGAATCTTCGCGACATAGCGAAAGAAGTATTGCAGACGACAAGTCTGAAAACACTTCAACCGTGACGCACTGATGTATTCCAGGGGATCACTCGTTTGTCCGAGGACATTGGACGAAGTTTGCGCGACCGGCAGAGAAATCATCGTTTCCCTCCTTTCTGCGATCTTTGCTGTTTTCCGCAGAGATCGAGAAGTTCGCCGATCAGCCCGGAAGCTTGCAATTTGTTCAATTGCCGCAATCCGACGCCGAATCGATCGAGTGCGATTTCTTCGACGGATTCTGGATCGAGATCATTTTCGGCAATGAGCTTGCCAATGAACTCTTTCTGCTTATCCGAGCAGGACCATCGGGTTTTTCCATTTCCGTTGGAATTTGCATGTTTGGGCGTTTCGGATGAAACACCCCCGTTTCGATGGTTTGAGCCATTTTCGGTCAATCCATAGGTTTCGCCGGGAACGAACCCGGTTTGTTGGATTTCACGATCCACCGCATTTTGCAGCAAATCGTAAATCCGTGAGGCTTCCCCCTGGATATCACCGGAGTCGGTCAATTCGGTCTCAACGGAGACGCTGAACTGATGACTGGAATAGCCAGGGAGGCCGAGTCGTTTGGCGTAGTTGCCTACGAGTTTGATTGCCATGATTTTTTCTTTTTTGTTAGGTTTATGCCCAGACACGAAAAATCCCGCTTCCAGTCGATTGGACTGAAAACGGGCGGAATTCGCGAAGTGAGCGTTTTGGGTTAGAGATCGACGTTTTGCCGATCCTTGTCTTCAGGTGCCGGAGATTCCGAAAGTTGGTTTCTGGCAACTTCCCAGCTGGGGGAAGTCTTGAGCGCGTCAGTCAACAAATCGTCAACAAGTTGCGTCATCGGCACCCGTCTCCGTTTCCTCTCGTGAAAGAGAACACAGACCAGAAACCTGGATATCCTCGGACAATACCACTTTGTCCTTTTCATGGTTTTATTGTTTTAACAAAAAGGGCCGAGACAATGGAGTCTCGACCCTTCAAGCTTATATGACGCGGTAGAGCGAACAATTGCGGGTGAAGCTTTTGGACTTTTGGACATTTTATCTCTAGATAGAAAAGAGCTACTTACTTAGCTTCTTCTCCCATCTGAACCAGAAGTCCAAAAGCCCCGAAACGATTCACTTAGATTCGACAATCAATTCAGACGGCCTCCCACCTGTCCCCACTTTTTCAATGGCTAACTCCGGAGTCGCCTCAACAAAACGCCTGATTTCCAAGCTCTTGCAGCCCAGGCGCTTCGCTGCAGTTCTTACGGTCACGTCCTCCGAACCCAAAACGAGGTCCAATAGACGCAGCAACTTTTCCTGCCGCTCCTTCTCTATGACGCCCTCAAACACCTCCCGTTGCTGGACGGCGAACCACCGGACAACCTCGATTGCTTTTGCTGCAAAGTAGCTGTCAACGCGATACTGATCAGCCTTTCCAGCGTAGTGCGCCAAGTGCAAGCATAGGGTGACCCGAACGGCCATTTCTGCCCACCTCCGCGCACAAACTGCAATTTCCGGGGATTTGTTTCCGGCACAAAGTGCTTCCACTCGAAAGGCGTCCAATCTTTGTCGGGCATCATCAGAAAGTGAAACGCAAACTGGATTCTCACGAAACTTATAAGCTTCTAGAATAGACCGAATCGTGCCCTCATATGCATCCTTAGCCCCCGTATCCAAAGGACGTGTAGCGCCAAGAAAACCCGGTGCGGAATCCACCACGACCGGCATTACCCGCGCCAAGAATCCGCTTTCAAGGAATCCTTGAGTCGAAACCACCCTCTGAAAAAGGTCAGGCTGAACCGTCAAGCACATCGAAATGCACGGGTCTTTTACAAGCAGAGGAGCGCGAGTGATTCTCTCTACCATGATCGAATCACCTGACCACCCCTTGAGAAACACATCTTCTTCGGTCGCACCCTTCCGGTATCTGCCCATCAAGTTTCTCATTATAGCCCGGGCATCAGTCGAAAGGAGGCCGAGACTTCCGTCCCCACACTCCAAAGCTGATTCCAGTGCTTCTTGAGTACAGTCCTCGACCAAGGTCTTGGGCTCACGAAGTTTACTCTCAAGTTCACATTGTTCTCTGATGAGTCCTTCAATCTCAGAATTTGACGCCCCTGCATTCGCATCGAGCCGCTTCAACTTTACCTCAATCTGTCGAAGCGCCGTCAGTATCTGCGGCCGCTCAATTGCTTGAAACCTCTGCCTCCTCTTAAAGGCTATGTCATACAGGGGGGCAAAGATCACTTTCCCGAGATCGGATTTACCGATGCCACTGGAAGCACTGACAACGATAAAGAGATTCGCCCGAGAATGACGACCCTCAAAGCTGTCTACCATGATCCCCTTCCCTGCAGCCATGGCAATGACGCCCAGCAGGCAGCTACCTACCATTGCGCTAGGAAGACCAAGTGCGCACTCAAGGTTCTCTTGCATACGCTCGAGAGGTGAGTTCACGAATATCTTAGATGGAAACGAAATTTCTTCTGTCTCTGTCATCGATACAGCCCTCCAAATCCGGGATTGAAAAACTCGATAGTTTGCTCGGACCCATTGTCCCGCAGTCCTCCCGGCAACCTCACCGCCTGGCATCGGCACCATGTCGAAGAATCAGCCCCCAGTCGAACCGCACGCTCCATGAAAGGCCGGATCGAGGCATCCACCTGACCCTCTACAGAATACCATCCATGAAGTGATTTACTTCCTGAATACACGAGAAGAACGAGCGATCTAAACTCCGCCAAGTGGCTGTGCAAAGACGCCTGTTCCTCAATGGAATTTTGATCAAACTCCACAACTAGAAAACGCCGAGTCCCTGTGTTGTTTAGGCAGCGGTGCGAAGGCTTCCCGGCCTGATTCAATCCCATCGAAGCCGTCATCGGTGATGGCACGATGAACTGTCTTTTCAGGCCCAACTGTAGCCACCAGCTCTTTGGATGTGTTCTCATGCCCGCAATGCTCTGCCCCACACACAAGAACGGATCCCCTGGAAAGAGTTGATCAATTACTTTCTCCGTTGTGAGTTCCTCTCCCGCTGACATTGCACATGACTTACTTCGGAAATGCTCCAAAGCAGATGGTGCATCCTTCAAAAGGCGCGTGACAAGCGCAGCATCACGATCAGGCCACTTCGTTTTCATGTTGCCCCACTCATTGCTGCAACTATTCGTGTCTCCGATTTTATTGCCCGCATCGCGGATTGCATTGATAACCTCGCAATCTGGCACGTTTCGTCCGCAATTCCTCAAAGCGCCTAGAATTATTCGAAAGGTTAATTCGAATCTGTATTCGGTTTTCAATACACACGCCGCTTTATATATCCACCGGTGAACACCGTCACCGGACTTCGGCGGCAGTCCAATCTGCCTCCGAAGGTTTATTGGAAGGGATCCAAAAAGTCCCTTATCGCTATGATTGGTCTTCATAAGTAATTCTAACTCGTCTGTTTCGGTTTCTCCCGGAGCCGACTCGCTCTTTCAATTCGGAAGCCTTCACTTCCATCTTCTCTATTTTCCTCGTCGAGCATCCTCGACACACCGACAGCCAAGTCCGGGCAATCCGGTCACGGGTTTTCTTACCGGATCCGAAACGCACCGAGGCGACGTCGATGTCTTGTGAGCGTTGCCAAGCGCCCCGGACCTCATCCGGGGCGCCGGCCTATCTCTGATCTCTACTCGCCCGCCTCAGACCTGAATTTCTCCAAGTCGGCGAACACCTCCACAGGGCAGAAGCGGATCGATTTCCCGATTTTGTAATAGGAAATCACCCCCCTCTGGACCCAATTTTGGACGGTTCTCGTTGAAACTGCCACAAGCGACGCAATGGTGCGCGTTGTGACGAGCCTTTGCTCATCTTTCACTGTTGAACTGGGGTGAAAGTTTTGGAGGCATCGCTGCCTCCCCTGGCGAGGCATCTTTCAGCCTCGCCGGAGCCTCTTGGCTCCCTACAACCGTTTCCGGTAATCTCGAGTAAGTTCCTTACTCACGCGTTCCTCTTAGAAGACGCGGGAGGGGAATGTGCCGCAGCAATTATCAAGGGGCAACTAAAAATCCTTACCCAGTTCAATTTAATTTTTGGGTCCTACCGGGTTTTGAGTGGGTCGATGGATAGGTTTCCGCAGTAGAAATA
>JARGNG010000078.1 GCA_029213265.1 Verrucomicrobiales bacterium | reverse complement strand
CACGTGAGCCATTGGCCATTGTAGGGATAGGATGTCGCCTTCCGGGTGGCGTTACAGGGCCGGGGTCATTCTGGCAGTTGATGATGGAGGAGCGCTCTGGGATTATCCCTGTTCCCAAGGACCGGTGGAACCGCGAGAGATGGTACCACGAGAATGTGGAGATCCCCGGGAAAATGATCACGAAGTGGGGCGGATTCATTCACGATTTTGAAAAATTCGACGCTCAGTTCTTCGGAATTTCCCCCCGGGAGGCTCTCCGGATGGACCCGCAGCAGCGCTGGATGCTGGAAACTGCCTGGGAGTCCCTTGAGGATGCCGGCATTCCTCCTGTCAGTCTTCGGGGAACGGAAACGGCAGTGTATGTTGGCATCGCTTCAAACGACTACGCGAATGTTGCGCAGAGTGATCCGCGAAACGTAGATGTGCACACGAACTCGGGAAGCACGCTCTCCATCGCCTCGAACCGGATTTCCTATCTTTTTGATTTGAAAGGGCCTTCGGTCTCGGTCGACACGGCTTGTTCTTCTGCCTTGGTTGCGATCAACCTCGCCTGCGAAAGCGTTTGGTCCGGCCAGGCGACGATGGCTCTGGCCGGAGGTGTAAACGCACTTCTCACTCCGGATGCGTCGATTGGTTTCTCCAAGGCAACGATGTTGTCGCCCACAGGACAGTGTTTCGCCTTCGATGACCGCGCCAACGGGTATGTCCGTGGCGAGGGCGCCGGAATGTTTGTGATCAAGCCGCTTTCCAAAGCCCAGGAAGACGGCGACCGCATTTACTGCACGATCCGTGCAGCCGTGATCAATCAGGACGGAAACACCTCCTCGATGACTGTTCCCGGTGTCGAAACGCAAGCGGAGATGCTTCGCATTGCCTACGAGCAGGCGGGGCTTCCTCCGAAGAAAGTGCGCTACATGGAGGCGCATGGAACGGGGACTCCGGTTGGCGACCCGATTGAAACCCGGGCTCTCGGTCAAGTTCTCTCGCAGGGGCGGGACGCCGATGACTACTGCCTTCTCGGATCGGTAAAGACCAATGTGGGTCACCTCGAATCCGGATCCGGAGTCGCCGGTCTCGCCAAGGCCGCGCTCGTATTGTATCACGATACGGTTCCGGCCAACCTCAATTTTAAGAATCCGAATCCGAACATTCCGTTCGACGAATTTAAGTTCAAGGTCGCTACCGAAAGTCAGCCGCTTCCGCATTTGGAAGGGGAGTTGCCCGTCGTGGGAGTGAACAGCTTCGGTTTCGGCGGAACCAACTCACACATTGTTCTTGAGGCGACTCCGGAAATTCCTGCAAAGAAAAGAGAAAGCCTTCCCCTCACAATCGGTGAAGAAAAAGCCGAGCGACCTGTGCTGCTTCCTCTTTCCGCCCGCACCGATGACGCGCTCCGCGACACTGTGACTCGCTGGCGTCGATTCCTCCGTGCTTCCGACACCGATGTGCACGCGATTTCCGCGGCAGCGGGACTCAAGCGCGAGCATCACGACAATCGGCTTTCTTTCGTATGCAATGATCGCGCGGACCTCCTTCACGAGATGACGGAGTGGCTCGCGACTGGGTCCAGCGACTTTGCCGTCCCCGGAAAGCAGGGAAGTGAAGCGCATCCACTTGTCTTTGTCTTCACCGGTCAGGGTGCCCAGTGGTGGGCAATGGGCCAGGAATTGATCAAGCGTGAGCCGATCTTCCGGGAGGCGCTCGAGGAGATCGACAAGCATCTCAAGCCCCTCGCGGGATGGTCCCTGATCAAAGAGATGACCCGTGATGAGGAGCATTCCCAGATCAACCGCACCAATATTGCCCAGCCCGCGATCTTCGGATTGCAGGTCGCTCTTTCCGAACTCTGGAAGTCATGGGGAATTGTGCCCTCGAAAGTGGTGGGTCACTCCGTGGGTGAAGTCGCCGCAGCGTATGTAGCCGGCGCCTACACGATGGAGGATGCCGTCACGATCATTTATCATCGTTCGCGACTCCAGGATGCGACGGGCGGAAATGGACGGATGGTTGCGGTCGGTATTTCTCAGGCCGAAGCCAGGAAGGTCATTGCCGGAAAAGAGGACCAGGTTCAGGTCGCTGTAGTGAACAGCCCGGGACTCCTGACCCTGGCCGGCGACACCGGGCCTCTCGAAGAGATTGTGGGTGAGTTGGAAGACGCTGGAAAGTTTGTCCGCTGGCTCCGCATTGATTACGCGTTCCACACGCATCAGATGGAGCCGATCAAGGACGAGCTCCTCAAAGAGCTCGCCGGTATCAAGCCGCGCGCCACGAAGATTCCATATATCTCGACGGTGACCGGTGGAATCTACGAGGGGGAAAAACTCGATGGCGAATACTGGTGGAACAACGTACGCGAGGCGGTTCTTTTCGCCCCTGCAATTTCCAACCTGATCCGTTCCGGTGAGGACTCTTTTCTCGAGGTCGGGCCTCACCCGGCTCTCCAGAATCCGATTACGGAGTGTCTCTCTGACCAGGGGCGGAAGGGGTTTTACTTCTCCAGCCTGAAGCGGAAAACCGACGAATCCGTCGAGATGGTTTCGAATCTCGCACGTCTTCACAATCACGGATACGAGATTGACTGGGAGTCGATCAACCAGGCCTCTCCGAAGGGTGTTCGTCTTCCCACCTATGCTTGGCAGAAAGAGGTTTTCTGGCTGGAATCCAAGGAGGGGGAATATTTTCGCTGTGCGTCACTGGAGCATCCGCTGCTCGGACTTTCGCAGGTGGCTCCGAATCCAACCTGGCGTTTCGATCTTGATCCGCGCTACTTTACCTGGCTCGACGATCATCGGTTCTGGGACAGCGTCGTTTTCCCGGCCGCCGGATACGGCGAGATCGGTCTTGCGATTGCCCGCAAGGTGTTTCCTGACGAGCACTACGTCGTCGAGGATCTGGAGATGAAGAAGGCTCTCTTCGTTTCGGAGGAAAAGGTTCCCGTTGTGGAGGTCGTTTTTGATCCAGACACCCGTGCGTTTCAGGTGTTCAGCTCGACCGGGGACAAGGGGGAGTGGGATCTGAATTCTCAGGGAGTGCTCCGCAAGCAGCCTAAGCCTGAGCGCGAGCCGGTAGATCTGGAAGCGATCAAGGCAGGGCTTCCCCGTCATTTTGATCACGAGGAATACTACGAGGATTACGAAGAGGCCGGGTATCAGTTCCGCCCTCTCTTTCAGCATCTGCAAAATGTCTGGAGAAAAGACGGAGAGTCTCTTGCCGAGATCGTTGCTCCGGATGGAATCATCGACACGATTGCCGACCATCATTTTCATCCCGCCGTTCTCGACGCCTGTTTCCACACCGTAAAGGGCGGACAGGTGATCCCGGACGGAGCGAAGGCGACCGATTACTTTTATCTTCCCGCCGCGATTCGCAGTATTCGACTCCATGTCGACCGGCCGCCGCTTCGGCTTTGGGGGCACGCCCGTGTCAATTCGGACAATGATCGCGAATATATCATTGCTGACATCGATGTGTATGACGACGCTGGAAATCTTGTCGCGGAGATCTTCGGATTCCGTGCTGATCGCATCGAGCAGAGCAATCGTGACGAAGTCGAGAAATGTCTCTACCAGGCAAAGTGGGATTCCGTCCGGCTCAAGGGAACCCGCATCTCCGGCAGTGCGAATCTGCCTACGCCGGGGGAACTGGTCGAAGCAGCCAACACCAATCTCGCCGAGCTCTACAATCGTCGTGGCCTTGCCAGTCACTATGGCACCTTCCTTCCCGCACTGGACGAGCTGTCGCGTCAGTTCATCATCAACGCGTTTTTCGATCTCGGTTGGGATCCCAAGGTGGGTGACAAAATCACGATCGATCAACACACACAGGATCTCTCGATTGCGGATCACCATCACAAGTTGGTTCACGGACAACTCACTTCGCTTGTCGAGGGCGGGTTTCTGAAAAAGATCGACGACACGAGCTGGGAAATTATCGAAGTGCCGGTTTACGAAGACCCGCTTCCTTTCCTCAACAAGCTCTCCGAAGAAATGCCGGAGTTTGCCTCGGAGGCCGAACTGCAGCGACTCACCGGACCGAATCTTGCCGGCGTGCTTTGCGGAGAAACGGATCCCTTGGAAGTTCTTTTCCCCGGCGGTTCGTCTGCGATCATGGAGCAGTTCTACCGCGAGGGTGCTGACTTCCCCGTTATCAACGAGCAGATCAAGCAGGCTCTCGCGAAAGCCGTGGAGAATCTTCCCGAGCGCAGAACCATTCGGGTTCTCGAAGTGGGAGCCGGAACCGGATCTTTGACGAGTGGGATTCTTCCGCTTTTCCCGGCTGACCGCACGGAATACGTCTTCACTGACAACGGGCCCCTCTTCCTGCAGTCCGCTCAGGACCGGTTTGAGGAGAACTTTCCTTTCGTCGAATACACACTTTTTGATTGTGAGAAGTCCCCCGAAGCGCAGGGCATCGAGCCGCATCATTTCGATATTGTTCTGGCTTCGAACGTGATTCACGCGACCGAAGATTTGAAGGTCACTCTCGGAAATCTCCGGAAGTGTCTCGCGACCGACGGGATTCTGATGTTCCTTGAGGTTACCTGGCGTCGCGCCGCTCTCGACAATGTCTTCGGACTTCTCCCGGGCTGGTGGCGTTTCAAAGATACGGATCTTCGGAAAGAAACGGCACTCCTTTCCCGGGAAGCATGGGAGGAATTACTCACTGACCTGGGCTACCGCGGTGTGACCAGCTTTATCAGCTCGGAGAAGAAAGAGGAAAACCAGCAGGCATGTTTGATCGGTCAGGCTCCTGATCCGGTTGAGATCGTCGAGGAGTCCGAAGAGGCGGTAACTCCGGTTGCGGAAGAATCCGCCGTGGAGGAAGTCGACAAAGCCGTTTGCCTCGTCACGGAAGACAAGTCCGGTCTCGGAGCGAAACTCGTCGAGTCTCTTGCGGGTGAGAATACGGAGGCATTCCTAGTAGGGGACACCGTGGCCTCTCTGGAAGCCAGGTTGGACGAACTTCTCGAAGAAGGGCGAACCATCTCTTACATCATCCAGACGCTTTCCCTGGATCATCCGGAAAGCAGCACTCTTGATCTCGAGAGCCTGAACAAGGCTCAGGACACCGGCGTGCGTTTCGCCCGCGATCTTGTTCACGCGATCACTTCGAAAGAATGGTCTTCCCGACCGAAGATCTTTTTCCTGACCCGTGGAACGATGCCGGTGATTCACGGCGAAGCCATTCCGCACCTCGCTTCGGCTCCGGTGACGGGGTTACTCCGGGTCGCAAACAACGAGCACCCGGATTATCTCTGGGGCCAGATCGACCTCGATCCCAATGAGAACGAGTATGAGCTCGAAGACCTGATTGCTGAACTTCAGTTCACAGAGCGCGAACACGAAATTGCATTTCGCGGCAACCGTCGCTATGCGCGGCGGGTTTACCGCATCAAGCCGGATGATCTTCCTCCGCGGACACGCAACGCGGTGAAAGAGGACGGAACGGTTCTTCCGTATCGTCTCCAGATCGATAAGCCGGGAATTCTCACAAATCTTTCCCTGAACGAGACGGCTCGCCGCGAGCCGGATCCGGATGAAATCGAAATCCAGGTCAAAGCGGGTGGAATTAACTTCCGCGATGTCATGAAGGCCCTTGGAATTTATCCGGGTAATCCGGTTGATTTGAAGTGGTTCGGTGACGATTTCTCCGGAACTGTCGTTCGCGTGGGATCCAACGTGAAGGATCTCAAGGCCGGCGACAATGTCGTTGGAATGGCTCCCTACTGTTTTCGCAGTTATGTCACAGTTCACCGCAACATGGTGTTTCGGAAGCCGGATACAATGTCCCATGTCGAGGCGGCAACGCTTCCGACCGTCTTCCTGACGACTCACTACGCGATCAACGAACTCGCCCGGATGACGAAGGGCGAGAGCATTCTCATTCACGCCGGAACCGGCGGGGTGGGGCAGGCGGCTATTCAGATTGCCAAGCATCTCGGACTTACCATTTTCTCTACGGCAGGAACTCCGGAGAAGCGTCAGCTTCTTCGCGATGCCGGTGTCAATCATGTGCTCGATTCGCGGACTCTCGAGTTCGCGGATGAGATCATGCGAATCACGGACGGGGAAGGCGTAGATGCAGTGCTCAACTCGCTCGCCGGTGATTTCATTCCGAAGAATTTCAGCGTTCTGAAGACTTTCGGTCGTTACATGGAGATCGGAAAGGTGGATGTCTACGGTAACTCCAAGATTGGACTGGAGCCCCTGCGCAACAACATCAGCTTTTTCGTGATCGACCTTGCGCAGCATCTGCAGAGCAAGCCCGAGTATGTCGCCGAAATGTTCTCCGATCTGGAGAAGATGTTTTACGACGAGATTTACCTGCCGCTTCCGAATGAGGTGTTTCCGATCACCGAGGTGGTCGAAGCATTCCGCTACATGGCGGCTGGGAAGCACATCGGGAAGAATGTTCTCGACTTCGATGTTCCCGATATCGAAATCGGACAGCCCACCGAAGAAGGGCATCGTTTCCGTTCCGACGGAACCTATCTGATTACGGGCGGAGCCGGTGGATTCGGTCTCGAGCTGACTCACTGGATGGTCGAAAACGGTGCGCGTCATTTTGCATTGATGAGCCGTTCCGGTCCGAAAGAGGATGCCATTGAACGGATTGAAAAACTCCGGGAAGGCGGTGTCGAGGTGATCGACGCTCGCGGGGACGTTACGAGCCGGGACGACATCGACCGAATTGTCTCCGGGATTCAGAAAGGCGAGGCGCCTCTCATTGGGGTGATTCACGGGGCGATGGTATTGGACGATGAGTTCATCAATGAACTCGATGAAGATCGCTTCAATAGCGTTCTCCTTCCGAAGATGCTCGGTGCCTGGAACCTGCACGAGGCGACCCTCGACATTCCTCTCGAACACTTCATCAGTTTCTCTTCTTTCTCCGCTGTGATTGGCGCCGTGAAGCAGTCGAACTACAACGCAGGAAATGTTTTCCTCGATCAGCTGTCTCACTATCGTCGCTCCATCGGACTGCCCGCGCTCACCTTCAACTGGGGAGCGCTTGAAGGCGCCGGTTTCGTTGCGCGAAACGAGAAGACACAGCAGTATCTCGAAATGGTCGGCCTCGGTGCGACCGATATGGATGAGACTCTGTATCTCTTCAGCCTCGGAGTTCCGAGTGACGCGTATCAACTCGGTGCGGCCCGTTCGGATTGGGGCGCGCTGGCACGATTCAGTCCCTCTGTCTCCGGTTCGAATATGTTCCTTCCAGTGGTTCCCCGATCCAGTAGTGGTGGTGGCGACTCGATGGCGGCCCGCATTCTCGAGGCTTCCCCTGAGAAGCGTCTCAGTCTCGTCGAGGATTTGATCGCCGCTCAGGTCGGTGCTGTTCTCGGTACGGAGGCGACCCGCCTGGACAAGGATACCCCTCTCACCAATCTGGGCCTCGACTCACTCATGGCGATTGAGTTGGTGAACCGGATCGAGGAAAAACTCGGCATGTCGATGCCGATGGGATCGGTCCTGAACGGTCCGAATATTCGCGATCTCTCCCTGCCTGTTCTTGAGAAACTGCTCGAGTCCGGCGGTGGCGGAGCCGCCTCGGCGACGGGTGCCGATTCGACCGATATGGTCGAGTTCGTTGCGACCGGTGAAATGCCGGAGGTGTTTCCGCTTTCCGAAGGTCAGAAGGCTCTCTGGTTCCTGCATCGTCTGGCTCCGGAATCGTCTGCCTACAACCTGGTTTTCTCCGGAAAATTCCGTCCGCTTCTCGACATCGATGCGATGAAAGAAGCCTTCGCGCTTCTCTTCGAGCGTCATCCGCTGATCGACGTCACCTTTGCAACGAAGGATGGCGAACCGATGCAGGTCGTGCAGAAAGGCCGGACGATCGATTTCCGCGAGCACGACTGCACGGGACTCGATGACAAAGAGCTCAAGAAGATGATCAGCGAGCACGCCGATCGGCCGTTCAATCTGGAGCGCGGCCCGGTCATCCGACTGGAGCTTTTCCGCACGGCTGACGATGCCCACGTGGCACTGCTCAGCATGCACCACATCGTGTCCGATGCGTGGTCGGTTGCCGTCATCATCCAGGACCTGATCGAATACTACTTTTCTGCGAAAGCAGGGCGCACGCCTCAAGTGGAGTCGATTGATGCGACCTACGCGGACTTCGTTCGCTGGGAAAGTGCCCACCTCGAAAGTGCAGCCGGTGAGCGCATGTTCGAGTTCTGGAAAGAGCATCTCGCCGGGGCTCCCTCCGCCATCGACTTGCCGACCGATCGTCCCCGTCCCGCTGTCCAGACTTTCAATGGCGCGACCTACGGATTTCAGCTCGACGAGGAACTTACCGAGTCTGTCGAAGCCCTGGGCAAAGCCAGCAGCGTGACGCTGTTCACGACCTTGCTGTCCGCCTACGACATTCTGATGCATCGTTACTGTCAGCAGGACGACATCGTCATCGGGGTGCCTCTTGCAGGCCGGACCCAGTCCGAACTGCGCAGCACAGTGGGTTACTACATCAATCCGGTTCCGGTCCGAAGCACGATCGAAGACGATCCTACGGTCGCTGAGTTTCTTTCTTCCAACAGCACCCGTGTCAACGGGGCGCTGGAAAACCAGCAGTATCCGCTTTCCCGCATGGTGGATCGTCTCGATGTCGTTCGCGATCCGGGTCGTTCGCCGCTGTTCCAGGTCAGCTTCTCGATGGAGAAAGTTCCCGGGATCGACGAGCAGGGGATTGCTGTTTTCCTGATCGGTCAGGGTGGCCACACCTTCCATGTCGGTGATCTGTCGATGGAAACTGTCGATCTTACGACTCGTCAGGCACAGTTTGAAATCACGCTGGTGCTGGAGGAAGCCGGAGGTTCGCTCTTCGGTTGCTGGCAGTACAACCGGGATCTCTTCGACGAGGAAACGATTGCCGAACTTTGCGGATTGTATGAGCAGGTTCTGCGCGAAATCACCGCGAGCCCTGACTCCCGGATTTCCGAGATCAAGCTCCTCGATGAAGCGGATGAGAAGACGGTTCTGGTCGATGCGAATGACACTGCCGCAGACTATGAAAAGGACGCTCTTCTTCATGAGCTCATCGAAGCCGTCGCATCCGAGCGGGACGAAGACACCGCCATTATTTTTGAGGATGCCCACGTCACCTACGGTGAGTTGAATCGTCGCGCCAATGGCGTCGCCCGTGATCTTGCCGCTGCCGGTGTGAAGCCGGGCGATAACGTGGGCGTGCTGGTGGACCGGTCTCCCCGCATGATCGCCGCTCTCCTGGGAACGATGAAAGCGGGCGCGACCTATGTGCCGCTCGATCCGGAGTTCCCGACGCAGCGTTTGGCCATGATGCTGGACGACGCGGCTCCGAGAGCGTTGCTCTACTCCGCACGCCTCGAGGACACTCTTCCTTCCGGGGGCTGGAAAGCGATTTCGATCGACTCGGTCGAGGCGACTTCGAAGACTCCTTCTCCGACCGGACTGGGATCGGATTCCCTCGCCTACATCATTTACACCTCCGGTTCGACAGGAACGCCCAAAGGCGTGGAGATCTCCCATCGTGCCGCCGTGAATTTCCTTCGCTCGATGGAGAAGACTCCCGGTCTTGGGGAGAACGATCGCCTACTGGCCGTGACGACGCTCTCGTTTGATATTTCTCTTCTTGAAATGTTCCTGCCCTTGCTGGCAGGTGCGAAAGTGGTGCTCGCGGGCAAAGATGATGTCAAAGACGGTCGCCGCCTCGCGAATCTCATCAATGACGAGGACATCACAGTGATGCAGGCGACACCTGCGACCTGGCAGATGCTGCTCGACAGCGGATGGGAAGGGAACAGCGGACTCCGGATTTTCTGTGGTGGAGAAGCTCTCAATCGCACTCTCGCCAACACTCTCGTGAACTCTGCTGACGAGCTGTGGAACCTCTATGGACCTACCGAGACAACCGTTTGGTCGACCGTGGAAAAGATCGAAGAGGGCGAAGAAGCCATTTCCATCGGTCGTCCGATTCACAACACGGAGATCTACATTCTCGACGCCAATCAAACTCCAGTGCCATCCGGCTTTACCGGTGAACTCTGGATTGGGGGAGACGGTCTCGCCCGTGGCTATCGCAACCAGCCGGAGCTGACGGAGGCCGCCTTTGCGGAGGTTGAACTGCCGCTCGTGGGCCGTAAGCGAATCTACCGCACCGGTGACCTGGCCCGCTGGAACCGTGAAGGAAAACTGGAGTGCCTCGGACGAGTCGACTTCCAGGTCAAAGTTCGTGGTGTCCGGATGGAGCTGGGAGATATCGAAGCGCAGATGGAGGCCATCGAGGGCATCAAGCAAGCGGTCGTCACCAAGCGCGAGGATCTGCCGACCGGGGAAGGTCTCGTCGGCTACTATATCGCTGACGCAATGCCTCTGGAAGCGACAGAAATCCGCTCGCAACTGGCGGAGCATCTTCCCGCCAGCTACATTCCGGCCTACTTCGTTTCTCTTGAGGAATTCCCTCTCACTCCGAACAGGAAGACGGATCGCAAGCAACTGCCGATGCCTCGTGTTGGCGGTGCTGCGGAAGGCGAGCGGGTCGCCCCGAGAACTCCGACCGAGGAGAAACTTTGGGAAGTGTTCAGCCGTAACTTTGATTCGGAAGACATTGGCGTGACCGATAATTTCTTCGAAATGGGAGGGGACTCTCTTCTTGCTCTCCGCATCGTGGTGGATGTCAGCGAGACCTTCAAACGGGATGTGGGAGTGGACACTTTCCTCACTCACTCCACGATCGAACAGCTCGGATTTCATCTCGACAATGAGAGTGGGGCGAAGCCGTCGCAGTCCGCAGACGAAGAGACCGAGTTGAATTTTGCGGGAATGAGCCTCGAAGACCTCGCTCATATTGAGGTGGAGGAAGCCGGTGAGAAACTGCCTGAACTCGATGCCGTAGCACTGACCTACATTCCGGAAGTGCTGGCAAGTATGTCGGGCATGACACGGGACGAAATTTCCGAACGACTCTTCGGCGGAAAGCCCCTTCTCAGTAATACCTACAATCTGGAGCAGGGTAAGATCGGAGTGATCATGCTTCCGTGTTTCGAGTCGGACTTCTACAAGAATCCGGAATCAGTGAAGGCCCCTACACTCGCTGCCTTGAAGATGGCAGGAGAGGCCGGAGCGAAAACCGTATCTCTGACGGGAGTAATCCCTTCGACCATGGACCATGGACGGATGATTGCATCCTGGGTCGAGGGCGAAGAGGGGATCCCTGCGATAACGACCGGTGACGCAACCCGATCCGCCACGATCGTGAAGTCAGTCGAAGGAATTCTCGCTGAAGCGAAGCGCGACATCACCGGTGAAACGGTGACCGTCGTCGGACTCGGGTCGATTGGATTCGGAACACTCCGCTTGATGCTTGATGTCCTCGATCATCCCAAGCACCTCATTCTTTGCGATCCGTATCTGACGGACGACCAGATGAGCCGGATTCGTGATCAGGTTCGCGACGCCGGATTCAAGGGGCAGGTCGATATCGTCAAGAACGGTGGAGCGCTTCCTCCGGAGGTCTATGATGGCTCACTCGTGATTGCGTCTTCGAATCTTCCGGGTGTTCTGAGCATCGATTCGCTGAAAGAGGGAACCCTGGTGGTTGATTACAGTTTTCCCCCGGTCTTCCGTCTCGATGCCGCGATCAAGCGTTTCACGACTGATCACGACATCCTTTTCACCACGGGTGGTGAGCTGAAGATGCCGGATGTGGTCGGAGAGACGATCTATCTTCCGGACGACCTCGAGGAAATGGATGACGCAGTGCAGATGAGCTTCATGAAGTTTCTTGGCAGCCGCGATAAGCAGGAAATCACGGGTTGTGTTCTTGTCAGTCTTTTGACCGGACTTGGAGACAATGTAGAGCCTACCCTGGGGCCGTTGGACAACGATGATGCTCTGGCTCATTATGAGTACCTCGATGAGTTAGGTGTGACGCCGGCGAAACTTCAGATGACAGGCTTTTTCCTTCCCGAGGAAGGTGTTAAGGAATTTCGTCAAAAGAGGCTCGGAAGCTCGACAACCTCGTAGTTCCGTAGCACAATTTCCCAAATCGTGAAGGAGCCCTGATTTTCAGGGCTCTTTTACTAAGGAACTGAATTCCTCTGTCGTTACAGTTGCGGCAGAATACGACTATGAGATTTGTGGCCGCGTTAACCGCGACGGGACTATTGCTGGCATTGGGTTCTTCGAACCTTTTTGCCTATCCTCTTACCCTGGAGCAGAGAGAGCGATTCAATCGTTACCTTCCTCGCAGCTTCGCGAAATTGGAGGCTCGTGACCCTGTCCATGTGGTTCTGTTGGGCGATAGCGTCTCCGGTGGGTACAGGCCGGCAGTAAAGGCGAAGGAGAATAACAATCCGCTCTACTCCTACACCGGGATTTTCCTGGGGGAGCTGGCCCGCGAGTTTTTCTATCCGGGTGGGGTTCATCTCTTGAACCCGCCTCCGAAAGGGGAATCCAAGTTGACCGATTATCTGGGCGACGAGATTACTTTCGAGAACTTGAGTGAAATCGACGGCACGATGCTGGATGGGCTTCGTCATATTTCGACGGACGCGTTTCTCCACGATCCGGATCTTCTCCTGATCCAATACGGAATTTACGATGCGTTTGGTCGCGTCTCGATCGATACCTACAAGAGGGCGTTGCAGGAGATCATCGACACGGGGCGACGTGGTCCCGTCGACATGATCCTGATGGGGCCCGGCCTGGTGAACTACGGTGGCAGTGAAATGCAGTGGGGCCTGGTGCGTCCGTATTCGATGGCCGCGAAAGAAGTGGCCGCGGCCAATGGCGTTCTTTTCATCGATACGGGGCAATTGCTTGCGAAATTTGGAGGCGGTGTCGATCCGGCGACCCATCCCAAAGCCGTGATGGAAATCCTCACGGACCGGCTTTCGCGAATTTTTAATCATGGGCCCGAGTGGAAAAAGGAAGAGCGTGTCCATACTTCGGACCGAGTGAATGCGTATCTCGGAGAGGCGATGTTCGATGAATTGAAGGACGGTCCGCGGGATTCACCGTTTTCCTTCGCCGGTGTGGCGGAGTTTGCGGCAGATGGGCTCATCGACGTCACGGTCGCGGTCAGAAATCAGACGGACGAAGTTCAGGAAGGGGCGATCGGATCCCTTGCGGTGGGAAATGCGCTGATACCGGCTGATGAACCGCAGCGGTTTACAGTGCCTGCCCAGGCAACGACGCAACTTTCCTTTCGCTTTCGGCGCCCCATTGTCGGAAAGGCGAGGGACGGGAG
>JARGNG010000077.1 GCA_029213265.1 Verrucomicrobiales bacterium | reverse complement strand
CGGAGCAGTTTCTCGAATCCGTCTGGATTCAAAGCCGGATCGATCCGGATGTCATTCTTCGCTCTGCTCCGACGAATGCGGGCCTTCGCTGGGATGTTTCGATGAACAACGAATTGATTCCGGCCAATGGCCAGCAGGTTTCAGGTCTCGTTGCAGGAGTCAACGAAGCGGTCATTCAGGACTTTGCATCAGATAGCGGAACCGATCTGGCCAGCTTTGGGCTGCTTCCTCCGGCGAGAAAGATTACCTTCAATTTGAAATTTCCGGGGCCGCCTAGTCCCGATGGGTCCGCCGGGCAGCCACAGGTGATGCAGCGGGTTTTG
This sequence comes from Verrucomicrobiales bacterium, assembly GCA_029213265.1. Taxonomy (GTDB): domain Bacteria; phylum Verrucomicrobiota; class Verrucomicrobiia; order Verrucomicrobiales; family DEV007; genus Arctic95D-9. The sequence continues at coordinate 12,955 of JARGNG010000077.1, read as the reverse complement.
AATCTCGGGTGGAAGGACGGCGATGAGCAGAGGCTCTTTGCCAACTTTGAAGGCGAACCGTATGTCTATGAGCTTGATCCTTCGTTTGTCAGTTTGTTTCCCACCCATCCCATCAAGTGGCGGTCTCTCAATGTGCTGACTTTTCACAAGATTCATCTCGAATCGATTACCCGGGAGATCGCCGGAGCGGAAAAGCTGAAGCTGGACTATCAGTATCAAACCGATACCTGGACGGCGAATCGAAATGGTATGGCCATTCCCACTCTGGACCGAGCTGCCGCAAACCGCTTGCAGGAACGACTGGGGTCTCTGAGCTGCAATGGTTGGTATCTCTCTGCGGCCAGTGCTCACCGGGCATTGCAGACTCCGAGCGTGACTTTTTCGATTGTTACGAGGGAGTTGGACCCTGCGAGAGGGGAAGCCGTGAAGAAGACCCACCGGGTGATTATCGCCGGCACGGGCGGCGATTTGTACTTCGGGCAGTTGGAAGGATCACCGGATGTCTTTATTTTGAGTCATGAAAAATACCGCGACCTCATTCGACCCGTCACTACGTCCCGTGCAGCGCAGTGAGTCGAAGCTTTTCTTCAGAGTCCTTCGACCGACTGCTGTAGTAGGGTTACTCCTATTCTTTCCGGCCTGCTCGGAAGAGGAGGAAAAGGAGAAACGGGCCAAACTGGACGAACTCGTCGAGGCCACTTCACCGAAGGGAGCCTACGAACAGGCCTGCGCTGTTTGTCATGGTCCGGAAGGACAGGGAAACGAGGAGATCGGGAGCCCGTCAATCGCGGGACTGCCAGGGTGGTATATTGCGGAACAGTTTCGAAAATTCCGCGAAGGCAAGCGGGGGGCTCACAGGGACGATACCCCGGGCCAGCAGATGCGGGCCATTGCGACGAGCCTGTCCGAGGAACAAATCAAGGAGGCGTCCGAGACGGTTTCCCAATTTCCACTCATCTTGACCGAGAAGCCCCCGGAGGAGGCGAATATTGAGAAGGGCCGTATCCTCTTTGCCAACGTCTGCATGGAGTGTCACCGTTATAACGGGAAAGGGGAGGTTGTGTTTCACAGCGCCCAATTGATTTCTTTGAATCGAAGCTACATTCGTAGACAACTGATGAACTTTCATAGCGGAAGACGTGGGAGCGAGCCCGGTGATATCACCGGGCAGAAAATGGTCGACGTGACGTCCCGCCTCGACGAGGAAGACATCGAGTTGCTCGTCGATTACATCGGGGCCCTGGCGCATGGGGATGATCCCCGTCCGGCGAGGGAGAGGTAGCCGGTTCGTTCGATTCCCAATATGCGTAGTTGCGGCGATCTCGACATTGCGCGCCGGAGATCCTTATTCCATCATCCCGAATTGAGTCTTCAGATAGTCGACCAGATCGGGTGCTCCACGGGGATCAAATTCCTCGCGGAACTCGCTTTCCACACCCAGTTCGTCGAGAAGCTCCTTCAAGGCTTTACCGAAGGCGGCGTGGTGAATCGATTCGGCGGTGCTGGCCGTCTCCGGAAGCGGAGTGCCTTCGGCGGAACCGGTGTAAATCAACAAGGTCGGCGGATCCTCTTTGGAAACGAATTCCCAGGGGGAAATTTCCGCCACCTTTCTGCGCATCGATTCGCTCAACGGAGATTCAACCGGCTCACCGAAGAGTTTTACAAAGCTTCCGTGAACATGTTTGGGGCCACCGATGTTTTCCAGGATCCAGTCCGGCATCAAGTTGGCGGGGCCATTGATGGGAAGCAAACAGGTCACGCGGGTCGATTGCCGGGAGACGGGATCCTCTGATTCCGCGTCGGCAAGGTCGTCGTGGTATCCCAGCCAAAGCGTTATGACGGCTCCGGCGGATCCTCCGGAAAGAGCGATTCGGCCACCGTCGATATTCCAGTCTGGAGCCTGGTGCCGAATCGTTTGGAGCGCGCGGGCGCTGTCCTCCATCGGCACCGGGCTGAGAGTTTCTTTCCCGTCGACGAGCCGGTAGTTCACGCTGGCGCAGGCAATGCCGGAATCCAGATACGTGGATGGAGTAAACGAGCTTTTGTCGCCGGAAACGAAACCGCCGCCGTGGAAGAAGATCAGAATCGGATAGGGGAGGCCGTCCGCGGCTGGTTTTTCCGGAATCCAGACATCGAGTCGGTTCCTTTCGTGATCACCGTAAACGACATCGGCGTAGGTGGGCTTGACTCTCGGCGCCTTCTTTCTCTTTCGCTCGCTCTGCCCCGCAGCGCGGTAGGCTTCCGCCTCCTCCCGTGTCAGCGTCCCATCTTTGTTGGCGTCTGCGTCGGGATACTGCTTCAACCAGCTCGCAAGGCGTGCCTCCATCGAGGGTTCTTCCGCGGGGAGAGGGAGCGTGAAAAGCAGCAGAGCGAAGACACAGAGAACTTTCATCGGTTTTCGAGGGCGTTGGTAATGAGGCGGGTTACATGGACGCGATGACGAAGGAGGTTGCGGCTGGCCTTGAAGTTCTCGAAGCGACTAAGATGGTTTTCCAACAAAGCAACGGCTTCACTTCGTGCCGGGCCCGGATAGTCTGATTTGTCATCGAGCCCGCTGATTTTAATGAGACGCTCCACGTAGTTGAGTTGCAGCGCCTCGCGGAAAGGAGTGGGCCTTCCATCCGCGTCTCCTTCCATGATGGCCGCATCAAGATCACCCATCATGGTTCCGAGTTCGTACTCGTTGCCATAAAGGCTCGTATCGAGGACCCTGGCGAGGGTGTGTTTGTGGAGCAGTTGATCGAGCACCGCCTTCTGAAGGTCGAGGATTCGGTCGTAAATTTTGGGATCCTCGTTGTCATCCAGCTCAAAAAAGTCGAATCCACGTCTCTGCAGGGCGAGACGGGCGACCAGGTCGGGGGAAAAGGAAATCGCGTCGGGTCCGAAAACATGCTTCGCAAGTTGTTTCATCGCTTCCTTCTGGGTATCGGCTTCGACGGGTTGGAGCGGATTGGCAGAAGCTCCTTCCTGTCCAACCAGGGCACGGTCTACCTGTACCCCGCCGACGAACCGGGAGAGCGTCTGCGAAGCCCAACTGTATTCGCGCATCAGGCTGGAAAAGGCCGTTCGCAGTTCGTGGTAGCTTTCTCCGTCGACGGGAAATTGATCTGCGAGTTTTGGCAGCGTCATTTTCACCAGTTCCATTTGCCCGGCAGCATGGGCGATCGGCTCACTTGTGAGATCGCTGATCATGGCGCGGGGATCAATGCCCCGACCCGTCGAACGCATGTCATCGGCATCATTCGCAAAGGCGTGCTCACGCCTGGTTGACTCTGCCAGAATCGTATCAAGTTTGTCTTTCGCATCGTAGCCGTATCGAATCGCCCAATGGTCGTAGGGGCCGGGGACGAGCGAGAAATAGTGTCCCTGTTCCTTCGGATCGAGTGCCAGATTGATGGGGGAATACTCCATCACGGATCCCGTCAGGCCGGTCTTCGCGGTCAGCTCCTTGTTGTGAATGTCCTTTCGGTTGTAGAGGTGACTCGCGCGAAAGTTGTGATTCAGGCCGAGGGTATGTCCGATCTCGTGGAGAATCAGGTCGGTGAGCGCCTGTTCAATGAGAGCATCCATGTCGACGGGGCCATTGCCGAAACGGGCGGCCTGCGCCTTCAGCATCGCTCCGCTCGCAATCCGGTTGCTGTGGAGGCAGGAACCAAATTCGCAGAGATGCCCGCGTGCTTCGATTCGGCCCAGGGGAAAAGCGCGGCGTTCTGCCCCGCCTCCCAGGTTAACGACTTCACGAAAGCGAATTCGGTTGGTAAGGAACACATATTCCAACATGATGTCCGCCCCGAGAATCTGTCCTGTTCTTGGATTCACAAAGCTGGGCCCATAACCTCCAAAGGGCGGATCCGGGGAAGAGGTCCACCGCAGGACATGATAGCGAATGTCATCCGAGTCCCAATCTGCATCGTCCGGCTGAATCTTGACTTCGACGGCGTTGGAGATGCCGGCGGATTCGAAGGCCAGATTCCAGGCGAGTCCGGCATCGTGAATCGTATCCCGCAATTCGACAGGAGTGGTGTTTTCGATCCACCAGGTAATTGGCTCAACCGGATCGGAGACTTTTGCTTTGGGATTCTTTTTCTTCAGGTGCCAGCGGTGGATAAAGTCCCGATAGGGAGCACTCGATTTCGAAGTCAAATCGGTCACCTGGGTCGTGAAGAAACCGACCCGGGGATCGTCAAATCGCGGCTCGTAGTCATTCTCCGGCATCGCAATGAGAGTGTGCTGCACCTTGATCGTGACAAAGCGCGAGTCGGCGACGTGCTCTTCCCCCTGCTTCGATGGGTGGAGGTTTTCAAAAACATACTGAACCCGGAAAAGGGTGTTGTCGGGAAAGCTCTTCGATTCGAGAAAGCGGGTTCGATCTTTTGATAAATCGCCAAGCTTAAATTCATCGTCCTTGTCGTCCTTCTTCTTGCCGGGCTTGAGTTGGCGGAAAAACTCTTTCAAAAAGACTCCGTCAGCTTCGACAAGGAAACGGGTCTCGTCGGCATTCATTGCGGCGATGGACGGGCTTGCAAGAATCGCCTCCGAAATGTTGGCACTGGCCGCACGATGGAGAGCGCTCTCGGGGCGGAAATAGAACGAAGTATTCTCCTCGATGAACTCGATCTTTTCAAAGTGGCGCCGAATACGGAAAATCTTTGATCGCGTAAACTGCCCGCGAAAGAAACCAAGCTCGGTAACGCCATCAAGGGTGTGACTGAAATGAATGAACTCCGGTTGCCTCTTTTCCGTGGCCAACTGGACGGCTCCGATTTCGAGAAAGAGTTTTCCGTTTTTGCGGTTTTGGTGGAGAGGAAACAATCCATCCCTTGTGTCGCAGTCTTCCAGAACCTCTTCGATGGATTGGATGGAGTTTTTCTCCTCCTCTTTTTCCTTGTCCCTGGCGTCTTCGGCGGAAACGCAGAGTCCGGAAAACAGGAGCAGCGCCGAAGAAAACAGTAAGGCAGACAGGTAGCCACGTGATGAGAGTCGAATTGTTAGGTCCATAAAAACGGAGGATTTGAGCATTGAAGTCGTTGCTTGAACGTATATATTCTGCCCAGTTTGTTAGAAAACTACACTCCAAATATGCGAAAGAATATCCTCATTATCGCCCTTTTCGGTCTTGCTGTGCCTGCTATCGGCACCAGCGAAGACAAAATTGATTTTGCCAAGCAGATCTACCCGTTCGTGAAGTCCGGGTGCGTGAAGTGCCATGCTCCGCCGTATGAAGACGAGCGTGGACGGACCCGCAAGCCGAAGGCTGAGATCATCCTTGCGACCAAGGAGGGAATCATGGAATCCGTAGACGAAGAGGGGAACAAGATCCTCGTTCCCGGCAAGCCGGATGAAACGCGGATGCTCGAAGTGACCAAGCTTCCCATCGACGACGATTATCACTTTCCACCGGAAGGCAAAGCTCCCCAGTGGACCGACGCTGAGAAGGAGTTGTTCGGCAAGTGGGTCGCTGCAGGCGCCGATTTCGGTGACTGGGAGGCAGATCCCAAGCCCCAGGAAGGTCTCGAGTGGGACGGAAAAGAGAAAGAGGCCGGAACCGTTGAAACGGCCGAGTAATTTCCTATGTTGCGCTACCCATTGATTTCGAAAAGGCCGGGGCATTTGCTCCGGCCTTTTTCGTCGCTGGAGAAAACATTGTGGTAGCGATTGGGGTTCCAAAAACAGTGGATCCCGGTTTGGAGCAATTCATTGCAGAACGCACGGAAGGCGGGAGCTCTGGGCCCGATCCTTCTCCCTCATCCGACTTGCGCCGGTCGGGGACCAAGTGAGTTAGGGCAGACAACAATCGAAGGTCCGTTTCCCTGTCGAACGTCCTCTACTTCACGGGCGAATAGCCGGTCGTCTTGAGGAACATCGACATTACGCCCTTCTTGACGAGGAGCTTCCCGTCTTTTTCTGACGCGTCGCGGGCAGCTTTCCATTCAGGATCACTTCCGAATTTTTTGAAGGAGTCGTTTCGCGCTTCGATGGAGGGGGCTGAAATGAAATAAAGGAGAGTGTTGCCAGCGTTTTCCTGGTCTCCACTCGGGTGAAAATAGCAGAGGTTCGTAATTCCGTGTTTCGAGAAGAGTCCGATGGTGTGATCGCGAAAGCGGGCATCGAGATCGTCGAGCTTTCCTTCGTTGGTCGTGTATTGACGAAGCTCGTAGACCGATGCTGTCTCTGGCGCGGGAAAGGAGGAAACGGGGGAGTAGTCCGTCAATTCGAGAAAGACACTGTCGACCTTTCCGACCAACTTTCCGCTTTCGGTCGATTTCCGATAAGCGGCTTTCCACTCCGGATCGTCGCGGAAGGCTTTCCAGGACAGATCGCGGCTGGCGCGGTCGGGATATCCCAGAAGATAGACGAGGAGATTCTCTTCGTTCTCAACCGGCTCCCAATAGATGAGATTAGTCATGCCGTGCTTTTCGAAAAGGGCAACCGTATGGTCGCGGAAGCGCGCGTGAAGATCTTCCAGTTTCCCGTCATTGGAATGATAGGTCCTGAGTTCGAAGCAGGTCAGCTTTTCTTCCGCTATGAGGGAGAAAGGGAGCAGTGTTGCGAATGCGACAAGAAAGAGAAGGGTTTTCATAGGGAAGGGGAAAGAAATGGTAAGTCATCACGATGATGGCGGAACATCGTCGTGCTTTCGAGCAAAAATCCAACGGGACCAACCGACGAGGAAGGACACGCCTCCGAGGGGAGTGATTGCCCCGAGCTTCGAAATGTCCGTCAACGCCAGCACATAGAGACTTCCGGAGAACAGCATGATCCCGGCGAGGAACCAGTAAAAACCGAGGGCTCGCTTCCCTGAGAGGACGATCACGAATATCGCTACGCCGTGGAGGAGGTGATAGAAAGTGCCTGTTTCCCAATTGTCGAGCCGACCAGTTTTTTCGAGAACATCCTTCAATCCATGGGCTCCAAAGGCGCCCAATGCGATGCCAACAAAGAGAATGACTGCGGCGAGTCGTAATTTCGCGGAAGTGCTCATGAGGAAGGGAGATTCGAGAGTCCCATAAAAAGCGCCTTTCCTGTATATGCAAAGACCGGCTTTTTGAGCCGGTCTATACATGTGCTATAAAGGGAAGAGGGTCGTGTTTTGTGCTGGACGGGACTCCCCTGAAGGGTGTTTACAAAGGTGATATTAGGGGGGCTCTCGATCCCTGTCACTTTCTTTTATTCTCTTTTGGTAACGGATTGGCGTATTTGATCAAATTTCCAGTGTCAGCGGGTGCACGCTCCACTGCAAGTTCGTCGTTTTTCAGGATGATGCGCTGGTCGCCTTCCACCGGGAAATTCGGCTCCGACTCACTTTGGAAAAGGCGAATGCCGGACAGAACGAGAGAAGCGGTAAGAGGATGAAAATCAAGCCGTTCAGCCACGATTTTACGGTATGGAGACTGCTGGTGGACGGTCACATAGTGGGCGATAACGGTCCCCGAAAGAGATGCCATTTCGCCGTGGTCGGACCTGGATACCCGAACATACTCGGAGGAGATCTGAAGAGCGCCATATTCGAGTATTACATTGCCGGTATATACTTTTTCGTCTGCTTCAATGCTGATTTCATCGGCAACGATATGAAAACTCTCACGACGGACAGCTCTTGGAGAGAACTCGCTGATCGACTGCCCGAAGATGGTCGTCAATTCCAGATCAGAATCCGGGATGGAAAACGATGCCCTCGGACCCGGAGCATTGGCGGTCAGGGAAAGGGTACCGCGATAGGGCTGTCCTGCCTTCGAGGGCGCCGGAGTTGTTTGATTTGCCGTCTCCTCCTCAGTGATTTCATTTCCGTGTTGCACAATGAAAAGGACTTCCTCTTCGAGGCGGTCATCACGGAAGGGCAGCGCAGCAAAAATCCCTGCAAAAAGGACCGCAACCGCGGCCGCGGCGGCAGTTCCGATGATCCAAAGTTTTCGATCTTCCCGGGAACCGGAATGAGTCAGTTCGGCTCTCACAGGTCGTTCGACTGTCTCCAGCAGGATGTTGCGAACAAGGGTTTCATCATACTTGGACGGGTGGAGGCGCGCCTTCTCATGAAGAGCGGCGTGAATGAACGCTTCGTCGGCGGGGACAGGAACTTTCGGGGCAGGATTCGGATTCATGATTCGATGATTGGATCAGAAGGAGGGGAGGGGGACTCGAGCTTTTGATCGAGACATTGCTTGAGCAGTTGTCGGGCACGTTGCAGGCGTTTGCGTAATGCGGCGGGCCCGATGGAAAGTTTTTCGGCAGCCTCTTCGCCGGTTCTTCCTTCGAAATAGCAGGCGTAGACGGCTTCCTTAAGGTTTTCCGGAAGTCGGCTGAGGCAGCGTTCCAGAGCATCGAAAAGGGTGCTGCTTCCTTCCGTTCGCTTGGCCTGCCAGGCGGCCACGTCGGCGTCGATGCTCGCGATTTCGCCGTCAGTCAACTCGTAGCGGTTGTTCTTCCGGAGCCATTCTCTCCATTTGTTACGGACGATCCCACGCATCCAGGTCGCAAAGTCGCGGGTCACATCGAAGGTGTGAACCTTTTCGTAGGCAATCACGAAGGATTCCTGCACGATGTCACAGGCCGTCGAGTAGTCATGAGAAAGCGCCCGGGCATAGACAAGCAATTCAGAATGGTGCAATCGCACCAACTCCGCAAAGTCGCCGTCCCGTTTCGGGTCGAGCGCTTCGGAGGCCTTCGGAAGATTGTCAGGTTGATCGCTGATACGCACAAGATGCATCACTTTCCCGATATTGACGAATCGCAGCTGATTTGTGACTCGTATTTCAGAGGAATGGAGCGTTTTTCTTATTAGAAGATCTTATGGAAAAGGTCTGCTTTAGGCTGTGAGTGCCTCGAATTGTCCTCGCCTGCTCAAACGCCATAAGTTTTGCTAATCTACGCGATTTCGGACGAAAATCCTTTTGCGTGGGAAATCTCTCCCCTCTAGTCTCCAAGGTTACGGTATCCTAACTATTTCCATTTTTTATGAATTGCATCCAACGCTTCGCTATTGCGATCTCTACCCTAGGAGCTTCCGCCCTTCTCCAGGGAGCTGACGTTCACCACGGAAACTGGCTCGCCTGGCGCGGACCTTTGCAAACCGGGGTGAGCCTTGAGAGCTACCAGGACTATGGGTTCAACACCGAACCTGTTTGGACCGACGAAATCTCCGGGCAGGGCACGCCCACTGTGTTTAACGGACGCCTCTACAGCTGGGGATATCGGGGAACGGGACCTGACCTCGAGGAGGTAATTCAGGCTCGCGATGAAAAGACGGGTGAAATCGTGTGGGAGCGCGCAACTCACGACTTTCTCTCCGATACTATCTACAATCGCTATTCTGTTGGAGCCGTCGCGATTGATCCGGACACGGAAAATGTCATCGTGGCTTCCACCTACGGGTTGGTGACCTGTTACACGAAAGAGGGCGACCAGGTCTGGCAGGTTTCCATGATGGAGCGTTATGGGCGACTGACCTTTCCGAATGGCCGGGCCGGATCTCCTGTGGTCGATGGCGACATCGTCATCATTCGTGGCGTTACCAGTTATTGGGGCGCTGATGGACCCGCTCGTGACCGCTTTTTCGGATTTGATAAAAAGACCGGGGAGCTCCTCTGGTCCTCGACTCCAGGAGTTGGGCCTCCTTACTTGAAGGATACCTCCATGAGCACACCGGTGCTGGACACCCGCGACGGGAAGAGGGTTTTCTATGTGGCAACGGGTTGCGGAAACGTTGCCTGTGTCAATGTGCTCGACGGGACGCCGCTCTGGCGTTTCCAGCTTTCCAAGGGCGGGATCAACAGCTCGCCGGTTCTTTTCGGAGATACCCTGATCCAGATTCACGGAAAAGAGAATCTCGATACGACCGAGATGGGCCGGATGATCCGACTCAAGATCCCGAAGGATCTTGATAACACCGGCGGCGAGGTGGATCCTGCGCAAAAGGGAGCGCCTCGTATTTCATCGGACCACGAGATGTGGCGCACGACGCTGGAGATGTTCACGAGCTCTCCGGTTCTTCACGACGGAAAAATCTACCAGATGGTCAAGACGGGATCGCTCTTCTGCGTGGATGCCGAAACGGGAAAGACCCTCTGGGAGGAGAAACTGGCCAACTCTCAGCTCCACGCTTCCCCGGCTTTGGCGGATGGTCGCCTTTATGTTCCTACTTTCCCCGGCGATTTCTACGTGATTGATATCACGGGCGACAAGCCGAAGATCGAGCACAAGCTTGAGCTGGACGGAAACTGCATTGGTTCCCCTGCGATTTGCAACGGCCGTGTGTATGTTCATACGACAGAAAAGTTGTATGCCTTTGAAATCAAGAACAGTGGGATCGATTACGCAGCGGCTCCCGAAGTTGTCATGCCCGAAGCGGGCGATCCTGCAAAAATTCTTCCTGTTCCGAGCGATGTTCTTCTTCGTTCCGGCGAATCCACAACAGTGACGCTTCGCCATCTCGATGCCAACGGCGTTCCGGTCGGTTCTCTCGACTCGGCCGATTGGGCGACTTTCATTCCTCCCACCGCGAAGGTGAAGGCGGAAATGGATGCCTCTTTTGAAGGCAACACGATCAGTGCGAAGAAAGACGCGGCTCTTTCCGCCGGTGCCTGGAAAGCGACTTCCGGAGATCTGACCGGAATTCTTCGCGGACGGGTCATTTCCAATCTCCCCTACAAGGAAGATTTTGAAGGGTATAGCCTCGCTGCCAAGCCCGGCGGCTCGGTGGCCGGACGCGAATTCGATTTTCCTCCGCTCCCCTGGATTGGTGCCCGCTTGAAGTGGGAGGTCGTTGAAGTAGACGGGAACAAAGCACTTTCGAAGACTCTCGACCGGGTCCTTTTCCAGCGCTCACTCTCGTTCATCGGTCATCCTGACCTTTCGAACTACACGATGCAGGCCGATGTCATGACCGATGGTAGCCGACGCATCAAGTCCGTCGTCGGACTGATCAATCAGCGCTACATCTTCTCCCTCGTCGGAAATGCAAACCTCCTTGAGGTGAGCTCCAACCACGAGCGGGTCAAGGAGTCCGTTCCCTTCCGCATCTCGGCCAATCAGTGGTATACCCTGAAAACCCGGGTCGACATCGGCGAAGATGGGACCGGAATCATTCGCGGAAAAGCCTGGGTCAAAGGCGAGCCCGAGCCGGATGCCTGGACCATCGAAGTGACTCACAAGAGTGCTCACCAAAAAGGAGCCCCCGGAATTTTCGGATTTGCCCCGCAGAGTCAAAAGACCGTATTCATAGATAACATTTCCATCACCCAGAACCAGTAATTCAATTTCCTCCTAACTGAGGCAACCTCAATAGCCATGATCAAATCGATACTCCACTACCTCTGCCTCGCGCTTGCTGTGCTTGCGTTGGCAGCTTGTTCCCAACCGGCGTCTGAAGAGGCACCGGAAGAAAGTCCTGCTCCGGCTGACGACGCCGCGAACGCGGGTGAAAGGGCACCCAGCCCGGCTCCGGAAGCTTCACCCGGCGGCGGAGAGTGGCCGCAGTGGGGGCGCGATGCTTCCAATAACATGATGTCTCCGGCGACGGGACTTCCGACCGATTTCACCTCCGGCGAACTCAATGAAGAGGGCAAAGCCGAGGGCGCCAAGCATCTCAAGTGGGTCGCTGAAATGGGATCGCAGGCCTACGGAACCGCAACCGTGAAAGACGGTCGCGTTTTCATCGGAACGAACAACGAAGAGCCACGTATCGAGTCCGTAACGGGCGATAAGGGAATTATCATGTGTTTCGACGAGAAGACGGGTGAGCTTCTCTGGCAGTTCTCCATCCCCAAGCTGGACGCCGGTAAGGTTTCCGACTGGGAGTTTCTCGGTGTTTGTTCCTCCGTCATCGTGGACGGCAAATACGGATATGTTGTCACCAACCGCGGTGAAATCATCTGCCTCGATGTCTACGGCATGAGCGATGGAAATGACGGCCCCTTCCAGGACGAAGCGAAGTACCAGAACGGCGGCCTCGAGAAGCTCGAAGCGGCTGAGCCTGCAGAGCTCGATGAGAAAAGCGCGGACATTGTCTGGGGATACGACATGCGTTCCGAACTCGGAGTGTTCCCCCACAACATCACCTCCAGCTCGGTGGTAATTTCCGACAAGTATGTTTACGCCAGCACCTCGAACGGAGTGGACTGGTCCCACATCAATATTCCCGCTCCCTACAGCCCCTGTATCATTGCTCTCGATAAGGAGACCGGTGAACTGGTTGCTGAGGAAGCCAGCGGACTTGGTGAAAACGTGATGCACTGCAACTGGTCCTCGCCCGCTTATGGGGCTGACCTCGCCGGAAACCCGACCGTTGTCTTCGGTGCCGGGGACGGATTCACCTACGGATTTCATGCCACCGAGTTCGATGAGGAGAAGGACGGTGATGAGACATTTAATCTCTTCCAGGAAATCTGGAAGGTGGATTGCTGCCCCAAGGAGTATCGCATTGATGAAGCTGGAGAGCCGATCAAATATGCGACCTACCCCGGTCCTTCCGAGATCATTGCCTCTCCCGTTATCTACAACAACAAAGTCTACGCCGCGATCGGACAGGATCCCGAGCATGGCGAGGGAGTTGGTTGTGTCACCTGTATCGATCCAAGCAAAGGAACCGGGGAAGACGCGATCGTCTGGCAGTTCAAAGAAATCGGCCGGACCATTTCGACTCCTTCGGTCGTCGACGGTCTTCTCTACCTCGCTGACTATTCCGGACGCCTCTTCTGCCTCGACGCAGAGACGGGTGAAAAATACTGGGAGCACGATACTCTTTCCCACATCTGGGGATCGACTCTCGTTGTCGACGGCAAAGTCCTTCTCGGAAACGAGGACGGTGAGCTCGTCATTCTCAAGGCCGGCAAAGAATACGAAGAGATCAACACCGTCGGGTATCCGGCTCCGATCTACGCCACTCCGATTGTAGCCAACGGAACGCTCTACGTGATGACTCAGACTCACCTCTACGCCTATGAAATGGGTGAGGGAGCCA
>JARGNG010000182.1 GCA_029213265.1 Verrucomicrobiales bacterium | reverse complement strand
TCCCTTGGAGCCGATATCGGCCTGAACCAGACGGACAAGATCGGAGAACACTAACAAAATACAAAGTTCTCCGCGGGGGACGGAGGCCAGGGCGGCCTGAAAAGGCGAAGCCTTTTCAGGGACCCCGCCCTATTCTCGAAATAACCTGCCTCCGGCAGCTTCATTAAAAACGCTTCGCGACTGGCTCCGTTTACGCCCCCACTTCACACTTCTAGAAAACGTCGGTAGACCCCCAGTCTCAGTCGAAACGATTCTTTATGCCATACTGTTTCATCTTTGTGAAGGATGCGTTCACTAGTTCACTGAATGCATCTAATTCAGAGGGAGGTACAACCTGACCCCTGAGGGGATGGACCCGGCGGTGTCCGCCACCACCACGCATCCTGAAAGTTCCCGCAGGAACAGCCCGATGACAAATACTTCAAAGAAGAGGGAAGTTTGCGTGAACTCAGGACGATGCAAATCCAAGGGATTCCTCAGCAGCTCCGCAACCGCCTTCGGAATCACCATTCCCGGACCGAAGAAGTGAATCCATAGAGATTGCGAATCAACACCAATCTGCATTCTCATAGTCGCTTCAACATCCACGTAGCGCGCGCAGAGGCGCAGAATGCGAACAAGGAGGTGGTGAAGCAGACCTCGACAGGTTTTTATATTCAGGCACGACCGGACATTGACCGAAGTCGCTTCGGTTTCGCAAAGAGAAACGGAAACTCCCGCCAGGATGTTGTTCTGGGTAAGACATTCAACTAACTCTAGTAGGTCAGTATTTTCAGATTTATTGAACTTCATTCCGAGGACAATCTTCAATACCAAATCTCCGTCATCGATGAGTTCATTCAGCGAGGAAAAGAGATCCAACGCATGTTCACATCGGCGGTTTCCGGCGTCATCCTGATCCGATACTGACGTAGCTTGAAGCAATTGGATTGCCGTCGAAGCGGACGCGATTTGGCCGCCCAGTGAGTGACGATAGTTTGCAATGAGTGCTACAAGATCGCTGGAATCCAGAGGCGGAAAAGTGCCCGTAGATACCCTATTGAAAATCCACAACGAGCCACCTCCAGCGAGGGGAACCATGGTAAGCTCCGCTACTCTTACAGGGTCTACAACCCTTAAAGCAATGTAGAGCCTGGATGGATAATCATTTTCGGTCGGCTTGGATCGAGTTTCTATGACCCGATCCACATCTGTTTCGGCACAAAGGACACTCCAATGGCTACCGAATAATGCGCCAAGGGTGCAATCGTAAATCTCAAGGATAGCGCGATTACAGGAAACAATAAGGCCGTTCCGATCTAAAGTTACCATAGGAAGGTCAGCACTCTGAAAACTCCCAAACTGGGTGGGTTGAGAATCGAGCGCTGATCTAAAATTACAGCCGTTTTGAGTAGTTTTCACCGCGTAAATACGTCGGAATCCATCGAATTGGACGATTCGAAGATGCGAAATTGATCGATTGCTCGCCACCTCGTCAATTTGAGCCGGAAACTGTCCGCGGGTGCACGGGGGGGAGACGGGTAACCGGCGACTCTCTTCAGAGCAATCTTTTCCGTAACTCTTTCGATATCAGTCGCCCTCAAGAATTTTCAAAACGTTAGCGGCAATCTCGACATCTTGTTCTGAACGAATTGAGAGGCGTATCCCGTTAGAAAGTTCGACCTCTAACCCGTAGGTTTCTCTGGAAGGCGGTTTCGTTCGAGCGGGAGAAAAAGTGCCCCTGAAATTCACGACTTCAAGCTCCACGTTCCGAACACGCCGACGCAGCCGCAACCACGAAGAAAATGTCGAGTAATTCAACCCTCGACTCTCAGCGAAATCAGTGCCTGCCATACCGCTATGCTCATATCCGTCGAGCAAGGCCTCCCGAGTCTACGGCGAAATACGGACTCTTCCACTCTTGCCTACTCTCTTCTCGGATTCACTGATTTTTAGACTCACATTCTTCTTCATAGTAACATTGCTTTTTAAATTATTTGGTCCTCCTCTAAATTGTGTGGGGTGAAAGGTCGAGTCCACCGCAGTGGAAGAGGACAC
>JARGNG010000019.1 GCA_029213265.1 Verrucomicrobiales bacterium | reverse complement strand
GCGATAGAGCTTTTGCAGAGCCCGGCCTTACCACTTGGCTACCTCGCCGTCACTACCACTCCGGTTGGGAGGGGGCGGTAATAACGCTGATTCTTTTGAACTGTCAACGAGTTAGACGGCCTCGGGAAAAGAACGTTTCCCCGATAGCCGCGGTTTCGTTTCGAATTTCGTTTTTCCGGTTTCCTCCAGGCATCCAGGCCGGGAAAAGGAAAAGGATGGAGAAAAGGAAAAAGAGAAACCCGAGCCTACACGATCATACCGGCAGCCACGGTTTCGTTGGTCTGCGAGTCGATCAGAACAAAGCTTCCGGTCTGGCGGTTGCGACGATAGGAATCGTAGAGCAGCGGAGAGGAGGTCCGGATCGTGACCCGCCCGATTTCGTTCAATCCAAAGGAGGAGGTGTCTTCGATCTTGTGCAGGGTGTTGATGTTCACCTTGTACTTGATCTCCTGGACGATGGCCTTCACCTCCTTGGTCGTGTGACGAAGGTAATATTTCCCACGAGGCTGCAGGTCCTTTTCCTCGGAGAACCAACAGATCATCGCTTCGATATCCTGATCTTTTTTCGGCGGGTTGTTCGCTTTCACGATCATGTCCCCGCGACTGATGTCGATATTGTCTTCCAGGGTCATGGTGCAGGAGAGAGGCGCAAAGGCCTGTTCCTGGGGACCATCGAGTGACTCAATCGATTTGATCTTGGTGGTGAATCCGGAAGGCTGAACGAGAACATCATCTCCGGGTTTGAAGACACCGCCGGCAACGCGGCCTGCGTAGCCGCGGAAATCGTGATGCTCGTCGGAGTGAGGGCGGATGACCCACTGAACCGGGAAACGGGCGTCGACGTGGTTGTGGTCGGAGCCGATGTAAACCGTCTCAAGGTGGTAGAGCATCGTCGGGCCCTGGTACCAGGGAGTCTTTTCGGACTTGTCGACGACGTTGTCTCCATGGAGGGCGCTCATGGGGATGGCGACCATGTCGACGATGTTGTCGAGACGGGAGGCGAACTCCTTGAATTCAGAAACGATTTCGTTGTATCGCTCTTCGCTGAAGTCAACGAGGTCCATCTTGTTCACCGCAAGAATGACGTGACGAATGCGAAGCAGGTTCGCAATGAAAGCGTGACGGCAGGTCTGCTCGATCACTCCGGTCCGGGCGTCGATGAGAATGATGGCGAGGTTCGCGGTGGAGGCACCGGTCACCATGTTCCGGGTGTATTGAATGTGGCCCGGAGTATCAGCGATGATGAATTTCCGCTTCGGCGTCGCGAAGTAACGGTAGGCAACGTCGATGGTAATTCCCTGTTCCCGCTCGGCACGAAGTCCGTCCGTGAGAAGGGCCAGGTTTACGTTTTCGTCTCCCCGCTTTTTCGAGGTGGCTTCGACGGCCTCGATCTGGTCTTCAAAGGTGTTCTTGGAATCGTAGAGAAGACGTCCAATAAGAGTGGACTTTCCGTCGTCGACGCTTCCGGCTGTGGTGAAGCGAAGGAGATCCATGTTTAGATAGCCTTCGTCGTAGGGTACTTCGTGTGACATGTCTGACTGGTTGTAAAAGGTGAAAGGTAAGAGGTGACGTGTGGTGGTCACGGATCGCTTCGCGATCCTAGAAATATCCCTCTTTTTTGCGGTCCTCCATGGCCGTTTCGGAGCGCTTGTCGTCGGATCGGGTTCCCCGTTCGGTCTGACGGGCGGTGGCGACTTCCTGAATGATGTCATCCATGGTCGAGGCGTCCGAGTAGACGGCCCCGGTGCAGGTCATGTCTCCGATCGTGCGGAAACGGACGACGGCATCTTTCTCGACCTCTTCGCCCTCCTGGGGAGTGACGACTTCGGAAATGGCGAGCATCGCTCCGTTGCGGTGAACGACGTCCCGCTTGTGGGAAAAGTAGAGACTGGGAAGAGGGATTCCCTCCGCCTTGATGTACTGCCACACATCCATCTCGGTCCAGTTGGAAAGGGGAAAGACGCGGAAGTGCTCTCCATGGTGCTTGCGACCATTGAAGATGTTCCAGAGCTCGGGGCGTTGGTTCTTGGGGTCCCACTGGCCGAAGTCGTCCCGGTGGGAAAAGAAACGCTCTTTCGCACGAGCCTTCTCCTCATCCCGTCGACCACCGCCGAGGCAGGCATCGTACTGATTCGCTTCGATCGTATCGAGAAGAGTGACGGTCTGGAGGGCGTTGCGGCTCGCAAACGGCCCTTTCTCCTCCTGCACACGGCCCTGATCGATGGAGCCCTGAACAAGTCCGACGATCAGGTCAGCGCGGATTTCCTTCACGTACTCGTCACGATATTCCAGTGTCTCCGGGAAGTTGTGTCCTGTGTCCACGTGCACGAGTGGAAAGGGAAGTCGGGCCGGGTGGAAGGCCTTGCGGGCCAGGTGAGCCATCACAATCGAGTCTTTTCCGCCCGAAAAGAGCAGGGCTGGCTTCTCGAATTGAGCAGCGGTTTCCCGAAGGATGAAAATCGCTTCGGATTCAAGCTGGGCAAGGTGATTCACCCGGTAGGAGTTTCTTTCTTCTTCCATGATAAAAAAGGGTTGGGTCAGCTGCGGCCGACTTTGGCAAGGGAGGCGTCGAGGAGGACGGAGAGGGACTCTTCTTCGCTGAGTGCCTCTGTGTCAATGACAAGGTCAGGACGATCCGGCTCTTCAAAGGCGGAGTCCTTTCCGGTAAATTGTTTCACTTCTCCGGCCTTTACCTTCGCGTAGAGGCCTTTGGGGTCGCGTTCGGCGCAGATTTCGAAGGATGCCTTCACGTAGACCTCGAGAAGGTCATCGTCGCCAATGATCTCCCGGGCCATCTTTCTCAGTTCGTTGTTGGGAGTAATGAAGGAGGTGATCGTAATGATTCCGCTATCGGCAAAGAGTTTTGCCACCTCGGAGACTCGGCGAATGTTTTCGAGGCGGTCCTCATCGGAAAAGCCGAGGTTTTTATTGAGACCGGAACGGACATTGTCGCCGTCGAGAACCTTGACCATTCGGCCCTGCTCGTGAAGACGGCGCTCCAGCAGGTTGGCGAGAGTGCTTTTTCCGGACCCGCTCAGTCCATACATCCAGATCACGGCGCCGCGCTGACCGAGCAGTTCCTCCTTCGCTTCGCGAGGGAGCATCTTGTCAAACACGGGATAGATATGATCGAGATTCGAACTCATGGAAAGGGGGACTTATAGTGGATTAAATGATAAAATCCAGTTCCTCGTTGAGACCGCACTCGCGCTTGAGGCCAAAAAAGCGCGTTTCCTCCTCGGTCATTCCGTCGGTGAGCTTTCGGGTCGTATGCCAATCACCGATGGAAACATAGCCTTCGTCCCAGAGGGGATGGTAGGGAAGATCGTTCTCCTTCAGATACTGCCCGATCTCCATATCGGTCCAGTCGATGATAGGATGAATCTTGATCCGGTTCCGCTGTGAAGCCACGACCGGAACATTTTCCCGCGAACTTCCCTGTTGGCGGCGAATTCCGCTGATGAGTGCGTCGATGCCGAGATCCTCAAGCGCGGCCTCCATCGGCTTCACCTTGTTCATCTGATTGTAGCGTTCGATTCCCTCTACCCCTTCCTCCCAGAGTTTTCCGAATCGCGCCTCCTGCCAGGCAGGGGAAATGGGACTTCGATAGACCTTCAGGTTGAGATCAAATCGCTCCGTCAGATCATCAATAAACTGGTAGGTCTCGGGAAAGAAATAGCCGGTATCAACGAGAATGACGGGAATATCCCGCTTCTGGGAGCATACCATGTGCAGCAACACCGCGGACTGAGCCCCAAAGCTGGAAGACATCGCAATTTTTCCCCGAAATTTCTCCAACGACCATCGAATCCGTTCCGCTGCCGATGCATTCTCCAACCGCTCTGCGTCAGGCGCCAGATTCTCCATGCCGGGACGCGAAGACACCTCTGCGCCTGCAGATTCGGAAGGGAAAAGATCTGTGGGTGTTTCTGCCATCTGTAAACTACCTATTCTTGATAGGATTTGTCGACTTTAGATGCTTCACAACTAACTATCCTTACGAGGCAGCGTCAACCAATTTTCGGAAAATCGATTTCGCGACCGGATCTCTGGAAAGAATCCTTCGGGAAAATCCCGTCGAAACAAGACATCCATTTGGAAACGCTCATTCGTAGTTGACTGTCGGATCGGTGCAACCAAGTTTGCGCAGTTCTTTTACTACGAAATCCTACCCACTCATTCCATGTCAGTACTCGTCGGGAAAACCGCTCCTTCATTCAGTGCCAATGCCGTTGTAGACGGCCAAATTGTTGAGAATTTTTCGCTCGATCAATACAAGGGCGAGAAATACGTCATCCTCTTCTTCTACCCGAAGGACTTCACCTTTGTCTGCCCCACTGAGCTTCATGCGTTTCAGGATCATCTCGCCGAATTCGAAAGCCGCAATGTAGCTGTGGTTGGATGCTCTACCGATACAGAGATGTCGCACTGGGGCTGGCTCCAGGTGGATCGCGACAAAGGCGGAATCGGCGGAGTGACTTATCCTCTCGTCGCCGACACCAACAAGACGATTTCCGCGTCCTATGACGTTCTCGTCGGTGAATACGACTTCGATGAGTATGGTGATCTCATGGTCGAAGGAGAGCTGATCGCCTATCGCGGACTTTTCCTGATCGACAAGAACGGGATTGTTCAGCACCAGCTCGTCAACAACCTGCCTTTGGGACGCTCCATCAAAGAAGCGCTCCGGATCGTCGATGCGCTCCAGCACTTCGAAGAAAACGGCGAAGTCTGCCCGATGGACTGGGAGAAAGGTGCCGAAGCGATGGAGGCCACTCACGAGAGCACCGCCGCCTACCTGGCGAAGGGCTGATCTCTTCGAAAACTCAAACCTTGCAAAGAGGGCGTGCTTCCATCGGGCACGCCTTTTTCGTATCCGTGAACGAACCGTGCTATCGGGCGGCCAACGCGGGAGCGAGCACCTTCATCCTATCCGAATCGTCCCGGAATTTGCTCCCTTTTCGCCCAAAAAACAACCGGACAGGTTTCCCTGTCCGGTTGTCATCCCCTGAAAGCGCCCTTGGTAAACGCTTTCGGCCTCGCGGCCATTTGTGGATTCCCCTGAAATTGCGGTTCCTTGCGGGAGCTCCAAAACTATCAAGTTAGACGCGGACGGTCTTCGTCCAGGTGCGCCAGCTGCCGTTGGAGTAGTGATCCTTGTAAGTGATGACGGCGACCCGATAGGTGTAGCGATGACCGCAGTGGTCGTAGGCGGTTCTGCACTGGTAGCAGCGGTTGATTTCGCAAGTGCTTACCTTGTAAACCTTGGGCTTGCAGTAGGAAACTTTGGGAGTGTGGCAGTATTGTCCGGCGTCAGCGACAGAAACGAGTCCGAAGGGAGCAGCGACGGCGATGAGTGCGATAAGAAGTGTCTTCATGATATTGTCAGTGTGATTTTTTATATTCGGGAAGGGCGATTCTTTCGTCCTGTCATCCGGTGTTCAGGAAGAGAATCGACAGCTCCCCGGAGCTGATTGAAAAAAAGGGAAATTTTTCCAAAAAAAGAAATCCGGGCCCGATTTTCTCGAAAGTAATTGAGGGCTGTCTTTACAGGCACCGCAAATTCCCTAGAGTTTCGCGATGTCTGCCAAACAGAAATGGATCGTGGCCCCTTCCCCGGACCGGGATCTCGTTCGCGAATACGCGAGCGCATTTTCTCTTTCCCCCGTTGTCGTGGGATTGGCGATGCAGCGTGGCTTTGTCGATCAGGAAAAGCTGGAACAATTTCTCCATCCCAGACTCAATGATCTGGGAGATCCTTTTTCCCTTCCGGGCGTCGCCAGAGCCGTCGAACGGATCTTTCAGGCTGTCGACGAGGGCGAAGAAGTTGTGCTCTACGGGGACTACGATGTCGACGGAGTCAGCTCGATTGCGCTGCTCGATTCCATTCTCTCCGCCTATGGCATGACGCCGAAGCGATTTGTTCCGACCCGGCTCGAAGAAGGCTACGGCCTGAGCCGGAAGGGCATCGAGAACAGCACCGGCGACGGCAACACGACTCTCCTGATCGCCGCTGACTGCGGCACCAACTCCCGCGACGAAGCGATCATTCTCAAGGAAAGGGGAATCGATTTGATCATTCTCGATCACCACGAACCATCCTCGGAGGGAGCGGCCGACTGTGTCGCCCTCGTCAATCCGAAGATGGGAGACGATTTTCATTACCTCTGCACCGCGGGCGTGGTGTTCAAGGTCGCTCATGCTTTGTTAAAAACGCGACCGCTCTCCCACTTCGATCTCAAGGACTATCTCGATCTCGTCGCTCTTGGAACGATTGCTGATATTGTCCCACTGGAAGAGGAGAATCGAATTTTCGCCCGACGCGGATTGGCACAACTGGACCGCACCATTCATCCGGGCCTGGTCGCTCTCAAAACGATTGCCGGGGTCAAGTCACCGGCGCGGAGCAACGATGTCGGCTTCAAGCTGGGTCCCCGATTGAACGCGGCCGGTCGACTCGACACGGCGGCCGCATCTCTCGATCTCCTGTTATGCCAGGACGAAGACGAGTCCCGGGTCCTCGCGGAGGCGCTGGATCAGCAGAATCGGGACCGGCAGGAACTGGAGCAGAAGACACGGGAGGAGGCCGAGCAAATGATCCACGATCTCACTCCGGAGCAGCGCAGCTACGGAATCGTGGTCGGCTCGCGCGGCTGGCATCCCGGAGTCGTCGGCATTGTTGCCTCCAGAATTTCCAAGCAGTATCACCGCCCGACTTTCATTGTCGGGATCGACGACACCGGCCTCGGTAAAGGAAGCGGACGCAGTGTCACCGGAATTTCCCTCGTTCGCGCGCTGGAGGCATCCGGTGACTTGATCGAAGCCGGAGGTGGCCACGAGATGGCGGCCGGGGTCAGTGTCCGGGAGGAAAATCTCGACGCCTTCCGCAAAGCCTTTCTCAAAGACGTTCAGGACCAAGTCGATGGCGATACGCTGACACCGAAACTTCACATCGATGCAGAGATCAGTTTTGCCGACTTGTCTCTCGACCTCCTCGACAGCTACGAACTGCTACGGCCTTTTGGCGCCGGCAACCCTCAGCCCCTGTTCATGGCTTCGGCGGTCCAGGTGGCCGACGCTCCCCGCGTCATCAAGGAAAAGCACCTGAAATTCCGCTTTCAGCAAAACGGACACGAGCACGAAGGAATCTATTTCAATTCCGCGAGCCTCGATCTCCCCCGCCCACCTTTCGACATCGCTTTTACGATCGACCGCAACGAATGGCGCGGCCGGGTGAAGCTGAATATGATTCTGCAGGCGATTCGGAAGGCGGAGTGAGAAAAGGCGGAATGCTCGCGAATTCGAATGATCGCAACCGGGTCGTGACCATCACAGACACGGCACATCGTTGCCTCAATTAACTCGCGTGCGGCAGTGCAGGAGATCCTTTTTCGTTGGGCAGTGGAAGGTGCAACAAAAACCCACAGATAGGCCTGGCCTTCGCTTTCCACGTTCCTATTCGCCCCTCACCGCTTTTTTAAAACGGCTTCCAGCACCTCATCGACCGTCTTCATCGGCAGGATCTTCAGCTTCTTCTTCGCTGACTCGGGAATCTCAGGAACATCCTTGAGGTTCAGTTCCGGAATGAGAATGGTTTTGATCCCCGCCTGAACCGCACCGATCGCTTTTTCCTTCAGTCCACCAATGGGAAGAACCGCACCGCGAAGATTGATTTCCCCGGTCATGGCGATGTCTTTGTCGACGCGCTTGTCGGTGAAGAGGGAGGCGAGGGCCGTGTACATCGCACAGCCGGCGGAAGGGCCGTCCTTGGGAACCGCTCCGGCCGGGACGTGGACGTGAATATCGTACTTTCCGAAATCCTCGTGATCGATGCCCAGCTGATCCGCACGGTTGCGGACCAGGCTCCAGGCCGCCTGCATTGATTCTTTCATGACGTCGCCGATCTGGCCGGTCAGTTTGATGTGACCGCTTCCTGCGTAGCGTAGCGCCTCGATATTGAGGACTTCACCACCGACAGTCGTGTAGGCGAGGCCGTTCACCACTCCCGGACGGCTGATCCACATCTTCGTTTCGCGGGCAAATTTGGGCGGTCCGAGAACTTCCTCGACGTACTCCGGCGTGATCTTAATCGCGGTGGAATCTTCGAGCGCGACTTTCGCCGCGACGGAGCGGCAGACACTCCCGATTTCCCGCTCCAGATTTCGGACGCCGGCCTCGCGGGTATAATCTTCGATCACTTTGCGGAGGGCGGTTTTGTTCCAGCGGCAATGCTTCACCTTGAGCCCGTTTTCCTTGAGCTGACGTTTCACGAGGTAGCGACTTGCGATCTCCAGCTTTTCCTCCTCGGTGTAGCCGGGCAGATGAATGACCTCCATCCGGTCGCGCAGCGGACCGGGGACCGGGTAAATCGTGTTCGCGGTGGAGATGAAAATGACCTGACTCAGGTCAAAGGGAACGTCGAGATAGCGATCGACAAATTCATGGTTCTGCCGCGGATCCAGCACCTCCAGAAGCGCGCTCGCGGGATCACCGCGAAAGTCATTCCCGATCTTGTCGACCTCGTCGAGCATGATGACCGGATTCCGGGTTCCGACTCGGCGGATCTCCTGGATTAGTCGGCCCGGCATCGAGCCGATGTAGGTTCTCCGGTGTCCGCGAATTTCGGCTTCGTCTCGAATGCCGCCCACACTGATCCGGGCAAACTCACGCCCGAGCGCATCGGCGATGGATCGACCCAGGCTCGTTTTCCCGACTCCGGGAGGGCCCAACAAACAGAGAATCGGGCCGCGCCCGTCCGGATTAAGTTTTCTCACAGCGAGATATTCGAGAAGGCGGCGCTTCACTTTCTCCAAGCCGTAGTGATCGCGATCCAGGATTTCCCCGGCCCGGTGCAGATCTTCGTTGTCGTCACTGAGTTTGTTCCAGGGCAGTTCGGCGACAGTCTCGAGGTAACTGACGATGACCGAATGCTCGGGACTGGCAGGCGGAATGATATCGAGACGTTTTAACTCCCGCTCCGCTGCTTCCATCACGTCTTCCGGAAGATCCGCCGCTTCGAGGCGGTCGCGGAGATCTTCGCTTTGCTCCTCGGATCCGTCGCCTTCCCCCAGCTCCCGCTGAATTGCACGAAGTTGTTCGCGGAGGTAGGCCCGCCGCTGCGCGTCGGAAAATTCGTCTTCGACGTCGTCGCGAAGCTTCTGCTGCAGCTCTGCAATATGAAGCTGGTTGTTGAGAATCTGCTGCACTCTGTCAGCCCGTTCCCCGACCTTGGTCTCTTCGAGCAGAGCCTGCTTTTGCGTCAGATCGAGACTGAGGTTGGTCGCGAGGAAATCAGTCAGAATCGAGGGCGAGTCGATCCCGTTGAGAGCCTGGGTCGCTTCGTCGGGAATATTGGGATTCGTCTCGATGAACTTCTGCGCCGACTCGCGAATGTTTCTCAGCGTGGCTTTCCAGACATCGTTGTCTTTGGGAAAATGATTTTCGAGAATCTCAAATTCCGCCTTCAGGTAGGGTTTCGATTGCACGAACTTCGTCAGGCGAATGCGTTCCACGACCTGGATCAGAACCAGCATTTGATTGTCGTCCTGCTTCACCATACGGAGAACATTCCCTAACACACCCACTTCGTAGACCTCGTCCGGACCCGGTTCGTCGACATCTCCATCCTTCTGGGTGGAAAGTCCGAGAAGCTTTCCGGTCGGGAGAAGTTCTTCGAGAAGCTGCTGGCTGGCGGAGCGCTCGACCGTCAGGGGCGCGACGGTGCCCGGGAAGAGTACGACTCCCCGCAACGGCATCACGGGAATGGTCGCCGGCATATCGCTGCGCCACTCGGGCAGTTCTGCATCAGGCTGACTTGTCGAGATCTCGATGATATCACCGGAGCTGTCGTTCAGCATTTGTTCAAAATCGTCCATAAGGAATAAGGAAATAGAAAAAGGAAGGGAGGGTAAAAGAGCGGAGCCGGTATCCCGCCGGGAAATCAGGCTTCTGCAATCGGAAGAACAATCCAGAGAAGACCGTTCTCCTGCTTGGCGGTGACGCGGTTTCGGTCGACTTCCACTGGGAGAACGATCTCGCGGCCGAAGCGACCACTTTCGATTTCCATGGCGAGGACCTGGCGGCACTGGCTCGATGTATCCCGCGTCGGAAGAGGCGGTTTCCGGTCACCCGAAATTCGAACCCGGTCCGGTAGTACATCCACATCGATGTTCGTCTTTTCCACACCGGCGAGATCAGCCCAGATTTCGATCCGGTCGTCGTACCGGTATACATTGATCTCCGGGCTCCATCCCTGAGCAGACTGGAAACCCGAAAAGTGCAACTTGCTGAGATCTTGCGCCACGTCACTGGTGCGACCAATCATGCGGGTGAGACGAACTTTTCGCGACATAGGAAGGTAGCGTAGAAGGGAATCTTCACGATTTCAATCAAGATAGCGAGGCGATTTGGGTAGGCGCATTGAAGTGACATTCGCGGATACGGTTTTTCTTGGTGCGATTCCCCGATCATGAGACTCTTGCCCTCCCTCTATGAATCGAATTTTCCACTCCCTTACCGCCGTCGCTCTGTTCTTCGGGGGCATTTCATCCGCGCAGGACAAAATGAACTTTGTGTTCCTTCTCGCCGATGACCTCGGATACAACGACGTTGGCTTCAACAATCGGGACTCCTTTTACGAAACACCGAATCTCGACGGGCTTGCTGCGAGCGGATTGGTTTTCACGGACTTCTACGCTGCCTCTCAGGTTTGCTCTCCGACCCGGGCCAGTATTTTTACGGGCAAGTATCCGGCGCGGACGAATACGACCAACTTCTTTTCCGGCCGGAGAAATGGAACGTTTGGAGCGGCCGATTTTGAAACCGTGATGGCGCTGGAGGAAGTCACCCTGGCAGAGGCCTTGAAAGAGAACGGCTACCAGACCTTCTTCGCGGGCAAGTGGCACCTCGGGGGAGATGGTCATCTACCCACCGACCAGGGATTTGATATCAACAAGGGCGGAGGTGCGAATGGTATGCCCCGCAGCTACTTCTCCCCCTACAAGAATGTCGAAAATCTTCCCGCCGGCCCGGAGGGGGAATTTCTCACCGATCGACTCTCGAGGGAATCCGTAGCTTTTCTGAATCAGGCGTCGAAAACGGACGACCCGTTTCTTCTCTACCTTTCCTTTTACAGTGTCCACACTCCGCTGCAGGCTCCGAAAAATCTCATCCAGAAGTACGAAGCGAAGGCGAAGAAGTTGAACATCGCCGACGAAGAAGGCAGCTTCGACATCGGGGGCGAGCGCCAGGTTTGGAAGGACACGAAGGCGGAAAGAAAAGTCCGGATTCGCCAGGACCACGCCGTCTATGCCGCCATGGTCGAAAGTCTGGACCTCGCTGTCGGTCGCATCGTGAACCGGCTCGACGAACTGAACCTGCGAGACAAAACTGCGATCATCTTCATGTCGGACAACGGCGGCCTTTCCACTTCGGAGGGACATCCGACTTCCAATCTTCCTCTGCGTGGAGGAAAAGGATGGATGTATGAAGGCGGTGTTCGCGAGCCTGTGATCGTTCGCTGGCCCGGCGTAACTCCCGCAGGAACGCGCTGCAACATTCCCGCCGTCAGTACCGATTTTTATCCGACCATTCTGGAAATGGCAGGACTGCCCCTGAAGCCGGACCAGCATGTCGACGGAGTCAGCCTCGTTCCTCTCCTTCGCAATCCCTTCGCCAAGTTCAATCGTGGCCCGATCTTTTTTCATTATCCCCACTACGCCAACCAGGGAGGCTTCCCCGCCAGCGCAGTTCGCAAAGGCGACTACAAACTGATCCAGGATCTGGAGGACGGAGCCTACGAGCTTTACCAACTCTCCACCGATATCAAGGAGCACAACAATCTTGAACAGCTGGAGGCCGATCTGACCAAAGAAATGGCCGCCGAACTCGATGCGTGGAGAAAAGAAGTCGACGCGAAACCCCTCTTGAAAAATCCCAAGACCGGAGCGGAGCCACCGAAGCTCTGGTAAGGGCCGGAAGCCGGAAGCCATGCGAATCCTATCGATCCTACTACCCACTTTCCTCCTGGCTGTTCAGGCCACTGCGGAAACCCGTTTCACAGAGCCGGTCACGCTTCACGACTACCATCCCTTTCGGGAGGTCGACTCGAAAGAATCCTGGGACGCACGGCGGGAGGCCATTCGAACCCGGGCGCAGTTGGCTTGCGGGTTGCTGCCTTTCCCGGAAAAAACACCGCTCAAGGCTAAACGGTTCGGCGTCGTAAAAGGAGAAGGATTCCAGGTTGAGCGGGTCTACTTCGAATCCTTCCCCGGTCACTATGTTACAGGAAGTCTCTTCACTCCAACCGGCGAATCGGCGAAGCTCGGACTGATGGATGGAAAGCGTCCTGCCATTCTTTGTCCCCACGGCCACTGGTCGGATGGACGGCTCTTTGACCTGATTGACAAAAGCGGAGAGAAAGGCGTCAAACAGCAGATCGCGATGGGCGCGGAGCGCTTTGAGGCCGCCGCCAGAAATCCCATCGTCGCGCGATGCGTTCAGCTCGCGAGAATGGGTTGCCTTGCCTTCGCCTACGACATGATCGGGGAAGCCGATTCGGTGCAGTTCGCAGAACACCGCCGTGGACCCAGACCCGAAATGAACGGCTCGAAGAAGGGTGAGTGGGGATTTGTGAGCCCGCAGGCCACCCTCTACCTGCAAACAAACTTCGGACTCCAGTCCTGGAACAGTGTCAGGGCGCTCGATTTTCTAACGGAACTCAACGACGTCGATTCAAACCGTCTCGGGGTCACCGGAGCGAGCGGCGGCGGAACCCAGACGATGATCATTGCCGCGATCGACGAGCGAATTGATGCCGCGTTTCCCTGTGTGATGCCCTCGACAGCGATGCAGGGGGGGTGTACTTGCGAGAACACCCACTACCTTCGCATCGGGCAGGGAAACATGGATCTTGCAGCCGCAGTTGCTCCAAAACCACTCGGCATGACCGCCGCCGATGACTGGACCATCGAACTGGAAACGAAGGGATATCCCGATCTCGTCGCCCTTTACAAGATGTTGAACGCCCCCGGCAACTACGAAGCTCACTTCGATATTCACTTCAAACACAACTACAATCACGTCTCGCGAACCCACATGTATTCCTTTGTGAATCGCCATTTCAAACTCGGATTGGACGAGCCGGTTCTGGAGCGCGGTTTCACCCATCTCGGGCGGAAAGAGCTCGCAATCTGGACGGACGGAGGTGCGGAGGAGCCCAGGCCGGAAGGCTATCTTTCCGGAGATGATCACGAGAAATCGCTCAATCAGGTCTGGGCCGCCGATTCCGGGCGACAGCTTGCCGAGGCCATGAAAAAAGCGAAAGACTCGTGGATCCGGACCGGATGGGAAACCATCCTTCGAGCGGACGAGGTGCGGGAAACAGAGGCCAGCTTTGAACTCGGCGAGAAGGACGTGGAAGGCGGAATGATCTGGATGACGGGAATCATTGCAGGGAACCGTTCCCCTTTCCCCGCTTCCATCGTCTACCCGAAAGACTGGAATGGGGAAGTCGTCATCAGCCTCAAAGGCAATGAACCACAGGGCAACGCAACGGTGATTGTTCCGAGTCTCTACGGTCAAAACGATGAACAGGCCCGCAACGCACCGACCACCTACTCCGGCAAAAAGGAAATCGAAGCGACGAGCTGGCAGCACTCGCCGGTTTACTTCTACGGCTACAACGATTCTGTCTTTGTCAGGCGCGTGCACGACCTGGTTTCAACCATCGCCATGGTGCGGCAGCATCCCGATTGGGATACGAAAAAGGTCATCGTTGAAGCCGAAGGCAGTCTCGCTGCGGTGGCTCTCGCCGCCAAGCTGATCGTCGGAAATCAGATCGATGAACTGAAGGCAAGCCCGGGCGACTTCTCCTTTTCCTCCGCAGACAGCAACTGGGATGACAACATGGTTCCAGGCGCGCTGAAGTATGGGGATGTGAAAGGATTAGAGGCACTCGCCGCGGAGTGAATCCTACATCAGTTCGCGAATCGGACTGGGCGAAGTCATCGCGCTGAGCATTTCATTGGAAAGGCCATCGACCAAACGGACTTCGCCCGGATCAAGCAGGGAATGCAGAAGGGTCGCTGTCAGATTCTCCATCTGAATGGGGTTTGAATCCGGCTCGCCGCCCTTGCGGTCGCTCCGACCGATGACCTGGCCGGTCTTCAGCCCGCCGCCGTAGAGAATCAGGGGAGCCAGCTTGCCCCAATGATCTCTCCCGCCGTTTTTATTGATGACCGGATTCCGGCCCATCTCTCCACAGCATACGAGAAGGATCTTTTCGCTGAGTCCGCGAGCCTCAACATCTTCAATGAAGGCACTCACGGCATGGTCGAAGGGGGCGCCGACGTACTCCATCCCCTCCGTCACCGTCGCGTTGTTTTTATCGGCGTGCATATCCCAGACAAAATTGGTCGTCACGGTAACGAAGCCCGCTCCGCGTTCGCAGAGTCGGCGGGCCAGCAACATCAATTTTCCGATGGTCTGGCTGTGGTCCCGATACCGTTCGTGATTGGCCCACTTCTTCCGGATCGAGGCGGGATTCACGAGCGGAGCGGTGTCGTAGCGCGCGACGGTTTTCGCATCTTCTTTGGAAAGATCAAAGGCATCGGAAATGCCTCCCAGGATCATATCGAAGGCCTGCGCTTGAAATCCCCCCACGGTTTTCCCGACGTCGAGTCTTCGCCTGGCCGTGTCGAGATCCTGCAGCAGGGCACGCCGGTTTTCCATGCGATCCTTTGCCAAGCGAAGGGTCATGTCGGATTGCATTGATCCACCCTCGCCCACTTCGTAGGGGGAGTAGGCTGCGCCGAGCGGACCGGGATCCGCAAAGTCCCCGAACTTTTTGATCATCGGCATCGCATCGGGATCGACCGCCTTGGGATAAAGAGCGATGTTTTTCGGCAGTCCACTACGAAGATCGTTCGTTCCCGCGACCCGCGAGTAGAGAGACCCGATATTGGCACCGAGCGAATTCTTTCCCACGATGGGCTTGATATCGTGGGCTCCGGTTCCTGTCGTAAAGGAACGGACGATCGCCAGCTTGTGAGCAAGCTTCGCGAGTTTCGGAAAGGTAGCGCCGAAGGTGACACCGGGAAGAGACGTCGCCACCTCCCCGGTCGCAGAGCGAATCCCGGAAGGCTGATCCATTTTCGGATCGAAGGTTTCCGTTTGAGAAGGTCCGCCGTGCATGAAAAGAAAGACCACCGAGCGATCTTTCACGAGGCCGGGATGAATCGATTTTGCAGCGAGAAACTCCGGCAAATTGAGAATCCCACCCCCCAACCCGAGCGCACCAATCCGCAAAGCAGAGCGTCGGGATCTGTCTATGAGCTCGATCATCGTAGGAAAAGGAGTATTTCGAAGATCGCTCCGGACAACAAGCACCTGATCGCGGCCCGTTTGCCGGAAGCAAGCAAGCCCGGCCTCACTGCTGGATCAAACCAGCCTCCCGATCCAGCGCCAGAGTCCTGAGCGCCGCGAGATTAGGCGGGCCGATGAACAGCGGACTCGCAGGACGAATGGATCCGGGGTGGAAGCTTTGCTCACTCAAATCGAACCTTTGCTTTCGTGCTGTCCTTCCTCGAAGGCACAGACGCGCGGAAGTAGAGGGTGGTTTCAACGCGCCCGCCCGACCCGGTTCGCTTTTTCCCCTGCCTCTTCATCCGGACTTCCGACTCCAGGGTTCCCGTTTTTCCGCCGTCCAGGTGATAAAGATATTCCGAGTGGAAAACTTTGGCGGTGATGTTTTTCCTCGCCGTTCCGGTGGTGTCAAAATGTCGAACGGCAACCAGTTTTCGACGATTGTGAGTGGCCCGGAATTGAAAGTGATGGTGCCCGGCATCCTCATTTTCAATGGAGCCGAAGAACCGGACGTAGGATTTTCTCTTTTCCACCAGGGACAGAAGCTGCCCCCTGCCCTTCCCGGTCGCATCATAGCGATTGTTTCCCCTGTGAGATCGCGGAGATCGCTTCGCGCCGATGCGTAGATCCACTCTGCCGTCCTCGTCGCCACCCGGTTGCACTTCGAGCGGTCCGTCGATTAAAACGGGTTCGCCGATTTCCACAACGATGCGTGAAATGTTGTTGGTTTCGTCCAGTTCGAGAAGGTTATTGTCAGGATCCGCCTCTACCTCCAGCCAGTAGGTGCCCTGAGGCAGCCCCATGATATCGATGTTCTGACCATAGAGTATTTTGTCGTAGACATCGGCCCAACCGGCAGAGATTCCCTGTGAGACCCCGTCACAGGTTCGGTAGACCCGCTGCGAAGGGGCTCCCGGGATTGATCCATCGACAAGACGGCTGTCGAGAAGACAGAAGCTGGTCTTTTCCCCTTCTCTCACAATGTCGCCAACGCCTCCTCCCGCAAGGTGTTCGCGAAGACGGTAGATGGCCCATGCTTCGAGGTGGATGTGCAGGTGAGTGGGATGATGCTCAAACTCACCGGCGGCCCGGTCATACCAGGTGTCGTCGTCCCGGAAAACCCGCTGATTCACGAGAAGATTCCCGTTTGGAAGAGGGTCCCCCACCCCGACGACGTGCAACGGCCCCTCTCCCAGGTTGGGAGTGGTCGTCGTGAAACGCAGAAGCTCCCTGTGTCCATTCGTGACCACATCGTAGTCATTGAGATCCGGAGCATAGACCGTGATGTCCGGGAGGAGGTCTTCTGCGCCATCAGCGAACAGCCCTGCCGAGAGAATCAGGGACGCAAGGAAAGCGGGGCATACTTGACGAAATTGCCTGCAGCGTATCGGGAATGCGTTCATCGGAGGGAAAGAAATCCACAGTGCGCGCTCGTGGAGTCCTGCGAGTCTACCTCGACAGGCCGCTCAATTCAATCTCCGTCCCGCAATGTTGGCCTCTTCGTAGGTGCCGTTGCGGAATTCCCTCTGATTTCTCCCGATCCGCCCTCCCCTCAAAGGCACCGGTGCCCGGGAGCATTGCCTTGCGGCAAACGCCACTTCACGGCGATTTCACGACGGCATCGCGATCACTCGAAGCAGCCCGGGTCAGTTCTTCCCGAAGGGCAGCCACTTCTTCCGGGAAGTCGGCAGCGAGGTTCGTGGTTTCGTTCGGGTCCTTCCCGAGGTCATACAACTCGCTTCGCTCCGGCGCATCTCCCTTCGCCGCTGACACGATCAGTTTCCAATTCTCCTTGAGGAGAACGGTGGTGCGGAAGTGGGGGCCGGCGTTGTAGATGGAACGGGCTTCCGGTTTCTCCCGCCCCGTCAGCCAGGGCCCGATATCCCGGCCATCCCATTTTACCTGATCGGATTTCACCTTTGATCCGGCAAGGCTGCAGAAGGTCGGCATCCAGTCCGTAATTTGCACCGGTGTATCAAAGCGCGTTCCGGCTTCGAGGGTGCCGGGCCAGCGGACGATGGTGGGAACGCGAATGCCGCCCTCGTAGGACGTTCCTTTCTGCCCCCGCAGGGGAAGGTTGTTACCGGGCAGACGACCGTTCGGGCATTGGTCGTCGGGATACTTGGTATCGTTATTCTCCGCAGTCGAACCGCCGTTGTCGCTGGTGAAGACAACCAGGGTGTTGTTCTTGTTTCCCGAGTCATCAATCGCGTCCACGATCTTCCCGAC
The DNA here is from genome assembly GCA_029213265.1 of Verrucomicrobiales bacterium. GTDB lineage: Bacteria > Verrucomicrobiota > Verrucomicrobiia > Verrucomicrobiales > DEV007 > Arctic95D-9. The sequence continues at coordinate 71,052 of JARGNG010000019.1, read as the reverse complement.
CGCATCATCGAGATGGAGAATGCAGGCGGCATACTGGCGGGGCACCTCCCCCTTGATCGAGTCCGGAACTTTTTGCAGCCACCCCTCCGGTTCGCGAATGGGAAGGTGAACCGCGGTGAAGGGAACATAGAGAAAGAACGGCGAGCCCTCTTTTCGGTCGGAGATCCAGCGGGTCGCTTCGGATACGAGCAGATCAGTGACATGGCCCTCCTCCTCGATCAGTTCTCCGTTTCGATGCCAGGTGACGGTATGTGGACCCTTCTTGTAGTGATGATTGTAGGGGGCTACCCCACCGGCAAGCGACCCGTAGCTGTGATCGAAACCGAATTGATTCGGGCCCCATTCCGGTTGCGATCCGAGATGCCATTTTCCGACGAGACAGGTCTCATACCCCGCATCCCGCAGGGCTCGTGGAAGCGTCATTGTGTCGAAAGGCAGGCCCTGGCTATTGGTCGGCGTTGTGATTCCGAAGCGGCTCCAATATCGTCCTGTAAGAAAGCCGGCCCGGGTCGGGCTGCAGACCGGAGCGACATACTGACGACTCAGCTCCACCCCTTCCTCGAGAAGTCGATTCAGATTCGGCGTGGGAACATTTCCCCCGTGAAACTCGACATCCGCCCAACCCAGATCGTCGGCGATGAGAAACACCAAATTGGGGGGTTCCGCCCCACGCACCGACGGCAGACAGAGAGCGGCGAAAGCGGATATCCAAACGGCAATTCTCTGACTCCTCTGCGAAAAATTCCTCATGGCGAAAAGCCTATCACAGGGTTCGCCCTGCCGGGGAAGGCTTCCCGCGGACGTGATCCCGTGAACAGGAGGGCTGCGCTTCACAAACCGCTCGCGGTCCGGTGACCGTCAGCCCACCTCCGCCCGTTCGAGCACATCCGCGATGGAATGCAGTGCGTTACCCTCCAGTTCGTTGCCGACATACAGGTAGGTCGGGGTGGAGCCGTCTCCGGCGATAGCGTGACGAAGAATTCGCTCCATGGAAGTACGGGCCTCCCGGTCGATTTCGCGGATCTGATGGAAAGGCTCGAAATGCTCCCGGGCATAGGAAAAACTGCGCCCGGGCGTCAAAAGGTAACGGGCAACGACAAAGGGGTTTGCTTCGAGCGGATGGACCGCGAGCTGTTCGGTGATCGGCGGCATTCTTGTCCACTGGTTGTAGACGTGAGCCACCCCATGACTCGCAAGCATCGCAAAGTAATCCGGGTGCAGCCAGTTGCGGTTCCTGATTTCCACCGCATAGCGCCAGTCGGTCGGCAAGGCTCCGAAGAAGTTGTCAAGAGCCTCCACGAAATCGCGACCGTGTTCGAATTCGCCCGGTTGAAAATGAGAGAATTCAAAGATGAGAACCCCGACCTGGTCCCGGATCGTCTCCAGCTGCCGGAGAAACCCCATTTTGAAAAGGCCGTCACTGAGAAAGAGCTCATTCTTCGTACCCGCCCGTTTTCCAAAGGTGCCCGCCTTCGGAAAGGTGCTGATCGTGATATCGTCGGGAACCTTGAAGGAAAAAACAAAATCCCCGGGCACCTGTTTCTGGAGCCCCTCCAGGAAAGAAAGTTTCGGAATGGCATAGTACGTCGCATCGACGCAGACCGACTGGAAAACTTCGGCGTACTCCTCAAGGCAATGTTCCGAAAAGTGCTTCTTCGAGAAATGAGTTCCCCATAAATAACGCTCTTCGTCGTAGAGCAATCCGCACCACCCCTGATAGCGCCAGGAGGAAGTGCCCAGAGCAACACCGTGATCGTCCTTCAACCGCCGCGTCATCGCGGCAATGCGGTTTCGTTCGAAAAGCATACCGGAAGAAGTCTAGGGGAAACCGGAAGGCGGGGGCAATCGGAGAATGGCCTGGAAACGGGATTCCTGCCCCGAACTCATGGATCGGACCGGGCTTCAGTGGCTTTTCCGCGTCTTCGGCAGTTTCAAATACAATCTCGCAAATCGCCGGCCGATCTCGTTCTGCGTCGGCGTGTCCATGTGAACGAAGTCACCAATGTGCCCTTTGAGTTCGCGGGCATCGACCGCGGCGGTTCCCGGAATCCGGTTGGGAAGATCGAGCAGGATTTCGTTGATTGATTTCCGTAGTTCGGCATCGGCCCTCATTTCCCCGATTGTGCTCACGAGAAAAGGCAGATCTTCGATTTCGAGATCGGAACGGAGGTTCTTCACGAGGTCGGAAAGCGCATCCGCATAAAGCGGAATGCGTTCCTCTCTGGCATCCGACTCCCCCTGCAACCAGAGAGCCCCTGCGATCCGGGTTTTTCCTTCCGGTCCCGCTTCCAGGGCCAGCTTTGCTTTGCGAATGGCCTCCTCATAGAGCCGGGCTCCTTTCGCCCAGGATCCGATCCGGGTTCCGCCGACGGCGCAGGGGACCAGAGCAACGCGAACATTCGGTCGATGTTTCAGGAGCGTTTCGGCAAATGCCAGTCCCGGCCCGACCCCGGCGTTGTCGTGCCCCTCAAAGGTTTCCGGATTCCCGACCAAATGAAGCGGATGGCGCGCCAGGTACCAGCCATCCGTCGGTTTGTGCATCATGACGATTCGTGGATCGCGCAACGGTTCTTCCGGCATGACTCCGCGTCCCTTCATGTTCGACTGCCCCATGAGAAGAAAAATCTCCAGTGACTCGCTTCCTTCGGGGATTACAGAAATGTCTGCCGGCACGAGGGGCGGTTTGGTCGGCGGGGGAGTCGCCGCCCTGCGCGGAGATTTCGCTTTCTCCTTTGTCTGTGCAATAAGCGAGTGGGAAGAAAAGAGAACCGGAAGCAGAAAAGCCGAGATTACGAGAAGAGATGCCTTGTTCATGGACTCTTCTTTAGCGGAAGTTCGCGCTCCCCGTCAGGACGTGATTGGGGCGAGTCAGTACGTATCGGGAAAAAACTGGCGCTTTTCGTATTCCCTGTCCATTCTTTCCCCATGATCTTACTTGCTGAAGCGACTCAAATTACGGCCCAAACCACCGAAACCGTCACGCAAACCGGAATCAGTCTGGGCAGCGCGCTCGGCGTGGTGTGCTCCTGGCAACGGAACCGCTCCATCCTCTGGGCGATCCTCGCCGGCGTGCTCTCCTGGTTCTACGTGATCTACTTTGCGATCACGAGAAAGGACGACGAGACGAAGTAAAAGGGCTGGGAGTGCCTTCCGGCTGTAGAAACGCAGGCCGGTTTTGGAATCGATCCTTCCATGGTTTTCGGTAATGCTTTCCCATGAGCCAATCCGAAGACGTCATCCTGCGAGCCGAATTTAATCCCAAGGCGAAAACTTATTTCGTCCTGAACAGCTGCATCGGGTTTGTCGCCTCGATTGTGGGAATCATTCTCCTGCCGATCTGGATCCCGGTTGCTTTCCTCCTTGCTGACCGATGGTTCAAGAGCCTGGAATGCGTTCTCACGGAAAAAACGCTCCGTTTTCGAAAAGGCGTTCTTGTAAAAACGGAGAAGACCGTCCCGCTCGATAAAATCACCGACCTTGGTTCGATGCAGGGGCCCATTATGCGGGCTTTTGATATCGAAAACATGACCATTGAAACGGCGGGAAGCTCGTCGGCAGGTGCTTTGCTTTCCCTTCCCGGAGTGGTTGACCCCCAGGCCTTTCGGGATGCTGTTCTGGAGCAGAAAGAGAAAGTGCTTGGCGGAAAGGAAGGCCCGAAAGATTCGCCCCCGGAATTCCTTCCCGGCGGAGAAGAGACACTGGTCGTGTTGCGTGAGATTCGGGATTCGCTGCATCGACTGGAAAACGCACGTGGAGGGGAGCAGGAGTAGCTTCCGCCAACAGAATTGAGCAGTGGTTCCCGCACAACTTTTTTGCCATACTCGCGTTTCATACCCCATGCGTACTCCACTTCTCTTTTCAGCCACCTGTTCGATCCTTCTCTGCAGTCATTTCCTTTCGTCCGTTCACGCCCAACAAACAGGCAAAGGCAAGGGAGGGGGCAGCCGCTTTGCCGAAATGGAGAAACGGGCCATCGCCGAACCCTTTGTCGGTGTCACCGCAGACGGAAAGGTGGAGGAGGGATTGTATTCCATCGAATCCACCGGCGTTTCCACCGAAGCGGTGAAAGAGGCGGCGGAATCCTTTCTCAAGGGCCTGACAGACGAACAACGCGAAAAGACGAAATTCCCGGTCGACGACACGGAGTGGCGTCGCTGGGCCAATCAACACAGCCTTCCGCGGCAGGGCGTGAACTTTGAGGAGATGTCGGAAAAACAGCGGGAATTTGCTTTCGCGATGATCGGAGCCGGTCTCAGTGCGAAGGGGCTGAAGACGACGCAGGACATCATGAAGCTGAATCACACCATTGCCGAACTGAGCGGTCGCGAGGGAGAATACGGATACGGTCGCTGGGCCTACTTCATTACGGTAATGGGAACGCCTTCTGACAAGGAGCCCTGGGGATTTCAGTTCGACGGTCATCACTGCATCATAAATTATTTCGTCGTCGGCGATCAGGTCGTGATGACCCCCCTCTTTTTGGGTTCGGAACCGGTCTGGGCCGATGAAGGAAAATACAAAGGGACCATCGTCCTGCAGGAGGAGCAGGACCTCGCCCTCGCCTTTGCGAATTCCCTGACAGACACACAGAAAGCAAAGGCGGTATTGAAGAGTGACAAAGACGGCACCAACACCAATACCGAAGCTTTTCATGACAACGCGGTGATCCCCTACGAGGGCCTGCCCGTCTCCGAACTGACTCCCGAACAAAGGAAGACCTTTCTGAAACTGACCGGGCTCTGGATTCACAATCTGAAAGAGAGCCACGCCCGGGTGAAGATGGCAGAGATCGAAAAGCATCTCGATCGCACCCGGTTTGCCTGGATTGGAGAAATGAACGAGGACTCGGTTTTTTACTACCGCATCCACAGCCCGGTTGTCCTGATTGAATTTGATCATCAGCGACCGATTGCATTGGGCCGGAGCGGCGTGGCAACGAAAAATCACATTCACGCAACGGTGCGGACGCCGAATGGAAATGACTACGGAAAAGATCTGCTGAAGCAACATCTGAAGATGCATCCGCATTGAAGCTTCGCTCTGGAATTCAAATCACACACGAACGAATGAAAAAGGGCCGGATTCTTCTTCTCGTAGTGATTCTTTTAAACGGCCTCCCGGCTCTCCAGTCGGAGGAGTCCCCTTCCGTTGAAACAGGGAATTCCTCTCTGCGGGAACTGATTGTAAGTCATTTTGATGACGATCGTGTCTTGCAGCTGTTCCGGATGTTCGAGGATGGTTCCGGGAAGAGAAAATTGACGGACTCCGAACGTGGCAGCCTCATGCCGGCGTGGTCTCCCGATGGGAAAAAGATCGTCTATGCGGAAATGACCGAACGCGGAATGTCACTTCGATTGACAGATCCGGATGGAAAGGAATCGAAGCAGCTGACCCCTCCGGGAAGAAATCTGGTACCTTCCTGGATGCCGGATTCGAAGCACATTGTCTGGATGGTCTCCCGCGGCCAGGGGGATCCCGCTTCCGACAGTGAAATTCATCTCCTGAATACGGAGACCGGGGAGTCCCGCCGATTGTTCAGCGATCCGGAGCAGCGGAAATTCAGCAACGCCATGCCGGTGCCCTCTCCGGACGGGAGGCAAATCGCGTTTGTCTCCAATCGGAGCGGAAATAGGAGAGTGTGGGTCAGCCAATTTGACGGAAGCGACGCGGTGATGATTTCCCCCCCGGACACCGACTATCACGAGGAAATCGGGGCTCCCATTGAACAGAAGGTTCCTGCGTGGTCACCAGACGGGAAGTGGATTGCCCATTGGGAGGGCGTGGAGATGATTCATATGAGTAAATTCACGGGTGTCCGGAATCCTGAGAGAGACAAGCAGATCTCATCGACCTTTCATGTCTGGGTAGTCGGAAGTGATGGAAAGAATCGACGAAAAGCGGGCCGCGGTGACGACCCCACTTTCTCTCCCGACAATTTCGTGACCCGCGCTTTTCCGGATCAGGAAAGAGGGGGACCAAAGATCATGATCGAAACGAAAGCGGGCTGGAAAGAACTGCCCCTCGTCCCTCCCGGATCGGGCTTCGGTCGAATTTGCTGGAAGCCGGGCGCGGGAAGTCAGTGAGTATCTCTACTTTTTTCCCGTCGCCACAACGGAACCATCATACATCCCCAACCATCCGGTCTTTGAATCGGACAGCAGCGTTGCTGTGATAGGGAGGGATTCCATCTCATCCGACTCCCACTCCCGGTTGCCGTCCGCTTTCCAAATTCGAACTCGTTTGTCGCGGCCCGAAGTGATGAGGCTTCCTCCGCGCGACCAGGCGAGGGAAAGAATTCCGGTGGCACGGGTGTAGCGGTCGTCGGTATTCCCCTTGTGGGCATCGACCACTTTCGAAGGCCAGCCGTCTTTCATATCCCAAAGGACCATCTTTCCGTCGTCAGCACCGGAAGCGAGCATTTTTCCATCGGCCCGCCAGGCGAGGTCGGCAACGTGGACCTTGTGTTCGTCGAGCGTGTAGACGATGCCACCGGTCCCCGCTTCCCACACGTGAACGCCTCCGCTCCGATCCGCGGAGGCGAGTTGGTCTCCCTCCGGAGCAAAGGCGAGAGCGGTAATCCAGTCGGTGTGTTTTTCGATTCGGTGAAGCAACTTGCCGTTTGTCGCGTCAAAAATTTTCACGACTTTGGCGGGACCTCCCAGGGCTACGTAGCGATGGTCGGCGCTGAGGTCCGCAGCCAGCACGATGTCCTCCTCGTCTCCGATTTCGGCAATGCGTTTTCCGCTCTTCACATCAAAAAGAACGACCTTTCCGGACTCCCCGCCACGGCCACCGGACGCGATCAGAACGCTCCCGTTGCGGCTGAATTTGAGATCGTGAATGGTCCCCTCGGGGAAGGGTAGGATCCCGAGAGTTTCCTCCGACGCGGCATGGCGAAAGAGAATCTGCTCCCAGCCTGACACGGCCATCAAAGGAGCCCACGGGCTCGCGGCAAGGGCCGTGACGGCAGGAGACCGGGAGGAAATCTTCCGCTCAACTTCCGGAAGACCGGTCGGCATGGCGGGCTCTCCCTCGGGCTTTGCGGATGACCCGGCAGTGACATCAAAAGTGATCTCGCGAAGCATCGACTTTCCTCCGGAGCTTTCGACGAGCCCCCCGAGAATCCATTCCCGGATCGTTGCGATCGCATCCTCGGATATCTTCGGCTTTTTCGGAGGCATCGCTTCGACGCCATCGACGTGAGTGATCGATTCGAAAAGCCAGCTCGTGTCCGGCACACCGGCTTTGACGACTTCGCCCCCGGAGCTTCCGGCGAGAACTCCCGCATAGGTGGAAAGATCGAGATCGGCCTTCCGTTTGTCAGGATTGTGACAGCTCGTGCAATGCTTTTTGAAAAGCGGACGTATGTCGGCGTCAAAGGTCGGAGCCCCTTGAAGACCCGGGATGACGGAGATCAAAATGAGGAGGAGAGAATGGACTTTCATGATGTAGCCGCCGTTGCAAAAAGGTGGCCACGCTCTTGCGAGCGCAGCTACGGTTCAGTGGTTGAAAAGGAATTCGCTGGAATTGAGGAGCCCCCAGAGAACGTTGTTGAAGTTCTGATGCCGGACCTTGCGATCCGTCGTTTCATCCATCAGGGCGAGGATTCCGTGCAATTCCGTTTCGGTTGGTTTCCGGCTGAGCGCTCGGATGAAGAGAGCTTCGATCACAGCAGCATCGTCCTCATATTGGTCCATCAGATAGGGAATCAACTGAGGATTCCTCTGCAAAGCATCATCAATCGTTTTGCCATTGATGAGATGGAGAGCCTGGGAAAGATTCGCCTCGGTTTGGTCCTCACAGGCGCACACACTTTCGCGCCGCGCCTGACCGAAGGTTTTGAAAAAGTAGGCATTGAAATCGTCCTTTCTTCCTCCTTCGAACATGGCCACAGCACGCTCCGCAGTGGACCGCCGGAATTTGTGTTGGTAGTCGAGCGCTGAGGTGAGGCAATCGAACAGGACGTCCGCCCGCATACGGCGAAGAGCGGCGTGGGAGAAGAATCGTTCATCATCCCGATTGCTGTCATTGGTCGTGGCGGAGAGCTGGTACGTTCTCGAAAGACAAATGTCGCGGATCAGTTTTTTCTGATCGTAGCCGTAGTCCTCGGCAAATCGCCGACCGAGTTCGGATAGAAGCGGAGCATTGCCCGGTGGGTTGCTGATCCGAATATCATCGACTTCTTCAATGATGCCCCTTCCGAAAAAATGGGACCAGATCCGGTTGGCGACGTTTTGACGAAACAACTGGTTCTCCGGCGATGTCATCCAGGCGGCGAGGACTTTTCGCGGGTCCTTGTTTTCTACATCCGCATAATCTCCTCCGAGAAACTTGTGGGGCATGGGGCGACCGTCGACGATATGCTTCGCCGGCTCTGCGTCGACATCAACGAAGGTGAAATACTCCCGTGCCTCGGATCCGTGCTTACGCCTCACTCCGGTGAAAAAGGACTGGAAGCTGTAGTAGTCATCGATCGTCCATCGATCGAAGGGGTGGTTGTGGCATTGCGCGCACTGGGTCCGGATTCCGAGAAAGATCTGGGCGGTGTCTTCACTGAGCCGGATCGGATCGACCTTTCCCTGCGGAATCATCGTGTAGTAGTTCGAAGGAGGATTGGTCAGGTTGGATCCGTTTCCGGTGAGGAGCGCGTAGGCGAATTCACTCAGCGGGGTGTTCTCGACCATTTGCTCCCGGACCCAGTGGTAGTAGTTCCAACCCGCCTTCATCGCCGTTCCCTTTTCCGGATTGGTGTCTGCGTAAATGCGGAGCCACTCGCCCCACTTGGCAGCCATCATTTCGCCGAAGGATTCGCGGCCAAGGAGCTCATCGACGAGATGGGTTCGTTTGTCAGGATCATCCGAACTCATGAAACCACGGTATTCCCCGGGTGTCGGCAAGGTGCCGGTGAGGTCGATGGTGACCCGCCGGAGAAACTCCTCATCGGTGCAAAGTCCGGAAGGGACAATTCGAAGATCCTCCAGCTTCGCGAAAGTCAGCTCGTCGATGAAGTTATTTACCGGAGGAGTCGGCCAGTCGAACTCGCCTTCGGGAAGCACGGTGATCTCCATGCCGACGGTGAACTTATCGAAGCGGGCAAAAACATTGGCTCCTCCCGCCTTGCTGGTTTGGATCAATCCCGAGTCATCGATCGCGGCGACGGATTCGTCATTCGTCATGAAGAGCGACCACCGCGTGACATCGCGCTCACTTCCGTCGCTGTAGGTCGCGATGACTTTCGCCTGGAGAGAACCTCCGGGTTTGTCGAACTTGTGAATGCTTGTGGAAAACCGGATGCCCGTGGCAAGAGCCGTATCCTCCGGATCGGATGGAGCTCCCGCTTCAAGCCATCGAAGGAGGAGCTCGTAGGATTCCGACTCTGCCGTAAACAATTCGCCTCCCGTGTGAGCGACCTGTCCGGTGGCCTTGGTGAGAAGAAGACTCTGCGCCGACGCAGCCAGGTTGATTCGGCGGCCCGGGATTTCTTCGGTGAGGCGATAGAAATCTCCTTCGGCGTCATACCCGAAAAGTGAAAGAACGAATCCATCCTGACCGCGACTGGAGCCATGGCAGTCTCCCGCGTTGCAGCCGTGCTTCATAAACACCGGCATGACATCCCGCTTGAAGGAGATGGGTGCGTCTGCACCGAGGGACGAGGTGAGGAGGAGAAAGGGGAGGAGGTGGGAGGCTTTCATGAGTCAGTTCCGCGCTTCATCGATCCGCAGAACACCGGCGCCGGTCTGCTGGTGAATCTTCTGGCCTGCGTCCGTGATTGCGATGTCGCAGGCGATCTCTTTGTACTGTCCGACAAGTGCATCGCCGGCGATCTCGATTTCAAAGGCTACGGTTTCGTCTCCCGGTTTGATGATGGCCTCCTTGACCAGGGTAACTCCCGTGGGAAGACGGAGAAGCGTCGCCGTCGCGTTTCCGGGGAGATCGCGAAGGTGATGGATCCTGCCCGTTAAAACTCCCCGCTTTCCCTGCTCGGCAGCGGATCGCTCGAGTTCGATCGTGAGATAGGGATCGGAAACCTCGATCGTGACCGGCGGGGCCGCCACGTAGTGAAAGCCAACCCCGGTTCGCGGAAGCCCGCCCTCGTTTTCGCGTCCGGCGATCGTGAGTTCATAGCTTCCGTCTCTTGCCTGATTCGTAGCCGAAAGCTTGTAGCGACCAAGTGTTTCTCCCCCGGGAATAATGAGAGGGGGCTGCTTCGTAACTCCGGGCGGGAGCCATTCCATTTCAAGATAGACCGCGCCTTTGAAATCCCCCCTTCGTTGCACGCTGACCTCCAATTCCAGTTCTGCGTTCTTTGCGAGGGCGACCTTCGGCTGCTCGAGACGGAGTGAGAAAGGAGCTTCTTCGAGTACGGCGACTGCCGCGAAACGGGTCTTGTTGAATACCATGTTGTAGCCACCACGGCGGGCGGTCGCTCCGGTCGTCTGGGCGAAGGCGCCACCGAGATCAACACCGGGTTCCAGGGCCCGGGGGATCAGTTCGACAAGAGAAGCGCTCAGACCGGCATCGGCCCTTGCCGTGAAAGTGGTCAGAATGACCGGGTCATTCCGGGTAAAGACAGGACAGTGAAAGGTCACTCCTTTCGGAAGCCCCTTCGCTTCGAGCTGAACGGGACCGTCATACTCCGAACCCAAACCGTTTTGTATGGCGACAGGACGGGAAAGGGTGGAGCCGCGGTGGATTCCGACCACGTCGCGAGTGATATCACTCTGGGAGGGATAATCGGGAAAGTAGGAAAAGATCGAATCACGATGGGGCTGGATCTCGATCCGGTAGATGTAGTCTTCGCCCCATTCGCGCCGCGTGTCCCCTACCCCCAATACATACTCACCGTCTGCATCGGGTTCGAAAAGAAAAACAGGATCGAGGCGGTCCTTGACCTGATGGCGGTAGTGATGCCCCTCCCAGTCATGTCCATCCCAGAGGGAATCATCTTCCTCGTAGGTACGCTTGCTTTCGGTTCCCTCGGCGGGCCGGATCCAGATGAAAGGATCGAGCTTCGAACCCAGCGTGCGGCTGTAGGCACGAATCCGATATCGTTCCCCCTTCTTTGCGGAAAAACGAAACCAGTCGCGCTCACCTTCCTCTTTGATAATTCCGTTCAGAGCCACCGGCAGCTCACGTCCGATGATTTGCGCACTCTCCTCGGTCGTCGGTCCGTCCTGCTCAAACACGTTGGGGAAGTCAGCGACTTTGAGAAGATTCGGGGCCGGAAGAGGCCCGGGGAAATCAGAAACTGTCGGGAGCTCGACGAGAGCCGCTTCGTAGTCCCCGACTTTCTCCGGCAACTTTGCCGGAATCACTTCCCTCGTTCCATCTTCGTAGAAGACTTCGAGCTTGAGCTGTTCGCCGGCCTGTCCTCCGAGAGGATAGGTCACGGCGGGCCGGGGAAATTCGCCCAGATGGAGGGCATAGTGCCGGACGAGAGTTTCATAATCCATCTGCTGTCCCACTCGAATGACATAGTCGCCTGTTTCCGGGGCGCGAAAGGAGACCACCGGATCCTGGGAGAGAAGTGGAGAGTCGTCACAGCGGGCGACCCGCTTGAAGGAGGGGGAGATGACCTCGATCGACATGTCGGTCAGGCCACCGTAATGATGAGTCCCGAGACGGGCGCTGAGAATTTGCGCGGTGCAGAGCTGCCCCTTAGTCAGGGTAACGGAATAGTGATCCAAGTCGTTCGGCGGCCCGGCTGGCTGATATCCGACGATCGTGCTGTTGAGAGGCACAGGCTGGGCCGTTTCCGGAGTATCATTGACCGGGGAAAAGGGATCGACCTCATCCACGACGGGAAATGGCGTGACCCAGAAACTGAGAAGTTCCGATAGCTTTTTTTCCGTTCGAATCCGAAAGAAATATTCTCCGATCGCGGCATCGGAGGCGACCCGAAATCGAAGTGCGATCGCCTGCCCCGGCTCCGCTTTTTCCATTCTTCCATTTTTCGGATACTCGGAAACGTTTCGAATCTCGAGGCAGGAAATCCCGGGACGATAGAAAAGAACTTCGCTGGCCGTTTCGAGTTCGTGGCCGTTAATCGACACTTCGACTTCCGTACCCTGTTGGGCAATTTGCGGAAGTACGCGAAGGACCGTGTATTCGTTGTTGGCTGTGACCCAAACCGGGAACTGCAACACCAGACAGAAAAGTAGAAAACCACGCATAGGAACGAGGGCAAAGGCTAGGCAATGAGATCCTCGACCGGTTTTCCGTCATCAACGATTTCGATGGGTCGTTCCCCGGGAGCCATCAGTTCCTTCTGTGAATTGATCCCCATCAGTTGGTAGATCGTGGAATGAAGATCGCAGAGAGGCACGGCATCTTTCGAGGGCTCACTCGAAGTGGCGTCGCTGTCTCCATAAAAGAGGCCCCGGTTCAAACCCCCTCCGGCCATGGCCATGGAGAAAACCCGCGACCAGTGATCTCTTCCCGCCGAGGCGTTGATCTTCGGAGTGCGTCCGAACTCCGAGGCCACCCAGATGAGAGTGCTGTCGAGCAAGCCCCGCTCGTCGAGATCCTGAATCAACGCGGCAAGGGCATGATCGAAGGCCGGCATCTGCAGCTGATACGACTCACGAAGTCGAACGTGATCATCCCACGACCCATACTGGAGGGAAACAAAACGCGCCCCCGCTTCGACGAGCCTTCGCGCGAGAAGCATTCGGCCTCCCGCCTCCGATCCGAATGATTTTCCGTAGGTGACCCGCTCCAGGTATTTCCCCATTCCGTAGCGTTCCCGCGTCGCCGCTGATTCCTGCGACATGTCGAACGCATTGCGGACCGCATCCGAAGAAATCATGGTGTAAGCCTGGTTGTAGTAGGAATCCATCGTCTCAAGCGGAGCCGGGTTCGCCTCGAGTTTTCGGAACTGCTCGTTCACCAGGTCACGAACATTTTTTCGCTTCTCAAAGGTCTCCAGATCGACCCCGTTGGGAAGACGCAAATCACGAACCTCAAAAGCATCGCCCACTGCCGGATCGCCCCCGGTTGAGAAGGCTCCATAGGCATCGCTGAGGTAGCCCGTTCCGGAACCGCTTACATTTTCCAGAGTCGGCATCCCGATATATCCGGGGAGTCCGTTACGGGGTCCGAATTCGTGATTCACCACGGAACCGACCGAAGGATGCTTGATCGCCTGGCTTGGCTTCTGGCCGGTAATCATGTTGTAGGTGGCGAGTCCGTGATCGGGAATATTTCCAACCACAGACCTCACCACAGTCAGTTGATCAGCCATTCCGGCGAGGCGGGGCAGCACTTCCCCGAGAACAATTCCGGGAAGAGGAGTTTTCTGAAACCCAAAAGGCCCGCGGTATTCGAGAGGTGCTTCCGGCTTGGGGTTCCAGGTTTCCTGGGCGGCAATTCCGCCGGGGAGAATGATCTGAATGACGCTCTTTGCCGTTCCCGGTTGGCTCTCGAAATTTTTCTGGGCGGCTTCGAGTCGGAGAAGTTGACCGAGGGAAAGCCCGAGCGTTCCAAGCGAACCGACTCGCAAGGCATCGCGACGGGAGTAGCGGAGAGATTGTTGAAAACGGGGGCAGCCGGTTGCTTTCATAGGTCGGGTTTGCAAAGAAATGCACGGGATGCACAAAGCTTAGCAGGAAAAGAAAAAAAATATCACGCTCGTTCGACGGTCCAACAGGGTTGGGTTGGTGAGGAAACCCTGTTAGGCCCTGCCGGGATAGAAAGGGGCTACTTCCCGGCCAGCTCCTCCAGCGCGATGGAGGCCCGGTCTTTGACGGAGGCCTGTGCCTGATCGTCCGCGAGCACCGCCTCAAGGTCTTTTCGGGCCTCCACTGCTTTCCCCGCGGCAGCCAGTACGTCGGCGCGGGAAAGTCGCAGTGAACTGCGCCACGATCCCTGGGTTTTCCCGAAGTCGATCCGATCGAAAACCGCGAGAGCCTCGTCGTAGTCTTCTTGCCGTGTTAGGATTCTGGCAGCGCCCTGGAGGCCGTAGTAGTAGTCAGCTCCGCCACTCTTGTTTCCCTCTGTAATGCGCCGATAGAATTCCAGTGCTCCCGGATCGTCGCCGAGAAACATTTCCCGGTTGTGAGCGATCGATCGAAGCAGGCCAAGGCGAACACGCGGGTCCGCCACAAAGGGAAGAGCGAGGAGATAGTCGGCTTCCGCCAGCTCTCCCTTCTTCGCCGCGTAGGCAGCACGACCGCGAGCGTAGGCACCGGCTCCGATTTGCGGGAAGGGCCAGCTGGCGATGTCCTCGGCTCCGAATTGCTCAAGCAGTTCTTCCCATTTACGCGACGCGAGAAGGGTCTCCATTTGTACGGCCTTTCGAATCGATTCGACGGAAATTTTCTCAGCAAGGTCATTCGCCTGCGCTTCGTCTTTCAGCTGTCGCGCACAAAGGACTGCCTGCGAGAGAGCGTCTGATTTTTGCAACTCTGTCAGGCCTTCGGTCCGGGAAAGGGCAATCCAGGCTTCGAGGGCTTCGCTCGTCTTTCGGCCGCGCTGGAGAGCATCGGCCTTGCTTCTTTCGATCAGGTAATCGGAAACGGTCGGGTCGACATCAAACGGATGGGAACGCCCGTCGTAGAAGTGGGCGAACTTCATCGGCTCGTGGAATCCTGCCGTCCCGGTCGGAGAAAAGGCCGAATGCTCCGAGCCGTTTTCCCGGATTCGCTGGCGGCAGATATTGAAATGCCAGGGCAGACTCTGGGACGGCTTCCTCCCCACGACCTGATTGAGGGGATCATTTTCGTCTTCCGTCACCGGAATGCGGATTTCCACGGTCCAATGATCCCCCGCTACCTGCGTCGCGACCTCGGCCTGCGACTCCCAGCGAAACCAGCTGTTCCGGTCCGCTCCCCGGTCGAGATCAACGAGAGCCCCGGCCGGATTCACCGCTATCTGGTAGTAGCGATGCGCATCGGTATCGAGATGGATTTCGATGGCATCCCCATACCAGATCGAGGGATCCTCCTTTTCCGTGGTCGCAATATTCAGCTCCTCCCCGGGGTTCTCCTCACAACGAATGGCCAGGTAGAGGTTGCTTCCGCTGCGATCCCAGGCCGCCATGATCTGTGTTCCGAAAGTGGGAATACGCCCCGTCTGCAACTCGCGCAGGCGTCCGGTCGAAGACGCAGGAACCTCGCGCCAGTAGGATTCGTCGAGTTTGCCATCGATGACGATGGGTTCCTTCGGCTCCCAGACCGTGCGCAGTTTCGAAACGGGGCCGCGTTTCTGACTGAGCAGTTCCGACTTGCTCCGCAGGTCTTCGAGAAAGTCATCGATCAGGGCCATTCGTTTTCCGTAGACGGAATCTTCGCCGACCTTGCGTTTCGCTGCGGAGAAAAGCTCGAGGGCCCTGGTGACCGGCTCCACTTCCGTTTCCATGGATTGCCAGTTCGGCTCACAGTATTCGAAGAATGCCTTCATCTCGCTGGACGCGGGGCCATAGAACCGGCGACAGTATTCATCGAGCATCGCGACCGGGTCCTGCTGCTTTCCTCCCCAGTACATCCTCGCCGTGAAGTAGACCTGGAAGTGATTGAACCCGATTCCTTCGGTATCAAAATCGCGCGACATACTCAGCCAGATGTCTTCTCCCGAGGAGATTTCTTTGGTGGCATTGATGCTTTCTCCGATTGCCTTTGCGGTGAAGGCCGGAAGATACCAACCCCGATCAGTAAAGGGATAGTTCTCAAAAACCATCAGCGGGTTGTCGGTTTTCGTAAGCCATCCGGCACGGAGTTTCTGAATCTCCTCGCGCTGTTCGGGCAGGGTGTTTCGCGGCCGGCGACCTCCCACGATCATGACCTGAACATTCGGCTCCAACTTGGTAATGTTAGTCGGCGGATTCGTATTCGCTCCGTAAGCACAGCAGAGAATCTTTTTGTCAGGATGGGTTTTGCCGACTTCGACGGCGACCCGGTTGACGAAATCCCAGACATGATTCGACAGCTTGCCGCGGCTTCCCATTTCCGGGACATCTTTCCCTTCGCAAAGATCACACTGGCAGATCGCGATGTAGGCGTCGGGAGGCATGATCGATACCGAAGTGTAGTCATAGATATCGAACTGGGCCCGGGCCCAGCGAACCGTATGATCGAACAGCTCCCTGTTCGAGTAGCAGAGGTGATTGAGGCGTTCTCCGGGCGCGTTGTCCCTTTTACCACCAAAGAGAGCAAACCAGTCCGGGTGCCTCGTAAGAATAGCGTCGGTATGAGTCATGTTGTCCATCCCGTGAGCAATCATGAGGCCATAGGGCTGGCGGATCCCGAGTCGCATCATCCAGAACATCGTCTCATCGTTCGCGGTGCTCCACCGGACGTTGAACTGGCGGACCGGAAAATCGGGCTCGACGATCTTGTCGACTTTCGGGAGGGGGACGGACTTCATCCCGGGAACTACCTCTCCAATTTCGCCGGGGAGATACCAGCGCACCCCGAGATCGCGGAGGAAGCCACAAACCGCGTTGTAGGAGCCCCGCTCATCGAAGTTCCAGACTTCAAAAACCTCGTCCCCGGCAGGTTCGACGCCATCCGGAAGACCGAGTTCAGGAGCGAGGCGCTGCCTGTGCTTGTACATCCCGCCATTCGGAACCCCCCAGGGATAGCCGGCCAGCTTCTCCCATTCGGCCTGCAGCTTTCCACTGACGCGATCGCTGTTGTTGCGGGCCCAGGGCTCGACGGGAACGAAGTCGGTGTCGTCTCCGATCAGGGCGAGCCAGCTTTCACCCGAAACGATTCGGTAGGCTCCCGCTGCAAGGCCATCAGGACTAACACTGAGCTTTGCGGCATGGGAGCTTTCGCCCACGTAGATTTGCAGAGGCACATCCGGAGTCGGATGGATGACGATGGGCAGGCGGGCACCGGAGATTTTTTTGAGATAGAGTTGGAGGTCAGCGGCCGCGAGACGGGCTGAGCGTTTCGGGGTTTCCGCGATCACGATCTCGGCACGGGCTTCGCCGTTTTCGATGAGAAAGGGCGCGGCAGAAACCGGAAGTAAAAAAGTCGACGAAACGAGAACCAGCGAGCAGGTAAACTTTGCAGCCGTTTGGAGGAGTCGGGGCGGGATCATTCCCGTGATGAGACTCGATTTCCGGTTTCCCGGCAATGGCGTAGAGAGGGAGGGTTTCAGAACCTGATGGAGAAGCTCATCAATTCGATTGATGCAAACCCCTCCTCAAATCGATTTTCCCGGAGGCCGATCCCGGTGAATGTAAGTCTACGATGAATGCGCTTCTCCTCCTCCCTGTCTCCATTTTCCTCCTTCTTCTCGTCCTCGCCATTTTCTATCGGGGTAGAATCGCAGGCCAGATTGCCGGATTGCTGGTTTCCCTTGTCGTCCTGGCTGCAGCCACCTTCGGATTCCTTGCCTCCTTCGAACCGCTTTCAAAGACGACTCAAATTACTTTCCTGTCGATCTATGGGACCCTCGGAGGCATCGCGGCGGTGGCTGCCGTTCGATACCTGAGAGCGCTCGTTGCCTCCTGATAACGCCATGCGGGCCTGCAAGGGCTCATGATAGACTGTTGGTATGAGATTTCTTCTGATCACCTTGATTGTCTTTCAGGTGATGGCTTTTTCTGCTCTCACGGAGGATGCGACGAGCCGGTCCATTGAGCGCGCACTCCCTTATCTGGAGGAAGAAGGAAACTGGTGGATTGAGAAGAAAAAGTGCACCTCCTGCCACCATTCCACCTTTCTGATCTGGGCCAAAGATCTCGCTTTGGAGGCTGGCTACGAGGTAGATGAAGTGTCGCTGAAGAAACAGCGCCAGTTTGTCCGCGACTTCTTCCTGTCCCCGATTCCACCCGACCCGAAAAAACCGGAGGAAATACCCGATCCGGATGCGGTCCGCGGTGATCGCAACGTGGAGGGCGTCAGTCAACTTCTGCTGTCTGCTTCCGCCGCTTTCGTTCCGGAAGAAACGAAAGCCTCGCTGCTTGATATTGTTCGTTCGAATCAGGGCCAGGATGGAAACTGGAAGCCGGGAGGTCAACTGCCCATGCAGGATCGCCCGAAGGAGGAGACCCAGTGGGTTTCCAACCAGTGGATGCTGGCAGCACTGAGCGCCGACGAGAACGGGCCGAAAGCACCAACCGGCCCGCCCGGTAAAGCAAAAGCCAATGAGTGGTATGCCATGAATGTTGTGCTTAAAGGAAGTCCAGAGTCGATCCAGGCGCTGCTTTCCCGACAAAACGAGGACGGCGGATGGAGCTGGATCGACGGAGAGAAAAGCAGCCCGACAGGTACCGGACAAGCTCTGTTTGCGCTGGCGCGCGCAAACGAAGTGAAGAAAAATTCCGGGAGGGTCGAACGCGCTCGAAACTACCTTCTTACTTCCCAGACCGAAGAGGGGTATTGGGAAACGCTCAGCACCAAGGATCGGGCAGAGTCGACCCGGGTCTCCAATTTCTGGGGCACGGCGTGGGCTGTAATCGGTCTTCTCGAATCGGAGAAGATTTCGCAATAGCCGGGGTTCTGGACAACCGGGAGAGGTCTTACCGCGGAAGGCGAATGCGGGTCCAGGTTTCCCCATCGACCTGGATCGATTCAAAGGTAGGATCAGATGACCATTCCCAGCGGGAATCGGGGACCTTCCGCAAAGACTCAGAATTCCAGTCTCCTGCCAGCTCGAGAACCGCGTCTGCAGAGAGTAATTGCATCGTGCCCCCGGATCCGAACTCCAGTTGCCTCACGCGGAGCACTCCGCTCTGAATCGCAACCAGAGCCGCGCCTTCACTGCCTCCAACGCGGAGGCGCTCGGTGTCAATGGTGCCTCCGCTTTCAATCTGAATCGTTGCGAGATCGTGGACCAGTTCCATGGATTCTGCGGTGAGGCTTCCTCCATTTGAAACCCGCAAAGTGCTGGCGGTATCTGGACCCCGGTTTCCATACTGTGCCATGCGGATGATCCCCTCCCGGGAAACCCAGGACCCCTGATTCACATGGACTTCGGATCGACGATTGTTGCGCCCGATGAACACCGGGCCTGCGGTGAGAAGCCTGCCTTCGATAATCAGCTCAGCAATGGCGCCTTCGTTGTAGCCGACAATCAATTGGCCGGTTCCTGATTTTTCCAACGCCCCTTCCCTGCTGATTCGCAGGATTCCGATGGAGTCATTGTGGGGGGCGATCGTGAGATTCTGTTTCAGTTCAATCCGATGATCGACAAGACATTCCTGACCCTGGAGGAAAATTTCATCGCGGGCACCGTCCGGGTTGCGCCCCGCCTTCCAGTTTTTCGGGTTGTTCCAGCTTCCAGCACCCCCTTCCCATTCCGCACGGGGTCTGGAAGGACGCGCCTCTGTCTGAAGCGCGAGATGGATGGCATCTGCAAAGTGTCCGGAGAACTCATTCTCCTCTTCGTTGCGAACGTCTTCGAAAGCAAATACCTGGATCATCAGGAAGTCCGTTCCCCGCGGAACGGTGAAACGACATTCGGCTGATTCCCAGGTAGAGGGATCAGCATCTGTCAGAATTTCGTTGCCGGCCTGGGAAAGCCGTTCCGAAAGAGGTTCCCGCTTCCGGTCCCAGTATTCTGCGGCATCCGGAATCGAACCGCGAAACGCGGTGATCCCAATGCCAAATTTGGTGTCTGTGTCAGGCGATTGAGCGGCGCGGTTGAAGGCGGCTTGCAGGTCAGCGACCACGCCGCCCCGGTTTACTTCGTCCGAAAAGGCACTGAGATCGACGAGCTGCCAAAGCTCCGAAGCCTGTTGGCCCGTTTCAGGTTCGCTCAGGTGATCCCGCGTTGCATGAAACTGCAGCATCCTGGTTCCGGATACCGGGGTGATGCCGGAAGTCGAGCCGACGAAGGAGGCGGAGTCGCCGCCCCAATGGCCTACCTTTCCGGGGATACCGGCTTCCGGGACCGGCCCGATTTCAAAGTCGCCATCTTGCAAGGCAACCGGAAGAGGGTAGGAGGGCATCGGAAAGCTTTCGGCGTCGGAGTGATACCGTTTCTTTTTTCCCAGAGAAATCGCCTCTTCCTTTTCGAGGAGGATGGATTCGGTTCCTTTCGAGTTGACCTTGATCTCCCCTTCAAAGACATGGGCCTCCACAGCATCGCCTTCGACGGAGACCCCGAATCGCGTTCCGAGATCGATCACTTCCCCCGCTGAAGTAACCACCGTAAACCCCTCCGCTCCCTCGGGGACCTGGGCGGAAAGATGTCCGCGGTCGAGGCGCAAACGATCCTCGCTCAGGAATTGAAACACAGCGGGACTTTCAATCGCGATGTGAATCCCGTTGGCCATCTCCATTTCGAGAAAGCCCTCCACCAGATTGCGCTTCTCCAGGGAAACGACTTCGCCGATCTCAACGACCTCTCCAGTTTCCCAGCTCGCGTTGGCTACACGCTGCACGGCTGCCATTTCGTTGTCCCGGGGAGATCCCTGGCGCGGAAAAAGATAGAGCCCTAACGCAATGACTGCTGCTGCAGCGAGAGCCAGGGCGGGAAGCCGACGTGATTTTGTTGGGGGAGGAAGCGGAAGAAACGGAGCCATCGCAGTGAGTCCGGCATCCCCGTCTTCCTGCCGATAATGATCCGAAAGAAGCCCATGAAGACGAATCCGTGAGCGCAGTTCCTGCCGGAGCGCGGGCTGCTCCTTCAGCTCATGGTCGAGAAGCGTAAGCTCTTCCGGCTCGATCGTGCCATCGAGGTAGCGATCGAGGAGGTCTTCCGTATCGTTTGATTCCGCGCTCATGCTGATTCGGTGTTGGGCTGTTTCGCAATGCAGCTTCGAAGCGTCGCCCGCGCCCGGGAGAGCGTGACGTAGGCGGCATTTGGTTTCCATCCAATCTCCTCCGCGACGGTTCCGGGCTTAAGCCCATCCCGATAGACCCGCTCGATGAGGAGACGCGACTTTGGCGCCAGCTTATTGAGGCAGCGACTCAGCGCCGCGGCAAGATGCTGCTCCTTTTCCAGATCATCAGTATCGGATTCCCCGGCAGCTTCATCAGCGAGGAGTTCCATGGTTTCTTCACTGAGGCGATAGGGTTCGCGTTTCGCCTGTCGGAGATGTTCGAGAACTTTAAATCGGGCAATCGCAAAAACCCACGCCTTGAAATTTGTCCCTTCCTCAAAGTCGTTTGCCTTTGCCGTTACCGTGAGAAATACCTCCTGCACAACATCCTCTGCTCCCGCCGGATTGGGAAGCAAGGAGAGCACAAAGTATTTCACCGAAGCCGCATGCTGCACGAAATACTGTTGGACCCGGGTGGTATGATCGGAGGATTCCTTCATCTACTGCCTGAATATGATAGCAGGAGAGAAAGCTTAGCAGACAATTTTTGAATCATCCCCTTCAACGGCTACCCGCGAGCAACTTCCCCCTTTTTTGTCTGTCGCGGACACGAGTAACTATGGCCACGCTGGAAAGCTTCACTGCATACAACTGTTTGCAAATTGATGAATTTGGAACGATATAGTCTCCTCAACGGAAGAATCACCACGCGGCCGGTTTGCATGTTCTTTGTCTTGAACCGCCCTTTGCCTCTGAGCAATTCAACCAAGTGCCCCTGCGGGCAGATCTCGATTTTTCCGACCACTGACGACGTGTTGGTGTGAAATTATGGAAGATAAAATCCTGAAACTACTGGGGCGGAGAAACTATCTGCCCTCCAATATCCCTGAACTTCTGACGGGGCTCAAACTCGAGCCCAATCAACAACAGAGCCTGCAGAAGATACTCGCGGAACTCGAGCGAAGCGGTCTCGTCGCGAAGATCAAAGGAAATCGCTACATTCTCCCGAAAGAAGCGGACCTCATTCCCGGGCGCATTCAAATCACAAAAGGAGGTCGCGGATTCCTGATGCCGGATGAGCCCGGCATGGCGGAAATCGCAATTCCCGGCAGTGGCACCGGAACCGCGATGAACGAGGACCGTGTCCTCGTACGGCTCGATGTGAAACCACAGGGCAAACGGGTGAAATCGGAAAAGCCTCACACGGGAACGGTCGTTCGCGTCCTCGAAAGAAGACGCACCCAGATCGTGGGAACCTACAAGCGGGGCAAGCAGTTCTCCTATGTCATTCCGGATGATCCACGCATGCCCGAGGATATTTATGTGCCTCCCGCGAAAGACGTCGGTCGAAAGCCGCAGGAAGGCGACAAAGTTGTCGTCGAATTCAAAGGCTGGGAATCAAAGCATACGAATCCCGAGGGAGTGATTATCGAAGTTCTCGGACCTCCGACGGCGGAGGGAGTGGATATGCTCGCGGTGATCCGCCAGTATGACCTGCCCCTGCGGTTTCCCCGAAAGGTCCTGCAGGAGGTCAAACAATTCGGAACCACCGTCACGGATGTTGATTGCAAGGGGCGGGAAGACTGTCGAAGTCATCCTGTCATCACAATCGATCCAGCAGACGCCCGGGACTTTGATGATGCGTTCTTCCTTGAGAAGACGGGTCGGGACAAATGGAAGCTCTGGGTGCACATCGCGGATGTTTCGCACTACGTGAAATCCGGCTCCGCCCTCGACGAAGAGGCAAGCAAACGGGGCAATTCGACCTATCTCGTCGACCGGGTCATTCCGATGCTTCCCGAGGCACTCTCCAACGAACTCTGCTCCCTGAAGCCAAACGTGGATCGTCTTACGAAGTGCGTGGAATTTCTCATTTCCGCCGACGGAAAAATTCTGAAAACCCGCTTCCACCAGGCCGTGATTCACTCGCAGCGTCGCTACAGCTACGAAGAAGCGTTCGAGGTCATCAAGCGGAAGGCCAATGATTCGATTGATCACATGCTGAAAGATGCGAATGCCCTCGCGCAGAAAATTCGCCGTCGTCGCTTTGCCGCTGGATCCCTCGAACTCGACTTTCCGGAAACAAAGATCCGCCTCGACGAGAAGGGGCATGTTCTCCGGATCGAGAAAGTGGAGAATGACGAGTCTCACCAAC
This sequence comes from Verrucomicrobiales bacterium, assembly GCA_029213265.1. Classification (GTDB taxonomy): domain Bacteria; phylum Verrucomicrobiota; class Verrucomicrobiia; order Verrucomicrobiales; family DEV007; genus Arctic95D-9. The sequence continues at coordinate 48,181 of JARGNG010000019.1, read as the reverse complement.
TCATTGAAGAGTTCATGCTGCTCGCCAATGAGGCCGTCGCCGCTCGACTGATCTCGACGCGGAAACCGACCATTCACCGGGTTCATGAATCGCCCGATCCAAAGCGACTCTTTGACTACCGCGAAGAAGTCCTGAGCCACAATTTGCCCTGCGGAAACCTCGAGAAGACCGAAGAGGTGCAGAAACTTCTGCGACGACTGAGCAAGCTCACCATCGGTGCGGCTCTCAAGATTGGATTTCTGAAATCCCTGATGCGGGCGCGATATGCCGTGGAGCCCCTGGGGCACTATGGGCTGGCGAAGAAAAAATACGCTCACTTCACGTCCCCGATCCGAAGGTATGCCGACCTCATTGTGCACCGGACGCTCTTCGAAAAGGTGAAGATGAAAACCGCCGTGCTGACGCGGATTGCCGATCATATTTCGACAACAGAGCGCAACTCGTCGGATGCCGAGCGCGACAGCAAGGACGTGAAACTCTACGCCTACCTGCTGTCGCAAATGAAGTCGAAGGCGCCGCAGCAGTATGATTCCTACGTCACCGATGTGCGAAACTTCGGCTTGTTCATCGATGTTCCCGACCTGGGAATGCGCGGAGTCATTCCGCTCTCCCGAATGGATGATGATTTCTACGAGTTCGATTCCGCCCGTGTCCAGGTGATCGGACGCCGCAGTAAAAAGGTGATCAAACTGGGAGACGTTGTCCGGGTTGAAGTCGACAAGGTCGATACCTACAAAAAAGAGGTCGATTTCCGCCCGGTATCCACCGGAGGAAAATCGAGTCGACGTTCCGGAGGAAGCCGTGGCGGTCGATCCGGTAGCCGCAGCGGAAGCCGTGACGGGAACCGCAGCGGGGGCCGTGGCGGAGACCGATCCCGGCAGGGTTCCTCGAGTCAGGGGAAACCGAAATCCGGGAAACCTCCTGCAAAAAAGGAGTCTTCCGAAGGTTCATCCAGTTCGAAACGGCGTCGATCCAATCGGTCACGAAAACAGGGAAATCCTTCGGGAAGCCCTTCGGGAAGCCCTTCGGGAAAACCGTCGGGAAAACCCGATTCCGCCTCAAAACAGACAAAACCCACCAGTCGCCGTCGGAGAAAGTAAGCGCTACAGCTGACCGGTTTGGGTAAGTCGCGCAATATGCTTCGCGAGAAGATCAAACTCGAGATTCACCCGGGATCCGACCGTTACCGCTTTCAGGCTGGTGACTTCATGCGTGTGGGGAATGATCCACAAGGTGAAGGAATCGTCAGTCAACTCTGCGACCGTCAGACTGATTCCGTTCACACAAACGGATCCTTTGTGGACCATGAGGTGGGCAAATTCCGGAGGGAGAGCAACCGTGAACTGATGATCCTGTCCGGATTTTTCGTAGGCCAGAACCTCGGCACAGGCATCGACATGTCCCTGCACAAAGTGCCCGGAAAGCCGGTCGCCGATACAGAGTGATCGTTCCAGATTGACGGGAGAAAAGGTTTTCACGTCACCGAGATTGGTGAGTCGAAGAGTTTCGTGGAGGAGGTCAAAGCGCATCGCTCCATCGGCAACCTCCGTAACCGTGAGGCAGGCACCATTCACGGCGACGCTTTCGCCGAGAGCGACTTCACCCGAAAAGGAAGATCGCACCCAGAGTTCGGCACCCGATTCAACGGGCGTAAAGGCGCTGACTTCTCCGCATTCTTCAACAATTCCTGTGAACATGCGGAATGATAGCACAAGGGACGCGACGGGGAAAACAGGGAGCGCCCCTACCGAAAGGGTTCCATCGAAAGTACCTCCGGAAGATCGAGATGCCGTTTCGCGGCCACGCCGGGGAACTGAAACGGAGAAAGCTCTTCCGGAGTGCGCGGCTTTCTGAGAATCTCGGGGACCGGCAGCGGAACGGGAGTCCTCGGTTGTACCGGTTTCGACCCTTCGCTTGTCTCCACGTAGGTCTGCATCTCGCGCTGATAGAGACGAAGGCTGGCATTGTAGTCCGCAATCTGTTGATTGATCGCTGTGGAATAGGCTTCGTAGCAACTCATATGCCTATCGAGATACTTGCGAGCTTCCCAGCGATAGGTAAGCACGTCGAAAAGGAATTTTCGAAGCCCTGCCTGTTGATCGGTATCGATCAGATGGTGAACAAGGAGGAGCGCGGAAACATAGTGGGAAGCCTGACGCGTCAGAATCTCCCCTTTTTCCCCCGACGCGTCGGGGGCGGGAAAGGCCGTGGCATCCTCTTCGGCGGCGGGACCGGGAGGGTCCGTTGGGGGATCCATTTTTGAGAGCGGTTGAAAGACCGGTTGCTTCAGGGGGGGGATTTCGATGGGAGTGTCCTCCAGTTCCGGCTCCCCCATGAACCCCTGAAAGGTCAGAGACACGAGTTCGGTCGGGGCTACCAGCGGAAACCCTTCCCGAAACTCCCGGGAAACGGCAGCAATTTCCTTCCGTATACCCTCCTCGAGCTTTTCAGGCCTCAGAAGCCCGTTGTTGAGGTCATAGGGAATCATCGCCATGTATTCGGCGAACCCTTCCAGAAACCAGATCGGAGCCCGGTTCAGCCATTGGTGAGTCAATGCGTGAGTCGTCTCGTGGATAAGAACATGAGGACTGAACTGATATTTCCCATCCGTCAGTCCCGTGGTTTCGAGAGGCACGAGAATGGTTTGTTCTTTTGCGAGGTAGGTTCCACCGGAGTTTTCCCGGCCTCCGGCGACATGGTAGTCCTCCATATGGTAGAAAAGGCGCACCCTGAATTTTCCATCCGCAGGCTGCGCGATCGCCAGCCCGATGGGATTCACCTGGACCGCATCGTGGGTCGCCTCAAACACCTTGCAGAGGTGACGAAGGGTATCCGCCGGAATCGGCACGTCCGATTCGAGCCGGAAGTGCTTTGTCTCATGAAACGATTTCGAGCCCGTGATCGATTCTCCATCTATGTCTGCCTCCCCTACCGGCAAAGTCTTTTGTCCGGGCTCGTGATTAAGATCAAAAAACTTTGAGACTGTGTTCCACTCTTCAATGAACCGCTTGTCCTGCTCGGAGAAGCGGAAGATGGGAACATTGACACCGGTCCCATCCACGAGGCGGATCGCCACGGAAAACTCACGAACGTCGTGAATCGTCCCTTCGAGATGTTTGTCGTCTTTCGATGTCCAGGTCCGGTTCGACTTCCAGTCTTCGAAAGGATCGCCCGTTTTTAGAAACTGCAGTTCTTCAAACTCCTCAAACGCGACCGTGAATTCTGCTGTCTCAAAATCGTGGGCCGAGGCTGACAAACAAATTCCCATCGCCAGGAGAAGGGGCGCAGCTGAGAATTTTCGTTTCATCGGAAGGGAGAGTGTAGCGGAAAAGGTGCCCTTCTGGCAAGCCGGTAGAAAATGGCATCAGGATTCTACTCGCCAAGTTCGGTCGCCGCGTTAGGGTTTTCTCGATGACAGAGGAAGAACGCCCGATCGAAACCAGGGAACCGATTCTATCGATCCGAAATTTGCGGCGCTCCTTCGGAAGAGTGGTGGCGGTCGATGGACTCGACCTGGATGTCGAGGAAGGGGAAATTTACGGTTTTCTCGGTGTCAACGGTGCAGGAAAGACGACGACGATCCGGATGCTCATGGGCATCGTGGCCCCGGACTCGGGAACGATTCGCCTTCACGGGAAAGTTTCCAAACGCACCTCAATGAAACAGAAGCAGAGCATCGGCTATGTCTCTCAGGAGCAGGTCTTTTATCCCTGGATGACGGCGGAAATGCTCGGTCGCTTTGTAGGGGGATTGTATCCAACCTGGGACAGCGCAGAATTCAAGCGCCTTCTCGAGGTGCTCGAAGTCCCGCCCAGGCGGAAAGTTTCCGGCCTCTCCGGAGGGATGCGGGTGAAGTTGGCCCTCGCTCTCGCCATCGCACCGCGCCCGCCTCTCCTGATTCTCGACGAACCGACGGCGGGTCTGGATCCGGTCGCACGACGGGAATTTCTTGAGATCATTACCCATCAGGCCCGCGAATATGGCAGGACGACGTTTTTTTCGACTCACTTGCTCGATGAAGTAGAGAGGGCTGCGGATCGAGTGGGAATCATCCATCATGGTAGAAAACGCTTCGAGGGGGATCTCACCCTACTGCAGGAACGGGTTCGCAAACTGGAACTGCGTGACGACGATCCGGTTCCGGCGGGGTTGGAAATTTGGCGCGAACTGGAACTCCGCGAAGACGAATCGGGACTCAGCCGTGTCGTCGTGGCCGATGGAGATCCGGAAGCCTGGGCACACGCGGAGGTGATGGGCGAGAAGCTGCCACTCGATGATATTTTCATCGCCTGTGTAGGCATTTCCACGGTGCAAATCTGATGAATCGCGTTCTCCTTGAAAAAGAGTGGCGGCAGAATGGAGGCTGGTTTGTGCTTCTGATAGGCTTTTCGTGGGCACTCTTCTTTCTTATTGTGCGGGCAAATTCGGCAGACGGCACCGGCGCCGGAATTTTCAGTGGACTCGGAACGGCGCTCTGGGTTCTACTGCCTTTTTCGCTCTTCATCGTCGGGCATCTCCTCGTCGCCAATGAATTCAGGAAAAAGACCCAGCTCTTCCTTGAGGGACTTCCCCTGCCGAAGTGGCGCATGATCCTGATCAAGGCGTTCCTGACCGTGGTCCTTGCCTCTCTGATCGCCGGTGGCGGCGTCTTGATGGGGTGGTGGTGGGCGAAAGGCGCCGAGGCGATGACCGTCACTTTTCTGAATATCCTTCTCGCGACTGCGGTGGTATGGAGCTGCTTTGTCGCGTCGTTCTCTTTCCTGCTCGCCTTTCTGGGAAGGTATCGGATCCCGGTGATTCTCCTGATCCTTTTTGGACTGATGTGGATGTTCAACAACTCCTCGATTCCCGTCGTAGAATTCCCCCCGTTTGATCTCGTGCGAAGGTTCGGCTTTGAGCGCGAGGAATGGCCCGCCGGGCAACTGAGCTGGACAGGCGCTTTTACGATTCTATTTTTTGTCAGTTCCTTTCTCATCGGCCTGATCAAAGAAGGCTCGGTGGCCGCGATGCTCGGGGAAAAAATGTCCTACCGTGAGAAACTGGTTATCGGAACGGCTTCCGCGATCGGGATTTTTGCGCTCCTTCTGTGGGAACCGGCAGAACCGGAACCCTTTTCTCTTCCCGGTGCAGTCAGCGAAAACTGGAATGGTTCCCGGGTGTATCTGTCCCCTCTGGACAGGAAACGAGCGGTTGATGAGGATGTGCAGTTGGCGTCCTACCTCGCACGAAATCTCTCGGAGAATTGGAAGTGGCTCGGAATTCCGGCGGATCAGATTCCGGCGGTCTACATCGTTGAGCGGGAAGCGATGGAGGACGAGCGAATCGACTGGGAAGACATCGACGGGGAGCGGGTCGTTTTCGCCTATGCCGAATACCGGCATCCGGAATTCTCCAGGGAGAAACTGATGGCCTGGCTCATGAGCAAATTACTTTCGGTGCACAGTCACGAGCGGGTCATGGATGAACACCGATGGTGGATCGTGTCCGCCCTTGAGGGGCGCTGGGAACTGGCAAAGGCCGGTGAGGAAGAGATCAAAAAGCGCGAAACACTTGCTCGCAGGACGGTGGAGAAACACGGCCTCTCCGGAGAGCAACTCCTCGGACGGAACCGCTACTCGGACGAAGCCGGATGGAGGGAGGCGGATGCTGTGGCCTACATGGCAGCCCGCTACCTCGTGGAAACCACCGACGAAGGAACATTGCAGGAACTGGCACGGGCGACGGTGACGAAGCAGTTTCTCCGACAGGACATCCGGGCTGTGCTCTGGCACTGGATGAACCCGGTTCGGCAGGCCTTCGCCAAAATTACCGACGTGGATCTCGATCGCTTCGGTGAAGATCTGAAGAAGTACATTCTGGAACATGGCGATCCTCCGGAACTGGAAAAGGAGGAAGAGGAATGAAAGCCTTTCCCTCTCTGCTTCGAAAGGAATGGCTCGCGCTCCGGCCCTTCGCCTTTTTGCTCCTCGCCCTCTTTCTCTTCGGTGTGGTTTATTCGCTTTCGTCTGAATACATTGATCGCTACTCCATGTGGCATCAGTTTGTGCCCGACACGGAATCCGTCCTCATCATGGTTTTCGTGCTTTCGATTGTCGTAGCGTTAGGATTACTGGTGAGAGAAAAGGACGAAGGAACGCTCCTGTTTCTTGACGCCCTGCCACTTTCCAGGACCTCCGTCTATCTGGCGAAGTGGGTGGTCGCCTACTGCCTCCTCGCGGGTTTCATGCTGCTTTCGATTCTGGAAGTGTTTATCTACGACCGGGTCTCACAATCCAGCCTTTCCCCCCCGACTCCGTGGCGCTCCTATCTCATCTACACAGGGCTGGTTCTGTTTCTGACCGGTTTCTTCCTGTCGCTGATGATCAGCCTCTCCTTTACCCGGCGATGGGCCCTGCTCATCCTCGGCGGCTGTTTCTGGGTGGTCTACTGGATGACTTCTTTGAACATTCCCTATGTGGAGTTGCTCAATCCCTTTTCTCTGATTCAACGTCCCGATTCGATCGACGAAAAGTGGCTCGTTCCCTGGCTCCACCTCGGTGTGCTCGCGTCCGTGGGAATGTTGGCCTTTCTCGTCGGGCTGTTTTTATTTTCCCTGAGAACAGAAGCGATGCCCGCATTCTGGCGGAGACTGAGGGATTCGTGGTTCGGCAAGTTGATGGGATTGGGCGCCATCATTGCGATCCTGGTGGTCTGGATCTCCTTCTTCTACGTGAACTTCGCCGGGGAAGAGGAACCGGAATCCTCCTCCCTTCCCGATGTGGCCAAACCCGAGGCCGGATCCGGTGATGAAGTTTTGACGAAGGAGTCAAAGCACTTTCGTTTTGTCTATCGCCGCAGAGACAGGAAGCGAATGAAAGGTCTCATCGCAAAATCCGATGACATCTTTGCCAGGGTCGCAGATTTCCTCGAAGTGCCGGCGGAGAAAAGAGAGGAGAGGATCACCGTCGATATTTCCAATCACCTCGGGGCGCACAACGCAGGCCAGGCCTACTGGAAAAAGGTGCGGATGAGTCTTCCCGGAAAAAATTCAAATCTGAGTGCGGAGGCCATACTGGGACACGAAGTGACCCATGTTCTGGCTGATCAAATTACGGATGGCCGCCTCGAAGAGCGGTTCGATGCAACAAGATGGTTTCATGAGGGGCTCGCCTCCTACGTGGAATGCCTCCTTTTTGAGTCGGATGCCAAGGAGCGGGCCGAGGCGGAGCAACTGGCCCTGGCATCCAGCTGGGGAGAAGTTCATTTTACCGAGTTGGTCGACAACGACCTTCTCACGGCAAGGCGGGATCCTTTTCTGGTGTATGCAGCCGGTCGAATCTGGGTGGAAGCAATGGTAGCGGAATATGGCAAAGCAGCTCCCGCAAAATTACTCCGTTCGATTGGTCGCCCCGACGCACCCCGAAATCTTGGAGGGCTCGCCCGCTGGCGCGATGCCTGTCTCGCAGCCGGATTTGATCTGGAGCGAATTCGTTCGCGCTTCCGTTCCGATATCAAAAAGGTGGAGGAAGAGAGGAAGGGTTCCCTGGTTTCCTTTCCGGAACTCACGAAAGCAAAGATTTTCCGAAAGGGGACCAGGGTGATACTGGAACCCGATCTGGACGAGCTGCCATGGGATGAGCTTCCCGAAGGCGCTCAGCTCGTCTGCCGGATTCGTCCGCAACGGGATTCTGCCCCCGGCCTGTATCGCTATTCGAAACTGAACAAGGCAAAGCAGTTTTCCGTTCCCGCGATCAGCTTTCTAAAACCCCAGCTCCAGTTTCAGATTGGCTGGAAAACCGGCCTCGAAAATGGAGATCCGGTTTTCGGAGAATGGTCGACGGGAACGATTGAGGCTCCGTAGAGCGGACGGCGTTCGAGTTCAGACTTCCCGCGACCAGACCGGTTGGATAATTCCTATTTCTCCAACAGGAAGATCAGCGAAAGAAGCCCCAACAAAATCACGGCAAAAAAGGCGGTGATCCCGATAGGAAAGGCACCGCGCTTCGCCCGCTTGAAAAGCGATTGCTGCTTGGCGTCGATTTTCTCTGCGGAGTATCCCAGCGACATCCAGAAGGGGGTCAGAATCCAGGCAACAAACCGGGACGCTCCCGACTCGAAGAAATTGACGATGGGAGCGATGACACCGGAAGTGAACCCTCTCGAAACGGCAGCGTTGGTTCCGTTCAACGTTTTGTCGAGACCCCGACCGAGAGGAGGAAGCGCCTTCCGGTAGAACCAGTCAAAGTCGAGGGAGATCGTTGCAGTCCGTTTGAGCATGGGAAGGAAAAGGAAGAACACGAGAGCCGAAAGCATCAGCAACTGCATCTGCGTGATGATGTGGGACCACGTGTAGGCATTGTAGTCCACCGCATACGGAAGCAGATCGTAGAGCGGCTGTGGGTAAATGCCGAAAAAGATGCACAGGAAGGACAGAATGAACATCGCGATCAGCATGGAGCCGGGGGCCTCTTTCGGACGATGACCCTGATCTTTGTTGAAGAACACAAAATAGGGAAATTTGATCCCTGCGTGGAGGAAGACACCGGCCGAAGCTGCTTCGAGAATCAACCAGGCCCAGAAGATGCCCGCCTGATCGGAATATTCCGCCGCGTGAATGATGATCGTTTTACTCGTGAACCCACTGGTCCCGGGAACAGCCGAAATCGCGAGGGCGCCGATCGTTCCGAAGATCAGGGTGAGCGGCATGGTTTTGTAGAGGCCCCCCAAATCGGTGCACTTGCTCTTCCCGATCCGATAGAGAACCGCGCCGGCAGACATCCAGAGCAGCGATTTGTAAATGATGTGGCAAAAAGCGTGCGCCGTCGCTCCGCTGATCGCCTCGGGAGAGCCAATCCCGGCGGCACAAACCATGAAGCCGACTTGGTTGATAATCGAGTAGGCGAGGATTCGCCGCATGTCATTTTCGAGAAGGGCGTAAATAATACCGTAAACCGACATGGCACATCCAATCCAGATGAGAGGCTCCCACCCGGGATAACCACGAAGAAGTGTGTAGACCGCCGTCTTCGTTGTGTACGCACTCAGGATGAGTCCGCCCGTAACACTCGCTTCCGGATAGGAATCGGGAAGCCAGGCCGAGAGAGGGGGCGCCCCCGCATTGACGAGAATTCCAATGAGGATCAGCCAGGTCCCGGCATGCTGTTCGGTCGCGAAGTCGAATCCATTGAAGGCGATACTTCCGCCCTGATTCGCGACCGTAATGACAATTCCGGCGAGGAGGAACAATCCTCCGAGCAGGTGCACCATGATGTAACGGAAACCGGCCGCTTTCGCTTTCTCGGTCTTCCGGGACAGGATCACAAAGGTCGAGCTGATCGCCATGCCTTCCCAGAAGACGTAGACCGAAACGAGATCTCCGGCGAACACCGTTCCGATCGCGCTGCCAATGTAGACCAGGGCGGCGACATGCTGGGTGCTGTTCTTGACGTAGAAAGCAAAGACAAATGCAATGACTGCATTCAGCGAAAAAATGATTCCGAAAGCCTTCGAGAGTTTATCGACCCGCAGGAAATCGACCGCCTCGTCAGTAAAGGAAAAGACATTGAATTTCCACCCCTCGCTGCTGTCGAGCTGAAGAATGTAAAGCAAGGTCAGGGCAGGAAGAGCGATGACGTAAACCGACTTCCAGTTTCCTTTCAGAAACGGCACAAGCAAAGCGCCGAGAAGGAGAATAAGGGCGGGAGGAAACTCAGCGAATGGATTCATCGATGTCCTCCGGTAGAGTGGTTTCTTCAGGATCACCGTAGTAGTCCTCGTCCTTCTTCAGGAATTTCCCGAGAAACTTGGCGCCGTAAATCATGAGCGCACACGCGACAAAACCGAGGACCGCGTAGAATCCGAACCAGCCATCAACGCTGTGATCGCCGAAGTGCCCGTGGCGACCATGGCCGTCATCAAAGAAGAGAGACACTTCCAGCAATACGCTGACGATGCAGGCACCGATGAGGACCCGCCAAAGCAGCTTTCTCGATTCCGGATGATCGAACCAGTCGAACTCTTTTTTATCAGGTTCCATGGGAAGTATCTCTATTTCACACTGCTGACAAACAGATCAGCGAGGTCGAGGAAAAGGGTGGGGGCAAAGAAGAGGCCGATTGTGAGAGTGGCAGTGATGCAAAGCGGGATGACGCACGCAGGCGGAGCCTCTTTGATTTCCGACCAGGAGAATTGGGTAGCGGCCAGTTCTCCGGGTGCGTCCTTCGCCGGGAAGAAAGCCTGGTAGGAAATGGGAAGAAAGTAGAGTGCGTTGAGAAAAGTCGAGATCAGGAACACAACCATGAGGGCGATCTGCCCGGCATCGGCCGCACCCACGACGAGGTGGAATTTTGAAATGAGCCCAATTGAAGGAGGAAGGCCGATCACTCCCAGAGATCCGAGAAAGAAGGCTCCCATCGTGAAGGGCATCCGCTTTCCGAGTCCAGCCATCTGACTGATATACTTTTTCCCGGTCGCCACAAAAATGGCACCGGCACAGAAGAATAGAGTGATCTTGCTGACCGCATGAGCGGCGATGTGGAGGACACTTCCTTTCACCGACATCTCGTGAAGCAGGGCGACACCGAGAACGATGTAGGAAAGCTGCCCGATCGTCGAAAAAGCGAGTCGTCGTTTCAGATTGTCCTGCGAGAGAGCAATGAGAGAGGAAAGAATCACGGTAAAGGCAGCGACCCAGCAAAGCACGAGGTTGGCTCCGAGTTTTCCGAGAAGATCCAATCCGAAAACCCCGGTAACGACACGAATCACGCAGAAGACACCTACTTTGACCACCGCAACGGCGTGGAGAAGAGCAGAGACGGGAGTCGGGGCCACCATCGCTCCTGGGAGCCATGAGTGGAACGGCATCAGGCCCGCCTTGGAAAAACCGAAAACGAAGGCCATCAGGAGAACAGCTCCGGTGAGATAACCCATGTCACTTCCAGCAAGGATGGCGGGGCCGGCAAAGGAGAGATCCCCGCCGGACTGAAGGTAGGTGAAGAGGATCGCGGGGATGGCAAACGCGATCGAGGTTCCGAGCAGGTAGGAAAGGTAGGTGCGTCCGCCCCCCCGCGCTTCCCTATCCTGGTGGTGCGTGACCAGCGGATAGGTGGAAAGAGAAAGCATCTCGTAGAACAGATAGAGTGTGAGAAGGTTCCCCGCAAAAGCGACACCGAGAGTTGCCGAGAGGGACAGGGCGAAAAACGCGAAGAACCGCGTTTGCGAATGCTCCTTGAGTCCGCGCATGTATCCGACCGCATAGAGCGATGTCAGGATCCAGAGGAACGAAGCAACGATCGCAAAAATCATCCCGAGGCCATCGACCCGGAAAACAATCGGCACATTGATGCCGGAAACTCCCGCAACCAGGGTCGTCGTGATGACCTTCCCGTCGAGAATAATGGGAACCATTGCAACGACCAGGCCCAGCTTCACGAACCCGGCCACGAAGGTGGTAAGTTCGCGAAGAAAGATTTCTTTCCGGAACAGCACAATCAATGGCACTGCCAGGAGCGAAGCAAGGCAGGCCCAAACGGGGAGTAAGCTGGAAACTGAATTCTCCATATTCCGGTTAGAGGCGCGAGGCCAGGTTTGGCAGATCTTCAAGGACGACTCGAATCATGGCGACAATTTCGCCGTTGAAGATTCCTAACAAAATAATAATCGCAGCCGTGACCAGCAGCGGAAAGACTCCTGTCCAGGTTGGGATCTCCGAAGACGGCAACGCCGTTTCTGCCGGTTCGTCGTCGTGAGCATGAGCGTGACCTTCGGCAGGTTTGTTTCCAAAGTAGGCAATCTCAAAAATACGGAAAAACAGCACCGCGTTGATCAGGCTGGAAAGAAGAAGCGCGACCACATATTCCCAATGTCCGGCATCGATCCCTCCGCGGATCAGATAGAATTTGCTGAAAAAGCCGCAGGTCGGCGGGACTCCGATCATGGCAAGCGCGCCGACCACGAAGCCGACAGCGGTCCAGGGGGCCTCTTTAAAAAGTCCTTCGAGCTCGGTGATCTTTTTGGCCCCGAAACGTTTCGCAAAAATTCCGGCGGCGAGGAAGAGACAGAGCGTCATCGCCGCATCGGCCAGAATATGATAAAGAGCGCCGGTGAGTCCCCAGAGACCCTCGTCGGCGAGCCACGCCCCACCTACCATATAGCCGACTTCGGCTACGATCAGATAACAAAGCATTTTCTTGATCTCCCGCTGGGCCATCGCGAGAACGGAGCCGGCGACAATCGCAATGACGGCCAGCCAGACGACCAAGTTGCTCCACCCGGGAGAGGCAAAAACCCATTCCAATCCAAAGACACTGACCATGACGCGGATCATGACATAGACAGAAACCTTCGTCATAAGCGGGGCCAGCAGACAGGCACTGCTCGACGGGCAGTAGCTGTAGGCATTCGGCAACCAGCCGTAGAGCGGAAAAAATGCCATTTTGATCCAGATGCCCACGAGAATGAACAGGAACGCAATCGAGACCGCCCTCGAGGCGGCGATTTCGGGCTGGGTGCTTAAAATGTCCCGGATGTTGACCATGTTCAGCGTCCCTGTTTTCAGATAGAGATAGCCGACTCCGAGCAGATAAAACGAAGCCCCGACCGTTCCCATGAGAACGTAGTTGAACGCGGCAAAGGCTCCCCGTTTTGAGCTGCCCATCGCGATAAGGCCGTAGCTGGTCAACGAGGAAACCTCGATGAGAACAAACAGGTTGAAGGCATCACCCGCAATCGTGATTCCAAAAAGCCCAACACAGAGAAGCAGATAGAGAGTGTAAAAGTGCGGGGTTTTTTCAGTGTTCTTATCTCCGATCCGGCGGATCGAAAAGAATGAAACGAGAACCGCGACTACGGCAATCGCACAAAGAAGAAGCACATTGAGCGAATCAATATGCAGGTGGATACCAATGCCGATCGGCTCCTTCCAGCCTCCTACAAAGTAGTCGATGGGACCGTGTTCAAAAACCTGGTGGGCAGCAGCAACCGCTACCACGAGCGTCACAAGCAGGGACGCCAACGTGATCGGGAAACAGATCTTGTGATCTTTCGTACCCGCGAGCCCGATGATCATGGCACCGAAAAGAGGCGCCAGAACGAGAATTGCTGGAAGTTGATCAGCCATCAGAATTGCCGGCTTTGACTTGTTCCAGGATTTCATCTTCCTCCAGAGAGCCGTACTCGCGGAAGATCATTTGAACGATGGACAGTGCGACTCCCAGCGTCGCGACTCCCACCACAATAGCGGTCAGCATGAGGACATGAGGAAGAGGGTTCGCCATCGTGTCCGGATCGGGTGAGGTCGCATCGGGATGGCTTTCTCCATGAGAACCGGTGGCGTGATCACTTTTCTCCACATGTGCCTTTTTGTCATGGGCTCCTGCGTGTCCGTCCTCTGCGTGAGCGACGACGTGCTCTTCGTGTCCGTGATGATCGAGAATGGGAATATTCGCGTTTTCTTTCACCCCCATCGATACATAAAATAGAATGATCGCTGTCTGGAAGATCGAGAGTCCGATCAATTTCTTGATCAGGTTGTTCTTCGCGATGAGAGCCCACAGACCAATCATCATCAGGATGACGTAAACCCAGAAGTTGAAGTGGGGTCGCAGGACGGTTTCGACAAACTCAGACATAGCAGTTTTTTAGAGGCCGTCGCGAAGCAGCCCCCGGCTGGAAAGGTTGGCATAGATGGCGAACATGATCGCCGTGACAGTAAAGGCGACTCCAATCTCAACTCCGAGCATACTGTGGGAACGCGCCATTTCCGGACCGTCGGTCATTAGAATCGGCTGGAGAACTCCGTAGTCGAGAAAGTCACTTTCAAGGACCTGGCACATCACTCCGAATCCGGCATAGATGAGGATTCCGATGCAGGCGATCTTGAGATAATTGGTTTCACTCAAACGCTTCAAAGCCGAATTCAAATTTTCGGCCAGCGCAATGATGATAAAACTGGCTGCGAGAATCACGCCCCCCTGGAATCCCCCACCGGGACTGTGGTGTCCATGGGCAATGACGTAGAGAGCGAACAGCTGAATCACGGGAACGAGCAGTCGGCAGGTCGTCCCGATGATAATGCGGCTGTGGTCTCCGTTCGTGAAACTTGACTCCTGTTTTCGCCTCGGCTTTCGCTCCGAGTCGTCTCCCACGACCCGGAGGATCGCGAAAATGGCCATGCCCGCGGCAAAGATCACCACGGTTTCAAACATCGTGTCGTAGCCCCGATAGTCTGCGAGGACGGAAGTGACGATGTTAGGCACCTTGGTATCGCCGTAGCTTTCCGTAATGAAGTACTGGGAAATGCTCGCTTGCCCGGGAACTCCTGCATTGGCAGGGGAATGCGGATCACCAAATCCGGGAAAGTCAGAAACACCGTAGAGAAGAATTCCCCCGGTAATCACGACTGCGATGGTAGCAAAGACTTTCGAGAGCATCAGTCCGAGGATTTCCGTTTCGTGTTATAGACCGTCGCGACGAGAAGAACCGCACTGATTCCTGCTCCGACAGATGCTTCGGTGAAGGCGACGTCAACAGCTCCCATTTCCGCCCACAGCAGACAAATAAGGAATCCGTAAATCCCGAAGATCATCGAAGCGCTGAGGAGATCTTTCACGCTTAGTGAAATGATCGCAGCGATCACGAGAAAAACGAGAATCACGATGTCGAAAGCAAAAATCACAGTCTCGTCAGGTTAAAATTTTCCACAATCATCGTTGAGGTGATTCGGTCGCCCTTTCCCGATCTCCGGCTCGACCTTGTCTTCCCATCCCGCATCCATAAGGGCGTGGGTGCTGGAGGGGCTGGTCAGAAAAATAAAGAGGGAAACAGCGAGGAGCTTCAGAATCACGAGAAGGATCGGCCAGTCATGAGAGAATCCGTGAAAGTCTTTGAGCTGATACACCGCGAATCCGAGGATTACCAGAAGACTGGAAAGGGTGTCGCCCTTACCGGCGGCATGGGTTCGAGTATAGAAGTCCGGGAAACGAATCAATCCGACCGCAGCACCAAGAAAGAAGAGCAGTCCGAGGAGAATGAAAATGACACTGATGATCGTGACAATCATGATTCCGTGCCTCCCTTTTCTTCGAGCAGCGCCTTATTCGTTTTTGTTTTGTGAAGGAATCGCGCCGCAGCAAGAGAACCAGTGAAGTTCAAGAGCGCATATGCCAGGGCGAAGTCGACGAACATCTCGACCCGGTGAAAAATCACACCGATGACGACGAGGAGAACGGCCGTCTTTGTCCCGATGACATTGACGGCTACGATTCGATCCAGCGCGGTCGGACCGATCGTCATGCGCCACATCGCCGGAAGCATGAGAATCAAAAGGGCAAGACCAACCCCGACGGAAAAATGATCGAAGGTCATGCGTTAGATTTCAGCTTTCTCCTCGGGCTCGTTCTTCCAGCCGGAAAAAATCCAGGCGATGCGGCGTTCCATTTCCCCGTCCAGTCCAGCCGAAGCAATATCGTCGATCGCGTGAATGTAGAACGTATTGCCCAAGATTTTTGTGGTCACAGTTCCCGGGGTAAGAGTGATCGAATTGGCGAGTAAATATTTCTCAAAATCGTTTTTCAGAGAAGTTTCATATCGGACGAACTGAGGATGAAGCGCTTCTTTCGGTCCGAATGCGAGTTTGATCAGATGAATGTTGGCAAGGACCACCTGCCAGAGCAACCATCCGGCATAGGAAAGGAATCGAATAGCCTGTCGCAGTCGATTGCGCAAGGGGACATCGCGATGCTCGAATAACAGGTCAGACGACATCCAGGTGACGAGGCCACACGAAATCAGACCGAGAGAGAGGTGAAACGGATCGAATAGACCCGAGAACACCATCCATATCAGAAAGAGTAACCCGAACACCAGGGCTGGATAAATATAGCGTTTCGTATTCCTGTTTTCCATCGCAGTCGCGGCGGGAGGGTTGCCAAAATGGGCAAGTCTTCTCCCATTGTCAATTTTCCTATCGGGAAAAACCGTGCATTATTACAGGGAAAGCGAACAGGAATGATCCAAAAAACGACATTTGTCTTCTTTCTAACGTTCTCAGGAATGGTTTGGATGCCTTTTTCTCTGGGAGTTGCGCAGGAAAGTGGGAGAGTGGAGGCTCCAGCTGCACCAGCCAATCCTCCTGCTTCCGGTGGCATTCCGTATCCCGGAGCGCCGGCAGCAAATCCGGCTGCAGGAAATGCTCCCATGCGCGCACTCCCGACAGCGGCTCCTCCCGTCGCGAGCCCGACGATTCCCCCGGCAGCGGGATTTGCCACCCAGGATGGAGTTCCCGGAGGGCCTGTTATGACGCTTCCTCCTGTCGCAACACCGGTCCAGCCAGCAAACCCCTCTCTACCCGCAGGACCTACGGTTTCGGCTATGCAGGCAATCGGACGTGTTATTGAAAACACAAGACCGGAGCGGGTCAAAGTCTTCCCTGAGGATCCTGATAGCGCCTGGTGGGAGATCAATCCTCACTACGCCTTTGCCCGTGCTCAGCGGGAGCAGAAACCCATGTTGCTCCTGTTCACCGGCATGTGGAACACTCAGGCGATGTCCCTTTCCGAGGAAGTTTTTTCCACCAAGAGTTTCAACGAATATGTGAAGGAGAATCTCATCATCTGCTACCTCAGCTATCCCAGAAACATCACGGACGCCCCCGATGTCCTCCGTAGGCTGAAGGACAAATTCAAGGTTCGGGGTTACCCGAACGTCCTCGTATTCAACCCGAACGGGGAAGTGGAACGGGGAATCCGGGGGTATCGAACCGGGCGTCCGATTGATTATTTTAACGAGCTGAGAAACACCTGCCATCCTGTCCTCGAATCGATCAAGGTGCAGAAGAAGAATCTGGTTCGCTACGGATACCGCGACTGGTCCAACTACCTCGGCAAAGTGATCTTCGCGAAATTTGTGGATCGGGATGCTGTTCACGCCCGTCTCCAGGATGTATCCGGTGTAAAATGGATCATCAAAATGAACGATTTGTCACCCGAAGATCAGAAGCTCGCCGAATCCTTTCCTGCCCGCGAAGCTCTTCAGCCGGTCGATGAAGAGAGGAAAGATCCGTGAAAAGCGCTCACATTTGGGAACAAAATCCCCGCCCGATGGCGCTATTTCTTTGATCTCAAGGACCCGTTTTTGACTCCATGATCCGATACACTCTGCAATTTTTTACCCTGACCGCTCTCGTTGTGGTCTCGGCCCTTGGCTATCGCCTTCTCATCGATGAGGAGGGACGTTACGACATATTTGATCTGCTACGCGGGCAACCGGTTACCGCTATGATCGGAGGCTCCCAACCCATTGTCGCTCAGGCTGCGGATGGAAAACCCCTCCTCCGGGCAGTGCCTCTCGATTTAAACGACACCGGCGTACTCCAGGAAGTGAATCGCGCGATGTCCGATCTCACCGACGCTGTAGTGACTTCCGTGGTCAGCATCGATACCACCACCGAAGTGAATGTCACCCGCGTCGTCCCGACTGATCCGTGGGGAATTTTCGGCGTTCGGAAAAACCAACGATATGAAGCACCCGGCCTCGGTTCAGGAGTCATTGTGACCGAGCAGGGCCACATCGTGACGAATCATCATGTCGTTGCCGGAGTCGATCAGATCAAAATAACGACTCACGATGGAGGGATCTTTGATGCCGAGTGGGTCGGGAGTGATCCCAATGTCGATGTGGCGATCCTCAAGTTGCTCCCACCTGAGGGAACCACACTTCCCAAGTTCCGACCTCTTGGATTCGGGGATTCAGATGAAGTCCGTGTCGGAGAAATGGTTCTCGCCGTGGGAAATCCTTTTGGCCTCAACGAAACCGTCACCCGCGGAATCATCAGTGCAAAACAGCGGGAGCTCAGTGACGGCTCCAACGAATACTTCCAGGTGGATGCGGTCATTAACCCCGGAAACTCAGGCGGCCCGCTCGTGAACATTCGCGGTGAAATTGTCGGGATCAATGTGGCGATCTTCACCGGGCAGCAGGATGTTCGCGTATGGCAGGGAATCGGTCTCGCGATTCCCGCCAACGAAGTGAAGGAAGTCTTCGAAGCCATTGTTCTGGGTCGCCCGCTCATTCGCGGATACATGGGCCTCGAACTCGAAAACATTTCCCGCAATCTTGCCCTCGCCCTCGGTCTCAGCAGCACACAGGGGGCTCTCATCACCAATGTGGTTCCGGGTTCGCCAGCGGAGGAAGCCGGCCTCAAACCCGGTGACGTCATTGTGAAGTTTGACGGAAAGGAGGCCAAGACTGCGGAGGAAGCGCTCTCGAGAATTCGTTCGATGAAGTCGGGAGAGGCGTCCAAAGTAATGATTGTTCGCAAGCGGAAGACCCTGGAGACCAGCGTCAATGTAATCGCCAAATCCGATACGAATACGCTGAAACTGAAATCGGACATTTCCGCCAACGGGCAATCCATTGCCGAGGCCCTCGGTATCAAGGTGGGAAATCTGTCGCCGCAACAACGAACTGCGCTCGGTCTCACTGAGTCGACTGCAGCAATTGTGATCACGGAAGTTATCGAAGGGTCGCAGGCCGCCCAGCAATTTCGGATCGGTGATCTGATTCACCGGATCAATCAGGATCCGGTAACTGATGCGACCACATTTTTTGATCTGTTAGGGTCTTTGCCTCAGGACAGGACTACGGTAATGGTCCTGAGCCGCGACGGCAGATTGATCCGGGCCTTGTTGAATCCCTAGCAGGCCCTACCCCGAAGACTCAACGGTAGTTTCCGTTCCTGCCTCCACGTCCGGCAGAAAACGAAGCAGCCTGGCTCTCGTGAACCTTTGCAGGAGAATGCAGGGAAGATTCGATAGCACGGCGTAGACGATCATAACCACGGCCGCGACCGGCCAAGGATTCCAGATCAAGGTCAGCCAGATACCGGGGATTTGCGCGTAGTGGGCCAGTTCACCGCGGCAGGTTTCGGAAATGAAATCGCGAAGGTGGTCCGGATCTTGATCCTTCAATTTTCCTTTCGCAAATCCATCAAACCAGGGTGCGGCGTCGGGAAGGAGGCCCTTCCACTGACGAATCCGAAACCACTTCTGATAAAATGCGCCTCCGTCCTCCCAGGCCCGGGTGCGAAACCAGAAGGAGTCCGGATGAAAACGACTTCGCGGCATGCGGGTAAAGATCCAGGAAATTCCCAGGTGGATCGCCGGGACTCCGATCACGTTAAGAATGACAATCCAGAGGTTGGAGAGCTCAAGTAACATCGCGACCTTTCCACTGGATCTGTCCACCCTGTCGCTTCCGGAAAAGCGCCCGGAAAAAAACGGACTGGTAGAAAATCAGCCCGACCGGGAAAAGAAGGATCCCGATGAACCAGTAGCTACCGATATTCTTGAAGAGATAGAAAGTCTGTATCACACAGAGAGAATACATCCCCGCCACTGCCGCCGTTACGGCAGGAGAGGCCAGTGGGAGAAAAGTCAGGGAAATCGTTCCCATGATCAGTCCGGAGAGCCAGAAAGAAATCCCAACCACCGCGCTGCGCGGCGTGTTGTCCGCACCCGAAACAAAGCCTTTGCTCCAGCCGGCGACAATGTCCCACCACCCGTCCGGAAACATTCTCATCGATATCGTTCCCCTTCCGAGATAGCAGCGGCATTGGAATCCGGCCTCCGTGAAAAATCGGGAGAGATGAAAATTCTCCAGCACTTCGGTTTTGACGGGTTCATGTCCGCCCACGGCATCGTACTGCTTTCTCGACACGAACATCGCCTGTCCAAATAGACCGATTTGCGAAGCGCGGTCCCCTTTGAGGGTGAAGGCGTTCATCCCGAGAATCATAATCACATTGAAGAAAGCCGACAACTGCTCCGCCGCGGTCGGAACTCGATGGTAAGGACAAATCGAATGCACGCTATCCTCTTGTCGTGCGAGATGACCGATCCGAAGGAGGCCTTCCTCCTCCACCACCGTGTCGGCATCGAGAAAGAGAATCCAGTCGCCGGTGGCGGCATCGGCACCCTGCTGGCAGGCCCAGGGCTTTCCATACCAGCCCTCGGGAAGCGGCCGACCATCCAGTACCGTCGCACCGTGTTCTTTCGCAATTTCGGCAGTTAGGTCGGTCGACTGGTCATTTACGACAATGATCTCGTCGGGAGAAAATTCCTGCGTGGTGAGCGAAGGCAGAAGCCGCTCAAGGTTTTCCTCTTCGTCACGGGCGGGAACAACGATCGAGATTTTCACCAGGGGCTTGGGTGCCCCGGGCTCAAGAGCGGGAACGGTGCGGAACCTGGCCGACATGACCCATCCCCCAAACCAGAGAATAAGGACAAGTCCCAGAAAGATCCAAAAAAACAGTTCCATGAAAAGTCACGGTCGTGAAGGCGCAGCCCGGTGCGTTGCGAACTCGACATAGACAATACGTGGACCACAAATGAAGGGGATTCAATCCCGGCTCGGGGGCGAAAGGTTTTCTAACCCAGTTTTTCAGCGATCAGCTTCTCCATCTTCACGATATCAGCGGCGAAAGCGCGAATTCCCTGGGCCGTCTTCTCCGTCGCCATCGCATCCTCGTTGAGGAGATAGCGAAAGGTCTTTTCATCGAGATCGAGTTTTTCGATATCGGAGGACGCAGCACTTTCCGGATCGAGTTTCCGGACAAGGTCGCCTTCCGTACTCTGAAGTTGCTCGAGCAGATCGGGGCCGATGGTAAGAAGGTCGCACCCCGCCAACTCAAGGATCTGACTGGTATTTCGAAAACTGGCTCCCATTACTTCCGTTTCATAACCAAACTTTCGGTAGTACGAATAGATTTCCTGAACCGATTGCACACCCGGATCATCGGCGCCGGTGTATTCATTTCCGGTTTCCTTTTTAAACCAGTCGTAGATCCGCCCGACGAACGGGGAGATGAGCTGAATTCCTCCTTCGGCGCAAGCAACCGCCTGAGCGAGAGAAAACATGAGAGTCAGATTGCAGCTGATTCCTTCATCCTGAAGCTTGGAAGCAGCCTCGATTCCCTCCCACGTCGACGCAATCTTGATAAGAATTCTCTCACGGTCGATCCCTTCGCC
The DNA here is from genome assembly GCA_029213265.1 of Verrucomicrobiales bacterium. Lineage (GTDB taxonomy): Bacteria > Verrucomicrobiota > Verrucomicrobiia > Verrucomicrobiales > DEV007 > Arctic95D-9. Next base: position 27,179 of record JARGNG010000019.1, on the reverse strand, counting down.
TTCGTAGAGAGCGATCAGATGCTGTGCCTTGGCGATCGTGCCGGCTTCGTCAAAAGAAAGGCGGGCATCCACTTCGGTGGAGACACGTCCGGGAACAATTTTCAGAATTTCCTTTCCGAATGCGATGAGCACTCGATCAATGGCTGCTTCGACGGCCGCCTCACCGGACAGGCCGGAGCTGGCCGCGTCGGACAAAGCTTTGTCGACCAGTTCCGCATATTGCTCCTGCTGGGAGGCTTTCAAAATCAACGAAGGGTTGGTCGTAGCATCCTGCGGCTGGTATTCGCGCATCGCCTCGAAGTCTCCCGTATCAGCGACAACGGTGGTGAACTGCTTAAGTTGGTCGAGTTGATTGGCCATGACTCAATTTGCCGGAGATCGCGCCGTCTGTCCAATGATACACCCTCCCCGAGGACGTATCCGGGAAACCATATCGTCTCGCTTCGTCTTTGACCCGCGCGCCCGAAGCGGGCATCTTCTCCAGCAATGGGTTTTCGCATTTCGTTCCTCCTCGCACTCTTTCTCAGTCTTCCGATTGTGTCGCGGGCCCAGCTTTCCCCCGCGTCGATTGCGGCAGCGCAAAAGTATTCGGCGACGCACAACGGAATCGGATTGATCGTGAAAGAGCAGGGCCGGGTTCGCTTCGAGAAATACTACAACGGCTACTCCGGGGCTCCGCTCCATATCTACTCCGGCACGAAGTCTTTCTTTGGAGTGCTGGCGGTCATCGCGCAGGAGGAGGGGCTTCTCAAACTGGATGAACCAGCCTCAAAAACCCTGATCGAATGGAAGGACGATCCCCGCAGGGGTCGAATCACGATCCGGGATCTCCTCAATTTCACTTCGGGATTGGAAACCGGCTTTGAAGAAATCTACGGAAGGTCTTCGGAGGACAAGATTGCCCTCGCCGCCTCACTCGAAGCGACCCGCGACCGGGGACAGAGCTTTATCTATGGTCCCGGTCACCTCAATGCCTTCTGCGAGATCCTCCGTCGCAAACTGAAACGAAAAGGCATTTCCTATGACGACTATCTGAAAAGAAAATTGATCCAGCCATTGGGAATCCAGATCTCCCGATGGAGAGAAGATGCCCATGCAAACCCGGTCCCGTCGGCGGGGATGTATATGACGGGAAAAACCTGGATCAAGTTCGGGGAATTGATCAATGCGGGCGGCGTATGGAACGGACGGCGCCTCGTGAAAACGGAAAGCCTCGCCCAGTGCTTTTCGGGAACGACCATCAATCCCGCATTCGGTCTTTGCTTCTGGCTGAACGGCTATGCCAAGTCGGAAGGGGCCCGGGAAGTGGACGTGGAAGAGGATCTCGAACTCGATCCCATGCCGGAAGACTGGCGCGGCGCCTGCCTCAGCACCAATGCTCCGGTCGACCTGGTTTGTTCCCTGGGGTCTACCTTTCAGCGCCTCTACCTCGTGCCCTCGATGGATCTGATTGTCGTACATCACGGGAAACCCGGGCACGAGTTTCGGGACTACGAATTTCTCAAGATCCTGTTCGAAAATGCGGAGAGCGAAGCGACAACTCCTCAGCCCCGCAAAACGAAGCCCCTGTTCCCCAATTTGTTCAAAGGTCTGAAGAAGGACTAGCCTCTTCTTTTTCCGGTGCCGAAGTCGGCACTTCTTCCGGTGTCTTGGAAGCGGCAGGCTTGGCCGGGGCCGGATCCGCTGGTGCATCAGCTGCCGGCTCGGCTTTCTTTGCCTCCAACCCGGCCACGGCATCCTGCCGGACAAACCGCATCAGATTCGACTCCCCTTTTCGCCACTTGTATCCGGTGCCGAAATCGAGCGGCTTCTTGCGCGTCTGATAGGCAGAACGAAGTCCTCGCTGGTAGTACTCAGCGAACAGGTCAATCGGACCATTGTAATTTCCGAAGAGATCGGCATACCAGACATCCGCTTCAAAATAGCGGAAGGGAATTCCGGAATCGTCCTGAACGATCTGAACGCTGTAGTCGAGAAGATGTTGGCGCACGTGCTTGAACCAGTTCTGGTGCATCAGAAAGGACGCCGCCTTCAGGTAGCTGTTTCCCTTCAATTGCGATTCCAGCCAGGTGCGAAACCCGGTCTTCGGAAAGCCTCCATCGGATAGGTCGGACGAGAAGTAGTAGAGTGTTTTCGTGGTCGACATACGACGCGGCGAGAACTCGATTTTCACCCCGTCTGCTCCCTTGGAATCGAGTCCTTTACCGGTCAGAGTGCCGTCGTCGTTCAGCTCCTGAAACTCGATGCTCTTGATATACTGACCGGAGCGCGCCAGGAAAATCATCATGATCGGAGTCGTTCCGTGAAAGGTCGCGAACTGAAGATCTTCCTTCATATCCTTTGTCCGGAAGAAGCTGAAGTTGATGATTTCGCCAAGAGCATTGCGCACTTCCCCAAGGGCACGACCGGCATTCGCGGACGTGAGAGAATCGAGTTTCGGAATCTCACCCACCGGCTCGAGTCCACAAAGAATGAAAGTATCGGCCTTCGGGAACATATGAAACGCATGAAGAATGTCCGGGCCGCTGAAGAGATAACGCACGGTGCTTTCCTCTACGAACTCCGGAGTGAGCTCCGCATTCGACCAGGCGCTCATCGGGAAAAGGACCCGCTCCTGGTGACTCGTGAATTCCTGATCGAGCGTCTTCTTGTGGAACTGCCAGGATTTCGAAGAAGTCAGTGGATGGTCCGCCCGGTGAGGAAGATCGATCCCTGCAAGAAACGCCGTCGCGTCGTTCACTTCATCGAGCGTGGTCGACTCCTGACTGGGGGCAAGCAGGGGAAATAGCAGGACGAACAGCGCGATACGGAATTTCATGAATGATAGGTATACAGTTATAGACGGCGTTTCTGAAAGAGTAAACAGGGTTACTTCCCCCACTCAACAGGGTTTCCTCTTTTCGTATCCACGTAGCCGCCTTCGCAGGAAGGTGGTGGTTCGGTAGAATCACGGTTCCGTCCCCTGGGAGGAATAGCGGGGACGACCGACGATCCGAAGATCTCGACCGATTTTCGCGACATCCAGATCGCCCAAATTGGTGAGGACGTTATCGACAGGGAGCAACCGCGTCGCTCCACCTCCCAGTTTGGGCGCGAGGTAAAGAACGACCTCATCGACCAGTTGATCCTCGAGGGCGTGCCCGAGAAGCCGGCCACCCGACTCTAACAAAACCGCATTCACACCTTCTCCTGCCAATTGAATAAGAGACTCCCGCAGGGAAATCCCCAGATAAACTCTCGTGCGATCTTTGTGCTCATCGGTAAAGAGAGAATGCCCCTCCGGCAATGCCTCATCTGAAGTGAGAACGACCCGGAGAGGTTGCTCGCTGTCCACGATGTCCCTCCTTCGTCGCGTCAGGGACGGATTGTCCTGTCGAAGGGTTTCTCCTCCCACGAGAATCGCGTCACACTCGCGCCGCAGTCTCTGCACGTCCTCACGCGACTCGGAACTCGAGATCCACTGGCTCTGCCCGGGTCCGAGGGTGGTGCGCCCATCGAGAGTGGCCGCGGTTTTGGCGATAACAAAAGGAAGCCCTGTCGTAATCCGCTTGGCGAAGTAACGAATCAGATGATTAGCCTCCTCTACGAGAACCCCGGTGGTGACTTCCACTCCAGCCTTTCGGAGAATTTCAAACCCCGCACCGGCATGGGCCGGGTTCGGGTCCGTCGCTCCCGTGACGACACGGGCAATACCCGCGTCAAGAATCGCCTGAACACAGGGAGGCGTTTTGCCCTGAGTCGAGCAGGGTTCCAGAGTGACATAGATGGCAGACCCGTCGAGTGCTTCCCTGCCAACATTTGCAACCGCGTCCTGAATCGCCTCCACCTCAGCATGGGCACCTCCGGCTTTCCTGTGCCATCCGCGCCCAATGATTTCGCCCTTCCTTACGATGACAGCTCCTACCGCAGGATTCGGGCTGGTTCGGCCGAGACCTTTCTCTCCCTGTTCCAGGGCCGCGCGCAGATAGCGTTCGTCATCCTCCGTTGGTGGCATGGGGGATTCTACGACAGGATGCCGAATTTTTCCCCTCCTACTTTGCTTTGACTTGGACGACAACCCGGTCCCGAATGTTCCCGTTCGAACCGTTCTTCCGCAAGGCCTTCAAACGTTGCCTCGTATCCTCTAAGAGAGGCGAGCCGTCCCGGATTCCCGAGGCTCTGAAATGGAGAGCTTTAGAATTCCTGTCTCGCACGTTGTCGTTTGGTAATAATTCCCTGATTGCGAGGAACTCACTCCTGACCGACGACTGTATTCGATGAACGCGCTTTGGGTGGAAGACGATGCGGAGTTGAACCGCCAATTGTTTGTTGAACTGACCGAACTGGGATATGAGGTTCAGGCCGAAAGCAACGGACGTTCCGGGCTCAAATTGGCGCTTGAACAGCAATGGGACATTGCCGTTCTGGATATTTCTCTCCCTGAGGTCAGCGGTGTCGAAATCGTGGAGAAAATGCGGGCGGAGGAGATCGACACTCCCGTGATCTTTTTGACGGCCTGAAGTGAGGTAAGTGACCGGGTCCGGGGACTGTCGATGGATGGGGATGACTATCTGACCAAACCATTTTCCATGGATGAGTTAAAAGCGGGGCTGAAGGCGCTCAGCCGCCGCTATGGGCACTTCAGGGCGGCGGACCCGAAATTCCCGGAAGGTTGGAGACTGGATCCCCTCTTGTGGGAAGTCATTGTCGATGGGGCTCCCGTAGCGTTGCAACCTCGGGAGTGGTCTCTTCTCCGGCTTTTTCTGAATCATGAAGGCGAGGTCATGACGAATTCCTTTCTCCTAGATCAGGTATGGGGATTCAGTTTGATCCGGGAACGAATGTCGTGAATTCAACCATTTGCCGCCTGAAAAAGAAACTCGAACGGGAGGGTGGTGCCGAGTTCTGGATTCGCTTTCCACTCGCCAAAAGGAAGCCGACTTCCTGATAGGGAGCCCTCCAGGACCTGGGCAAGGGAGTTGCCACCGTGATGGGCATTTAGATTCCGAAAGCCGCTCCGCACATGAGATGAACGGGCTCTCTGCTGTAGAGGCACGAAGCGAAAACGGGGAACCCACTTTCCGTCGGGGAACAAGGCAGTCGAATTACGGTTTCTTCTTGTGATGCGAAAGGTGGTGCCTATCATCGTCACGATGAAAATCCCCGGCTTCCCATTTCTCCTTCTCCTTTCCCTAGCACTGCCTCCGCTGGTCCAGGCAGCCCCCGGAAAGCCGAACGTAATCATCGTCTATACCGACGACCAGGGTTCGGTGGATGCGAATTGCTACGGCTCCACCGATCTGGAAACGCCCAATATTGACCGGCTCGCCAAAACCGGGATTCGCTTCACCCAAATGCTGGCGCCTTCGGCGATCTGCTCGGCCTCACGCGCGGGGTTGTTGACCGGACAGATTCCGGCGCGGGCGGGAGTTCCGGCCAATGTTTCTTCGGCCAAAGGAAACTCCGGAATGCCCGCCGAAAAGATGACCCTGGCAGAGCTTTTCAAAAACGCGGGGTATGCAACGGGACACATCGGAAAGTGGCACCTCGGATACACGCCCGAGACGATGCCGAACGCGCAGGGGTTTGACTATTCTTTCGGCCACATGGGAGGCTGTATCGACAACTACTCGCATTTTTTCTACTGGAACGGACCGAACCGACACGACCTCTGGCGCAACGGAGAGGAAATCTGGCAGGACGGTCAGTACTTTGGAGACGCCATGGTGGAGGAGTTGGAATCCTTTATTGATCGCGAGAAGAACGGCCCCTTTTTCGTCTACTGGGCCATCAACTGGCCTCACTACCCGCTCCAGGGAACGGCAAAGTGGAGAGAGAGATACCAGGATCTGCCCCATCCCCGGGACAAATACGCGGCGTTTGTCTCCTCGACCGATGAATTACTCGGCGGCTTGATCGATCATTTGGAGAAGTCGGGACTGCGGGACAATACCATTCTCGTCTTTCAGTCCGATCACGGTCATTCCGTTGAGGAACGCACGTTCGGCGGCGGTGGTTCGGCAGGACCGTATCGGGGACACAAGGGCAATCTCTTTGAAGGCGGTCTGCGGGTCCCTTCGGTCGTGAGTTGGCCGGCAGAATTGCCTCAGGGGAAAGTCCGGGAACAGCTCGTAACGGGCATGGACTGGTTTCCGACCCTGGCTGAATTGACCGGCGCGGAGATTCCCCGGGGTCACGTCGTCGATGGCAAGTCGATGGTCCCGGTTTTGAAGAACGAAAAGGCCGAATCGGCTCACGAGGAAGTCTACTGGCGTCTCGGGGCCAATCCCAAGAATGCGAAGTGGGTCGTCCGGGAGGGATCGTGGAAATTGCTCGGCAACGCGGCAGAGAATGTTCGCCCGGAAGGAGTGGCCGAATTGACCAAGGAGGACAAACAACTCTTTCTCGCGAATCTTGAGAAGGATCCCGGCGAGACGACGAATGTGAAGGAACAAAATCCGGAAGTGGTGGCGCGGCTCTTGAAGATCCGCGAAAAGATGGAGGCGAGTCTCTCGGGAAATCCGTAACCCTTCCCGTGAAGGAACGAATTGTCATCGAGGAGATTCTCGACTCCCTCCCGGAGGACGATCCGCGCGCGATCCGGTCTCGACGTGATCTTCGTTTGATCAATGCGGTGATGGGAAACTATCGCTGGATTAAGAGGCAACTGCGGAGGCAACCGGACATTTCCTCCTGGACGGAGATCGGAGCCGGAAGCGGCGAGTTGGGGAAGCGGGTCAAGGGGGCTTCGATAAGGGGGGTCGATTTCCTTTCCCGGCCTGACAGTTGGCCAAAAGACTGGCCGTGGCACGAGGGGGATCTCTTCGGATTTTTCGAACAAAAAGATCCCTCTTCGAGGCCGGAGGGTCTTCTCGCAAATTTGTTTTTGCACCATTTCGAGGAGGATTCTCTCCGGGTTCTGGGGGGGCACATCAACGAACAGTTTTCGTGTTTGGTCATTTCAGAACCCGCCCGGTATTCGATTTTCAAACACCTGAGCGCGGTCTTTTTCCCTTTCGTGAATGAAGTGACCCAACACGACATGGTGGTAAGTATTGGCGCCGGATTTCGTCAGGGAGAACTTCCGGAAGCACTGGGACTGGACGCGGATTGGCAAATCCATGAAACAGTCAGCCTTCTTGGTGCGTATCGAATGACAGCATGGCGGCAATAGAAGGCGTAAACGACATTAGGATCGTAGGGGGAGGAATCGCAGGGCTCTCCCTCGGAGTGGCGCTGTTGAATCGGAATATCCCGGTACGGTTGCAGGAAGCTTCGTCTTTTCCCCGCCATCGCGTTTGCGGGGAATTCATTTCCGGCGTCAGCGGGGAAACCCTGCAGGCCCTCGGTGTGCGGGACCTCTTGAACGACGCGGAGCGTCTTCACTCGACGGCCTGGTATGATCGAACCGGGCTCGTTTTTTCGGCCCCGCTACCGGAACCGGCCCTCGGTATTTCGCGCTATAGGCTCGATCAGAGAATGGCGGAACGTTTCGCGGAAAAAGGGGGCGACCTGATCGAGGGAGAAAGGTTTCGAGGTCGGAAGGAAGAGAAGCCGTCGCAGGGCTTCGTCCTCGCAACCGGACGCCCCGTTCGGACCGAGAGCCATTGGATCGGGCTGAAGGCCCACTTCCCCGGCTTGCCATTGGAAGCCGATCTGGAAATGCATCTCGGCGAAGATGGCTATCTGGGTTTGAGTCGCATCGAAAACGGGCGGGTGAATGCCTGTGGCTTGTTTCGAAAACGAGGTGATGTCTCTGCGAAAGGGGAGGAGGCTCTCGCGACCTACGTCGAGGCCTGCGGACTCGATCGCCTCGCCGGTCGCTTGCGGGAGTCCGGTGCCGACTCCGAATCCTGCAGCGGAGTGAGCGCCTTTCTCTTTGGGGCCCAGGATCGAGCGAAGGAATCCGCTTTCTGCATTGGAGATCGGGGTTCCATCATTCCACCCTTTACCGGCAACGGAATGAGCATGGCCTTCCAGTCTGCCGAGCTCGCCGTTCCGCTCCTTGCTGCCTATTCCAAAGGAGAACTCGCGTGGCCGGATGCGCTGAGCCAGTATCGAAAACGGGCCACCTCCAAGTTTCGTCGCAGGCTGGCAATTTCCCGCTGGATGCATCCGATTCTGAGCACTCCCATCGGGCAGGCAATGCTGTCCAATCTTTCCCGGAAACACCTCCTTCCTTTCGGAATGATCTATCGGGCAACGAGATAGCTGAATTTTTTTCGAACGAATCGGGGGTTCATCCGTCTTATACACAGATGCAGGATCATTCTGAACAATGGAAAGAGTGGTTGGCGGAGTACGGGAATCGACTCCTCCTGTTTGCACGCCAACAATCGCGATCCGAGGCGGATGCGGAAGATGTTCTTCAAGCGGCCTTGATCAAAACCTGGAAAACTCATCAGGGCGCACCCAACGAGCAGGTCGTCAGTCTCGCCTATACCAATATTCGCCGCTGTGCGATTGATCTGGCCCGCAGTATCGATCGACGGCGACTGAGAGAGAACGAAGCCTTCCATCAGGGAAGCGATCTTGTCTCCTGGTTTTCCCTGCCCGAAGACGATACTTCACGTGCCCTGCAGGTGGCGATGGCAAAAATTCCCGAAAAGTTCCGCGAAGTGATTACCCTGAAAATCTGGGGTGAGCAGACCTTCGACGAGATCGGCAGGACCCTGGAGATTTCCCCCAATACCGCTGCGTCCCGCTACCGATACGGAATGGATGCTCTGCGCCGCTGCCTCAGCCGGGAATCGATTGAATCAGGGATGTGACCCCCGGTATACCTACGCAATCGGATCCGGACAGACATCTCTCCGGTCGCACTTGATACAGTGTTCGCCGATAAAGAGCTGGTCGAACATATCCATCAATCCGCCTACGGTTTCTTTCGAATCGACCATCATGCCGCATTCAAAATTCCGCCGGGTCGTTGATTTCGCTCCCATCCCGGCACCGGTGAGATTCGCGGAACCGAGAAAGGCACGCTTCCCGTCGACAATGACGGCTTTCATGTGATTACGCGGACAAAGGACCCGCTCGAATCGATCGGAATTGATCAGTTGCGGAAACCGATCAAAGTCTTTGCGAAAACGCGGTCCGGGTTCCTTGGCGTGGATCAGACGGATCTCGACGCCTTCGCTGACCAGGTCATCAAACATCGAGAGAAAGGTATCAAACTTTCTCGCGGTGCGCTGGTAATGTAGATCCTTGATATCCGCCGTCGCGATCCAGACAAACCGTTTCGCGGAGGGAATCAGATCCTTGAAGATGGCCTCGTGGATTTCTTCATTGAGAACGAGACGCATCTTAGGGATCGTAAAACGCTCTACCTCTAAAGTGGGACGTTCAATGTTGAGCGATGGACGTGGAAAGTCCAGGCCGCTTGCGCGGCTCAGATATGGATCGCGTGCCCGTAGGCGTCGCTGGTGGCTTCGTGCACCGCCTCGGCCAGAGTCGGGTGGGCGTGGATCGTTGCTTCGATTTCTTCCGCAGTGGCTTCGAGATTCATGGCGAGGGCGACTTCGGCGATGAGCTCGGTGGAACCTCCACCGATCATATGAGCACCGAGAATCTCTCCATGCTTATTGTCGAAGATCATCTTCACAAAGCCTTCCGAATCAGCGACGGCGAGAGCACGTCCGCTTGCCGCAAAGGGAAACTTTCCGACGCGGTAATCCAGCCCCTGCTCCTTGCACGCTTCCTCGGTAAGACCGACCGAAGCGACTTCCGGATGGCAGTAGGTACAGGCAGGGAAGGTTCCGACCTGCTTGGGAACATGCCCTTCCACGAACATGCCTTCGACGGCTTGGACCGCTTCGTAGCTTCCGGTGTGGGCAAGCCAGGGAGGACCGGTAATGTCGCCCGCCGCAAAGACCTTGGGGACGCTGGTCATGTAACGGTCGTCGGTTTCAATGAAACCCCGGTCCAGATTGATCTGCTCCGCGTTGTCCGGAAGAACCGGAGCAATCCCGATGGCGACGAGAACGAGCTCACTTTCCAGGGTCTGGCTTTCGCCTCCCTCAGCGGGTTCGATCGTGATTTCCACTCCGTCCCCCGAGGTATCGGCTGCGGTAGTCTTGGTATTGGTGAGAATCTTGATCCCCTGTTTGGTGAGCGACTTCTCAAGAAGCTTGCTGACCTCGTTGTCCTCGACCGGGAGAACGGTGTCGACCATTTCAACGACGGTCACTTCCGTTCCGTAGGCATTGAAGAAATAGGCAAACTCAATTCCGATGGCACCGGCACCGATGATGGTGATCGACTTGGGCTGCTTCGGGAGATTCATCGCCTCGCGGGATCCGATCACTTTCTTTTTATCAAAGGGAAGGAAGGGGAGTTCGCGGGAAACACATCCGGTTGCGACAAGCACGTTTTCCGTCGTGAGCAGTTCGCTTTTTCCATCGGCATCGGTGACCTCGACTTTTCCGTTGGCGGCAAGACCGCCGACTCCGCGGATGTAGTCGACCTTGTTCTTTTTGAAAAGGAACTCGATTCCGCCGGCAAGTTTGTCGGAAACATTGCGGGAACGCTTGATGACTTTTTCCCAGTCATAGCTGAGACCCTCCACATTCAGGCCGAACTCATCGGCATGATGTTTCATGGTGTGGTAGAGCTCGGCGTTTTTGAGGAGAGCCTTGGTCGGAATACAGCCCCAGTTTAGACAGGTTCCTCCGGCTCGCTCTTTTTCAACACAGGCTACTTTTTTGCCGAGTTGCGCTGCGCGGATCGCTCCGACGTATCCGGCAGGGCCGCCGCCGATGACTATGAGATCGTAAGATGCCATGACTGTTTTAGAGAAGTGTTAGGAAATAAGAAGGAAAGGTGATTCGAGGAATCGTTTTAATTCGGCGAGGAAGGTGGCTCCCACCGCACCGTCAATAACACGGTGGTCGCAGCTCATCCCGATCCACATTCGCTGACCGGGAACAATCTGGTTGGCGGCATTAACGACCGGCTGCTTCGTGATCGTTCCGATGGAAAGAATCGCAGCCTGGGGCGGATTGATAATCGCGTCGAAATTGCTGATCCCGTAGGCACCAAGATTCGAGATTGTGATCGTTCCTCCCTGCATTTCATCCGGGGCGAGTTTCTTGTCCCGGGCACGACCTGCGAGGTCTTTGATCTCTGCAGCAAGTTCCTTGATCGACTTGTCCTGCGCCGAGCGGATCACCGGAGTGACGAGTCCTTCATCAACCGCAACAGCGATCGAAAGATGGATATCACCGTATTGCTGAACGGAGTCACCCTGAAAGGAGGCATTCACTTCCGGAACCGAGGCGGTCGCGAGAACAGTGGCCCGCATGATGAAATCATTGACCGTATACTTCGGTCCCTCATTGGCGAGGCTGGCCTCGTTGACCTGAGCCCGCAACGTCATGAGAGGCTCCGTATCGACCTCCATATTCAGATAGAAATGCGGGATTGTCGTTTTGCTCTCAAGCAGTCGCTGGGCAATGACCCGGCGCATTCCGGTGAGGGGGATGTTCTGTTCGACGAGTCCGGAGTTGGAAGGAAGCAGTCCCAGGTTGGATCCACCGCCTCCGCCTGCACGTGCCATTTCGACATCCTCTTTCACGATGCGTCCACCCGGCCCTGTTCCACGAAGGCGGGTCAGATCGACGCCGAGCTCGCCTGCGAGCTTGCGCGCGAGGGGAGATGCTTTGACGCGGCTGCCGGAACTCGTGCTCGGTGCGGCCGTTGACGAAGAGGGCGCCGGTGACGAGGGCGGGGCGGACTCTGCCGGCGCCTCTTCCTCTTTCTTCGACTCCTCCGCGGATTCTTCGGACACGGGAGCTGCCGGCGGTGTATCCGCGTCAGCGGGCGGCTCCTCCCCTTCCTCGAGGATCAAAGCGAGAGTGGCTCCCAGGGGAACGGTGTCGCCCTCCTTCACGTAAATTTTATGGATGATGCCATCGTCGAAGGAAGCCATCGCCATGGTCGCTTTGTCGGTTTCGACTTCGGCGACTTCCTCGTCCATGGAGACGGAGTCACCTTCTTTCTTGAGCCATTTCACGAGCGTTCCTTCGCTCATGGTGTCGCTCAGCTTGGGCATCGTGAGATAGGCTGCCATGTGATCAGTGTAAAACTTGCGGGTGGGAAAGAGGTTTGGTTAGTGGTCTGTTAGTGTCTAACAAATTGTCAAAGCACGCTCGACGATTTCTTCCGCAGTGGGAAGCTGGAGTTTCTCAATCGGAGGACTGTAGAAGGCGGGAGCGTCGGCGCTGGTGATGCGGAGAACCGGGGCATCGAGATCATCGAAGGCTTGCTCCATGATCATCGAAGAAATCTGAGCGCCTACTCCGCAGAAAGGTTTGTTCTCTTCGATATAAATCGCGCGATGGGTTTTGCGAACCGATTCCATGATCGCATTTTCGTCGAGGGGGCGAATGCTCCGAAGATCAAGCACTTCCGCATTGATGTCGTATTTCTCGGCAAGAATCTCAGCGGCGAGCAGGGAAGTCACCACAGCCCTTCCGTGTGCGATCAGTGTGATGTCCGTGCCTTCCTTTTTCACCTTTGCCTTGCCGAGTGGAATGATGAGTTCCCCGTCGTCGAGTTCGTCGTTCGAGGGAACCTCTCCACTCATGCCGTAGAGCACGGTGCTCTCCATGAAGTAAACCGGATCATTGTCACGGATTGCTGATTTGATCAGGCCTTTCACATCGTAGGGATCCGAAGGGGAGACCACTTTCAATCCGGGCATATTGGCGAAGATGTTCTCCGGCGTATGAGAGTGAGTCGCGCCCACGTTTGTCCCGCCATTGGCAGGTCCGCGCACCACGATCGGGCAGTTGGTCAGTCCGCCTGACATGTAACGACACGTCGCGGCGTTGTTCATCATCTGGTCGAAGGCGACATAGGCGAAGCTGTAAAACATGAGCTCCATGACCGGGCGGACCCCGAGCATCGAGGCGCCAATTCCCATCCCGATAAATCCGGCTTCGGAAATGGGTGCGTCGATGATTCGTTTGTCGCCCCATTTTTTCCAGAGACCTTCGGTGACTTTGTAGGCGCCATTGTATTCGGCAACCTCTTCACCAATGATGACGACATTTTCGTCGTGGGCGAGTTCTTCATCGAGGCCCTCCCGGAGGGCTTCGCGATACGTGATTTCTCGTGGCATGTTCAGTAGAGGAAAAAGGTAACAGGGTCAGGTCATCGACCTGACAGGGTTCAATCTGTGTCGGAGGCTTACTTGTGAAAGAAGTGACGGCCCGTGCGTCCGGCTTCGGTGTTGTTATCAACCTCCCAATAGATATCGTCAAAGATTTCGGATTCGTCGGGGAAGGGGGACTTCTCGGCAAACTCGGCTGCAGCATTGGCTTCGTCGCCGGCTTCCCGGTTGATCTTCTTGTAGTCGTCTTCGGTGATGACGCCTTCTTCGAGCAATGTCTTCTTCCAGAAGTTGATGGGATCGTGCTCTTCGATGTAGCGCTGGATTTCTTCCTTCGTGCGATACTTCTCTGCATTGGCATCGGCAACGGAATGACCCTTGTGGCGATAGGTCATGATCTCAATGATCGTCGGCTTGGACTCGTTGTGAGCGCGTTCGACCGCCTCACTCACTCCGGCGCGGATCTCATAGAGGCTGACACCCTCGATTTTGTTCCAGGCCATATTATAACCCTTGGCCCGTGCGGCGAGACCTTCTTCAGGGTGAGCCGAGGAACGTGCCTGGGAAGTTCCCATGGAGTAGCCGTTGTTCTCAATGATGTAGATGACAGGAAGGTCCCAGAGGGCGGCGAGGTTCAGGGCTTCATGAAAGGCACCCTGGTTAATCGCCCCGTCTCCGAGGTAACAAAGACAGCATCCCTTGAGACCTTTGTATTTGAGAGCGAAGGCGAGACCGGCTCCGAGGGGAGTCTGACCTCCTACGATTCCGTGACCGCCCCAATAGTTTTTGTCCGGAGCAAAGTAGTGCATCGAGCCACCTTTACCCTTGGAGCATCCGGTGGCTTTGCCGAACAGCTCGGCCATGCACTCATTCATGTTCATTCCGACGGAGAGAGCATGTCCGTGGTCCCGATACGCAGTGATCACATGATCGTTGTCACCGAGAAGAGAGATCGATCCTACAGCGACAGATTCCTGTCCGATGTAGAGATGGAGGAAACCTCCGATTTTATCGCCCTGGTAATGCTTTAGGGAAGTCTGTTCGAATCGGCGGATCCGAACCATCTTTCGGAGCATTTCGATCTTATCCTCGTCTGTGAGAGACTGGTTGATCGGTGCGTCGGAGTATTCCGCCGTTGCTTTGCTTTTTGTCTTGGCAGCCATCTGTTTCAAAAAAATAGGCCCTCCAGTTGGAAGGCGGCGCACGGTAGCGTAAAGTGTCCGTGAAGGAAAACGGTAATCGGCCCAAATTGGCCGCTTTTTTATCGTTTTTCGCCATGTTCCACGTGGAACATTTCGAACTACAGAAATGTTTATTTACCCAAAAAAATACGACGTCCTAATTATCGGAGGTGGCCACGCGGGAGTGGAGGCCGCTATGGCCGCTGCACGAGTCGGTGCAGAGGTCGCCCTTCTCAGCCAGAATCTCGACACTTTGGGACAAATGTCCTGCAATCCCGCAATCGGAGGATTGGGCAAAGGACACATGGTTCGCGAAATTGATGCCCTTGGCGGAGTCATGGGCCTGAACACCGACGCTACCGCGATTCAGTTCCGGGTATTAAACGCGAAGAAGGGCCCAAGCGTCCGTGCTCCCCGTGCGCAGTGCGACAAGAAGGCCTACCAGTTTCGGATGAAGTGGCTGATCGAAGGGGAAAAACAGATCGATCTTCACCAGGGAAATGTAGCTCGCCTCAAGGTAGAGAATGATGAGGTGACCGGTATCGAAACGAGTCTTGGTGTTTGCATTGAATCGAAATCCGTCATCGTCACCACGGGAACTTTCATGCGCGGTCTCATGCATGTGGGTATGCAGAACGAAAAGGGCGGGCGAATGGGGGACGCGACCTCAACCTTGAGCGATGACCTCATCCGACTCGGATTTGAGGTGGAGCGATTTAAGACCGGGACTCCCTGCCGACTCAATGGACGGACGATCGACTTTTCCAAATGTGAAAGACAGGACGGGGACGATCCGCCCCCGAGGTTCTCCTTTCGCTCTGATCTCGATCACAAGTCCGAGAACGACATCTTCTCCTTGAATGATTGGGCCGATCCAATGTTCCACGTGGAACAATTGCCCTGTTGGATCACCTACACCAACCAAAGCACCCACGATGTCATCCTTGCGAACCTCGACAAGTCTCCCATGTATTCCGGGAAGATTGAAGGAGTCGGCCCCCGCTATTGCCCTTCCATTGAAGACAAGGTCGTCCGCTTCGCAGAAAAGGATCGCCACCAGGTCTTCCTCGAACCGGAAGGACGTCAGACTCACGAATACTATATTAACGGTGTCTCCACCTCTCTGCCTTTCGACGTGCAATATGATTTCATCCACTCCATCGCCGGATTGGAAAACGTGGAGATCATCCGTCCGGGATACGCCGTCGAATACGACTACTGCATTCCCACTCAGCTTTTCCCGACCCTGGAAACCAAGGAGGTCTCCGGACTCTATTTTGCGGGGCAGATCAACGGAACCTCCGGCTACGAGGAGGCGGCAGGGCAGGGGTTGATTGCGGGAGCCAACGCCGCCTTGAAGGCCGCCGGGAGAGAGGAATTCATTCTTGGTCGTGATGAAGCCTATCTCGGAGTGATGGTCGATGATCTCGTTACAAAAGGGACCGACGAACCCTACCGCATGTTTACCAGTCGCGCCGAGCACCGCCTTCTTCTCCGCCATGACAACGCGGACCTGCGTCTCTCGGAAAAAGCCTTTGCCCACGGATTGATCGATGAACCCTTCCGCGAAGCCTCCGTGGCAAAGCAGAAGCTGATCGATGAACTGCGGCATCTCCTCGAGAACACCCACACGGCGGAAGGCTCCCTCGCCAAATGGCTGCGCCGTCCGGAATCCTCCTGGACCAAATATGATCCTGAACTCATCGCCCGCTTTACCGCCTCCATCTGGGAACAGGCCGAAATCGACATCAAATACGAAGGCTATATCAAGAGACAGGGCGACATGGTTCTGCGAACTCGCCGGCTCGACGAAAAACTGATTCCGGATTCCATGCAGTTCGATACGATCCACGGACTGAAGAGAGAAGCCCAGATGAAGCTGCAACAGATTCGACCCAAGACTCTCGGGCAGGCTGGACGAATCAGCGGAATCACTCCGGCAGACATCTCCCTGCTTGCAGTTTGGTTGGAAAAGGGCAATCGCTAACGAACCCTATGCGCCGGTCCTTTCTACTTCTCTCCGTTGTCTTTCTCTCCGTGTCCTGCCAAAAGGCGGAAACGGAACCACCGGTGCAGGCACAGCCTGAATCAGCGCCGACCACCACGCCGGTCGCGGGGGGTAAACCATCCGGTGCGACTCCAGCCGCTGCCTCCCGTGAACTGATCCACTTTCCGGAGGCGGACCAGTTTCTGCCTGCTGACTGGATCGCGGATCCCATCAACGCGAAAACCAAACCCGTCGAAGCCGCTTCCCGGGAAGCGGCCCGGAAAATCGTCGAGCAGGCTCTCGCGAAATATCCGGAATCGCTGCTCAACCGTTTTCTCGAAGGTGTCTACCTCGTCGGTTCGCTACAGTTTTACGACGTGAGTTATGGAGGCACCTATATGGCCAACGCAAAACGGGTTGTCCTCGTCTATCGTCCGAGTTTCAATGCCCGCGGATTTGAGCAGCGCTTCCACCATGAGTTCTCCTCGCTTCTGCTCAAAAAGAATGAAGCCCGTTTCGAAGAGGAACGCTGGTTGTCTGCCAACGAAAAGACCTTCGTCTATCGCGCACCCGGCGTAATCGAAGAGCAAAGCGGAGACAAATCCGAAGCGACCCGGGTTCTGGAGGCCGAGCAAAAAAAGACAGGTGGTTCAGGAAGCACTCTTCTCCAGATCAATACCGAATTGATGAAGCAGGGATTTCTGACCGCCTACAATCAAGTCTCCCTCGAACAGGACCTCAACGAAACGGCAGCCCATCTATTTACCAATCCCGAACTCTGGACCTACTGCCAAAAGTATCCGCGCCTCGATCAAAAGGTCGATACCCTGATCGACTTTTATCGCGACCTCGATCCCTCCTTTGATCGCCTCTACTTTCGAACCCTGACCGCGCCACCTACCGCGGAATAAGATCCCCCCCATTCCTATGAATCGACTTTCCAGAATTCTCGTCGAGCTCGCTCTTGAAGAAGACCTGCGCGAGGTTGGAGATCTCACCAGCCTGCACTTCGTCGATCCAGAGCATCGCTCCGTTGGAAAGATCATGAGCCGCGAAAATGCCGTTGTCTCCGGTGGCGGTGTCGCTGCGATGGTCTGCAATGCGGTCGATGATGCCCTCTGCTTTCGGATGATCGCCCAGGATGGCGACTCCGTCGAAAAGGGTGACCTCGTGGCCGAGATCTCCGGACCGACCCGGTCTCTCCTCACTGCCGAGCGAACCGTTCTCAATTTCATGCAGCGACTCTCGGGAGTCGCCACTTCCACGAGGGCGTATGTGGATCAAATTCGCCACACCAAAGCCGTTCTCCTCGATACCAGAAAAACCACCCCGGGATTCCGCGAGTTGGAGAAAGCGGCGGTGGTGCACGGAGGAGCCACGAATCACCGCTTCGGTCTCTACGATGCGGTCATGGTGAAAGACAACCATCTCGCCGCCAATCTCTCCCCGGTCGATCTCGGCGAGCGGGTCACCGAACTTCGCGCCAGGATGCCGGACCTGAAAATCGAGGTCGAGGCGGATCGACTCGACCAGGTCGAATCTTTTCTCCAGATCCCGGGGATCGACGTGATCCTTCTCGACAATATGAGCAACGAAGAATTGCGAAAGGCGGTTGCGATGAGGGATGACGCCGGAGTCCGGACCCGACTCGAAGCAAGCGGCGGGGTAAACCTATCAACCATTGCCGGAATCGCCGAAACCGGAGTCGACTTCATCTCCGTGGGTGCCTTGACCCATTCCGTCCGCTCCATCGACCTCGGTCTGGATCTGGCGGAGGCTTGAACCTCGGGCAACCGGAATACGATGCACTCGGAAATTATCCAGGGCTGGCCCGAGTCACTGAAGAAAGAGTTCGGACCCGGGAAGGTTCACTGGATTGCCGAAACCGGATCGACCAACAGCGACCTCCTTGCCCTGCTGAAGAACGATCGAGCCGGCCATCTTGATCTGGTGGTTGCCGACTATCAGACCGCCGGACGAGGTCGCCGGGGGGACAAGTGGGAAGCCCCCGCCGGAAAGAACCTTCTCTTTTCGGTCGCGCTCGAGTTAGGAGAAGACAAAACCCTCTGGACGCGATTACCGCATCTCACTGCGAGGATCCTCGGCAGCGTCGTCGAAGATGTTCTACCGATGCAGAAGGTCCAGACAAAGTGGCCCAATGATATCTACCTCGACGGGAAAAAGCTGGCGGGAATCCTCGTCGAAACCATCATGATTCCGAAGCCCTATGCCGTCGTCGGTATCGGCCTGAATGTGAATGTAAGACCGGAGGAATTCCCTACGCCGATCGAGTCTCTCGCCACCTCGCTCTATGCCCACCTCGACTGCGAATCGAGTCGCCCTTTTCTCCTCGGACTGATCCTTCGTGAATTTTTCGAATCATATCCTAACAAACTGACAAGGTTCGACGAAGTGAAGGACTGGCTCGAGGAGCGAAGTTTCCTGAAAGGCAAAGAGCTTCTTCTCGAAACCGCCGCCGGAACCATTTGCGGAACCGGTCGTGGACTGGGTCCCGGGGGAGAGCTTCTCGTAGAAAGCGCTGCCGGAGCGCTGCATTCGATTATCAGTGCCGAGCGAATTGAAATCAATCGCGCCCCGTAGAGAAAACGGCAGGCATTTCTTCGCATTCTACGAATGTTAGGGTGCTCAGCACGCCAAAGAGAACCGAGTCACCCCAGGCAAATACCAACATGAGCACAAAGCCCGAACATTGGATTGAAAACTACGAGGAGGCCCTGCGATCCCAAAATTGGGAAACGGTGTCCCCCCTGGTCCACTCCCTCTGCACCGTCAGTTTTTCCAACGGAACAGTTCACAAAGGAAAAGCTCAGGTCGAAACAGCCTTCCGGAAAAACTTCACCCTGATTGAGAGCGAAAAGTATGCGATCTCAAACGTGCATTGGATCGTAACGGACAACGGCTTCGCTGTATTCACTTTCGATTACGAGTGGTCGGGAATTATGAACGAAAATCATATCTCCGGATCCGGCCGAGGCACTTCCTCTCTTGTCAACGAAGACGGAATCTGGCTCCTCGTTTCGGAACACCTCGGTCCGAAATCAAACCCATGAGGTTGGTGGAGGCACGGATGGGAGCCTCAATCCCGGGCCACTTCCCGATCGCCCGCGGTCGCAAAACCGGAAACTGAAGAAACAAAAGTAAGGAAAAAGGCGATCTACTGAGTAATTCAAAGTCAGAGCATGGAAGCTCAGCTCCTCCACGGTAAGGCAGGGCGTATGAACCACGGAGGGCGGTCCCGAGTTTAATGGCTAATTATTCATGAAATCTAAGATTTATTAAGTTGTGAAACGGTCCACAAGTCCTATGATTCTATCTAACCCGACGGGGTCTTCCGGCGGGAATTTTCCGCTTTGTTGCTATGGCCGACTTTTTCTTCGCAGACGACTATCGGCTCGATGAGAGTCCGACTCGAAAGTTTTACGAGTCATTCTTAAAAGGGCTGGTACACAAGCACAACAATCTCATGGGTGTGATTCAGGGCTTTTCGAGCCTGATTCTCTATGATGACGAAATCAGCGACGAGGTTCGTGAGAGTGCGCAGCAAATGCAGGACTCTTCCAAAGTCGCTTCTGATCTCAACCGTGAAGTTCTCATCTCCTCCGGATGCAGCCGCTGTGATCGCTCTGCGGTTTCGATCGGGGAACTGCTGACGTACTGGACCGACAAGGCGAATGAAATCTGTGGCGCCTCAGGTGTGAACCTGCAGGTCAATGCTCGCGATGGGTTGCCGCCGGTGGCTGGCGACGGGGGAAAACTGACCGACATCTTTACCCAACTGATTAAGAACGCAGCCGAAGGCGCTGCGGAAGTGGGTGGGGGAACCGTCGCGATCGATATCTTTCCTCCGGGTGAAGCGAGCCCCGGTGCCAACGTTGATCTCTTCATCAGAAATTCGAGTAACCCGATGGACGCAGCCGATTTGGAAAAAGCGTTCGAACCGTTCCACACTACGAAGGGCGCCGAATTTTTCGGGATCGGCCTCACAACCGCTGCCGTCCTCGCCGGACAGATGGGAATGCGTCTCGGACTTCGCCATGCGGACTCCACCACGACGGCCTGGCTCGCGATGCCTCCCGCCTAGTCCGCCGGACTGCCTTATCGACCGATCCCGTACTTTTTGGCTTTCTCCCGAATCGTCAATCGGGAAAGCCCGAGCCATTTCGAAGCCAGGCTGATATTGCCGTTTGTTCGATCGAGGGCAATGCGAAGAAGCGTCGACTCCACTTTCTCAACCGCCTGCTGGTGTGCATCAGTGATCCGGTCATTCGCCGCCTCCTCAACGAGATCGCGGCAAAAACGATCAAGGGATTCGGAACCGGCGCCGGGCTCATCCGGTGGTTCGGTTTCCACGAGAAGTTCTTCGATCATCTCGCGGTCGATGGCGTAGCCGCGACTTCGCAAGAGCGCTTTTCGGATCATGTTCTGAAGTTGCCGGACATTACCGGGAAGCCGGGCGGATTCGAGCCGCGAAATCGCCTCGCGGGTCATGGAAACGGGGGCAATTCCCAGTTCCGCGCCAAACCGCCTCAGGAAGAATCTCGAGAGCAATGGAATATCGCCCGTTCGGTCACGAAGAGGAGGAAGTTTAATCGTCGCAACATTGAGCCGGTAGAAAAGATCTTCCCGGAAACTTCCTTCCGAAATCATTCGCTCGAGGGAACGGTGGGTTGCCGCAATGATGCGTACATCGACTGAAATCTCTTCATTCCCTCCCACACGCTGAAAACGCTTTTCCTGAAGGACACGAAGCAATTTGGCCTGGAGTCCCAGATCGAGATCGCCGATCTCGTCGAGAAACAAAGTCGCTCCGTTGGCCTGCTCGAACTTTCCGATCCGGGTCGAAACAGCCCCGGTAAACGCACCCTTTTCATGCCCGAACAATTCCGACTCGAGCAGATTTTCCGGAATCGCAGCACAATTCACCGTAATGAGCCCCCTGTGCGAACGATGCCCGTGCTGATACAGGGCGCGGGCAATGAGCTCCTTGCCCGTACCGGTCTCTCCGCGGATCAAAACAGTGACCGGAGTGGGAGAGAGTCGCCCGAGACTTTTGTAAACATCCACCATGGCGCGGCTGTTACCGACGAGCGAATCAGCCGAATCGCTTAGTTCACTCCCCGGATCAATCGCGACCGTCTCCGTTGATTTTCTCGAACAGGCGATGGCATCGTGGACCGACTTGGTCAGTTCGGAAGCATGAATCGGCTTGGATAGAAAATCGAATGCTCCGGCTTTCACAGCCTCGATCGCGAGACCGCTTTCCTGTGACTCGCTGATCGCGATTATCGGAAGCAGCGGGTAGTTCGAATGGATTTCTTTCAGCAAAGTAAAACCGACCCCGTCCTCGAAGTCGAGATCGACAACCACCGCCAGGTATTCCCGATGATGAAGCTCCTCCTCTGCCATTTCCCGCCCGGGAACCGTCGTGACCCTGACATCGACATCACGAAGTGAAGTCGCCATCGCCCCGGTTGTTTCCGGATCGGGATCGACTAAAAGAATACGGGAAGATTCTGACATCAATTCGGTAAAATACTTCTCACTTACTGGTAAAAAAGTTACCAGAAATTCCGCCCCTGTCTAGAAAGCGAATTGGTAAATGCCTGGAATAGAGGGGTTTCGATAACGAAAAGGGAGATTGGCATACAATCTGCTTTTCTCTATCCCAGTGGAAAATCAATCCATCGAACGAAAACATGAAAAAAATCGAAGCCATCATTAAGCCCTTCAAACTGGAAGAAGTTAAAGAAGCCCTCACCGAAGCTGGTGTTCACGGAATGACTGTTAGCGAAGTCAAAGGATTTGGTCGTCAGAAAGGCCACACCGAGATTTATCGCGGATCGGAATACACCGTCGACTTTCTTCCCAAAGTAAAACTCGAAATTGTCGTCGAAGACGGAGACGCAGGGTCGGTTGTCGACACCATCGTCAAGGCCGCTTCCACGAATAAGATCGGAGACGGAAAAGTGTTCATCTCGTCCGTCGAAGATGCGATCCGCATTCGGACCGGTGAGCGCGGTGATGACGCCATCACCGTCTCCGCTGAGTAATCACCTCATTTCCAAAGACCCGGCCTCGCTTCAAGCGACGCCGGGTTTTTTTGTGCTCGGAAGAAAAGCAGGGGAGCACCAAATCGCGCCGCCAACCGAATCGCTATCCGAAGTCGTTTCTACTTCGTTGTCTTCACCTTGATCGACCCGCGGTCTGCCTGCGTTTCGCTCACATCAGAGACAACCCGGAGAATCGTCGTGTAACTCCGCACTTTGTATTTGAACTTATTGCCGCCCCGTTGGCGCTTCTTCGGAAGCTTCTTGCGGATCTTATTCTTGGCCGGTCGAACCGATGTTGTGATGGAATATGGATCGTCGTTGGGATCCATATCCTCAATTCTATGAGTCCCCGCAACCACAGCGGCAGTAATATTTCCCTCATCCCGGGAAATGTAATTCACCTTGAACGTGGAATTTCCACGGGCCGCTGAAAGAGTGAAGGTATCCGTGATCTCCCCGTCGTTCTCCACCGTCGAAACAGCCGAGACGGGAGCGCCGCGCCGGGAGGAAAGCGAGGAACTCTGTCCGGTCAGGGTATCATAAATGTCATCGCCCGATCCGGAGATTTGCATGTCCGGTTGTATCATCGGAATATCCACCGCCTCGACGTGCAGATCGTAGGAGCCCTGGTCATTGTTTGCCGTGACCACCACGGTATAGGTTCCGGCACGAAGAGTTTCCCGAATATCAAAGTTGGATCCACCTCCTGCGTTGTCATCGGAATTCGGGTCATTGAGGAGGTCACCATTCGCATCTCGCAATTCACCGCGCGTGTTGACCTGCCCCGTCGTATGGATACGGGCCATACGAGGACCACTCAGCGTAAAGGTAAAGGTGTCCGTATCGGTGGACTCCAGCCATGCGGACTGCATTCCGGTGCCGCCGCTCAAAGGGAACTGAGTTGGCGACCCCGAACTTCCCGGATGGGCGTCGATCTCCACGTAGTTATCCGGTGAGTTCGAGGAGAGACTCTGGTTGCCGGCATAGTCCTCGGCCGCCCCGGATGGGATAGTCAAACTGATCGCTCCCTCCGAACCAGTGAGCGCGATGGTCGCCTGATAATTGGCGGGTCCGCCCGTCAGGGAGACATTACCGGCAATGCTGCCAGTCACATCGAGGTCAGAGGAGGTAAAGCCGATGACGTCCTCGCTGAACACGATATCGAAAACCACAGGGCCGGAGGAAGCCGGATCCGCCTGGCCGGCCGCTTTGGTGACCATAACGCCCGGAATCGAAGATTCGATTTTTACGGAAACCGGAGCGGACTCAACTCCGCCGTGAACACTGGCAGTGATCAAGTGAGTTCCCGCACTGAGCGTGTTCGTGGTAATCGTCCAGTTCCCGGACCCGTTCACATTACCTTTTTTTACAATGCCCTGGATGTCGGACCGCAAGGTCACTTCGGTTCCTGCTGTCCCTGTTCCAGAGAAAGTTGGCGTTGTATCTCCGGTAATTCCATCACTGTTGGAAACTCCCCAGTCGGACGCAGATGACAGAGTTGGCGCGGAAACAGAAGCGGCGGAACCGGTCAGCGAAATGTCATCAAAGGCGAAGCCATCCGTGGATAGCTCATAGTTATCGAAGTGGTTAAAGCGAATCCCGAAGAACTCCCCGTAATCCAGCCCGCGGGCGGTCATCGCGGCGTTGATGTCGATGGTGTACTCCGAATAGGTACCGTTGATCTGGGAGCGGAGAGGCTGGACTTCATACCAATGAACCCGATCCGGGCTGATTGCGACACCATCAAAGTCGGCACCATCCATAAAGGGAGAAGCCGGTGGACCATGCTCTTCGTCATTGTAATCGCGCGCCCAGAACTTGAGCTCCACGTCATGCAGCCCGCGAATGTCCGAGTAAAAGGTCAATTCATTCCGCGAATAGCTCTGGTCCTGAGAACTGTCCATCAGCAGATGCCAGTCTCCACGGGGAAACTGGGCCTGACTCACTTCGGTCCGGTAGGTGTTCGTGCCGGTAACGGCCCAATACGATTCAATCTGACCCGACTCAAAGTTTTCAGAGAAGGGAAGAGTCACCAACTCGAGGATAAGAATATTCAGCGTCTCCGTCGTCTCGCCTGCCGCATTGGAAACGGTCACCGATACCGGCGTATTGCCTCCCGATACCGGCGTTCCGGAAATGAGCCCGGTGCTCGTGTTCAGGGAAAGTCCCTGGGGGAGCGCTGTACTGGAAAATGATGTCGCCGGTTTCGAAGTCTCGATCTGATAGGAGAACTCCTGGCCTTTGACCCCGACACCCGTGATGGGACTCGTAATAAAAGGACGCGGATCAAAGGTAAGAAGAACCAGCTTGTCGACCCAGCCCGCATCCGTTCCGATATCGACCGAGCCGTCCTTGTCATAATCCCACCGGACCGTATAACTTTTATCCTCCGGCAAATCGTAGCGAACCTGCCTCCAGTCGACCTCCCCGTGAATTTCATCAATGACCTCCCCTTCGACAGAAAAGCGGAGGTAGTCATAGTTCTCTTCCGAAGAAACCTTCCACCAGAAGAAAATCGTCTCCGGACCCTGGATCTCCATCTGCATCGTCGACGCTTCGTTGTGGGTTACCGGTCCACTCTGTGCAGCGTCCGTCCCGTCATGAGTTACTTCCGTCTGCAACGACCACGGAGTCAGGCTCGAAAAAATCGTAATCTCGCCGATATCGAGAGCCGTCTGTAGCGAGTTCTCCAAAACCTCGACCTGAACCGTCTCCGTATCGGAACCTGCCGGATTGGTAGCCGTGATATGAAAAGAATAAGATCCCTCTGAGGATGGAGTCCAGCTGACCACACCGGTGATGGAATCAACGATCATTCCGGCCGGAGCACTGGAGATCGCGTAGGAGCGGGCCGTGTTATCGGCTTCAATTTGATACTGAAAGGGGAAACCATCGATCGCGAGGACGGAGAGATTGCTGGTAATGACAGGTACGATGAAGTCGTCGTTCTCAATCGTCCCGACTCCCGTGCCTTTGAGGATCGAGGCCCCCGTCGGATTAAAGAGCTGGACTGAGAAGTCCTCATCCGCTTCCGGGGTGTTGTCCCCTTTCACCGCTATCGAAACAGTTCGGGACAGAGTACCGATCGGAAAGACCAACTGCCCGGATGCCGTATTGAAGTCATCCGGCGCGGCCGCGCTACCATTTTCTGTCGTCCAGTTCACACGAACCTCATCAGCCGACGCTTCACAGAGGGATACCGTGAAGGTCGCCTGAATCGTTCCGGAGTCACCTTCCAAAACACTGACATCCGTAATCGAAAGGGATTCATCGTGGAGGTCGAATGCCTCGGTCACACTCAGGGACGAAGCGCTGCCTCCGTCGAGAGCGCTGAATCCCATTCCTCTTTTCGCAAATGCCTGCCAGATAATCTCATTGTTGGCTCCGCCGTAGATTGCCTGGTCCGCTAAGATGATAGCATCACGCGCATCGAGATAGGTAGGGTTGGCCGGTTGAAGCTTCATCCCTTCGATGATCAAATCCAGGGCGATATTGTTTCCCCCGGTGCCGTTGTAGAGATCAGCATCAAAACCATGGGCCCCGACCAGTTTCCAGTAGACCTCCCAAATCGTGGTGCACCAAACCGACCCGATGCCGTGAGGCACGCTCAATCCGCTCTGGATATTCCCGTAAGTCTGCGGGTTCACGCCGAGGTCGGTAGTGTAGCGGTACGGGCGAATCCCGGGGCCGGTAGTGGGCTCCCCGAGAACATAGGTTCCGATTCCCCGGGGGGGTATTGGCGTTGTCGGTCGGCACGGCGGTCAGAGCCAGGGCAAACCAATCGCTCCATCCTTCTCCCATTCCGCGACTTTGAGACTGAATCAAGGCGCTGGAGTTGGCCGGGCCACCGGTGAGGCGATTGGAAATCCCGTGGCCGTATTCGTGAATGATGATGCCGTTCTCCAGATCACTGTCGCGACTCGGAACGGTCTCGGTCCAGACGAACATTTGCATTCGCGGATCCTGACCGTCAGGAGGCGTTCCGAAGTTGGCGTTGTTGGTTCCCGAGCCATCCTGCGCATCAGCCTGGACGGGGTCACCTCCACCACCTCCATTGCCGTAGTTGTTAGCCTGGAAATTACCGGCCGCTTCATCAAAGCCGTGATGCCACATGATGTCGTGAATCAGGTTGTTCCAATAGAAGAGGTTGGTAATGGCGGCGTGTTCATAGGCGGGAGGGGATTGCGTCGCCAAATTCAGGGGATTGTCAAAAACCAGCCCGGCAGTTCCATTCGGTCGTCGACCTCCGCTGTTACTCGCATCGGTGTCCTCCTGGGCCTCCACATTGTTTCCGCGGGTATCGGTATGTTCTGCACCGCTGATTCCGTTGGTATCGTGCCATCCGAACGGGGAGGCGGAAGGATTGTGCGGATCAGATTCAAGCGTTCTGGGTCCATCCGTGGGGTGTTCCTTCGGCTGGGCAAATACGCGGTAGTCCGCGTTGGCATACCAGTTGGCTTGCGTAAGCAGCTCGCCGTTCCCGGCATCAATATTCAAATCGAGCCAACGCACTCCGTCCTTGAGGTGCAAAACCATGTTCCAGGCGAGCTTGGCCTCCCCGTCCTCTATTGCGACATAGACCAGCCTCGCAGGAATCGGATCCTGAGAAAGATCCCCTCCGTCGAATACAGATTCCTTTGCAGGCCCCTCCGGCTTCTTGAGAATTTGAAGACTGCCCTGGCTATGGGCGACCGCAACATGCTGCGCTGCCATGGCAATTGCTTCCTCAACTGCCAGATCCGGCTCTGTAGCCGTGATTTGATCGGTGATATTTTTTACGAAAGAATTATGAGCACTGAGAATCGAACCGTTCTTCGCCACGTTGATATTCATATCGGCGTTGTAGA
>JARGNG010000181.1 GCA_029213265.1 Verrucomicrobiales bacterium | reverse complement strand
GCACAAAATCAGCGCACGTCCACCGTTGTCGATCATACCTTGGCGCGGTTGCGCCTTTGGAGGGACATGGGGATATTGTATGTTAACGAAGACGGTTCCTGGGTGAAAAAGCTCAGAAACGAGTCTCGCTAACTTATGAAAAAAACGGTTTTCGCAATTATTCTCGTGGCCGTTGTGGCAGGAGGGGCATGGCTGTTCCTCGGAAAAGGAGATTCCTCGACCAGGATTTCTGATCTCCCTGTCGCTTCTGTGCAAACGGGAGACATGGTGATCGATGTGCTGGAAGGAGGAAACATCCAGGCTCTCAACTATCTCGAATTCCGGAATGAGGTAAAATCGAGCGCGGGAGTCAAGATTCTCGAGATCATCGACGAGGGCTATATGGTCACCGAAGAGGATGTGAAGAATGGCAAGATTCTTGTGCGTCTCGATCCGTCTCAGTTGGAAGAGGAAATCGTCGATCATGACGTGCAGTTTCAGCAGACCGAAGCAGCCTACGCCGAAGCGAAGCAGAACATTGAAATTGAAGAGAGCGAGGCACTGAGTGATATCAAGGCGGCGCGGCAGGTTCTGCGATTTTCTTTGCTGGACTTTCAGAAATTTGTCGGGGCAGAAGCTGCCGATCAGGTATTGAAGAAGCTTAAGCTTCCCTTCGACACTGAATCACTGGAGATTTACGAGGAGAAAGCGACCGCATTGATCGTGAAAGCCTTCGATTCCAAGAAACTGGCCGAAAGTGCCCGATCGGACGAGGAAATGAATCCGTACGATCTCGAAGCGGAAAGCAGTCTCGCCTCCAACGTGAATTTTGGAAATTTCCTGAAGAACGAGCTTCTTGGAGACGGTGAGGCTGAGCAGACGATTCGTCGGATGAAGGACGAAGCTCTGGTCGCCGCCTCGGAGCTGTCGGTGAAGGAAGAATCTCTGGAGGGAGCAAAGCGCTTGTTCCAAAAGGATTTTATCACCCGGCAGACGCTCGACAATGAGCAGGTCAGTCTGGAGAAAGCAGAGCTGGCTTTGCAGCGTTCCAAAACGGAGTTGGAACTCTTCCGCGACTACGAATTTCCGAAAGAAGCGGAGAAGATGCTCTCCAAATACGAGGAGGCTTTGCTTTCGCTCATCCGGACAAAGCGGGAGGAGATGGCGAAGATGTCCCAGATTTACGCCCGGTATCGCTCTGCGAAGCGTCGCTACGATCTGGAGTTGAAAAAGCGCGCCAATCTTGAGGAGCAAGTCGCCAGCTGCATCATCAAAGCAGAGCTTCCCGGCCTGGTAGCTTACGGTGGAGCTCAGGAAAATTACTACACCTCCCGGTACTACGACGGGATCTCGGAGGGAGCTACTTTGAAAACCGGACAGCCGATCATCACGATTCCAGACATGTCCCAGCTTGGTGTCGAAGTGAATATTCACGAGTCTCACATCAAGAAGATCGAACTCGGTCAGAAAGTCTACATCACCGCCGAGTCCGTGCCTGACAAGACACTCGAAGGAAAAATCGCGAAGGTGGCGGTTCTTCCGGACTCGAATGCTTCCCGCTACAATCCCTCTCTGAAAGTGTATCCGGCGACCGTCGAAATCGATGGAACGCATGAGTTTCTCAAGCCCGGCATGAGCGCCAAAGTGGAGATCATTGTGAGCGAGTTGCAGGATGTAAACTACGTTCCAGTCCAATCTGTTTTTGTGGAAGAGGACGAGCATTTTGTCTTCCGCAGCGATGGAAATAATTATGAACGCCACCCGGTGAAGGTCGGTGCCCACAACAATGATTTCATCGAAGTGGTCGAAGGTCTCGATGAGGGGGAAGAGGTACTCTTG
This sequence comes from Verrucomicrobiales bacterium, assembly GCA_029213265.1. Lineage (GTDB taxonomy): Bacteria > Verrucomicrobiota > Verrucomicrobiia > Verrucomicrobiales > DEV007 > Arctic95D-9. Next base: position 227 of record JARGNG010000181.1, on the reverse strand, counting down.
AAGATGCCGGATGACTATGAGCCGCCGCAGATGGAGATCGCGAGGGGACCGAAGGAGCGTGAAGTGGAGAAGGGTTCCGGAGTCGAAGCTGTCGCGAAAAAAGCGGTGAAAAAAGAAGCGAAGCTGGACAAGAATGCCTGAGGCGGAATCAGTCTTTCGTGATTCGAAGAGCTCCGCTACCCTGGCTATGTCAGAAAAGGACGAAGTGCAGCCTGTCATTGAATTGC
>JARGNG010000076.1 GCA_029213265.1 Verrucomicrobiales bacterium | reverse complement strand
AGGAGCTTTCCATCGCAGCCGGGACCGGTGTCGTGATCAGTTTTGTCCCCCACCTGATGCCGGTGAAAGCGGGAATTGCGACTACCATTTTTTGTGAAATAAGCGGAACGATGGATGGGCTCTCCACCTCCGTGTCCGAATGTCTCGAAGAGGCGTATTCAGAGAGTGCGTTTGTCAGGGTTCTCGGGGAGGGGAAGTTTGCCGACACCAAAAATGTAGTCGGGACGAACTTTGTGGATGTGGGGTGGGTCGTCGATTCCCGCACTGGACGGTTGATTTTATCGAGTGCAGAGGACAATTTAGGGAAAGGAGCTGCGAGTCAGGCCGTGCAGAGTTTCAATCTAATGAATTCCCTGCCCGAGACGAGTGGCCTCCTGAATTTCTAGTTCCGGGTATCCGGGACGGGGATTTCCGAAACACGAGCCGCACATGTCCAGGAAAGTAAAATGCATCGAAGGGGGAATCTGTGCCCCGAAGGGTTTCAAGTCAGCTGCGATTGGCTGTGGAATTAAGAATCCGGAGGTGAAGCGTCTCGATTTGGCCCTGATCTACTCCGAGTTTCCGACGGTTGGTTGGGCGGTTTACACACAGAATGAAGTCTGCGCCGCCCCGGTTCGACTTTCCTCCAGTTATCTGAAATCGACGGTTCCCCGTGCGATTATTGCGAACAGCGGAAATGCGAATGCTTGTACCGGGCATCAGGGGATGCTCGATGCAAGAACGATGGCCAGTGTCACGAGTCGTGCTCTTGGGATCCGCCAGCGCGAGGTTCAGGTTTGCTCCACGGGAATCATCGGAGTTCCGCTTCCCATGGGCCGGATCGAGCCAAAGATCGTTCCGCTGGTAGAATCACTCGGAGAAGACGGGGATCCTGCGGCACAGGCGATCATGACGAGCGACACGCATCAGAAGAGTGTCTCGGCTCAGTGTAAGATCGGCGGTAAAAAGGTTCGTATCGGCGCCATCGCAAAAGGCGCGGGAATGATCAATCCGCACATGGCGACGATGCTGTGTTTTGTCACTACGGACGCGAATGTTTCTCAAGCAGAAATCAAAGCGGCCACGCAAGAGGCGGTTGATCATTCCTTCAATTGTATCTCAGTCGACGGCGACATGAGCACGAACGATACCGTGATTGTTCTGGCAAACGGGCAGGCCGGCAATAATCGAATTACGAGAAGCGGGAAGGGCAGTGCCGAGTTTCGGGAAGCCCTCACCGAGGTGATGCTTCACCTGGCAAAGAAGCTGGTCTCTGATGGAGAGCGCGTCACAAAGCTGGTCGAAGTGAATGTGCGCGGTGCCGCCTCGCATTTGGATGCGCAACGGGTGGCCCGGGCTGTTGGGAATTCCCAGCTGGTGAAATGTTCCTGGAATGGGAATGATCCGAACTGGGGGCGCGTCATTCACGCGGTTGGCTACTCCGGAGCGCGAGTGAAAGAGGAGATGGTCGAAATTCACTTCGATGGGGTTCTCGCTGCGCAAAATGGTCTCGCAGCAAAGACAGACATCGACAAGCTTTCCAAGGCGGTCCGAAAAGATGAGTTTACGGTGACCATCAATCTAAATATTGGTCGGGGGGAATTTACCCTCTACACATCGGATCTCTCTCCCGAATATGTGCTGTTCAATCGTGAGGAATACGCACTCAACCGTAAATCCTAGTCGATAGAACACGGGTAGATCTCGTCCCCGGAATTCGGTCGGGGGTGTTTTCGGTGCCGGATTCTTTCCTTGCCCCGGGAACGTTAGCGTCGATGTTTCCGGCTTCCATTTTCCGATGGCTACATCCTTTCAAAACCAGATCGAAAAAGCTGCTGTACTGGTAGAGGCACTTCCCTACTTTCAGGAATTTCGTGGAAAGACGTTTCTGATTAAGGTCGGCGGAAGCGCCATGGACGATCCTGATCTGGTGCGCCGGTTGCTCCGGGACATCGTGTTCATGGAGCTGGCCGGGATCAACCCTGTCATCGTGCACGGTGGTGGAAAGGCGATCTCAGCGGCGATGAAGGCATCCGGCCTCGAGGCAACTTTTGTCGGCGGACAGCGGGTCACGACAGACGAAGCGATGGAAATCGTGGAGCGGACGCTCAGTGGAAACATCAATCCGGGTCTGGTCGAGGGAATCGAAAGCTATGGCGGCCGGGCCCTCGGCGTTCCGGGGAATGAAGCCTTCATTGGCGAGCGTCTCACCGGATGGTCCGATGAAGAGAACCGGGAGGTAAAACTCGGCAGGGTAGGGCGAGTCGTCGGATTCGACCTTTCGAAGATCCATGCGGCACTGTCATCGGAAACCGTTCCCGTGGTTTCCCCCGTGGCCTCCGAGCGGGAGACCAAGCTGGCACTGAATGTCAATGCGGACCTTGCCGCAAGCGCTCTTGCTGCCGAACTGAAGGCGGCCAAGTTGGTCTATTTGAGTGATGTGTTAGGGCTGATGGGGGATCCTTCCGACGAATCCACCCTGATACCGTCTTTACAATCGTCTGAGGTGGAAGGCTTGATCGAGGATGGAACGATCGGCGGGGGCATGATCCCAAAAGTGCGCTCCTCCGTGGAGGCTCTGGAGGCGGGGGTCGGAAAAGTCCACATGATTGACGGGCGAATCTCTCATTCGCTCCTACTGGAGATTTTTACTCAGGAGGGAATCGGGACGGAGATCGTACAATGACCACATCGGAACTTACAGAACAATTCGTTCTCGGAAACTACGGACGTTTTCCGATTGCGATGGTGCGGGGTGAGGGCGGCTATATTTTCGACGAGGACGGAAAACGCTACCTTGATTTTGCGACGGGGATCGCGGTTTGCTCCCTGGGCCACTGCCCGGAGGTCATGCAGGAGGCGTTGCGTTCACAGGGCGGGAAGCTGATTCACTGTTCCAATCTTTATCTGATCCGGGAGCAGGCCGAGCTCGCGCAGTTTGTCGTCGAAACGATGATGGAGCGTCCCGGCAAAGTCTTTTTCTGCAACAGCGGCGCGGAAGCCAATGATGGTCTCATCAAATTGGCAAGAAAGAGAGCCTTCGACAAATACGGAAGCGAGGCGGGAAAAAATGAGATCATCACCTGCAAACAATCATTTCACGGCAGAACGCTCGGTGGGATCGCGGCGACAGGACAGGAAAAGGTGAAAATCGGGTTTGATCCGCTCTTGCCAGGCTTTCTCCATGTCCCTTTCAATGATCAAGAGGTGCTGCGGCAGGCGGTTTCGGAAAAGACGGCGGCAATCCTTTTTGAGCCAATTCAGGGCGAAGGCGGAATCAATCCCGCGACACCGGAATTCATGGCCTGCGCTGCGGAGTTACGCGAGAAATACGACCTTCTTCTCATGTTCGATGAAGTTCAGGTTGGTTCCGGGCGGTCCGGGGACTGGTGTGGCTGGCGGACAATTCTGAAAGGGAGTGGAGTCGATGTCGAACCGGATGCGGTCAGCTGGGCCAAAGGTTTCGGAGGAGGTTTCCCGATCGGATCCTTCTGGGCCGGCGATGAGTGTGCCTCCGCGCTCGGGCCGGGAACCCACGGGTCGACCTTCGGTGGTACCCCTTTGGGCTCTGCCGTTTCCCTCGCCGTTCTCCGGGAGATCGAGCGGTCCGGATCTCTCGAAAATGTGAAACGACAGGAGGGGCGGATTCGAGCCGCGGTGGAAAAATGGAATTCCCCACTGATCCGCTCACTTCGGGGAATCGGGCTTATGCTCGGATTCGTCGTGGATGAAGCCGCGATGAATTCGGTTCCCGGGTTTTCCGAGTCGGGGAAAACTCCCGCTCTTTTTATCGTCTCGGCATTAATGGAAGCCGGAATGCTCACCGTGCCCGCCGGTCCCGATGTGGTGAGGTGGTTGCCGCGATTGAATGTCACGGACGAAGAGGTGGACGAGGGGCTTGCGCTGTTTACAGCCGCGCTCGACGTCATGGTAGAAACGACTGCAAAGGAACAAAAACAATGAAGCATCTCTTAGGAATCGAAGATCTCTCGAAAGAGGAAATAGAATCTCTGATCGACTCCGCCGTCGAGCTGAAGGCCGGGCGCTGCCTTGATGGACCGAAGCCTCTCCTCGGTGAGACATGGGCCATGATCTTTACCAAGTCGTCGACGCGAACACGGGTCAGCTTCGAAGTGGGACTCAATGAGTTGGGCGCCCGTCCTATGTTTTTGAATGCCAATGATGTTCAACTTGGTCGGGGAGAGCCGATCAAAGACACGGCCCGTGTTCTCGGGAGAATGGTGGACGGCGCAATCATTCGAACCTTCGACCAGCAGGACGTCGTCGACTTTGCGGAGTATGGGAAGATTCCGACGATCAATGCACTGACCGACGAAGAACACCCCTGCCAAATCCTGGCCGACTTGCTCACGATTCGCGAATTGCTCGGAGGCTGGGAAGGGAAGAAAATTGCCTTTTTCGGCGACGGGGACTGCAATATGGGGCGCTCGTGGGCCTGGGCTGCGAAGCGTTTGGGATTCGAGCTGGTGATTGCGGCCCCTGCCGCGTTTCAGCCGGACGACGAGTTCATGGGCCGTCTCGGGGAGGCCCCCGTGACTGTGACAGATGATGTTGAAGTCGCGGCAAAGAATTCCGACGTTCTCTACACCGACACCTGGGTGAGCATGGGGAAAGAGGCGGAAGCGGCCGACAGGCTCGCCACATTGGCTCCGTTTCAGATCAACGACGAGGTCGTCTCGATCGCAAATCCGGGTGCCATTGTGCAGCATTGTCTGCCAGCTTACCGGGGAAAAGAGATCACGGAATCGGTTCTCGAAGCGAGAGCCGACGAGATTTTTCAGGAGGCCGAAAACCGGCTCCATGCGCAAAAGGCGATTCTTGTAGCGCTGGCAGCGGCGCGTTGACCGCGACACCGAAACTTACTTCGTTCGAACCTTCAGCACGCTGATATCGCGGGCGGTTGCCTTGGTCACTGATTCGCTGCCGACGATGGCGGTGAATCTCTTTTTCTTAAAACGAACGATTCGGCGACCTCCCCGGCGAATCACCTTCTTCAGCTTACTCCGGGCGGGACGGATTTGAACGGAAACAGGATTCGCGGAGGCTCCGGCAGCCAGCGCTCCGGTCTGGTGGGTTCCGCTGATCATGGCGGCGGTGATGTTGCCTCCCGATTCTTTATAGGTGACCCGGAAAAGGGACGTTCCCCGGCTTCCGCTCAGCAAGAAGTTGTCCGAAAGATCGCCGTCGTTCTCTACCGAGACGATACCGCCAATTGGCGCGCCGCGTTTTGAAATGAGAGTGAATGTCTGTCCGGCTGCCGAGTTGTAGATGCCGTCTCCTATCGTGGTCAGCAAATTCGGCCCGACTTTGTTATCAGGCTGTTGAACCGGGTCGGGAGCCACTCCGGCCAGAGTTTCCCATCCGACGTCGCGAAGGGCGGCCACATCGACATTGGTCAATTCAAAGCGCTTCTGCTGTGCGGAAAAGTTTGCGATCGGGTCCATCAAAAGATCCTGACGAAGACCACTTCCCACTGTCCCGATGGTGATCGGAGTTCCACTGGCAAAGATAAACGAATCGTAAGTGCCATCCGCAAAGTGAGGATTGGAAGGACTGACGAGGTTCAAGCTGGCAACGGTTCCCGGATTGTCCAGATTGTAGGCAGCGATGGCGGCAGATCCCACATAGACTCCTCCTCCATTGTCATTCCACTGATTCCAACTCGTGCTGAGTCCCAGCGCATGGCCCACTTCGTGGAGGGCGATGGAATAGAAATCGGAGGCACCGAAAGGGGCGACTGAACTCAGGTCAAAATGCCAGGTCGCATTGCTGTCAAAAGTGATGGCACCGCCCCAGCGGGGAAGGTCGCTCGCTGTGCTGGAGGGAGTGTTGTCGTTGAAGCCCCGATGCATGGGGCCGTTGATGTCGTTGAATGTTGAGGTGAAATTAAGACCGGTTCCCGTCCCGCCCTGTCCTTTTGAGCTGAGAGGTCTGGCGCCGGCGTAAAGAATCCAAACGTCCGTGGCAAGTCCTGCAAATCCGTATTCGTCAGCATCATCATCTGGATCGCCCGGAGTATCGAGCGGGTCAGATCCCTGATTCGCTGCGGTGGTGATCTGGTAGCTTGCTCCTGTCCCGGGGTGCTTGAATCCAATGCGCCAGCCGGCGCTGGTTCCGGTTCCCGTCCCTGATGGACTCACCGCTGCGAGGGAACTCGTGATTACCCGGCTGTAGCGATCTGCCACTGCCTGCATCGCATCCCGCTTGTCCTGGTTGTTGAAGAAGTTGTTGGAGTCCAGGCTGTAGTCAACCACGATGGTGATGGCCTGAAGAGGGGCCGCTGTCAGTCCGAGAAGGAGGATCAAGGCGAAATGAGTCTTCATGGAAAGCGGGATTCCTTCGCGGCGAGGTCGCGATCGGATTGGAAAGAACGCGTCAACAATGAACAAATTCTTATAGCGAGTAAAGAGTATTCACCCCCAGCTTATTCCCGGCAAACGAAGGGAGGGGGAAGAATTGGCTCGATTTTGGTCCCGATATCCCTTTAGCTATGGGTATGTCCGAACGGAGCGAGTTATGCGAGTCCCCGGCAGAGGAACTCGCCAATACGATCAGTCACGGCATCGGTGCGTTTCTCAGTGCTGTCGGGCTTGTTGTGATGCTCTGGCTTGCGGGGCCCCTCGGTGGGTGGCACATCACGAGTGTCTCGATTTTCGGAGCCAGTCTCGTTCTTCTTTATTTGGGATCGATGGTCTATCATCTCGTCACGAGAGATCCCTGGAAAAGAGCTCTCCAGATCCTCGACCACGCGCTGATTTTTGTTCTCATTGCGGGCAGTTATACACCCTGGCTTCTCGTGAATCTCCGGGGCGCGTGGGGATGGTCGCTCCTCGGAACAATCTGGGGTATCGCTCTCGCAGGAATGATTCTGAAAGCGTTTTTCCTGCCCCGGTTTGATAAGCTGGGAACCGCCCTCTACGTCGTAATGGGCTGGTTGATCTGCGTAGCTCTCAAACCGCTCATCGAGAATGTGAGCGCGGCAGGGTTGGCGTGGCTGGTTGCTGGTGGTCTTTGCTACACGGGAGGGGTGATTTTCTATCTGCAAAATCGCCGGTTTTCCCATTTCACCTGGCACCTTTTTGTTTTGGCGGGAAGCCTCTGCCACATCATTGCAGTGATCGTCGGTGTCCTCCAGCCAGTTCAGTAATCGAGCACTGGATCGGGCTGCACAGCCGGTTCGGGATACTCGAAAGTGCGTCCCTCAAAATTCCGGATGACGACCCGCTCACTGTTTCTCTGAAGAACATAATCAGGGTTCACCGGAACTTTCCCGCCACCTCCCGGAGCGTCGATCACGAACTGCGGAATCGCATATCCGGTCGTGTGACCACGAAGCCCTTCGATGATTTCAATTCCTTTTGAGACCGATGCCTGGAGGTGAGAGGAACCCTGAATCAGGTCCAGTTGATACAAATAGTAAGGGCGGACGCGACACATCAGGAGTTTGTGGACGAGCGCCTTCATGATCTCGACATCGTCGTTTACTCCCCGCAGAAAAACGGATTGGTTTCCCAACGGGATTCCGTGATTGGCGAGGCGCTCGAGAGCCTCTTTCACTTCCAGGGTGAGTTCCCGGGGATGGTTAACATGCACGCTCATGAAGAGGGGATGATACTTTTGAAGCATTTCGCAGAGCTCCGGGGTGATTCTCTGCGGAAGGAAAATCGGGACACGGGAGCCGATCCGGAGAAACTCGATGTGTTCGATGGAACGAAGGCGGCTGAGAATCTTCTCCAGTTTCCCATCGGAAAAAAGAAGGGGGTCCCCGCCGGAAAGGAGCACATCGCGGATCTCGGTATGTTCTTCGAGGTATTGGAAGGCCGCTTCGAAATCGGTGTCGAGTTCCTGTTCGCCGGCCCCGCTCACCACCCGGCTTCTCGTGCAGTAGCGGCAGTAGGCGGCACAGCGATCCGTCACGAGGAAGAGAACCCGGTCAGGATAGCGGTGAACCAGTCCCGGCACGGGCATCGAAGAGTCCTCTCCGCAGGGATCCGCCATCTCGTACGGTGATACCCACGTTTCCTCGACCCGGGGGATGATCTGACGCCGTATCGGGCACTCGGGGTCGTCGCGATCAATGAGATTGAAGAAATGCGGCGTGATCGCCATGGCAAGCTTGGTGCCCGAGAGAATTACACCGCTTCGCTCCTCTTCACTGAGATTCAAATGTTCCTCCAGTTGACTCAGGGAGGTAATGCGATTTTTGAGCTGCCATTTGTGGCTGTTCCAGTCTTCCCCCGAAACGCCGCGATCCGCCCAGTAACCGGGTGCATAGGATCGAAATTTCTTTTCAAGATCGAGGCTGGGATCGTGTTTCATGGGAAAAAGAGGACAAAAAATACTTGGGTCGGACCTGTCTGACGGTTCCTTTCTGCCTAACCTTACTGGTCCGAAGACGATAAAGTTGCGGGAAAGTAAGTCAAATCACGGCCCTTTTCACAGGGACCACTGCATGCTAAAGCACGCCTTGAATTCCGCTCCTACAAACTACTGGAGAGTTTGTAAGAGGATATTTTCCCAAAAAGAGTGCAAATACTTGAATTTTCCTTCAGTTTCGCCTGATTGTGGCATTCACCACAGACAACCGCACCGACTTTGACGAAGTACCTCAAAATCCTTAAAAACATCTCCCGGCCACATTGGTTCGACATCATTTCTTTGGTGAAGTGCTCACAGGGATTGTCAGTTGGAGAACTCTCTGCGTCGCTCGGGATGAGCTATATGGGAGTGAAAAAGCATTGTATCGCGATGCAGAAGCTGGGCTATCTCGATACGTGGAGGCGGCCCAAAGAAGTGGGACGACCGGAGAAAACTTATCGCGTCACCGAAAAGCTCGATCCTCTCTTTCCTGCAGTAGGGAGTGAGGTGAGTCTCGCGATTCTTGAGGCGGCTACGCAGTTGGAAGTGAACGCTGCGGAAAAGCTTCTTTTCGCCTTCTTCCGCGGACAGGCGGAAAAGCTCGCTGAGAAAGTGACAGGAGATTCCGTGCAGGAGCGGGCGGAGAATCTGGCGAAAGCGCGGGAGGCGATTGGCTACTTTTCCCGCTGTGAGTATTCGGAAGAGGACGGACTCTACATCGACGAATTCCACAATCCTCTGCAAGCGCTCTTCGACACCTATCCGACGCTTGAGCGCATGGAGGTGCAGATGTTTGAGAAACTTCTCGGAGCACGTGTCGAGCGTTCCTTTACCAAAGTGGCAGGATTGACGCGCTATCGTTTTTCGCTTTCCCCGCGCTGATCCATTCCCGATTCCCCTTTTCGCACTATGAGCAAATACGAAGATGAAAATGTCCTGGTGATATCACGATCCCTGTTTGATGAACTGGGCGCTTTCCAGGGAATCAATCTGGATCCGGAAAAGTATCTTCCGGCGATGCTTGATCCTGTGAATAATCACTTTCTCGCCCGTGACGATGCCGAGTCAGATCCCTCGTTTAAACAGATCATCCCGTATGCCATCTTTCGCCACGGGGATACATTTTTGCATTACACCCGCGGAGGAGGCTCCGGCGAAAAGCGACTGGCGGCGAAAGGATCCATCGGGATCGGGGGACACATCAACGATGTCGACTACGCCGCGGCCTCGCTGGATAAGGATACCTACACAAACGGTGTCGAAAGGGAAATCGATGAGGAACTGAATTTTTCCGGATCCTATCAACAGGAGATTCTTGGCTTGTTAAATGATGATTCCAACGAGGTAGGTCAGGTTCACCTGGGGGTGATTCATTTAGTAACCCTGGAGTCGAGTGACGTTTCCGCCGGCGAGGACAACATTGAAAACCTCCAGTTTCTGACGCTTCCTGAATTGCAGGAGTGTCGTGATGCTCTTGAGACCTGGTCTCAGATATGTGTGGACGGGCTATCGGAACTTTGGCGGGATAAATAGAGGAATTTGCAGATCCCCAGGCCCAGTCCTATGCCATAAAAGAGCCCCCAGGAAAGTCGGGCACAGAGCCGAATATCCTTTGGGCTCCAAGGCAGCTTAATACCGGCAGGCCCCCTGCCTTGCAGCGCCTCATAAGCGAATCCTCCGGCGTAGTAGCCTACTGTGTGAAAGAGGAATAGAATCGAAACTCCGGTAAGAAGCGGCACGATCAGCTTCATCCACTTTCGGATTGCCAGAGCAAAGGCGGTGAGGCCCAGCAGTGAGCCAATGATCTCACCAAAGGTATTAGGCAGACTGAACCAGGCAACGGACCAGATCAACGCATACAGGCAGTAGGACGCCGCGAAAGCTGCGCAAAATGATATAGCAGACTTTCTCCGGAAACCGGATGCGGGAAGTAATGCGGGACCACCCAGTCCAAGAAAGACGGTTGCACAACCGGCATACATCATAGGTTCAGAGGAAAACAGGGCTCCTCCGAATGCCCAGACGGAAAATGATAGAAGGGCAACCGAGCAAAAAAAAGCAACTGAAATGGTAGTTCGAACGTTCATTAATAGGGGAGAGTTGGAAGAGCTCATAGAATCCAGCCCAACTTGCTGAATTAGATTCTTTTGACGCTCTCCCAGAATCTAGCGGAATAGTTAAAAATTCCAATGCTTCTGTTAATTACCGAGTCTCCTCGGAAAGATACGATTATGGCAATACGATACGATCAAAAGACCAAGGATGAGGTAGTTTCTTTCATCCAGAACTACAACGAAGAGAATGGCCGTGGGGGGCAGTCAGCAGCCGCGAAAAAGTGGAAGCTCAATCCTATCACCGTGAAAGCGTGGATGGAGAAAGCTGGTCTCTCTTCGCCCGGAAAATCCGGCAAAAAGAAAAAGAAAAATAGACCGGCAAAGGCGTCTGCTCCAGCTCCCCGGAAAGCAAACAGCGCCCCGAAAAATGTGAGCGCGATACTGAAAAGAATGGTGCAAGTCCAAGAGCAAATTGAGGGTCTTCAAAGCGAATACAATTCGTTGAAGTTCTCCCTCTAACTTTCAACCCTAGGAGGAAAAAGACCGTGATGATGAATTTATCACGGTTTTTTTATGTCTGGGGATAAACCGGCAACGAACTCTCTTCGAACGATTGGTTGCGCGTCATGGAAAACCGCTCTCAGTTCGAAGCAATGAGAATCGGATTACTAAACGGGGGAGGGGACTGCCCCGGCTTGAATGCAGTCACCCATGGTGTTGTGGGAGCCGCGAGCAAACTGGGATGGGAAGTTCTCGGTTTTAAAGAAGGATTTGAGGGACTGCTTTCGCCGGGCCACTTCAAAGTTCTGAAGCGTTCCAAGACTGAGGGGATTCTCAAACTTGGAGGAACCATTCTCGGGACCACCAACCGGGGCCACTTTTCCTCCAAAGTGGGCGAAGGAGGGATTCGTCGGATTCCGGATGAACTCATGCAAGAGGCGATGGCAACTCTTCGCGAAAACGATGTCGAGGCACTAATTTGTGTCGGCGGCGATGGCACACTGACCACGGCACTGCAATTTCAGGAGGACGGCTTCCCGATTGTGGGGGTTCCCAAAACGATCGACAACGATCTCGGTGCCACGGCAATGACCTTTGGATTCGATTCCGCGACCCAGGTGGTGGTAGACGCATTGGACCGGCTTCAGACGACGGCGGAGAGCCATCAGCGTGTCATGGTGCTCGAAGTGATGGGGCGCCACGCCGGTTGGATTGCTCTCTATGGCGGGGTCGGAGGCGGAGCCAGTTCGATTCTCATTCCGGAAATTCCCTTTCACTACGAGCACATTGCGGACTGCCTCGCCAAGCGCGAGGAACGGGGATTTCGGAGCTCTCTCGTTGTCGTGGCTGAGGGTGCCTCTCCGGCAGGCCTCGACAAGATTTACGAAGAGACCGATGGAGATGGCGAAAGCCGCCTCGGCGGAGTGGGGGACCGGGTTGCTGAGGAACTTTCGAAGCTGACCGGAAAAGAGACTCGTTGCACCACCCTGGGACACCTTCAGCGCGGTGGTAGTCCCACTTCCTTCGACCGGATTCTGGCAACACGCTTCGGTGTAAAAGCTGTAAATTTGATAGAAGAAAAGCGTTTTGGACGTATGGTCAGCTACCAGCAGTATCACGTCGGTTCGGTGGAAATTGAAAAGGCGGTTCGCAAGTTGAATCTGGTAGATCCCAAAGGCGAAATCGTGCGAGCCGCGAAATCTGTCGGGATTTGCTTTGGCGACGAACCGGTCTGATCGAAACCTCTATCTGAATCGTCACGGAGCTGTCTGATTACTCTCATGGATGCGTTGTTAGAATTGTTGCAAAAAGAGGGCCGTCTCAGCACGGCACAGATGGCGGAGCGCCTCGGAAAATCCGACGCTGAGGTCGAGGCTATGATGTCCGAACTTTCCGGAAAAGGGGCCATTCTCGGATTCCATGCCGTGATTGATCCAGAGCAACTCGATCAGTCCAGCGTATCGGCATTGATCGAGGTGAAACTGACTCCTGAGCGGGACGGGGGATTTGATCGTTTGGCAAAGCGGATCGCCAAATTTGATCAGGTCAGCAGCTGCTACCTGATGAGTGGCGGTTATGATCTTGCAGTGATAGTCGAGGGCGACGACCTGCGTGAAGTGGCCCGATTTGTTTCCGAAAAGCTGAGCACACTAAGCGGAGTCCTCTCCACGGCGACCCACTTTCAGTTGAAGGTCTACAAGCAAAGCGGATTCCTTGCTTCTGAATCGCATGAAGACGAGCGTCTTCCTGTGACACCCTGACCGGTGGTATCCCCCCTTCTTTTATGAAACCACTGGCAGAACGTATCGCCGAACAGGTGCGCAACATTCCCCGTTCCGGGATTCGGGATTTCTTTGAACTGGTACAGGGGCGTGACGACGTCATTTCTCTCGGCGTCGGGGAGCCTGACTTCTCCGCTCCGTGGCACATTCGGGAAGCTGCCATTTTTTCGCTGGAGAAGGGGCAGACCAGCTACACCTCGAATCTAGGTCTGCTCTCCCTCAGGGAATCCATTTCCAAGTATGTCGAAAAGAAATTCGAAGTGCAATATGATCCGAAGACGGAAATTCTCGTCACGGTCGGTGTATCCGAAGCTCTCGATTTGGTGTGTCGGGCACTTTTGAATCCCGGGGACGAGGTAATCTATCATGAGCCCTGTTATGTGAGTTACAATCCCAGTATTGCTCTCGCCTACGGCAAGGCGGTTGCGGTGCAGACGCGGCTGGAAGACGAGTTCGTCCTCAAGGCGGAGGATGTGGAAGAAAGGATCACCGATCGCACGAGAGTTCTCCTCTTGAATTTCCCCACCAATCCCACGGGAGCGGTAGAGCCCGTGGAAGAGTTGCAGAAGATCGCCGACCTTTCGATCAAGCACGACCTTCTCGTCGTTAGTGACGAAATCTACAGTGAACTTCTCTATGGGAAAGACTCGGGGATGAAACCCGCAGAGCATGTTTCCATTGCGAGTTTGCCCGGGATGCGTGATCGAACCATTTTGCTGCACGGGTTTTCAAAAGCCTTTGCGATGACCGGTTTCCGCCTGGGTTACTCTTGCGCGCCGCCCATTCTTACCGAAGCGATGATGAAGATTCATCAGTATTCGATGCTCTGTGCTCCGATCATGAG
>JARGNG010000075.1 GCA_029213265.1 Verrucomicrobiales bacterium | reverse complement strand
TCCCACATGGATACCGTTTCGGTGGACGGAATGACGATCGATCCCTTCGCGCCTGAGATCAAAGAGGGACTGCTCTACGGGCGCGGCTCCTGCGATACCAAAGCCGGCCTGGCCGGAATGATTCATGCGATCAAGGCGCTCGCCGACTCGGGAGAGCGACCGCCGTGCGATGTCTACCTCGCGGCGGTTGTCGATGAGGAACACGCTTTCCGGGGCGTTCTTGCCGCGATCGAATGGTTCCGCAAACAGGGGGTGAAACCGGACTGTGCTGTTGTTTCCGAACCCACCGAACTCCGCCTTGTCCGCGCCAACAAAGGTGTTTTGCGATGGCGGATTGAAACAAGGGGCGTGTCGGCCCACAGCTCGAAACCTCATTTGGGAAAAAGTGCGATCGTGGCAATGGCGGAAGTGATTCAACGACTCGAGGCCTTTCATGAATCGTTCACTGGTCAGGAGCACCCGCTTCTCGGGCCGCCGACCTGCTGCATTGGGCTGATCGAGGGAGGGGATCAGATCAATTTTGTTCCCGAACGTTGTGTGATTTCTCTGGATCGACGTATGCTGCCGGGAGAAAAAGGAGAGGTGCTGCTGCGTGAATATCGCGAATTGCTCTCGGATCTGAAGACGTGTGAAGTGACGGTTCATCCTGCCGATCTCATGGATGAAGCGATGGAAACGCCGGGATCGAAATCGGTCGTAGTGACCGGTTCCGCCTTGCTTCAGGAAATGGGACTGAAGCCGGAACCATGCGGGGTGCCCTTCGGATGTGACGTCACCAAGTTTTCGCGGGCGGGGATCCCCGGGGTCATTTTCGGCCCGGGATCCATCGATCAGGCCCACGGCGCGGTCGAATACGTCGACGTAAACGAGGTAGAGTTGGCGTTTGATTTCTACCGTCGTTTTCTGCTCAACTATCCGGTATGAGAAAACAAACAAGGCGATCCTTTCTAGCTACGTCGGCGGCAACTGCAGCCGGCGTCGGTCTTTCTTCCGCTGCCGATTCAGAAAAGAACTGGATTGATTCCCACGTCCACGTCTGGACACCGGAGAAGGAGACCTACCCGATTTCACCGAACTTCAGCGAACGGGAAATGAATCCGGCCTCGTTTCTTCCCACGGAGCTCTTTGCGCACCAGAAAGGAACGGGAGTGAACCGGACGGTTTTGGTTCAGATGAGTTTCTATGAATACGACAACAGCTTCATGCTCGATGCGATGGCGAATTTTCCGGGCCGCTTCGGCGGAATCGGGATTGTGAATGCGGCGGAGAAAGTGGTGGATAAGAAAATGAAGAATCTTGCGGGACGCGGCGTCCGGGGCTTCCGCCTGTATGCCTTTTCCGACCGGGTCAAAGACTGGGACAGCTCGGCAGGCATTCAGAAGATGTGGAAAACCGGCGGCGACGAAAAGCTGGCGATGTGTTGTTTGACCGATCCCGGTGCCCTGCCGGTGATTCGTAAGATGTGTGAATCCTATCCGGATACGCCGGTCGTGATCGATCATTTTGCCCGGGTCGGGATGAAAGGAACGGTGGATCAGGCGGAACTCGACACGCTCCTGGCGCTCGCCGAATTTCCGAACGTCTATGTCAAAACTTCGGCCTACTACGCGCTCGGGAAAAAGGCACCGCCCTACACCGATCTGGGCGATATGATTCGCCAGGTGCGGGATGCGTTCGGTTCCGAACGTTGCATGTGGGGATCCGATTGTCCTTATCAGGTGCAGGGCGACCACACCTACGAGGCATCACTGAATCTGATTACGGACCGGCTCGATTTTCTCAGCGGGGAGGACAAAGAGAACATCCTCCGGAATACGGCTGAGAAATTGTTTTTCGGCTAGGGGGGATACTACCCCCGGAAGTCGCGCAAGGCCCCGAGGAGACTTTTGATGTCGTGATCCCGATTGTATCCGTGGATCGCGATTCGGATTCGCCCGGCCTGGTGCATGACGTGGATCTTCCGCTCGAGCAGAAAGGCATTCAGCTCCGCGTCGTTTTCGGTTTGAAACGAAACAATTCCGGAACTGTTTCCCGGCTGCGCTGGCGACATGGTCTGAAAGCCGAGCTCGGGAAGGCCTTCGTGAACCCGGGCGACAAGCCGATCGGCATGTTCGGCAATGGCGGCGACTCCTGTTTCGCGGATCAGGTCGATCCCGGTGCGCAGGGCGTAAATGGCAGGAAAAGCGGGCATGCCGGTCGCAAAGCTTGCGGCACCTGCAAAGGGCTCGACGCGTTCGAATCGGTCGGCATCGAAAGCATTCGCCAGATTGTACCATCCTCCCGCCCGGGCTGTGACTGGATTGACGGCTTTGTCAGGAGTGATGACAACACAACTCCCGTGTGTGCCAAGCAACCACTTGTAACTCGACGCAAAAATGCAGTCGGCGTTGAGACAGTCGAGAACAACCCGCCCGGCCGCCTGGGTGGTATCAACGGCGAGTACCGCCTCGGGAGCCCGCTCCCGAACGAGACTCTGCACTTCCGCCCACGGGAGTCGATAGCCCGTCAGGAAACTGACCAGCGAGAGTTGAACCAGGCGTGTCTTTTCATTGAGAAGCGAAGCGAGATCATCGAGTTCGAGAACTCCCCGGTTGTTTTTCCAGAGTCGAACCTTTGATTCGCCGGGTGAGATCAACCAGGGCGTTGCTCCGGACGGAAAATCGAGGTCGCTGATGACCGCTTCGCCATCTTCTCCGAAATCGATGGCGGAGGAGAGAAGATTGTAAGCCTCGGAGGTCGAAGAGCAGAAGGAGACTTCCTGTGGCGACATTCCGAAAAGAGATCCGGCACTTTCCTGGCAGGCGCCAAACTCCGCAAAGAGCGCCTCGCGACCTTCCATGCCGTTCGTTTTATCATCGGTATAACGGAGCAGGGCGTTGCGAAAGGAACGGGGGGGGATTCCTTCAGCGGCTGTGTTGAGATAGGCGCGTTCATTCAATTCGGGAAACTCCTCCTTCAAGATGTCATCAGTGAGCATGCCTAAGTGTAGCCGATGCGAAGGAGAATTCAGCACGTCATCGAGGATCGTTTTCGCTGGCAAACCGTCGGGGTCCTTTTCAAAGTCAGAGAATGGAGGATTCACAGGAAAAGGTACCCACAGGCCCGCTGGGGGAAGATCTCGCGTCGTCATTTCGGCAGTCGAGAAAGGAATTTCGCTTCATGATTTTTACCTGGGTCACTTTTGCCGCCTGGACGCTGACCTACAATCATTTCAACGCAAAAGGCGTCGAGGGGGAGGCCGTCGAGATCGTTTTGGGAATGCCGAAGTGGATCATTTTTGGAATCCTTGTGCCATGGGTGATCGCACTGACTCTTACAGTCTGGTTTGCTCTTTGCTTCATGAAAGACACCGATCTTGGCGATGATGATCCCACAAACGGAAAGGGGGGTGCATGACCGCTCTGATCAGTTTTACGATTTATCTATTTCTCGTCTTCGTACTCGCTTTCCTCGCGAACCGGGTGGGCAAATCGAAGGCCTTTGTCAGTGAATATTTTCTTGGCAGCAAGAGCATCGGCCTGTGGGCTTTTGCGCTGACCTACGCAGCGACCGCAGCATCCGGAGGAAGTTTCATGGGCTTCCCTTCGCTGATCTATACTCATGGCTGGGTCCTTGCCTGGTGGATTGCCGGATACATGGTCGTGCCCATGATCGCGCTCGGCCTGCTCGCGAAACGACTGAATCAAGTGGGCCGCATTGCGGGGGCAATTACGATCCCGGAACTGCTGCGCCGTCGCTTTGACAGTCAAATGGTGGGCAACCTCGCAACGGTGCTTGTCGTGTTCTTCATGTTCTTTTTCCTGATGGCGCAATTCAAGGCGGGAGCGGAGATCATGGCGACTTTGTTGGAAGGGGTGCCCGTCTACCAGAGTCTGGTGATCGTTGTGGAAACGTCCACGGCCGGCCTGCCTTGGGTCGGGAATGCGGAGGGCGACTACCTCCTTTGTCTCATCGTATTCGCCATCTCCGTGATTGTTTACACGACCTTCGGAGGATTTCGAGCGGTCGTCTGGACGGATGTGATGCAGGGGATTGTGATGGGGATTGGTGTCATTGTGATGTTGGTTCTGGTGATCAGCCAGGTGGGGGGATTGGGCAATGCGACCCGTCAGTTGGATGAAATGACGCCTCCCCGTTTCGTCGATGTAGTTCTCAAAAGGGAAGGGGATCCGGCATCGGATCTCCGCCTGCCGCGAGGGACCTGGCTCATGCTGGAAGGGGGCACCGATGTGGTTCGATTGAAGTCGGCCTCGGTCATCCCTGCCGGGGCCAGTGAAAGCGAACCGGTCGAATCCCTTCAAATCACAACGCCCGCTGAAATCGAGCGGGTCAGAAAGCGCGTCGATACGAAATGGGGGGTTCTGGCGCTGCCAGCTTCGGAGGCGGTACCCTATGCCTATGGCGACGGCAAAAAGGGAGTCTATGTCCATGCACCCGGACCTGACCGAATCAATCCCGGGGGATTTCTCGGGGTGATGTTGGCACTGAGTTTCTTCGCATTCTGGAACTTCAGCGGGGCGGGGCAGCCGAGCTACATGGTCCGCCAGATGGCGTTTCGAGATACTCTCACGCTGCGACGGTCGATGGTGATGGTCGCCTTCTATTTCAGCCTGATCTATTTCCCATTGGTCATCATTTTTACCTGCGCCCGCATCCTCCTTCCCGGAATGGAGATTCATCCGGATCGGGTGATGCCGGAGATGGCCACGGTCTTGACCGAAAACGCGGGGGTTCCCTGGCTCGCGGGCTTGCTTGTCGCGGCTCCGTTTGCTGCGGTGATGTCGAGTGTGGATTCGTTTCTCCTGCTCGTTTCCTCGGGCGTCGTGCGCGATATCTATCAGGAATCGATCAATCGCAACGCGTCGGAGAAACAGGTCAAGCGCCTCACCTACATGGTAACCGTGGTGGTTGGTTTGTTAGGGGTGTTTGCGGTGCTGCATCCGCCACCTTTTTTGCAGGATCTCATTGTCTTCGCTTCCGCCGGATTGGGAGCGTGTTTTCTCATGCCGATGATTTTTGCGCTTTTCTGGCCGAGAACCACTCCATTGGCCATGGCCTTCGGGATGGTGAGCGGAGGAATCGTGATCCTGTTATTCTACTGGATCGGTTATCGTCAGACGGGAGACTTCAAGGAGTATCGGCTGTTTAATTTGCACCCTTTCATCTGGTCCGTGGTTGCCTCTGCAGGCTGTCTGTTTTTCGTCAGTGTGCTTGGAAAGAAGCTTCCGGATTCACTGACGGAACGCTTTTTCGGGAAAGCCTGACTTTAACTTCCAGGCGATCGAAACAGTAGAAGACTGACAACGGGGATGCGGGCGGCCCATAGTGCTACCCGGATCCAGTTGCCGGCAACGAGGGCGGCAATGACTTCCGGATCTTTTCCGTTGGAGAGCTTTTCGTGCTGTGGAACTTGCAGGAGGGCTGTCGTGGCCCAGATGAGTAGAACAAGAAGCAGTCCTGCGACGGCGAGCCAGCGAAGTGGCGAATTCCACAGGATCCAAACGCAACCGGCACTGGCAGCCAATTCGAGGATCATAAGAGGGCCGACGATCCATGTGATGCGGCGTGAGTAATCGGAGTGATAGGCAGGGAAATCCACGGAATCGATCCCCGCAAACTGAGGATAGGTGACAAGTTGGACAAGCCAGATCACTCCGAACATGGCGCACGTTGCGATCATTTGAGCGACGAGAAGTGGGGATGCGTTTACCATTTCATCAAGGGGTTACGTCGACCGCGGATTGGCTGTGCAAAAACACGTGGTATCGAAATGCGGCCACGTTGCGTATCATAAGCTCATGAAAAAAGGGGAAGTGCTCGCGAAAATTCAGGACGTGGAGGACAGGATCATCAATCGGTTCTGTTCAGTAAAGCGTCGTCTTGAAAGAAAGATGGATTGGGTCGCTGACACGACGGGCTTCTCAGAATTAGAAATCCCGATCCGGGATGAGATCATCTTCTACGAAGCTCGAGGTTACTATCTCTTTCAGGAACCATGGCTGGAGCACGAGCCTTTTAGCAGCCGGTATCGGGTTGTCCTCACTTTCCGGCCGACCGAGGCGAATCGTTGACGATTTCCAGGGCCGGAAATGCGGGTAGACCAGGCCGCTGCGAATCTGTCCCCCTGGTGTCCCGGGTTGGCGGCGGTACATCCCCTTCGAATGCTTTCTTCGTCGACGTCCCTCGTTCAGGGGATTGAGGATGCCGCTCAGGTTTGGATTTTTCCCAAGTGAAAGAGAGGGGGATCGGCGTTATCCACCGCATCGCGAACTCTCCTGTTCTGACCGGAAGAGATCCAGCCCCGTTCTGCTAAAATTTCGGCAGCCTCGGCGGAGTCGGAGAAAAAGGAAAAACGTGTTCCCTGCTCTTTGATGCGGTCGACCTTTTCCTGTAATTCGGAAAGACGTTCCGGATCGGTCACGTCCCGGATGAGAATTTGATCGACCCGGTGGGGATGGGTCAGGGCAATGTCGACGTAGATCATCGTATCGTGCTGGCCACTGTCGCCGATCAGAATTACCGGCTTTTCCGGAAACCACTCCAGTGCCGTCTCGATCGCTTCGATTTTGTGTTCGCCGTGGCTCTTCGAAAACCACTTGTCGACATCGAGTCCCCAGTCCGTCATGAAAAACGGGCCGTTCGGAAGATCGTTTTCCTCGAAGATAAGATGGAGAAGGCTGTGAAGATTAAAGGGGGAACTCGTCACATAGGTAATTGGGTTCGCCTGGTCCTGCTCCTCATCGGGGCCGTTTCGCAGCGCGCGATACAATTCAGGAGAGCCGGGAAACAACTGACGGGTGAGCGCATTTCCGAGCAGGGTTGTGGCAATCATGCGGAGTCGTTTTGCGGCGTGCGTGATCAGGACTGTGTCATCGATGTCGCTGATGATGACGCATTGATAGTCTTTCCCAACCTCGTAGAGGGAATGCTCTGCCGGCCCCGATGCTTCGGAATTCGGGAGCTCGATAAGGAGGGTGTCCGCCTTGTCATCAGTCGTGGGAATCTCAATATCGAAGTAGCCTTCTCCATCAGCAATTTGCTCCATGGATGTCCCGCCGACAGTCGCCCGCACGAGGGACCGGGGTCGTTCCGGAGTTGCCCAGCGTTTCATCATTTGAAACAGATTTACGAGAGGGTGATCGTCGGGGCGGGGCTCTCTCGACTTGCGAGCGAGGAGGACGCGCCCTTTTACGGCAACACCGCCGGCTATGGGCGTGGCGTGGTAAATCTCTGCCACCATCGGCTTTCCGAGTCGACCTGTCGCCCAGGCCAGGAAGCGATGGAAAGCGTCGTAGACTTTCTCCAGTTGAAGGGCAAACAGCCTCAGGTAATTCCGATTGCGAGCTTTGAATTTTTCCGGGTCCTCCATGCTGGCTAACTGGGGAGGTTTGGGTGTTGCAGGCTTTGGGGCGGTCTGGTCCTATCTCTCTTCTGCAGGAAACGCATTGTGAGCCACGCCTTCCATCGATCAAGTTCGGTAGAGGGCTGCGAAATCTTGGGAGGCTTTTCGGTGAGCTGTTTGAGTTCCTCAATCATGCGAAAAGGTTCCGCCACAGATTCGAGCGCTGAAACGGTTTCTATTTCGGGTTTCTTCTGTTTTCTTTCTGCCTGGCTCACTGCCGGGGCATCCTGACAGAATGAGACAAGGTGAAGATTCAGGAACAGTGCGACAATGAAGAGGGTTGTCAAAACGCCGGTTGGAAATTTCTTTGGCAACATGGAGTGATGGGATAGACCATTGGTTACAAAGGAGGGTCCGGCAAAGGGGAACTTTCGGGATAATGTTGCCGAGGCCTAAGAAATGCAAGGCTCCGGAATCTTTCGGGCGGCAGGGAAATCAGTTGCGCCGGGCTGGAAGAGAGATCTCTGTGGATGCAGTTCGATTTTGATTTTTGATGGAAGAACACCTCCTTTTCTTTTGCTCAATCCTTGTTCTTGGCATCACCGCTCAATGGATTGCCTGGAAGCTGCGCATTCCTTCGATCTTGCTGCTGCTCGCGACGGGGTTTATTGCCGGAATTTTTTACGATCAGGATCGGATCGTTGACGAAGAAACGCTCTTTGCGGTTGTTTCCCTGGCGGTAGGCGTGATCCTGCTGGAGGGAGGTCTCACGCTTCGTTTCTCCGAGTTGAAAGAAGCCGGATCTGCGGTTCTGCGCCTTGTTGGTTTGGGGAGTCTGATCAGTTGGGTCATTTCAGCCGTTGCCGCTCACTACCTCGGAGGTTTCAGCTGGGAGGTATCGATTCTGGTGGCGGCGATTCTGGTGGTAACTGGGCCTACCGTGATTGGGCCTTTGCTTCAGTCGGTAAAACCGCAGCGGTCCGTGAATTCGATTTTAAAATGGGAAGGGATCGTGATCGATCCGGTCGGAGCCATCCTCGCGGTGTTGGTGTTCGGAGTTCTCTTCGGGCATGGACACAGCCACAACGGCACTCATAGGGAGGAAACAATGGGGGTAGTCGGCCTGCTGATAGGAATTGGGAAAACGCTTCTCATTGGAATCGGACTGGGCTACGGAGCGGCGGAAGGCCTGTCGCATGTCCTGCGAAGGCACTGGGTACCTGATTTCCTCCAGTCCGTTGTCGTTCTGACCGTGGGTCTCGCACTCTTTACCCTTTCCAATCTATGGCAGCATGAATCAGGGCTGCTCACCGTTACGATTCTTGGAATCGCACTGGCGAATCAGGACCGCGCCAAAATTCGCCATGTGATTGAGTTTAAGGAAACGCTTCGAACCATTCTGATTTCCTGCCTCTTCATCGTTCTTGGAGCCCGGATCGGATTGGATGAAATTGCAGAGGTTTGGAAAGAAGCGACGCTCTTTTTGATCGCTTTGATCGTAGTCGTCAGACCGGCGAGCGTTTTCCTCAGTATGCTGGGTAGCACGAGTATTTCTTTCCGTGAGAAGCTATTTCTCTCGATGATGGCCCCGAGGGGAATTGTCGCCGCAGCGGTTTCCTCCGTCTTTGCGATGGAACTGGCGAAGACGGGTGGAGCCTTTGCCGGTGAGGCTGCAAAAATTGTTCCCGTGACCTATTTTGTCATCGTCGGAACGGTTGCGTTTTACGGGCTTCTGGCAGGGCCGGTGGCCCGCAAACTGAAGCTGGCCAAGAAGAACCCCCAGGGGATTCTCTTTGTGGGAATTCGTCCGTGGGCGATTGAGGCGGCCAAACTGATCCAGGACGCCGGGTTCAGGGTACTCATGATCGATTCCAACTACGACGTTACGGCTACGGCCCGGATGGCTGGAATCCCGGCCGTCAATGCAAACATCCTCTCAGAGTTTGTGTCCGAAGACCTCGATCTTGTCGGGATCGGAAACATGATTGCCGCCACTCCCAATGATCAGGTGAATACGCTGGCCTGCATCAACCTGGGGCACTCATTGGGGATATCCCATGTGTTCCAGTTGCAGCCCCGGGATTCGGAGCACTCGGAAAGAAAATCTTCTTCCACGGAATTCAACGGTCGTCAATTCAGCAGCCGCGCGGTCACTTCAAGAGAGTTGGAAAAATTTGTGAAGTCGGGAGCCATCATCAAACAGACTCTCATCAAAGATACGTTTTCGATGGAGGACTTCACCAAGCTCTACGGGGACTCGGCCATGGTTCTGTTTCGCCTGGGATCAGGAAATACCCTGTCCGTGGTAACACCGGATTCGCTACCTGCTTCTTCCGGTGATCAGCTGATCAGCCTCGTAGTGGAGGACGAAAAGGATTCTGTTCCCATGGTCGAGGCGGAGGGGGGTAGTGGACCCGAAAAGCTGCCCTGAAGGCCTCTCAGAATAGAACACGGAATTTTTATTTCGGGGTTTGCGAATATCTGCAATCAAATTATAATTACTATAATTTAGATAATCCGACATCTTAAATGAATGGCGGACAAGTTTGGAAATTCGCCATTGCATGAATCCCGATACCTTAGCATTTGCCCACGCATCACAATTTGCTTCCTCAGACCGAAACGGAACGAATTTCACACTCGCTGGGAGAGGCACAGAGAAAGATTCTCTTTGCATGGACACCGTCTCCTCCTTGCTGGAAATGGAAGCGCTGGAGGCCTGTTGGGGAAATCTGACCGGAGAGACCGGTGCGCCGTTTCAAACGTTCGGGTGGAACCTGGCCTGGTTTCGCGTGAAGGAATCTCTTATTAGTGAGATGCTCGTCTTTGCTTTCCGCGACGAAGAAGGTCTCGCTGCGATTCTTCCCTGCTACCGGATTGGAAATGAGATTCGGCTGGCGGGCGATGAATTCCCGGTATGTCAGGATTTGATTTCCAGGGACGAATCGACAGCGATCGCGGCGTTGAATCTGGTAACGGATTGGCTCAGGGAGGAAGCGCCGACTTGCCGGTTGCATTTTGAGTCGGTTTCCTCGTGCGGCTGGCTTTGCCGTGGTCTCGGGGACAACGACGATCTCATCGAGGGTGTCGTCGCCATTTCCATGGAGACGAATCTTCGTCCGGAGATTTCGATCCGCGCAGGATATTCGGACTACATTCAAAAGCTCCCCGGGGAGACCAATCGAAAGCTGCGGGGAGCCTTGCGACGGATTGATCACGAGATGCCCTGTGCGCGTTTGGAGATCAAACGACACCACGAGATACGGGTTGATACCCTGGACGCAGCAATTCAGTTTCTTGGCGAAAAGGACGGCGATTTGAGTGAACTCTTACCGCAGGACCTCCTACTTCCTTTCCTTGGTGAGCTTGCCAAAGACGATTCCATGGGTTTGCAAATGGCCCGCCTTGTCGATCAGGGCGATACCCTGGCAGTGGATATCGGGTTTTCGTTCGGATCACAATACTTCGCTTTGTTCTACGCGGATGACGAAACCTTTTCTGATGTTCGGCCCTCAGAGTGTCTTTTTCTTTCACGTCTAAATGACTGGATCAGCAAGGATAGCATCGAATCGGTCGTCTTCCCGTGCCGCGAGAACGATCTCGCGAAGGAATTGACCGGGGGGCTGTATTCGGCAGTCTTCACGATGACGTTGATGCCGGAATCCATCCTCAAGAAGGTCAAGCATGCGGTTCTCGGAAAGAAAGGGTTTCGTACCCGCAGCGAAGATACCGCAGCTCTGCCGCGCTAGGCCGGTTGGGAACAACGGGTTCCCACTCCCAAATCTGACCAGCGTATTTACGGGAAATTCAGACCTTTTCCACCGCACTCTCCCTTGCCATAGTGCATGCGTAGGATGAAATCACTGTTCTTTTTCCCTCTTCTCTTCGTTTTCGTAGTTTCCTCTCATTCGGCGGAGGGAGAGCCTGTCGACTTCAATCGGGACATCCGTCCGCTGCTCTCGGACCGGTGTTTTCATTGCCACGGACCGGATGAAAAGAAACGGGAGGCCGACCTTCGGCTCGATACCCGCGAAGGTGCGTTGGCTGCCCTGGACGATGAAGGGGAGTTCTTCGCGATTGTTCCCGGGGATGCGGAGAAGAGCGAGTTGATCTATCGAATGACGACGGATGACGAGCTCGACATCATGCCGCCCCCGGAGTCCAAGTTGCCTGCCTTCACTTCGGATGAGATCTCCCTGCTCAAGCGGTGGATCGAAGAGGGGGCAAATTACAGTGAGCTCTGGACCTTCGTCCCGGTGGAGCGGCCCACGGTTCCTGAATCAAACGAGTCCTCCGAATGGGCTTCAAATGAGATTGATCATTTTGTTCATCGAAAGATGGAAGCCGATTCACTGGAGCCATCGCCCGAGGCGGATCGCCGGACTCTGATTCGGCGCGTTTCCTTTGAAATTACCGGCCTCCCCCCGACACCCGAAGAAGTGGCGGCCTTTCTCGCGGATTCCTCGGAAGATGCCTATGAGAAAGTCGTCGACCGTCTGCTTGCATCCGAACGCTATGGGGAACGCATGGCTGTGGAGTGGCTCGATGCGGCGAGATATGCAGACACTTCCGGGTATCAATATGATTGGTTTCGAACAATGTGGCGCTGGCGGGACTGGGTCATCGACAGCTACAACCGGAATCAGCCCTATGATGAATTTATCACCTGGCAGCTGGCGGGGGATCTCCTTCCCGATGCGACCATGGAACAGATGATCGCTACGGGGTTCAATCGCAATCATCCGTTTACCATCGAAGGAGGGGTCATCGACGAGGAATACCGGGTGAGCTATGTCGCGGACCGGGTCACGACTATGGGAACTGTTTTTATGGGCCTCACTCTGGAGTGCGCACGGTGTCACGATCACAAGTTTGATCCAATCTCGCAGAAAGATTTTTATCAGCTCTCTGCTTTTTTCAATCATCTTCCGGAGAAAGGCCAGGTCGGAGGGAAACCGCTTTCGGGTCCGCCTGCCATTGCCACTCCGACAAAAGAACAGACGGAACGGCAGAAAGTGATTACCGGAAGATTGCAGGAGTTGAAGCAATCCCTGATGAGAGCCGATGCGAAACTGGACGCCGCCCAACTGGAATGGGAAAAAGGTCGGAAATCCCCCTGGGAAGTGGTGAAGGAGCCCGCAATTTCCTCCAGTGCGGGGACAAGCTTTGAGCAGCAGGGCGACGGAAGTCTTCTCGCCGTAGGAAAAGTCCCGGGAAGTGATGTCTATACGTTCACGGTAGCTCCCGGCGCCGGGATACCCGTGACCGGAATCAAAGTCGAGGCGTTGACCCACGAATCGATGACCGGGAACGGCCCCGGCCGATCCTCCAACGGAAACGCGGTTTTAACCGAGATCGAAGTCGTCTCGGTGGATGATTCCGGAACAGAAGCCGTGCTGCCGATCAAGGACGTCGTGGCTGACTACGAGCAGAAAGGTTATTCCGCGAAGGAGGCCATCGACGGAAAGAAGCAGACCGGTTGGGCCTTTGATGGCAACAGCAATCACGCGGATCACTGGATTGCGGTGTCGCTTGCGGACAGCGCCTTGGATCGTTCCGGGAATTTGATTCAGGTCCGACTTCGCTTTGAGAGCCGTTTTGGAGGGCACTCTTTTGGTCGGGTGCGGCTTTCCGCGTCGACTGTTCCGGAACCTCTCGCCATGAATGATGAAGCCCTGGGGAAGCTTTTCTCCAAAGCTCCAGCCGATCGGAAGCCGACTGAGCAGAACCAGGTCCGGCGTGCTTTTCGGACTACTCTTCCCCAATTCCGGGACACGGTGAAAGAGATGGCATCGCTTGAAAAGGAGCAGGCCGATCTCAAGGCCGCTATTCCAATGACCATGGTGATGAGTGATGCGATGCCTCGTGATACCTTCATTCTGGAGCGGGGACAATACGACAAGCAACTCGAACAGGTCGCCGCCGGGGTACCCTCGAGGCTTCCTCCTTTGCCGGAAGGAGTGGAGTCGAATCGACTCGGACTCGCAAAGTGGCTCACGCAGCGGGAACATCCACTGACGGCTCGCGTCACGATGAACCGGCTCTGGCATCAGGTTTTCGATGTGGGAATCGTTAAGACGGTGAATGACTTCGGGTCGCAGGCAGATTGGCCTTCTCACCAGTATCTGCTCGATTGGCTCGCGGCGGAGTTCATGGATTCGGGGTGGGATTTGAAGCACATGGTGAAGCTCATTGTGATGTCGTCGACCTACCGGCAGTCCTCCGATACGACCGAAGAGATTTTGAATCGCGATCCGGAAAACCGACTCATTGCGCGGGGGCCGCGAAAGCGCATGTCTGCTGAAATGGTTCGTGACAATGCTCTTGCCGTGTCGGGTTTGCTGAGTCCGAAAATCGGAGGTCCCAGCGTGAAGCCCTACCAACCGCCGGGGCTCTGGAAGGAACTGACCAACCGGAAAGGGTTTCAGCAGGTCTATGAGGCTGATACCGGAGAGGATCTCTACCGTCGCGGCCTCTACACCTTCTGGAAACGGGCGGCGCATCATCCCATGATGTCGACTT
>JARGNG010000180.1 GCA_029213265.1 Verrucomicrobiales bacterium | reverse complement strand
GAGGGAGACCCTTGAAGAGCGCGGAAAGCCCGGTGCGCTCACTCCAACCGCCGCACGCGGAGGTCTTTCCAGTATACCCGCGAGCCGGCCTCCCAGTTTTTCCCCCCGTGAACCTGAAGTCCGATGGATCCGGCGGGTTCAACGACTTCACGGGCTTTGTCGGCGTCGTATCCGGGGTGAGGCGTCTTCGCGAGATCGATGCGACACACCTTGAGATCGTTGACCCACGTTTCGATGACGGGAAGTTCCCCGCCGGTGACCCGGATTTTCATGCGGTTCCAGTCGTCCGGCTTCCAGGCGGCGAGCCATTCCTTCTGAGTGCAGGACTCCCCGTAGACTCCCGCAGGCCAGTTCTTCGTGCGCGAGTCGACTGCCATCTCGAGAGTCGGCGCTTCCGGATCGATCCGCGAAAACCCGAAGGGGCGAAAGGGCACACTGTAGGGCTTTGTCTCGAGACGGATGTGGCCGACGTTTCCATGGTCATGATGGTCGACGTAGATCTGCCAGCCGCCGCCGCGCTCATCTGTCCTCACAAAGATACCACTGTCCGGCCCCCAGTCGGGACGAAGTGATAACTCGAGTTCGAATTCGGAAAAGGTTTCGTCGGTGAGAAGGAGACCTCCGTTGCCGGATCCGGGCGGGTCCTGCTCCCCGAAGAGAATACCCTCTTCCGTGACTCCCCAGTTTCCACCGGTGCCATGCTGCCCCCGCTCGGTCTGACGGTGCCAGCCAGTGAGGTCTTTGCCATTGAACAGCGGAGTCCACTTTTGGTCCTCTGCGATGCAGGGATTCAAGAGGATGGCACCTGTGGTTATCGACAGAAAAAATGACTTCAACATGTCTCAATCCTGGAGCAGGATCACTCATTCGGGAATGACGCGATGCGGGAAGGGAAGTGAGTCCTACTCCCCTTTCGCCATCGCCTCAAACTCCTGAACAGCGTCGAAAGCCATCTTCTGCAGGTAGGCTTTGGTCTCACCCTCGAAGACAACCGTCAGCTCTCCTCCGTCGGGGTCCCGGCCGTCTTTCACTTTGTTCCCGGTCACGGTGTCGAAGACAAGACCTTCCGGACTCTTCGCGGTGAAGGCGGCGTAAAAGAGATTCGCAACAAGATAGGCGCAAGTCTGATTGGGATGCCCGTCGTTGTGGTAGCGAAAGGTGAGGGCGGGACCGGTGCTGTCTGCCTGGATGTTCCGGATCGCGAGGGGAACGGGAATGACGGCCTTAGTCTTGAGCGCTTTGACGAGAGATAATCCAACGGCGATGTCGCGGGCGGCGGGCCCGGGCTTGAGGGGTTCGGTGACGGGATCCTCGTTCTGCGTTTCGGGCGAAGTCAGGTAAAGGATCACTTCGGTCCCCTGCGCTTTCGCAATCTCCGCGAGCCTGGTCGCATACTTCGCGTAGCCCTGATCCGGTTTCGTAGACACATCGCGCCAGCTCTGGAGGACGACGTAGTCCCATTTTGTTTTCGGATTGTCCTTAAGGAGAGCTTCGTGATTGCGGATTGCCCTTTGGATGTGGCTGTGAATGTCCGCGAAAGACACGTTCGACATCCCGAGCGAATCCCAGTGTGCATTCCACTCCGCTTCGTTCGGAGCGGTCCTGGATTCAAGGAAGGTTTTCATCGCGGCAATGCGGGCTTCAATTTCGCCGTTCGTGATCGTGCTTTGCTCGAGAAAGCTCTGACTGAAATAATAGGTCGAATGCTTGAACATGTTCTGGCCGCCGTAGATGACGCGGCTCGTGTGGATGTTCGTTTCCGGATCGCCGTCTTCGAGAATCGCTTCGACGAGGTCGGGAACCTCGTGGCGCTGGGTGAAGCTGTTTCCAAGGAAGAGAATGTTGATGTCCTCTGCCGCCGGGAGAGCTCACGTAGAGGAGACAAGACCGATGAAAAGGACAGAAGCGATCTGGGCATTCATGGCTTAAGCATGGCGGTCCCGTGAAAAACCGCCAGACCGGTTTTCGGCAGATGCGCATCTCTTGCGATGGCACTCCTGACGTTGTCATGAAAGGAAACAACAGCAGGAATACCGTCCCTGAGGGTTCCAAGGATCAGGGAAAAAATTTGGTTCTCCCATGATTTGTGCGGGATGACGGGTTCGGATTTTGACCGTATTGGTTTCCGATGGAAGACACCAACGAGTTTTTCGCAGGCATCCTCGGGATCGCC
>JARGNG010000074.1 GCA_029213265.1 Verrucomicrobiales bacterium | reverse complement strand
CTCCGTAGAGCCAGTGCCAATGCCAGTTGTAGTGAACGAGGTTGTCCTTGTAGGGAGCCTCCGGAACAGGCCCCTGCCACATCGTCCAGTCGAGTTCCGCAGGGGGCGCGGTAATTTTCCCTTTCCCAATGGAGGCACGCGAACTGCTGTAAAAGCAACGGGCGTAGCGAAGATCGCCGATGACGCCCTCTTTCAGTTTTTGAACGGCCTCGATCATGGCCGGATAGGAGCGGCGCTGCGTCCCCATTTGAACCTGCCGGTTCGTCTCCTTCGCCACTTCGACCAGTTTCAGCGCTTCATGTGCGTCGTAGCTCCCCGGCTTCTCCACATAGACATGCTTTCCGGCCCGGCAGCCTGCGATCGCCGCAGGCGTGTGCCAGAAATTGGGAGTCGCGATGGAAATCGCGTCAATGTCAGGATCGTCAAGAATCCGCCGGAAGTCTGTCACTGCCTCTGGGGTTCCCTGCTTTTGATCCGCCATTTGCTTGGCTGTGGAGGCAAGTCGGTTTTCATCGACGTCACAAATGTAGGCGACTTCGGTATTCGGGACGTCGAGATACCCTTTGATGTGTCCCCGCCCCCGGCTCAGGCCCATCACTCCGACCCGGAATCGATCGTTTGCTCCCTTGGCCTGACCAAGAAGCAGATTCGGGCCAACGGAGGTGGCTGCGGCACCAATGATCGCGCTATTTCTGAGAAATGTTCGACGGGAAGCGGTAGGTTTTTCCATACCTGAAATGTAAGGTTCTCGGAAAAGCCGACTCAAAGGAAAAGGCGGCGCATTTACGGCGGCCCCTCGGTTCCCGTGCCCAAAACGGGTTGCAAACAATGCCTACCTCAGCTACCCGAACCCCGACAATGAAAACGTGGCAGGCACTTTTATTTCTTTGCCTGATCTGGGCATCGATTTATCTGACTCATCTCGGAGCACAGGAACTTCGTGGAGAGGAGGCACGTCGGATTATCCCCGCGCAGGAGATGCTCACATCCGGTGACTGGATCGTTCCGCGCATCGCCGGAGAAGTCTACTCCAACAAGCCGCCATTGATCAACTGGATGATTGCGACCTCCTTTCATCTTACCGGGATCCAAAACGAATTTACGGCCCGCCTTCCCTCGGCCCTCTGCCTTCTGGCACTGGGAATTGCCGCCTTTTTTCTCTTTCGGAAAACATTCGGCCCGGAACGTGCCACCTATGTGGGGCTCATCCTCTTCACCTCCATCGCGATGATCGACAAATGCCGCATGGCGGAAATCGAGGCTGTCTACATCGCCCTGTTCGGAGTCGCCTGTTTCGTTTGGATTCGGCTCTGGATTGCGGAGGCATCGCCCTGGCTCACGTGGACGCTCCCGTATTTCTTTCTGGGAATGGGATGGCTCGCCAAGGGACCTGTGCACTTGCTCTTCTGGGCCCTCTTTCTTGGTTTCACCCTCCGCTTCGCCCGCAAAAGCAGAGAGGCGTTTCACCCTTCTCATCTCCTTGGCATCGGAATCATGACCCTGCTATTCCTTCCCTGGATGACCTCCAACATCGACGCAGTCGGGTCTCCGGACGAGTCGATGGGAACTTGGGTGGAACAGCTCCGGATGCGGGCCGATTTTTCGAATATTGATTTCGTGGAATGGGCCAAGCACCCCTTCGAGATCCTGATCAATTTTCTCCCCTGGACGGTGCCTCTCGGGTTCGCTTTGTGGAAGCTGCGAAAAAGTGGCGATACATGGGACAGCGAGAGCCGCTTCGATTCCGTCGTTCGGGGCAGCCTCTATGCATCGATCGCCGGATGCCTGCTCATCTGCCTGCTTCCGGGCGGCCTCCCCCGCTACATCATGCCGCTCTACACGCTCACGGCATTCTCTCTGGTCGGTGTCTTCTTCCGGATGCAGAAATCGGATCAGGATCGCTACGAAGTCTTCGCCCGCCGCACGCTGTTCCTGATGATACCCGTGTTCCTCGGCATTGCGATCGTTGGAACGGGGCTTGCGATCCATCAGAAGCTGAGCGTGAACTGGGCCATTGCAGTTTCCGGGATCGCCCTACTCGTCGCTGTCGGCATCTGGCTGAGAAAGCACGGCGGCACGCACAGCTATTTCCTATCCTCCTCCTTCGTACTCGCGGCGGGCGCAGTCGCGATGTTCGGAGCCATCGTTCCTCATCAGGTCGCCGACGGGACGATGCGAAAAGTGGCCGGAGAATTGCGGGACCGCTCGGAAAGCGAGAATCGACAACTCGTCATTTTTGCCGACGAATTGTTTCGGAGCAGCTACACGAAAGAACTCCGGCTCTTCTTTTATCTGCGACCCGGACTGATTGCTGTCGGCGAAAACAGCGACTTACCACAGGAGAGAATTCTCGTTCTGGGTCGTCCGAAGCTGGAACGAAACCTTCGAAAACGAAAGCGCTCTTTCCACATCGTGGAAAGAGAATTTATCGACGTCGACGGCAAACCCCTTTCCCTGCTGTCGATGGATCCGCGGGAGTGATTAGAGCCCGCTCTGCTGGATTGCCTTCTGCAGTTCGGTCTGAAACGCCATGGCCTGTGCTTCGCTCGGGCGAAACTCCGGATCATCGGTATCAAAGCCAAGCCGCCCCATCTGGTCGAGCCACCACGCTGCAGTTTTTCCTCCCCCGAAATCGGCACGCCCACTCACGAGAGCATCAGGACGCACGACGGTATCCACCGTGACCGAAACATTGGCATCGCCGACAGGAGCCTCCGGGGGCAGATCCGCAGCCTCTTCGCCCGCCCCCTCTTCCGCCGCGCCGGCTTCTCCTTCCGGAGCTTCCTCCTCTTCGGGTTCGGGCTTCGCTTCGACCTTGATCTCGATCTTCAAATCTTCCAGCAAAAACCGGGTTTCCAGGTAAGTCACCTTCACATCCAACTCTTCGCCAAGACGTTTTTGAATGTCAGAAAGTTGATCCCCCCCTTCCGCCCAGGAATGGATGGTTGCAATTTGATCGTCGGAAAGAGATTTAGCAGTGCTCATTTAGGGAAAAGCTGTCACTGTCTCAGGAAACTTCCAGTATCATTTCTCTTTTCGGACGTATTGTCAGACATACGAAGATGGACTGGGAACAACATTATCTCGAAGAACACACTCCGTGGGACAAAGGGGCGGCCGCCCCTCCTCTTCTCGAATGGATCGAAGCCAATCCGGACGCCCTCGCGGGCCGGGTTCTCGTTCCGGGCTGCGGACTGGGCCATGACTGCCGGGCCCTCGCCTCTCTAACGGGAGCGGAAGAGATTGTCGGCATCGATATTTCTCCCGAAGCGGTCAAACGAGCCGGGCAGGAGGAACAGGCTGGGGCGGAACGCTACGAGCTTGCTGATTTGTTCCAATTGGAGCCGGAGCACCGGCAAACCAATGACTGGATCTGGGAGCACACCTGTTTTTGCGCGATCGAACCGGATATGCGGAATGCCTACGTCGAGGCGGTTTACGGAGCCCTGAAACCGGGTGGAAACCTGCTCGCAGTCTTCTACCTCGACCCCTATGACAACGAACACCCCCGCGGCGGCGGTCCGCCGCATGGCTGCACCCTGGAGGAACTGGAAGAACGGTTTGTAAAGAGCGGGCGATTCGAAGAACTGGAAAGCTATGTACCGAAAAAGTCCTACGAAGGCCGGGAGGGATTGGAGAGAGTGATCCGTTTTCGCCGCGTCGGGTAACGATGCTACCTTTCCCTCTTACTCATCACGCTGCCCTTGTCATCATTCCCACCACCACCTAGTTATCAGTTGCCTGCTACCGATAAACACACTCGAAGCGTAAGAACGGAGCAGCGAGAAAGAGTAGGAGCGAGAGTGAGCGTTTCGGCTCAGAGAGCTTCAAATCTCGTGCCCGGCCCCATTTGCTCCCGCTCGACGACGGCACCGTCCTGGTAGGTCACCACACAGTTGGTCGCCGGATGGGCAAATCCCCGGAAGTGACCGCCCGTCGCAATCTTGAAGGTGTTGTTCTCTCCGGCATGCGCCGTCACCGACCCGCCCTCCTGCACGATGAAGTGGCAGTCCTTTCCCCCGGCGCCAATCACCTGGGCCCCGGCCGGAACAATGAAGGTCGTATTCACTTCGTCGGGATAAAACAAGGTTCCCTGCACCGTGAGCGACTTGGCGGGACTGCCCGAGGTTTCCATCGTTTCGCAGCGGGTCAGCAGAAACGGTAGAGAAATCAGCAAGGCACTGGTCAGAAATTTGTTCATTGGGGGCATGAACGGGAGGAGTTTTGGATTGATGCACCAACTTGTTGCGGTTACCACTTCGCATCAAGTCTCAAATTTTGAAATGAAAGCGCTCACCCTCACTGCCTACAACCAGTTTGAATTCTCCGACGCTCCCGATCCTGTGATTGAAGACAACGAGGTCCTCATCGCGGTCAAAGCGTGCGGAATCTGCGGATCGGACATTCACGGTATGGACGGCAGCTCGGGTCGCCGTATTCCGCCTATCATCATGGGGCATGAAGCCTCCGGCGAAATTGCCCGTGTCGGCAACAGTGTCTCCAACTGGAAAGTCGGCGACCGGGTAACTTTCGACTCCACCGTCTATTGCGGTAAATGCGAAGCCTGCCTCAGCGGACAAATCAATCTCTGCCCCGACCGGAATGTGCTGGGCGTTTCCTGCGGAGAATACCGTCGCCACGGTGCCTTTGCCGAACTGGTGAAAGTCCCGGAGCACATTCTCTGTGCAATCCCCGACGCTGTGACCTATGAACACGCAGCGTTTGCCGAGCCGGTTTCGATCGCTCTCCACGGAGTCAATCGCGTTCCACTGAAACCGGGCGACTCCGCCGTCGTCATCGGAGCCGGCCTGATCGGACTTCTCGTCGTGCAGGCGCTCAAGGCCAAGGGAGCCGGCATCGTGGTTGCTGTCGATATCGATGAAAAGCGCCTCGAACTGGCAAAAGAACTCGGAGCCGATCACGTGCTGATTTCCGGAGACGATGTTCCCGAAAAAGTGAGGGAACTGGTCGGGAATCCTGACGGTGCCGACGTCGCTCTCGAAGTGGTTGGATTCGGCCCCACCATCAAGCTCGCCGTCGAATCCGTTCGCAAAGGTGGCAGCATCGGATGCGTCGGCAACCTTAAGGCCGAGGTCCCCTTCCCTCTCCAGGCCATTGTCACCCGCGAGCTCAGCGTCTTCGGAAGCTGTGCCTCCGCCGGCGAATATGACGATGCCGTGGAGGCCGTCGCCTCCGGAGCAATCAAAGTGGAGCCCCTTATCTCCGCGACCGCAGACCTGAAAGACGGCGGAGAATGGTTTGAGAGACTTCATCGCAATGACGAAGGCCTCATGAAAGTGATTCTGAAGCCCTGATTCCCGCAGGCCGCCTCATGATCGAACGATCATTCTTCGAGCGCGACCCGGTCACTTGCGCGCGGGAATTGATCGGCAGCAGGCTGATTCATGGCGAGTGCTCCGGAATCGTAATTGAAACGGAAGCCTATGCCGAACACGGGGACGAAGCCTGCCATCTTTTCACCCGCCCTTCCGCCCGGGCCTTCGCTGCGAAGTATCCCGCCGGAACAGCCTACGTTTATCTGAACTACGGAATTCACTGGCTTACGAACATACTCTGTCTCGATGCCAAAACAGGCGAGGCCGGATTTGTGCTGCTACGTGCGCTGGACCCTGCCGATGGAATCGAAGTGATGAAAGAGCGTCGCAGGCAAAAGACCCTGCGTGCTCTTTGTTCCGGTCCGGGCAAACTGAGCCAGGCTCTCGGCATCGGACGGGATCATCACAGTCGTTCTCTCTTTTCGGAGGAGGCATTCTGCTTTCGTCAGAATTCGAACCGTAAGGTCGAGACAGTGGCTGATTGCCGCATCGGAATTTCCGCCGCGAAAGAATTGCCCTGGCGTTTTCTAGTACAAGACCATCCCGGCGTTTCCGTTCCTGCGGGGAAAGGGTAGCCACCTTCGCAAGAAGGTGGGCACTGATCAAATCCATCCACGCTCTTGCGAGCGCGGCTACGCATCCCCCATCAAACAGGGTTGAGTCCCCCATCGAACCCTGTTACATCATCCCCCATGAGCGAGCCGCTTCCGAAAGTCCTTTTCACCCTGAACGCCCCCGAAGACCACCTCGCACCCCTTCGCGAACTCGCGGAGGTCCGAATCTTAGAGAACGGCTTTTCCGCAGCTAGTCGGGAAGTCACCCTTCGGGAAATTCGCGACTGCACCGTCGTCATTTCTCAAGGCGAGCTCCGCGTGGACAAGGAATTGCTCGACGCCGCACCCCACCTTCGCATGGTCGCCAACGTCGCCATGGGGATCGACAACCTTGATCTCGAGGAGTTGCAAAAACGAAACATCATCGCCACCAACACTCCCGCAGCCTTCGCGGAATCCACCGCCGATTTGACGATGGGACTCCTCCTCGCTCTAACCCGCCGCATCGCGGAATCGGATCGCTTTGTCCGCACAGGAGAATGGGCCGGGGGAATGGAACCGCTTCGGTGGGAAGGCATGCAGATCGGAGGAAAGACACTTGGTATCATCGGCTACGGGCGCATTGCCAAGCTGGTTGAACAACGGGCGCTGGCCTTCGGGATGAAGGTCATCCACACGCGCTCCCGCGTCACCGGACACGAAAACGAACGCACTCTCGACGGGCTTCTCGGGGAGGCGGATATCGTCGTTGTGCTGGTTCCGCTGACGAAGCAAACCACCCATTTGATCAACCGGGATCGCCTCGCGAGGATGAAACCGGGCGCGCTTTTTATCAATGTCGCCCGGGGGAAAGTGATGGACGAAACCGCCGTCGTCGAAGCGCTTCAATCCGGGCATCTGTCTGGAGCGGCTTTCGATGTCTTCGAAAACGAACCGGTCGTGAACGAAGCCCTTTTCCCGATGGACAATGTCGTTCTCACGCCCCACATCGGAGGGGCGACCCGTGAACAACGCAAGGCCGGCAGGCTCGAGGCTGCGGGAGAGGTCGCGCGCTTTCTCCGGGGGGAGAAATTGGTTTCGCAGGTTTGTTAGACCTACTCTCCGCTTGAATACGACACATCGTCGATCAAGACGCTCTCGCCTGCGACGATAAAACGGTATCCCGTCTTCTCTTTTGTCAGATTGTCGTGAGAGCCCTTCAACGAGATTTCCCCGATGGACGCCTCCACCGCGTTTCCTTTCACGGTGCATTTCAGATCATACCATTTTCCCGCCTCGGCTTGAAACTTGGCGGTCGCCATTGTGATCGGCTTTGACGCAGGATCTTTCTTGTCCTTGTCGAGAATCAGGCTCGCTGAGCCACCCATGATTCGCACGCGGAAGAGGTGCCCCCTGGGATGATTGTAACTGACATGGAACCCTTTCGCTCCCGCCATCTGGAAGCGGAAGGAAATGGTCGAATCATTGTGAGGATCCGATACGGCGAGAACGGCGGCGTGCTGATCACTCGCCGTTTCCTTTCCGGAGAGCGCTCCCTCCACGACCACGAATTCCCCCTTCACTGCATTCCAGCCCGTGGGAAGCTCACCGCTCGAAAAATCGACCGTGGCTTCGCCGGCTTGGAGCGAGGCGGCGGAGAGGAGGGCGAAAGCAGATACAATGATTCGGTTCATACCTCCCTTGTAAGAGCTGGAAAAATTTTGGCAATTGCCCAGAGATACGGGATAGCGCTCTTCGCCATTTTTTGTCCCGCAAGCGATCTTGCCCTTCGGGCCGTTTCCTTGCTATCTTCCCGACATGAAACTACTTCTCCTCAGCCTCGCGACCCTCTCCTTCACGCTTCTTACCGCAGCCGCGGCTGACTCCCCTTTCGTCGGAACCTGGGATACGAACTGGGGCAACCTGGTGATCGAACAAAAGCAGGAGAAGTTCACTGGGAAGTATGTCGGGAAATTCTCCGGCACGATCGAGGGCACCATCAAGGAGGGGAAATTACACTTCACCTGGAAGCAGCCCAATGCGGAGTGGGGTTCCGGTGTTTTCACAATATCCGAAGACGGCAAGTCACTGAAAGGAACCTGGGGCGGAGCGGAATCAGCGACGAACGGCGGTCCCTGGGATGGAAAGCGTAAGAAATAGATCTTCCGACGGTTTCTCCCAACTTCATTTTCTACTGGCAAGGGGCTCGATTCGGCGTCATATCATTGCCATGTCCAACCCCAGCTATTTCGTCGTCTCCCGTGAGCAGCATGAATCTCTTGTCTCCGCCGCCTACCAGCACCGCGGATATGGCAAGGAGGAATCCGATGCTGCGGCCCGGATGTGCTCCGAGGCCTCCTGGCACGGAATTCGAACCCACAACGCGCTGAAGGCACTTCACCTCGATGAGCTCTTTGGAAGCGGCAACGGAGGTTGCGTTCCGGGTGCCGAAATCGAGGTCAGGGATTCCCGATTTCCCGCGGTCCAAAGCTGGAATGCCAACCGAAAACTCGGCCAGGCGGTCGCCTGCGAAGCGATCGAAACCTGCATTCGCCTCGCCGAGGAGTACGGCTCCGGCACCGTCGCAATCGACAATGCATTTCACTACCTCTGGGGCGGCGGCTACGTGATGGACGCGGCCAAGCGAGGTTACATTGCCTACACCAATTGCACCTCGACCCTGGCCGAAGTCGTTCCCTTCGGAGGAAAATTCCCCACCCTCGGAACCAACCCCCACAGTTGGGGATTTCCGACGATGGACGCAGTCGGGTATCCTGTCGTGATCGACTGGGCCACTTCGGAAATTGCGATGGGAAAAGTGGAGCAATACAAGCGGGAGGGCAAAAAGCTGGAAGCTCCCTTTGGCGTGGACGAAAACGGAAATCCAACCGACGATCCCTTTGCCGTGAAGGCGCTTTTGCCATTCGGACGTCACAAGGGCTACGGACTGGGACTTCTCAATGAACTCTACGGTGGCGCCATCGGAGGGTCTCCCCCGACCCTGCGGGGACGCGCCGAAAAGGCAGAGGGAACCGGTGAGAAAACTACTTCCGCGTTCTACTTCCAGATCGTCCACCCCGATGCCTTGCACGTCGACGATTTCTCGAACGGTCGTTCCCAGGCTGAGAACATCACCGCCGTGGTGCAGGATGTCCTCGGACACGGAAACGAAAATTGCATGCTTCCGGGAACGATTGAGGCCAACAACGCCAAGCTGAGCGTCGAGGCCAACGGACTGCTTTTCACCGAAGCCGAGATCAAAGGTTTCATTGAGTTGGCGGAAGAGTGTGGAATCGAGGCGTCGGACTGGAGTATGGATTCACTCCCGACTTTCTCCTCCTGACTTCGATCGCAAGGGAGAATCGAGCCCCCTGCTCTGTCCGGGAATGCGTTCTGATGTCCCGAACCCTACATTGACAACGCTGAGCCTTGTCCTCCACTCTGTAGGTATGCTCACGGCCGACCAACTCATCGATTTGGAAGAACTCATCGTCGAGGAGTTGGCACGAATCCGGGCGGAATCGGAAGGCAGCGGGGAAGAGCGGGAGGCGATTGCTCCCGATGTCTCCATTGGGCGCCTTTCCCGCCTCGATGCGATGCAGATGCAGGAGGTCGCCAAGGAGGCACAAAGACGTCGCGAAGAGCGCCTCGCCCTCCTCGAAGTCGCGCTCGATCAACTCGACGAAGGAACCTACGGGCGGTGTTCGCGTTGCGGGGAGGACATCGATTTTGAGCGGCTCAAGGTCTCTCCCGAAGCGACGCACTGCAGTTCCTGTGCCTAAGTCGGCAGGTAGCAAAAACGTACGGTTCCCGCCCTCTGCCAGGCCCCTCGAAAGTCTCACGACTTCCGCTACGACACAAAAAAACCGAACCGCCCCGGGAGCAGTTCGGCTTTCGAAAGAGGATCGATTCAACTAGTAGCTGGGACCGTAGTATTGCTGCTGTTGCTGCTGCTTTTTCTCCTGACCGGAGCCGATCGCCGCGCCTGCCACTCCGCCGATGGCACCGCCAATCAAAGCGCCTTCCCCTCGGTTCCCTTCGCCGCCTGCGAGGGCACCGATTCCAGCTCCGGCGGCCGCACCGGTCGCAGCGCCTTTCTGGGTTTGTGTGCATCCCACAAACGTGAGGCTAAAGGCGGCAAGAAGAGCAAGTGGGAGTAGATGTTTCATCGTTGAGAAGTTTCGCGTTTCTTAAACAGTTTTTCAAGACCTGATTTGAGGCTTTTCAGCGGCTGCTCGTTCGCTTTCTGCGCCGCCGACTGGACCACCGGAATTTCTTTTACGAGGTCCGGAATGGGCGCAAACCCTACAAATTTCGAAGTCGAAGATGAAGACGGAACTTTCCAGTCGAAGACACTGACCCCGGTTATCTTCTTCCCCCGAAAACGACGGCCGTCACTGGCTCCGAAAACGACTCCCTTTCCGTCCGCTTTCAATGTGCCCAGATAAATCATCACATGGGAAATGGGAGGATTCTTTTTTCCTGTGTCATAGGTGCCCTCCCAGAAAAGCAGATCTCCCGGTTTCAGCGGCTCGAAAACAGGGTCCTCGGTCGTCTTCACTCCGCGGGTTTCCTTCAGTTCCCCCCGCGCTTCCACCCACTGGTAGAATTGATAGGAGGAGCGCGGCACTTCCTCGATGCCGAGAGACTTCAAGGCAAACTGGACGGTGCCGGAACAATCCATCCCGGAATTCGCAGGGGAATTGGAACCAAAGGTATAGGTGAGCTTCTTTTCCGTGAGTGACAAGGCAGTCGAAATGAGCTGCCGAACCTCCTCAGGTTGCTCCGTGAATTCGAGGAGATCTTCCGTCGAGATGGAAGCCACCGAAGCAGGTTTTGCCGACGCAGTATGGACCGTCAGTAGGCCCAGACCGACAGAGAGCAGGAAATGACGAAGCTCAATCACACGAAAATCTACCCTGATTCGGAGCAGGATCAACCGTCCTTCGCCCTCACTCCCTCCTACCAGATTTCCGCACTGGCGCGTGCCCCGATTTCCGCTATGCTCGAAATATGGCCTATCGGATCTATCGCACTGCTGAATCCATTTTTCTGGAAAACACGGAAGCTCCCGGTGTCTTTCGCAACCTTGCGGAAGGCTTCTCCTTCAACGATCTTTTCACGGCATCCGATCCGCAAAGTTATGTGGCGGGACTTTTCGAAACCGCTTCCGAAGCGGAATCGTTTGCTCCGGGGATCCCCTATCAAGCACCCATCGGCGACCAGGAAGTCTGGGCTGCCGGAGTGACCTACTTTCGAAGCAGGACCGCCCGCATGGAGGAAGCGGAAACTGCCGGAGGCGACATTTTTTACGACAAGGTCTACGATGCAGACCGGCCGGAATTGTTTTTCAAAGCAACCGCACCGAGAACGCGGGGTCATCTCGACAAGGTGGCGATTCGGGAGGACTCGACCTGGGATGTCCCCGAGCCCGAGCTCACCCTGGCCGTTACCAGCGAAGGAAAAATCTTCGGATACACAATCGGCAACGACATGAGTTCACGCTCCATTGAAGGGGAGAACCCACTCTACCTTCCCCAGGCGAAAGTCTACACCGGATCCTGTTCCATCGGCCCCTGTCTCGTCGTTGGAGATTCGCCCGGCCCTGACACAGGCATACAAATCGAAATTCGCCGCAGCGGGGAAACCGTCTTCCGCGGTGAAACGGAAGTGTCCCAACTCAAACGCGGCTTCGAGGAACTGGCCGGATTTCTCTTTCGCTCCAATGAATTCTGCCACGGGGCGTATCTCATGACCGGAACCGGCGTAGTCCCGGATTCCGACTT
Organism: Verrucomicrobiales bacterium; assembly: GCA_029213265.1. Taxonomy (GTDB): domain Bacteria; phylum Verrucomicrobiota; class Verrucomicrobiia; order Verrucomicrobiales; family DEV007; genus Arctic95D-9. The sequence goes on along the minus strand of JARGNG010000074.1, from coordinate 2,893 downwards.
CACGCTCCGGGCCGGAGACGAGATCGCCATCACGATCGACGGAGTCGGCACACTGACGAATCAAGTGGAAGTAGTTTGATCCCCCTTCCGTATCCTGCTCCTACTCTTTTCCCTTTTCGAATCACGGAAGGGAAAAAGGAAACCGAGCAGGGAAATGAATAAGCATTTTTATGAATCCCATCCTCGACTCCGGCGACGAATCCATCTTCACCCTGCGCACGAAAGCTCCCGGTCCTTCCGGAGTGCTCCCGTTTACGAAGGAACAACTCGCAACCCACCCGAGCGGCAACCTCTTCGGCTGGACCCAGAATGTGGGCATGGGCTGGGATGCGGAGAAAGTTGCGGGCGGAGACTATCTCATCCTGAGTACGCAGGGCGGAATCCGACAGCCCGATGGCACGCCCGTAGCGCTGGGCTACCACACCGGTCATTTCGAAGTTGGACTGCTCATGGAGGAAGCAGCCAAAACCATTACCGCACTCGGGGGTGTCCCCTTTGCGGGTTTTGTCAGCGACCCTTGTGACGGCAGGACCCAGGGCACGGATGGAATGATGGATTCCCTCCCCTACCGGAATGATGCCTCGACCGTGTTTCGACGGCTCATTCGCTCCCTTCCCACAAGAAAAGGTGTCGTCGGTGTGGCCACCTGCGACAAAGGTCTTCCCGCCATGATGATGGCACTGGCGTCCTGTCACGACCTTCCCACCGTTCTGATTCCGGGCGGAGTCACCCTTCTCAGTGAAGACACGGAGGAAGACCTTGGACGCATCCAGACCATCGGTGCCCGCTACGCCCAGGGAACGCTCAGCTATGCCGATGCCGCCGAAGCGGGATGCCGCGCCTGCGCTTCTCCCGGGGGCGGATGTCAGTTTCTCGGCACCGCAGCCACCAGTCAGGTCATCGCCGAAGCGCTGGGACTGACCTTACCACATTCCGCGCTCGCTCCCTCCGGAGCGGACATCTGGCGCGACATGGCCCGCCGCTCCGGTGCCGCGGTCGTCGGAATGGAGCAGAAAGGCATCACGACCAAAGACATTTTGACCGACGAGGCCATCGAGAACGCACTTGCTGTTCACACCGCCTTCGGTGGATCAACCAACCTCATCATGCACCTCCCTGCGATCGCGCATCAGGCCGGAGTGAGACGCCCCACGGTGGATGACTGGCGACGCTTCAACGCTGAGATTCCCCGGATCGTCGACGCGCTTCCCAACGGCCCGGTTCACTTTGCGACCGTGCAGGTTTTCCTCGCCGGGGGCGTTCCCGAAGTCATGCTCCACCTTCGGGAGGCAGGCATGCTCAAACTGGACGCGCTCACCGTTTCGGGCCAAACGGTGGGAGAAAATCTCGAATGGTGGGAAAAGTCGGAGCGACGTCAGCGCCTCCGCGAAAAGCTCACGCAACTCGACGGGATCGATCCTGACAATGTCATCATGTCGCCTCAGGTCGCCGCATCTCGCGGTCTGACCTCAACGGTCACGTTCCCGGATGGAAACCTGACGCCCGACGGTTCGGTCGTAAAATCAACCGCGATTGATCCCGGAAAAATTGATGAAAACGGGATCTACCTTCACGAAGGTCCGGCCCGCGTTTTTGCCTCCGAGCCTGACGCCATCGCGGCCGTCAAATCGAAGGGCGACGATCAAATCCGCGAAGGCGACGTCATTGTCCTGATTGGCCTCGGACCGATTGGCTGCGGCATGCCCGAGACCGCACAAATCACGATTGCCTTGAAACACCTTCCCTGGGGAAAAAATGTCGCGCTGATCACCGATGGTCGTTTTTCCGGCGTCTCAACCGGCGCCTGTGTCGGGCACATTTCACCTGAAGCCTGGGCCGGAGGCCCGATCGGGAAGGTGCAGGACGGAGATCCCATTCGGATTCAAATCGACTGCAGGAACATGACTGGCACGGTCGACTATGTCGGCGATGACGAGCTGCTCTCCCGGAAAACCAACGAAAAACTGCAACCGCTCCCCCACGTTCCCGACGATACCCGGCTCTGGGCGGCCCTGCAGAATGTCTCGGGCGGAACCTGGGGAGGTTGTGTGTATGACTTGGAAGCGATTCTGGCGAAGCTTGCGCAATAGGATTTTCGCCTTTGCAGACCATTCTGACGGAAACTTCCACCTTCCCTTGATGCCTCGCAGATGGGGGATGGTGGAGTTTAATTATTGAATTTCTTATTTTTATCATTATTATTGATTTAGAATGAAATTTTCTATTTCATCTTTGTTTCTCGGAATACTCCTGCTTTTCAGTGGAGTTCAGGAAGCTTGCGCTCAAATCTCTGATTCCGAAGCTTCTGCAAATTGGATTGCAGGCCGAATCGCCTCGGATGCGGGTGGCAGCGCAGCGCAATATCTCCCCTATTCCCGGAAATTGGCGAGGACCCTCGCAAGCTATTCGGCCAAGCAACAGGCTGACATTCTCGGCTTTACTCCTCCTGCTTCCGGGGCTGCAGGACCGATCCAGTCCGGATACGCGAATCCATCCGAGGCGATTGCCGACCCCGATATTGCTTCTCTGGATCTACTCGGCTTTCTACTTGACCAGGTTCCGCTGGATCCTTCTGATCTGACTGATGTGCTCGAACGGACTCCTCCCATGGAAGGAGATCACCTCAAGGATCTGCTTCTGCTTCACAATCCTCTTTCCAACGGTTTTCTTGTCTCGTCCCTCTCCAATTCGAAGGACAAGCTGAGCAGTAGCGAACTGAAGGAAATTCTCATCGCCAACTCGCCGGTCAAAACGGTTGTTCTGAAAAAAGTGGCCACGACTACCAAGATGGACGCCGCTGACAAGGCCGCAGTTCTAGCGGCGCAGTGAGACATCTCCTCCGGGATCACCCTTTCAAGGTCGCCAGATAGGCAATCAAATCGCGCAATTCTTC
>JARGNG010000179.1 GCA_029213265.1 Verrucomicrobiales bacterium | reverse complement strand
GCTACGTTGTCCACGGAACCACTCTCGCCAACTTCGACCCTGCCCTGAGTTTCGGAAGTGGGAACCTCACTTCCTCCGGACGCAAACTCATGACCGAATCGAAGTCGGAAGAAGGAGAAACCGAGGCCCCTCTCGTCTCCGTCAAGCCACCCGCCAGCTCGCTCGTAGGAAACCGCCTCCCTCTTATCGAAGTCGATCTTTCCAAACTCGAAGGCGTCGTTCCCGACAGCATTTCCATGCGAATCGCCGGCTTTGGAAAAGTTCCCCACACCTATGACGCCACCAGCGGGATGGTTTCCTATCAGATCCCTCAACGCCTTCGACAGCCTCATTGTTCGGTCCAACTCGGATTTCGCCACGCCGGAAATTCCGAGGCGGAAATCATTGGTTGGGAATTCAAGCTTGATCTGCTTGCCGACTATCTTTCCTCTGATATCACCAAGCCCGGCACCAATGAAACGCTCGACAAACCCACCGTCGAGCCGAAGGAAGAAGACGAACCGACTGCGTCCCTCTGATTCCCTGCCCTGCTACTCTCCGACTTCTTCCCTCTATCGAAAATGTTCAGCTCCCTCTCCGACAATCTCCAGGAAACCTTCAAAAAACTCCGCGGCCACGGCAAGCTGACGGAGAAAAATATTTCCGACGCCCTCCGTGAGGTCCGGCTCGCTCTTCTCGAAGCCGATGTCGAGTTCTCTGTCGCAAAAGACTTCATCGCCCGAATCAAAGAGCAGGCCATGGGCGAGGCCGTGCTCAAGAGCATCAAGCCGGGCCAGCAGATCGTTAAGATTTTCAACGATGAACTCGCCGATCTTCTGGGAGGTGATGCCGCGCCTCTCGACCTGAATCCGCCCGCACGAATTCTCATGGTCGGTCTGAACGGTGCCGGTAAAACGACCACCTCTGCCAAACTGGCGCTTCATTTGCGAAAGGAGGGACGGCGTCCCCTGCTCGTCGCCTGTGACCTCTATCGGCCGGCCGCGGTGGAGCAGCTCGTCACTCTCGGCAAGCAAATTGACATTCCTGTCTTCCGTCCCGAGGAAGGTGAAGAGAGTGTCCTCAAAGTCGCCAAACAGGCGCTGAAATGGGCCGACGATCAGGGCGGAACCGTCCTCATTTTTGATACCGCCGGTCGCCAGGAAGTCGACGAGGAACTGATTCAGGAACTGAAGGAAGTCCGCGATTTCCTCGACCCGAAAGAGACACTTCTCGTGGCCGATTCGGCGACCGGTCAACAAGCCGTCAATGTCGCCCGAACCTTCGATGAAATGATCGGCCTCTCCGGGCTCGTCCTGACCAAGCTCGACGGTGATGCCCGCGGTGGAGCCGCCCTCTCGATGCGAACCGTCACAGGGAAACCGATCAAGTTTGTCGGTGTCGGGGAAAAACTCTCCGAATTCGAAGCCTTTGTTCCCGACCGTATGGCCGGCCGAATCCTCGGAATGGGAGACGTCGTCGGACTCGTCGAAGCCGCCGCCGAAGCGATTGATGAAGACGAAGCCCTCCGCATGGCCGAGCGGATGAAAAAGAACAGCTTCGACTTTGAAGACTTTCTCGCTCAAATGCGAATGATGAATCGAATGGGCGGCATGCAGAGCATCATCGGAATGATGCCGGGAATGAAGGACAAGCTCAAAGGCGTCGATCTCGATGAGAAGAGGATGAAGCACCTCGAAGCCATCATTCTTTCCATGACCCCGAAAGAGCGAACCCGCCCTGAAATCATCAAAGCCTCCCGCCGAAAGCGGATCGCAGCCGGAAGCGGAACCAGCGTCACCCAGGTGAACGGCCTCTTGAAGCAATTCGGCCAGATGCGGAAAATGATGCGCAGCAAAGGGAAGATGAGCAAAATGATGAAGCAGTTCGGCGGCGCAGGTGGTGGCGGCGGCATGCCGTTCTAACCCTCCTTTTCTTTCTCCTGCTCCTTTTCTCTCCTGCCTGAAGAACGACGAGGGATAAGGTAAAGGGGTATTTTGAGGCGGACCTAACAGGGTTGGGTCATGCGCTTCCCCCCTCTTGGAATCTCAGTTCCTCATTTTCTCCTAATCTAAGCGGTGCGAGCCTGCTATCTTCCACCGTATCCATGAGAATTCTTGTCGTAGAAGATTCTGCTCCGATCCGCCGCGCGGTCTCCGGTTCGCTGGAGGAAAACGGCTACGCGGTCGACTCGACGGCCGAAGGGG
>JARGNG010000073.1 GCA_029213265.1 Verrucomicrobiales bacterium | reverse complement strand
ACGCCACGATTCTTCACCTCATGGGTATCGATCACGAACGTCTCACCTATCGCTTTCAGGGACGACGCTACCGACTCACCGATGTCCACGGGAAGGTTGTGAAGCAGATCCTTTCATAAAAGTCGCTGTGAACCACCCGACTACAATCAAAAGTGGATTTTGGAATTCACGGGGACCCCTTAGCCGCGTAGTCTCCTACCTGAATGAAAGAATCGAAGCAGGCAATCAAAGACAAGCGGGGAATTGCACTGGGGCACCTCGGATGGATTAGCACTTCATTCCTGGTTTTTTCCATTCCGCTTGTCGCGATCCTGAAAGACACCTATCCCGCTGCCTCGATTCTGATCCCTCTGTCAGTCATTGGCGGAGCCATCGCGTGTGGAATTCTCCTCTGGTGCAAAGGAGGGCCGATTCCGCAGCCCGATCCGGCGTCCGAATCCGAACTGGCCGAACTGGCCGAGCTTCGGAAAACGATCTCGAACCTGGAACAAAGACTGGAGAGCCTCGAGACGATCAACAGCTACGAACACAAGCTGGCCGAACGAAACTGGGCCGAACGAATTGTCATGGACGAGCCGGACAACCATGCCTCCGCCGCCAGGCCAACCGATACGACTGCCTCGTGATTTCAAACGCTCCGTACCGGTGGTCGCTTAGCCTTGAGCACCGGTGCATCAAGCCGCGATCCAGCCGGTAGATTCGAATTCCTTCGAATCGAACAACGGACAGGCTCAACAGGGTTCACTCGATCACGTAACCCTGTTACAGTGCTTTTTGAATGACAAGCCCCTGCTTTTCCGCCTTATGTTATAACATAAGCGAACAAGCTGCTGAACCCCCTTGATGTCGAATCCTTCTCTCAGTGAAAAAGCGTATCAGCACATCCGCTCCCGTGTCTTCTCGGGCGACCTGGCGCCGGGAGAGCGTCTCGTAAACCGAACCCTCGCGAATCAACTGGGAACGAGTTTCATTCCCGTCCGTGAAGCGATCAGCCGTCTCGCCAGCGAAGGCCTCGTCGAGCAGGTCGCCGGGGCGGGAGCTTTTGTCCGATCCTTTGACCGACGCGAAATTGCCGAAATCTACGATGTCCGCGAACTGTTCGAGCCCTTTGCCGCAGCCCGTGCGGCACGTCTTCTCACCGAGTATGAGCTGGATGAACTCAACAGCCTCCTCACTCAATGGGAAACGCTAGCCTCCAGGATCGAATCCCGGAAGCGGGGAGCCACATTGACCGACCTCGATCAGTGGTTACAGATCAACGAAACCTTTCATCAACTTTTCATCGGAGCCGCGAGAAACCAACTCCTCGTCAAGATCACGAATGAACTCAATGTTCTTGCCAAGTGCTTTGCTGCGCACCGCGGATCACCCAGGCTTCTTTCACCGGATCTCATTGCGTCGACACTGAAAACTCACCGGGAGCTTCTCGAAGCGCTCTCGGGAGGTGACGCCCCCCGGGCCGAATCCATTGTTCGCGAGCAGCTTCGCTTCGGTCGCGAATCCGTACTCCACTTCTTTGACGCCAAACAGAAAGATTGAATGATGCGCACGAATTCCTTGTTCTTTTCCCCTCTTTTATTCGCACCGCTCTTTGCTGCGGAATTGGCTTTGCGCCCCGATCAGCATCGCAGGAACCGGAATTGGCGGCACAACTCAAACAGGAACTCCACGAATGGAATCGCTCCGTCCGCGCCGACCCCATGACTCCCAACCCCCGCTTTCACCCATCGAATCCGAAGTAACATGAAACTCCCTTCCCTTACCCTCGCTTTAGTCAGCCTTTTGGCAGCTTCTTCTTTCTCACAGGACAAAGAAGTTCCGGAAGGCCCCCTTGCGCCCTTTCTCAACGAGACGGCACTATCGATTGAAACCATCTTCGAAGGCGAACGATTTCCCAATATCGTGGTCACGACCAAAGGCACCGTTCTTGCAACCTGGGGCAATAGTCAAATCCGCGCCCGTCGAAGTGAAGACGGCGGCAAGAGCTGGGGCGAGGAAATCGTGATCGCCAAACCCGGATTTCAGGGAGGCGGCACCACCGTCGATGAAACCACCGGAGACATTCTCGCTTTCGTCGAAGACGAGCATCCCCCCGCTCCTCTAACGGTCTATCGAAGCAGGGACGATGGTCTCACCTGGACTCCCGAGAAGCCAACGATCAAGCCGAACAGCAGAGGTGACCTGCCCTCCATGCACATGAACGAACACGGCATCACTCTTCGCCACGGTAAACACGCCGGACGCCTCATCCGCCCGACGCGGTTTTACGGAGCAGGCAACCGGCCCGAGTCGATCTGGCACACGCACTACACCAACGCGATGTTTTCCGATGACGGTGGCAAGACCTGGCAAACGAGCGAGCCCTTTCCCGAAAATGGAACCGGTGAAGCCACCATCGCGGAACTGAGCGATGGCCGACTCTACTACAACAGCCGCGTCCACTGGCAGGAGCGCCCGAAGAATACCCGCCGACGCGAAGCCTGGAGCAATGACGGCGGCCTTACCTGGACCGATTTCAAAGTCATCGACATCCTTCCCGATGGTCATCAGCATCGATCCTACGGTTGTATGGGCGGCCTCGTCCGACTCCCTGTCGCCGAAAAAGACATCCTCATCTTTTCTAACATTGACACTGAAAAAGCCACCCGCGAGCGGGCAACGGTCTGGGCGAGTTTCGATGGTGGGAAATCCTGGCCCGTGAAACGCCTCGTCTTTGACGGTCCGAGTGCCTATTCCTCCCTCAATGCCGGTCGTCCGGGAACGCCCAGCGAAGGCTGGATCTACCTGAATTTTGAAAGTGAAGGCAACTCCAAGGTAGCGCGTTTCAACCTGAGTTGGCTTCTCGAAGGCGAGGCGACCGGCGATGGGGAAATTCCAAATCTCCAGAAAACAACGGTTTTCGAAGCGGGGCAGGATGGCTACAAAGTCTTTCGGATTCCGGCCGTAATCAAAGCTCCCAACGGAGACCTGCTCGCCTTTTGCGAAGCCCGCCAGGGTGGTGATGCCAGTGAGATTGACCTGGTTTTGAAACGCTCCTCCGATGGAGGAAAGACATGGGGCCCCATTGAGGTGGTTCAGGAAAACGAAGATTTCCGGTCACTCTTTGGGGACAAAGAGATTGAGATCACGATCGGAAACCCCGCTCCCGTTGTCGACCTCTTAGACCCCGAACACCCCGGCCGGATCTGGCTTCCCTTCAACCTCGAGAATGACCGCGTCTTCGTCATCTACAGTGATAATTCAGGAAAATCCTGGTCCCCCCGTCGCGAGATCACGAAGGACGTGAAGAAGGAGCCCTGGGGTTGGTATGCGACAGGCCCCGTCCACTCGATTCAAATTCAACACGGTCCGCACAAGGGACGGCTCGTGATTCCCTGCGACCATCGGCTCAGTGATGACGGAGAGGATCGAGGCCCGAACGGCGCGCATGCCGTCCTCAGTGATGATCATGGAAAGACCTGGCGGATCGGTGCGCTCGACGAAACCTACGAGGACGGACTCAATGCGAACGAAACCACTGTCGTCGAACTCGATGACGGTAGTCTCTACTTCAATACCCGTGATCAGAACGGAAAGGCTCCCGGAACACGCGGCGAAGCCTGGAGTCGGGATGGAGGAGAAACCTTTGAGTCCGGCAGCCCTGATTGGCAGGCATTTCGACCTGTTGAAGGGGTTCTCGATCTCCCCGTCGTTCAGGGCGCTCTTCTACGGGCTGGAAAAAATCTACTTCTCTTTTCGGGCCCGGACGAGAACGGCCCCACTGGGAAGGGACGCAGTGATCTGAGAATCCGCTATTCGACCGACGAAGCAAAGTCCTGGAAAGATGGCCCGCTCATTCACACAGGTCCGGCCGCCTACAGCGATATGGTGCGAATTTCGGACCACCAGATTGGAGTGCTCTTTGAATCCGGGGAGGCGGGTCAGAAGAATGCCTACCAACGAATCCAGTTCATCACGCTGAATCACAAAGACATTCCAAAAGACAAGTGAAAGCGTGCCGAAAACTTTTCCTCTCGCTATTCGCCTTCGCGGGAATCTGCTCACTCGCGCAAGCGGGGAGCCGACCGAACATCCTTTTCATCGTCTCCGAAGACAACAGCGAGCAGATCGGATGCTACGGTGAAACACGAGTTCACACGCCCCATCTTGATGCCCTGGCGGAAACGGGAGTGCGCTATACCCGCGCCTATGTCCCCTACTCCGTCTGCAGCCCTTCACGCGCCGCCTTTCTCACCAGCACCTACACCCGCCAGAATGGTCACATCGGACTGGCGACCCACCGCTTTTCTTTTCACAGCAAAATCAAGACGATGCCGGCCTACTTCCAGGAGGCGGGCTACTACACCGGCTTCATTGGAAAAACGCATGTGAATCCCGAAAGCGTGGTCGAAGACTTTGTCGACTTCCGGGGGGTGAAGCACGCCAACTTCTCCAACACCCACAGCATCAAAGACTACGCGGAGGAAGCCCGAACCGTTTTCGAAAATGCAAAGACGTCCGACAAACCATTCCTCTGCATTCTCAATTATTCGGATGCTCACCGGAAATTCATCGGCACCTCAAAGGCCGGCTATCCGACGGTGAACGTCGAAGGAACTGAGGCCGAACCGCTCCCCTGGATCGGAGTCGACACACCGGCACTCCGACGGGAAATGCGCAACTACCTCAACTGCATGAATCGACTCGACGAAGGCATCGGCCTGGTGCTGAAGGGGCTCGACGAACTTGGCGTGCGCGACAATACACTCATCGTCTACATGGCCGACCACGGCGGCGATTTCCCACGGGGAAAGACGACCTGCTACGAGGGAGGCGTCAAAGTACCTATGATTGTAAATTTCCCGAGATCATTTCCAAAAGGCGATGTCGAAACGGCCATGGTCTCGACGATGGATATCCTTCCGACCTTGCTGCAGGAGGCCGGACTCGAGATTCCGGAAATACTTATGGGAACGCCTTTGCAATCCCTGCAGGACCCTGAGGCTCCGCGACGCGAATACATCCACACCTTCAATACAGGTTCAGCAGCTCAGTTAACCTATCTGACTTTCGGCATCCGCGATGATCGCTACAAGCTGATCTACAATCCCGTACGGATGATCAGCCCCGTTGCGATTTCCCGCTACAAACTGGTGCCTATACCCGAAGCGCTTTGGGATCAGGGTTACGTCGATCCACCGGAATTCGAACTCTACGACCTCCAGGAGGATCCCTACGAACGGACCAACATCGCAAACTCGGAAAATCCCAAGCTGCAGGAGAGACGGCACCAACTGTTCGCCGCAATGCGGTCTTTCCAGAAAGAAATTGGCGACCCTTTTCTCGACCGGGAAAATATCGACTACTACCTCGAGGAAATCGCCGACCCATCGCGACATCCGAAAAAGCAAAGCCGGGAAGTCTGGGGCCACCTCCGGGAATTCTGGGGATCCACACCCGGGCAATGAGACCGATCCGCCAATTCATTCTTGTTTTCCTCTCTTTCGCCGGGGTCCTCGGTGCTGCAGAGAAACCCAACATTCTCTTCATCGCCATCGATGACTTGCGCGCCGAGCTGGGCTGCTACGGATCGGAAATCGCGAAAAGCCCCCACATCGACGCCCTCGCCGCCACCGGCGTTCGTTTTTCGCGAGCCTACTGCCAGCAGGCCATTTGCGGCCCCTCCCGTGCCAGCGTGATGACCGGACTGCGACCCGACGCTTCCCAGATTCACGGGAACCACACCCATTTCCGGACGATGTATCCGGACATCATTACCCTTCCGCAGCATTTCAAGAACCACGGCTACCACACCCGTTCGATGGGAAAGATCTATCATGGAGTGTTTCCGAAGGGAGCATCGCGAACGGTTCCCGACACATTCGGCGATGAACCTTCCTGGTCGATCCCAACCTTCCGCCCCGGCCCGCGCTACTACTATACGGAAGAAGGCATCACTGCCGCGAAGCAGGTCTACCAACAGATCTACAAACCAACCAACCCCGGCCCTGACGACTGGACAAAGAAGCTCGTCTTCGGCCCGGCAACGGAAGCCCCCGATGTGGCTGACCATGTTCTTTACGATGGACAGGTTGCGGATCGTGCCGTCGAATCGCTACAAGAGTTAGCGAAATCCGATGACCCGTTCTTTCTCGCGGTCGGCTTCATCAAGCCCCACTCGCCCTACATCGCTCCGAAGGAATACTGGGATCTCTACGAGCCGGAATCCATCCCGCTCGCATCGCCGGAATCACGCGTCACAAACGCTCCTGCCATTTCCCGCCATAACTCCGGCGAACTCCGCCGCTACACTGATCAGCAGAAAAAAGGACCAATTTCCGAGGCCGATCAGCGCAGAGTCCGCCACGCCTACCTCGCCTGCATCAGCTACATCGACGCCCAGGTTGGCCGGGTTCTTTCAGAACTGGAAAAGCAGAAACTCGACAAGGATACCATCGTCGTTCTCTGGTCGGACCACGGCTATCATCTCGGGGAAAAGGATCTCTGGGGAAAGACGACCAATTTCGAACTCGATACCCGCGTTCCGCTGATCATTCGCGTGCCCGGAGAAAAGCCCGGAGTCTGCGATTCCCCCGTTGAGCTCGTCGATCTCTACCCCACCCTGGCCGAACTCTCAGGATTGCCGGTCGAATCGCACCTCCAGGGAACCAGCCTGGTGCCATCATTGAAGGACACCGGGACGGCAGTCAAGACCGCCGCCTTCTCCCAATACACTCGCGGAAAAATGCGGGGATACTCTGTCCGGACAAAGACGCATCGCTACACCGAATGGATTGACATGAACACCGGCAAGGTGAGTGAGCGTTTGTTATTTGATCATCGAGCCGATCCACTGGAAACGAAGAACGTGGCTGCAACGGCAAAAGCTGAGGTCATTGAGTCCATGAGCCGCCTACTTGATCGCGGCGAAGGCTGGCGAAACACCGGCACTCCAACACTGACCCTGGCCCGGCCGTTTACGGATCACATGGTCCTGCAACGGGACCGGCCGAACCGGATCTGGGGAACCGCACCTCCCGGCGAACCGATCACCGGAGACTTTCCCTGGGGACAACTCTTCACCAAGGCGGACGAAAACGGTCGCTGGGCTCTCGACCTTCCTCCCTTCGGTGCCGTATCGGAGCCGCAAACTATCACCATTCGAACAGAGGCAGAAGAGCTCCAGCTCAATGACATCCTCTTCGGCGATGTCTGGATGTGTTCCGGCCAATCCAACATGCGCTGGATGCTGAAAGACACCGAAGAGGCAAAGCAGTCCATCGCAGGGTCAGCCAACCCGCAATTGCGAATCTGCAATCTCGCCGCCACGATCCATCCGGGAGGTGCAAAATTCCCCCTGCTGAAATTGCGAAGCACCTTCGCCGATAACCTCTACGAGTCCGATGGCTGGCAAATCGCCGGACCGGAAACCGTTCCCGGATTTTCCGGAGTCGCCTATCACTTCGGCAGGCACTTGCAGGCGGAGGCAGGAGTCCCAATTGGATTGATTCACAACTCCGTAGGCGGCTCTCCGATGGAGGCCTGGATCCCGGATAACACGCCCGATCCCAACTGGGTCAAAAACGCCGACTTACAGAAGTGGGTCGCGGGACGTGCCCAATTGAATCTCACCCACTGGGACGAAACCGAAATCGCTCCGGCACCCCATCATCCCTTCGAACCGGGTTTCCTTTTTCGATCTGCGGTAGAGCCCTTCACCAACCTGGCGATACGAGGCACCCTCTGGTACCAGGGAGAATCCAACGCCACGACCGACGGATCCGGCAGCCCACCGATGGATCCGAAAAAGAACTTTGCGCTCCACAAGCAGCTCATCGAATCCTGGAGACACGAATTTCACGACGAGGACATGCCTTTCTACTTCGTGCAACTTCCGGGGCTCAATCGCGATTGGGCGGCCTTTCGGGAGGTGCAGTCGAAGATTGATCTCCTCGTTCCCAATACCCACATGGCCGTCACCTACGACCTTGGCCATCCCACTAACGTTCACCCTACCCACAAGAAGCCCGTCGGGGAAAGGCTCGCAAATCTCGCCCTGAAATATGAACACGGCAAAGACCTCACCGCCGAGCCGCCCCGTTTCCTGGGATGGGTCAACGGAAAGGACTCGATTCAACTGCGTTTCGATCGACCCGTAGCAACGGTAGGCGACGCCGTCTTTTCGGTGGCCGGCACGGATCGGAAGTTCAGACAGATCACCGCGAGCGGGCCTAACCCAAGCGGGTTCACGCTTACACTCCATCCTGTTGACCCGACCACCATCGCATCCATTCGCTTTGCCTGGGAGAATGATCCGAAGCCGACCGTCGTGTGTGCGGATACCGGGTTACCCATCCTCCCTTTTCGGACCGATTCCTGGCCACTCGTTTCTGCCGCCGCCGCTGCCACACCTCCCCCGGTCTCTTCGAAACCACCGTCGGGCAGTGAAATCACGAGTTTCGAAAATGCCGCACCCGGCGAGATCACTGAATTGGAAACCGATGGAATCACTCTTTCCGCTGAACGCGGCCATGCTGAAATCGATCGTTCCCATGCTCATCGCGGAAAACAGTGCCTCCGCCTCCTCGGTGGCAAGGACCGGGAAGTGATCCTCCGTTTTTCCGAACCGATCACGAAGGGATCGATCTTCGCATTTCAGGCCGAACGCTGGACAAAGCGTTCTCCGTTCGCATTCCACATCTTCGGGCGCAGCAAAGACAATGAGAAGTGGCAACCGGTCTACGACAGCAGCAGCGAGATCAAGGTAGGTCGCGCCTTTCTCTCGGCGATCCGCTTTTCTCTCCCGCTGGACGTGTCCCAACTCAAACTGGTTTCGACGACCCCGGACAAGAGCGGCGTTCTGATCGATGACATCCATATCTTCCAGCCCACTCCTTTCAGAATCGGCTCCATCACCACCAATCAACCGGTTCATCCCGTCCTCATCGGAAAGAAACTCAACGGAGTTATGGATGTGCTGGTGAACATCGAAGGAACGATCGGCACCGAGCCAGTCGTAGAAGGCTTCCGCGTTTCCACCGCAGGCACGGACAGACTCTCGGACGTAGCAGGCGTTTCCGTCCTGCTCCTCGGGAAACCGTTTGGAACCAACGAAGAGCTGGCGCCCGCGAAAGATCTGGAGTTTTCCGGCCGCAGTCCGATTGGCTCGGGTCAGCATGTGTTCCGCATCAGTTATCGCCTGAATCCCACCGCCAGCCTTGATCGAAAAGTGGATGCCAGTTGTTCGGAAATCAAGATCGACGGCAAGTGGCACAAGATCACCAACCCATCGCCCGAAGGCCGAAAACGCATTGGGTTTGCCCTTCGCCAGCAGGGACAGGACGGCGTGAACTCCACCCGCATCCCCGGTCTCGCGACGACCAATGCCGGAACATTGATCGCGGTCTACGACAACCGGAACCGCGCCCGTGGCGACCTGCCCGGCGATATTGATGTGGGCATGAACCGAAGCACCGACGGCGGGCAAAGCTGGGAACCGATGACGGTGATTATGGACATGGGCGACGACCCGAAGTGGTCCTACGACGGCATCGGCGATCCTGCCGTGCTTGTTGATCGAAAGACCGGAACGATCTGGGTCGCGGCAACGTGGAGCCACGGCGAAAGGTCCTGGTTTGGATCAGGTCCGGGACTGGAACCGGAGGAAACCGGGCAACTGATGCTCGTGAAGAGCGATGATGACGGATTGACCTGGTCGAAGCCAATCAACATCACGAAGCAGGTCAAAGATCCCAAATGGCGATTTGTTCTTCAGGGCCCCGGAAAAGGCATCACGATGCGTGACGGAACCCTCGTGTTTCCCGCGCAGTTTCGTGGAGAAAACGACGAACCGGTGAATGGAAAACCGTTCTCCACGTTGATCTATTCCAGGGATCAGGGCAAAACCTGGAAGATCGGCACTGGCGTGAAGATCGATACGACCGAAGCCCAGCTCGTTGAACTCGGAGACGGATCCATCATGATCAATTGCCGGGACAACCGCGGCGGCAGTCGATCCATCTATACGACGACCGACCTCGGAACGACATGGAACGAACACGCATCGAATCGCGGAGCGCTACCGGAGCCTGTTTGCATGGCGAGTCTCATCCGGGTGGAAAGCGAAAAACACGGGCCTCTCCTGTTTTTCTCCAACCCGCCTCAACGAAGTGGTCGCAATCACATGACCATCAAAATGAGCCATGATGAAGGCACGACCTGGCCGGAGAAATGGCATACTCTCGTCGACGAGCGCTCCACCGCGTATTCCTGCATGACCGCGGTGGGAAAGGACAAAATCGGACTCGTCTATGAAGCTCCCGGCGAGTTGTACTTTGTGCGGTATACCATCGAAGAACTGCTCCAGGCAGAACCATGACGGCAAGCGAACTTCTCCAGACTCGGGACCAACTCCACACGGAGTTTGATCAGGACGGCTATGTCTCGATCCCCGGATTTTTCGACCCGGACGAGATCGAAGCGATCCGCGAAAACAACGAGCGCTACATACGCGACATCGTTCCGAAGATGCCGGAAACGGAAGTCTACTACGACGACAAAGACGATCCTGACACGCTCAAGCAACTTCAGAACATGGGGAAGCACGATCCCTTCTTCGGAAGCCTACTCGAAGCGGACAGCAAACTCTCTCAACTCGCCGAAGCCTGTCTCGGCGAAGCGGTCGAAGCCAGGAACCTGCAATACTTCAACAAGTCACCCAAGGTCAGCACGCCGACCCCTCCCCATCAGGACGGCTACTACTTTCATCTGACGCCCAACCTCGCCGTCACGATGTGGATCGCCCTTGAGGATGTGACTCCGGAACAGGGCTGCGTGAACTACGTTCGAGGCTCTCATCGCTATGGGATGCGCGCGCACGGGAAATCGGGGACGCTCGGATTCTCGCAGGGCATTCTCGACTTCGGGATACCCAACGATCTTGAAAACCAACAGAGCTTCCCCTGCCAGGCCGGGCACGTCCTGGCCCATCATTCCTTCGTGATTCACTGGGCCGATGCCAATACTTCGGGCGACAAATCGAGGCAGGCTCTCGGTGCGGTCTACTTTGCGGAGCGTTGTGAGATCGACCAGAGCGCCCGGGCCGCCTACCAGGCGAGGTTGGATGCGGAGCTGAAAAGCGCCGGGAAGATTTAGGCGACTCCGGATCCGGCTCCCCCCGAAGGCGACGAAACGCGTATTCCCTTTTCTCAGGGGGGAACACCTCCTTCCTTGCTTCAAAGCGTCAGAAACGGGAAAATGCCGTCCCCGTCCATTTTCGTTGCTTCGAGCTATGAAACCCCACCTCTTCGCCCTTTTCGCCTTTCTCCTCGGACTCCCGTTCCTCGCCTCGGCGGAGAAACCGAACATCCTCTTCATTCTCGCAGACGACCTCGGCTGGGCGGATACGACTCTCTATGGGCACACCTCTCTCTACGAGACCCCGCACCTCGAGCGTCTCGCCGCCCGCGGAATGACCTTCGACCGGGCCTACACCGCGAGCCCGCTCTGCTCCCCGACCCGGTCCAGCATCCTGACAGGTCTCCATCCGGCACGGACCGGATTGACCGCGCCGAACTGCCACACTCCGAAGATCAATCTCAAGGCGACGGCATCCGATACAGCCGCTCCGAACCGGAAACTGACCGCCTACGATTCCGTCACCCGCCTCGACCCGAAATACGAGACCCTCGCCGAGCGATACAAGGAAGAAGGCTACACCACCGCCCATTTCGGGAAGTGGCACCTCGGCGCGGAGCCCTACTCCCCTTTCGAGCACGGTTTCGATATCGACATTCCTCATCATCATGGCCCCGGGCCTGCGGGAAGTTTTGTCGCTCCGTGGAAATTCAAGAACTTCAAAGAGAAGTATCCGAAGGAACACATCGAGGATCGCATGGGGGACGAGGCGGTTGCCTTTATGGAGAAACACAAGGACGAGCCCTTTTTCCTGAACTACTGGCAGTTCTCCGTTCATGCGCCCTTCGATGCGAAGGCGGATCTGATTGAAAAATATCGCGGAAAGGTCGACCCGAATGACGAGCAGCGCAGCCCGACCTATGCCGCGATGGTTCAGTCGCTCGACGACAATGTTGGCAAAATGCTCGACGCACTCGATCGCCTCGGAATTGCCGACAACACCATCATCGTCTTTTTCTCCGACAACGGAGGCAACATGTACAACGAAGTCGATGGCACCACGCCGACTTCGAACCGCCCTCTCCGGGGAGGCAAGGCCAACAACTGGGATGGTGGCGTTCGTGTCCCGGCCGTCATCGTCTGGCCGGGCACCGTGAAAGCGGGAACCCGCAATGATTCCCTCATCACGAGCACGGACTTTTATCCGACCCTGCTCGAAATGAAGGGGATGAAGCCATCACCGGACCAGCAGTTCGACGGAGTCAGCATTGTTCCCGCCCTGAAGGGCGAGACCCAGGAGCGCGGTCCCATCTTCACCTTCTTTCCGCATTCGACCAACGTGCCCGACACCCTTCCTCCGAGTGCATCTGTCTATGAGGACAACTGGAAGCTACTCCGCCTCCTTCACAACGGCGAAAACGGAGCGCACGACGATCGTCTTTTCAATCTGACCGAAGATATCGGCGAGCGAAACAACGTCGCAGCCGGGAATCCTGATCGAGCCGCGTCCATGGCAAAGCAGCTGGATGAATTCCTGAAAGATACCGGCGCAGTCTATCCGAAATACAATTCCCAGTACGATCCTGTTTCCGCAAAAATCGGGGGGACCGGTCTCAAGCCAACCAAGGATTGTTCACTCGCTATCGATAATGACGAGCTCCTTGTGAAGGCGACGGAAAAAAACTCCCATATCACCCTAACACTGAAACAACCACTCGCCCCCGGCGACCTCAAACTACGCCTCCACCTCCGCGCGCCCCATCCGGGAAACATCGCCCTGCGCTGGTCGGAGAAGGGAGTGAAGCCTCTTTTCTTCAAAGATCGCCTCGAACATTCGAAACCTTTCGAAGGTGGAAAATGGGAGACCATCACAATCCCCTTTTCAGCCGCGCAGGCAGTCACCTCCTTTCGCATCGACTTCATGACTCCGGCCGGGGAAATCCGGGTCGGGAAAATGGAAGTGATTCGCGAAGGGAAAGTCACTGGTCTTTGGAGCGTGCCGGTAGCCGGAACGCAGTGGCTCGATCTGCAGGAGCAGTTCCGCCGGGCCGCCAAGTCGTCGCCTCAGATCCGGGAAGAGCCCCTCACCGCTGACGGACGCACCCTCGAAGGCATCTTCCAACACGCCGAAGCTCCGGGGTCGCCCCTCGCGACGATTCGGTATCCCGCCTTTCAGCTGCCTGCCGTGGGAAACGGCATCGACAAGATCGAACTGCGGTTTCTGATTGGATTCAAGGACGGCGAATCCTTCGTCAAAGCCCAGTCAGACGGATGCCGCTTCCTCATTTCCGCGAACGGGAAAGAGGTTTTCGGAAAGGAGTATGCCAAACAGGCGTGGCAGCCTCATTCCATTGACCTCACCGAATTTTCCGGAACGGAAGTCACTCTCCAACTGCAGGTCGATCCCTTGAAGAATTCCGCAGCGGACTGGGCGAGCTGGGCAAAGCCGAGGCTCTGGCTGCACGGCGATGCCACCGCGATTGAAAAGCAACTGAGAACCGCGACCTCGCTGCCGACTCATTTCCCGATCAGCCAACTGCAGGAGAAACTCGCGCCATCGGACCGGACCTTCCGCCATTCCGAAAACCACCACATCGCGGTGATGGATGAACATCTCGATCTCGCGACGACGACGGAACGACTTTCGAAGGAATTGCCACCCGCCAAAGTTCCCCTCGCCCCGCAGATGGTCGTCGGGGAAGGTGCTCACCCTGACAATCACACCCTCGTTCAGATTCTCAGTCCCTACGGGATCGCCGAAGTGCAGTTTCTCGCCTTTCCACCCTCCGTCCACGGAGGTGTCGAGGTGGAATGCCTGGGAAAGTTCATCGCCGCCACACCGATCCAACAGGGTTCGGTGGGTCAGGTAACCCTGTTTGATCACAGCGGGATTGCGCAACAGACGATCGAGCCTCCGTTCGACGGCCCCTATGTTCTGGCATCGGGAGATTTCCTCGAGGGTGACGGGGAACTCCTTGCCATCGCATCGAGCCGGGGCGGGAGTGCTGCCCTGTATGACTCCGGAGGCAAGCGGATTCAGAGTTTCGAAATCCCGAAGGGGAAAACGCAGATTTCCGACGGGGACCGGAGGCTGCTGGTCTACACCGACCCGAAGCGTCTTCTTACCACGATCGAATTTTCCACGGAGACGCGGGAGGAGCGCACGCTCGATTTTCTTCCGGCAGGCCGATCCGTTTTTGCTTCCGCGTTCCATGAGGGCCATCTCTGGGCCGGAGGACCGCAGCCGCTCCTCTCCCACATCTACGACATCAAGCCGGACAACACCTATGGAGGAAAGGACGTCGGTGTGGAAGAAAATGAATTCTGGCTTGGCCTGCCGAAAGAGTTCGAAGAGGAACTCGGTGCCTTCGAAGGGAAAAAAGAAGCGAGACACATTCGCTTCGCGAAATACGGTCACATGAGGGTCGATGCGATGTCCCCCCGCTACCGCGATCCGGAAAACGGAGAGGCTTTTGGCGGCCCCGCCTTGGTGGAGGATTTACGCCGCAAGGGAGCCTTCGCTCCGCTCACGAAGCAGGCCCGGAAGATGTGGAATCCGACTTTCACCCACCGGCAGTTTCGGCAGCTCTTTGTCGACTGGGCCCGCCAGACCGATCCGGAAACGGGATTGAACCGGAACATGATGCAGAGCCAGCTCGGCAACATCGGCGGCTTTGAACAGCTCGGAGAG
>JARGNG010000018.1:2692-97515 GCA_029213265.1 Verrucomicrobiales bacterium | reverse complement strand
TCAGCTCTTTGTATTGGCCCGGCTCCTCTGAATCCGCGGCGTCAGAGAAAAGGATCATGTGTTGCTGGCCTGCTTCGGCCTTCCTGAGTTCTTTCCAGGCTTCCTTCATCCCCGTATACACAAAAATTCCGCCGCCCATGGATTCGACACTGCGGATTCGCTTGATCAGCTCTTCCCGGCTCTTTCCCACATTGAGAAGCTGCGCCACCTCGTGCGCCTGGCTGTCGACGGCATACACCGTTACGGCGTCCATTTCCCCGAGTAGCTCCACTGCCCGGGCGGCCCCCTCGTTGGCGAGTTGCATCTTCGAATTTCCGCTTGTCGTCGTCATCGCCATTGAGCCTGAACGGTCCATCACGATCGCCATGGCAACGGAAAGGCGTCTGTGCTCGCTTTTCAATTCCATCGCTACCGGGAGTAGATCATCGATCGATGACTGATAGAAGCCGCCTGCGCCGAAACTGTTTTTTCCCCCGGCCATGACAAGGCCGCCTCCCTGTTCCGTTACGAAGAAGCGGAGTGACTGAAGAAACTCGTTCGGAATTTCGTAGGCAGGGACGTTGTTCAAGACTACGGCACAAGTTCCGGAGAGAACTCCGGGAGTGAGGCTTAGAAGATCTTCGACGACTTCCACCTCGAATCCCTGGCGTCGCAGTGTTGAGGCCACGGGGTCCTCCCGGTATTTGGAAAGAAGAAGGACGCGGGAACCCGATACAATTTCGATCCATTGCTCAAAGTCATTGTTTCCATTGTAGGCATCGATTTCCGGCTCGATGACAGCCCGGTAGCGATGGGATCCGGGGGCGGCGATTCGGTCGGAGAATTGCATTCTTCCCACGCCGTTGAGAATTTGCACGGGACGCTGAAACAACTCCTGTTCGCCCCGGAAGACGGAGAGGGGGACCTCGCCGTCGGAAGTGCCTGCCACTTCAATTTCCAGGAGAAAAGGTTCCGCCGGTTGCGCTCTTGAAGGAACTTCGAGATTTGCTACGCGAAAATCGACGGCTTCCGGAGCGCGAAGCAGGCGGTGGTCGAGGGGCGTCCCTTCGGCTATCAATCCGGCAGCAATTCCCGTAAGCGGCTCCGTGCTGAAACCATCGGTGAAGAGCAGGATGCGGTTGTGGCGCTGCTCATCGAGGCGGGCCAGGGTATCCCGGATCGCCAGGCCTGTTTTCGTGGCGTCCCGGTTCCCACTGTAAATGGATGTCTCGGTATTGCCTGCGGGAGAAACCTCTGACGCATAGTCGACGTGGAAAATCCGGTCGTCCCGGCCTGGTTTGGAACGTTCGAGAAGGGAGCGCCATTCTCTTTCTCCCGCCTCCACCATTTCGCGGGCGGAAAGGGAGCGATCCATCAAAACCCAAAGATCCATTCCCCCCCGCTTGAGGAGAATCAGGGGATCGCAGACGGCAATGAGGATAATGAAGATGAACAGGAATCTCAATGGCTGTCGGATTTCAGCGCGTTTTACAATCCAACCCAAAAGGAAGAGAACGGGAATTAGAAGAAGGAATTGAGGCGAACCGAGCGACATTGATTGTCGAGACTACTGATGCTGAGTCTATGAGATGAGCACTGATAGGAAAGGGAAAAGTGATAAAACCAAAGGTGAAATATTAACAATGCCGAATCGTAAAATTAAAAAATAAAATTGAACAAACAGTAACTTTGGTAAATTCACGAATAATAAAAATAGAATAAAACACCTACTCTCCATCTTTTTGGCCGTGATCGGCTGTGAGGAAATTTCAAAGTCACAGATCTCAGATGACGAGCCACCGCAAAGCTTTCTTGCGATACATTGTGCGGTTAGTGGTGGAAGGAACGCACAAGACTTTGAGGAGTATGGGCGCAAGCTCGCGAAAACGATTGGTCTCCCGAGCCCTACCCAGCAAAAAACCGTATTTGGCTTCCTCCCGCATCCTGCCAATATACCAGTCATTCCCGACTACAATCCGGACTTTCATGGAACTTTGGGGAGCTTCGGGTCATCATCGCAATCGCAGCATCCTGCGACAGGATAGACGAATCTGGCTTCGTCGAACAATTCCCTTATGAATTCGGTTGGAAGCTTCAACAGTACATGGGAAGGTAGTCATGATGAATCAGGCGCGATCGTTGCAGGCGCAGCGCCTTCTCATACGGAGAAGGAGGAAGATGGGAGTGACGGGAAGGATAATCGTCTGACGGAGTTGTGGAATGGAGTCTTGGTTTGGATCGGGAGCGTTCTGGACAGTTTGTAGATTCCGTTACTCGATCAAATTTCAAAATTTGAGTTCCTATGTGATTTCGTTTTTTTTCGCGTGAAGCAAAACCCTTTGCCATCTTGTCCGAATAGCGAGACGATCCCTGTATGGCAGATTTGAGCGGGAAAACCGCTATTATTACAGGAGGAGGGTCCGGCATTGGGCGGGCGATCTCAGAAACTTTCGCAGCCGCCGCTGCATCCGTCGCAATTCTCGACCTCGATGACGATGCCGCCAAAGAGACGGTCGCCGCGATCACAGGATCCGGTGGGACGGCTTCCTATTTTCATTGTGATGTGTCTTCCGCGGAATCCGTCGAGGGTGCGGTGGCAGCGGTGAAGGGAAGCGGAAGTGGAATCGACATTCTCGTTAACAACGCCGGCGTCGCCAATATAGGGACCGCTACAAGCACCTCCGAAGAGGATTTCGACCGTGTCATGAGGGTCAATGTAAAAGGGGTTTATCAGTGCCTCCAGTCTGTGATTCCCGCCCTGATCGAAAGCGGGGGAGGCGTCGTTCTCAACATGTCGAGTATTGCCGCCATCACCGGATTGAAAGATCGCTTTGCCTACTCGGCGAGCAAAGGAGCTGTTCACACCATGACTCTGTCTGTCGCCGCCGATTATCTGGAGCAGGGAATCCGCTGCAACTCAATCTGCCCGGCCCGGGTCCACACGCCCTTTGTTGACGGCTATCTCGAAAAGAACTACCCGGACAACAAAGAGGAAATGTTTCAGAAACTTTCCGCGGTCCAGCCAATTGGTCGCATGGCCGAGCCGGAGGAAATCGCCAAACTGGCGCTTTACCTGTGCTCGGAGGATTCAGCCTACATCACCGGCCAGTCCTTCAACATCGACGGCGGGTATATGAATTTGCGGGTATAGAGCAAACAACTCTTTATCCTTCTCCTGCTCTTTGTCTTTTCCCCGTGGAGGGGAAGTCACGAAAAACAATTTTCCCGCCTCTGATCGCCAAAGCAGCGAAGAAGAAAAGGAGCCGGATAAAGAAAAAGAGATTTACGCAAAGAGCGTTTCGACCATCTCTGCTTTCACCAATTCCCTCGGCTGGTTAAGGTGGTTGTAAACGATGGACTGGGGATCAATTCCCATGGCGTGATAAATCGTCGCGAGAATCTCGGTCGGGTGAACCGGATCTTCAAGGGGAGCAGATCCTGTCTTGTCCGACTTTCCGTGAACGTAGCCGCGCTTGATGCCGGCTCCGCCAATGACGCTGGTGTAGCAGTAAGGCCAGTGGTCGCGTCCGTCGGCACTGTTGTTGTTTCCGCTCGTGGAGACGCCCATCTCGGGGCTTCTTCCGAATTCTCCAATCGCGACGACGAGCGTCTCGTCGAGCAATCCGCGTGAATCGAGATCGGCAAAGAGCGAGGAAAGTCCGGCGTCGAGCATGGGAGCAGACTGGTCTCTCATTCGCTTGGGAAGACCTGTGTGGTGGTCCCAGCTGTGATTGTCCGAGTTAGCGACCTTGGGCCAGACGACTTCGACAACCTTGGTTCCCGCTTCGACGAGACGGCGGGCGAGTAGACAGCTTTGTCCGAAGGTGTTGCGTCCATACTTGTCGCGAAGCGCATCGGTTTCGTCATCGAGATTGAACGCATCGCGGGCGCGACCGGAGACGATCAGATTGAGCGCTTTTTCGTAGTACTCGTCGAGGTTGTAGTTCTCGACCGCCTTCTCGATGATAGGCATCTGATCGGTGAGCGCGTTACGAAGCTTGGCGCGTCGCTGGAGACGAAGCGAGAAGACGTCGGGACGAAGCTGAAGATCGTCGACCTTGATCTGGCTCATCTTCGACATGTCCATGTCGTCCCCGTCCGGGAAGAGATAGTAGGGATCGTAGGCTTTTCCGAGGAAGCCGGCTGTTCCGCCCTTGTTGATGACATTCGACTCCTGGAGAGGGCGGGGCATCATGACAAACGGGAGCATCGGCTCGTCGCTGGGTTTCATGCGGACGATGTTCGATCCGAAGTTGGGAAAGTCTTTCGGGCTCGGGGGCTCGAGCTGACCGGACGGGCTCACCTTGTCGGTGGTGTAGCCGGTCATGATCTGGTAGATCGCCGCGGTGTGGTTGAACAAGCCGTTTGGCGTGTAACTCATCGAGTTGATTGTCGTGAATTTGTCGTTCACCTGGGCCAGTTTGGGAAGAAGCTCCGTGTACTGGAGGCCGTCGACCTTGGTGTTGATCGGCTTAAACTGGGATCGAACGTTGTCCGGAGAATCCGGCTTCGGATCCCAGAGGTCCAGGTGACTCGGGCCTCCCTGGAGGTAGACCATGATGACTGACTTGGCTTTTCCCCAACCGGGACGACCGACCAGTTTCGAAGCCGCACTTGCGTTCTGAACGGCGAGAATGTTGTTCAAGGTCATTCCCAGCATTCCCGCACCGCCAACACGAAGGAAGTCGCGGCGTCCGGGTTTGAGGTGGGAATCACAGAGGTCTTTGGCGATTTCTCCAGGTAGACGAATCATGGTTTTGGTGGGTTGGAAGTGAGGTGGGGAAGGGGTGCCAGTTACCGATTAAACAGGAAAGAGGAGCTGTTTACAAGCGCCCAGACGAGGTCCTGAGCGGCGGTGAGACGGCGGTTCGCCGCCTGCTTGATGGAGTATTCGGTGTCCTGTCTGATCTGGACAAGGGGTTGGGGCTCTTTCACCGGAGTCTCGGCAGTGGCCAGAGCCGTCTTGAGGCCGTCCATTTTCGGATCGGAGGGAAGGGGCCTCCGCCCGGCATAAAGAACGCCCTGGCGCTTGCGAAGTTCGGCATCATTTTCCGCTACATAGTCGGTGAGTGCCTTTACTTCCTCTTTGCTTCGTGAACCGGGGGCCTTGGCAACGGCTGCCGCGACGTTTGCGGGAAGCCCGAAGTTCATTGGGTCGGCTGCGGTGGTATACCAGATCCGGAATCTTCCAATCGGATATTCTCCACGACTATATCGATTGAGAACACCGACGACGAGATTGGCTCCCTTGGCGTCCCCTTTGACGGGTTCCTTGAAGCGGAAAATCGCCCGGTGAGGAATCTGGGGGTTGGTTCCGGCAAGCGCCCACCCTTTGTCACTCCGATCGACCTTGCCGTTGAAAGCGTTTTTTACATCAAATCCGGCCTGATTGAAATCAGCTTTGGCATCCGAGATGGCCAGCGGCAAAGAAGTTTTCGGATCGGCCAGGGTATTCCAGCGAGTCTGGACTTCGGTGATCACGAAATTTCCGTTGTCGTTGATGCCGGCGCCGTAGGCTTTGTTGTTCATGTCGGGAATTGCCTCGATCATGAGTCCCGTGATATTCTGCGCGGTGGTTTTTCCGGTGACGAGGTAGTCAAGGTTGCGGGGCTTGTTGCCCCCTTTGGAGCGGAGTGAACCGTCTTCCAGAATCTCGACCTCCGACTTGTCCGAGGCGGTCACCGACTCTACAGGGAGGAGGTTCCACTGGGTCCACAACTGATCCGCTTTGAGTTCCCCCGTGAAAGTATTTAAGAGCGCCGGAAGCTGTTTCCGGTGCTCCTCGATTGCTTTGGTGGCGTCGGCGATCCGAGTTTTCTGAGCCGCTTCCGCTTCCGCATTCTTCTTGTTGAATTCCGGCGTGTAGGCCGCGATATCCGACTCGGCCTTCGCAATCTTCTGAAGGCGTTCGATTTCCAGCTCGGAGCGTTTTCCAACCCAGTTGCCTTCCGCTGTGGCGGCCTTGGCGAGAAGGCTCTGGTGGTCGCTCGCGATTTCTTTCATGCTTGCGAGGGCGGTATTGATTTCCGCCTCGCTCGGTGCACGGGCGAGGACGCGGTAGTAAATCTCTTCGACCAGCTTCCGGTCGTCGGGCTGGGAGTGAACCAGCTTGGGAATGTCGTTGGTTTCCGATCCGATCGCGTCGGCAATGGCAGGGCCTGACAGAAACGCCATCACCGCGCTCATTTGCAACTCATCGGAGCGCTCGCATTCGCAGGAACTCTCCCGGGCAGGACGTCCGAGGTTGGCGAGGAAACCGCTCTTGAGATCGAGTTTGGCATCGGAGAGCTGGCTGGCGCGAACTCCTTTTCCGGCTCCGGGAATATCCGGCACAGCGCCGGTCACTGCGTAGACAGCATCATACAGTGTCTCGGCAGGGAGGCGGCGGGCTTCCGCTTTTGAGAAATTGGTCTGGTCCGTTTCGTTCCACTGGTTGGGCTTGATCGAGAGCTGGTAGGTCCGCGATTTACAGATCCCGGCCATCAGTTGTCGAACGTCAAACTTGCTCTCGATAAACGTTTTCGAGAGGTGGTTCAGCAACTGCGGGTTGGTCGGCGGATTGCCGGCCCGGATGTCGTCAAGCGGCTCGATGATTCCGGTCCCGAGCAGGTAGCCCCAGATGCGGTTTGCGTAGCTGGAGGCAAAATACTGGTTGTCCGGGCTCGTGATCCAGGCGGCGAGCTCCTCGCGGCGGGTCGGTGCTTTCGGATCGGTGAAAGTTGCCTTGGCGAGTTGTGCTTCGTAGGGAAACTCAGGAGCCTGAACTTCTCCGGTGCGATCGTGTTTGATTTCGCCTTCCGCTTTGTCCGCGACCACTTCGTAGAGAGGCTTGGCGCCTTCGACCGCGGTTCCCCCGATATTTTGCTTGGGCGCGTTCTTGGTATCGCGCTTCAAGTCAATCTGCGCAAAGTAGGCTGCGGTTTCATAGTACTGATTCTGCGTCCACCGCTCGAAGGGGTGGTCGTGGCACTTGTTACAGTTGAAACGCGTCGCGAGAAAGAGGTGCGTCGTGTTCTCCATGACCATGTCGGGATCGCGCAGAATTTTGTAGTAGGAGGCCGCCGGGTTTTCTTTGTTCGATCCGGTTGCCGTCAGGATCTTGTAGACAAATTCGTTGTAGGGAGTGTTCGCTGCGATCTCCGTCTTGATCCAGCTCTGGAAAAGTTTGGCCCCTTCGCCACCGAGGAACTTGGAATTCACCTGCAGCATGTCAGACCACTTGTTGGTCCAGTGGTCGACGAACTCGGGCGCGCCGATCAGTTCATCGACGAGTGCATCGCGCTTTTCCCGGGTGGGGCGCTTGTCGGCGAGGAACGACTTCACCCTGTCGGATGCAGGAGGTAACCCTGTTAAGTCGAGGTAAACCCGCCGGATGAACTCGCCATCAGTGCAGAGTTCGCTGGGTTGAAGTTTCATCCGCTCCCACTTGAAGGCGACGAGTTTGTCGATCTCCGTCCAGGTCTCCGGCTCTTTCCAGGTGAAGCCCTCGCGGTCTCCCATGACCGTCAAAGTGGTTGCCGCATAGGCTCCCTCGTAGCGGGCGAGAATGGGTGCCTCGCCCCGTCGGATCGTGCGCAGGAGACCCAGATCGTCGTGCTCGGCTACCTCGGTGTTGCCGGAATTGATGAAGGACTCGAGTGTTACATCGCGCGTTTTTCCGTCGGTGAAGCGGGCCATGACCCGGATTTGCTGCATGGCTCCGACATTCTGGATGACCGGATTTTTCGGAAACAGTTCAATTGAGGCCACCTTTGGTGTAGCAAGATCCACCTCGGCTCCTTCCGCAATCCAGCGGCGGATGAGATGGTAGTAGTGGGAGTCAATCTGGGTAACGACACCCGCTTCGTGAGGAACCGCTCCCGTTGCCTTGAGCAGCATCAGGGAATCGTCAGGAGAGGCGAAGTTGACGCGCCGGGCGGAGTGGTCATCCGCGAAACCGCGAACATCGTAGGTCGGATCGTAGCCGCGCAGACTTAGCTTGAAGCCGCCCTTGCCGTCCTTGGCTCCGTGGCAGGTTCCCATGTTGCAGCCGAGACGGGTGATGATTGGATTCACGTCCTGAACGAAGTCCGGGTGAAAATCGGCGGCCTGGTTCGCGATCTTGACCGGAATGCTCGACTCGAGATCTGCGTAGCGAACCTTGAGAACGGTCTCCCCGTCTTTGAAGGGGCGGAAGACTCCGGTTTTGGAAATCTTCCCGAAAGACTGGTCGAACTCCCATTTCACCATCCGGGTGAGATCGGCCGTTTCGCCGGTATTCAGCTTCGCCGTCACGAGCATTTGTTGATAGGCTTTCGGGGAATCGATCGTGATATCTTTCGGGGAAACTTCGATCGCTGTGACTTTGCGTCCTTTCGGGAGAGCCTCCTTGTGATCAAATGCGCCTGCCTTGTAGTTGTTGGCGCGGGCCGGGTTCGCTTCCGCGACCTCGAGCTTGCTCGCAATCTCGATGGGGGCGAAGGCGAGCTTCTCTTTCAGATCGGCTGCCTGGAAAAGACGAATCGATCCATCGGCGCCAGCCGCCGCAATGGTTTTTCCGTCGTGGGAGAACGCCACCGAGTAGAGCGCGGTATCGAAATCGAGTTTGGCGATCTGCTCGGCCCCGCGAGTCTGGAACTCCTCGATCTTGTCGTCCTTGTTGTCTGCGGCATTGGTCGAGCGGCGCACGGTTTCGAAAAGCTTCTTCAACTCCGGTGTGATTGTCGCATCGTACTCGGACTTGTAGATTCCGATCTGGCCTTTGCCGTTGAGACTGGAAACAGCGGCGAAGGTTTTTCCGTCCGGAGCAAAGGCCGCGTCCCAGATCCGGCCTTTCAACGCGGGATATTTCCGGATCAAGTTGGCATTGTCGCCGATCTTCCGGGCGGTTTCACGATACATGCGGTAGATC
This sequence comes from Verrucomicrobiales bacterium, assembly GCA_029213265.1. Classification (GTDB taxonomy): domain Bacteria; phylum Verrucomicrobiota; class Verrucomicrobiia; order Verrucomicrobiales; family DEV007; genus Arctic95D-9. The sequence continues at coordinate 88,646 of JARGNG010000018.1, read as the reverse complement.
TGGGGGACACCGTCCGAACCTCCGACGAGGACGTGATCCTGGGTTGGATGGCGAGTCACCGTATTCAGGCCGCCCTTGAGCGCTCCGGGAGTGATCGAGGTAATATTGTCGATGAGGCGCTCCGTCTCGACTTTGGTCAGCTTTGCGCTCATGTCCCGGCCCACGGAGACGAGGTGATCGCCTTTGACTGACCATTCCGTATCGAGGACCCAGTCGTTGTGACCTCCCATGAATAGAACCTGTTCGCCGTTCGAAGCTTTGATCGCCCGAACGGAATTGTCGGGAAGGCCGTAGGCAACAAGCGTCCCGTCGGGAGACCAGCTCGCTCCATAGGCGGTGTCGAATCCCACAATTTTCGAAAGCTTCAGCTCTTTCTTCGCGAGGTCCCAAATTTGAATTTCCCCCATGCGACCGGGAAGGCCACCTGCGACCAGGAGTTGTTTGCTGTCCGGGGAAAACTGAACGGATTCAATCCGCTCGGAAAGTCCGACGAGTCGGGAAACAAGTCCGGAACCATCAGCTTTGTGAACGAGAACCTCGTGAAACCCGGCGACCGCGATCATCTTGCCGTCCGCAGAATAGTCCATCGAAGTGACCAGGGGGGGAACCGCGTAGACAGGTGGATTCTCCATCGTATACTGCTGCTGTGCATTTTCCGGGGTATCATCTTTCGCCCCCTGGCTGACCCATTTTCTGACCAGTTTCACTTCATAGTCGGTCATCGGCTCCTCTTTCGGAGGCATCTCAGGGCGCTTTTCACCTTCCTGGGTAACGATCAATCCCAGAAGATAGCTTTCGTCAGGCTTGCCCGGAATGATCGCGACATCGGTCTCACCGCCCTTGATGAGCGTTTCGACCTTCGTCATGACGTAGTCGGATTTCGCCTTGGCGGGTTGGTGGCAGCCCTGGCATTTCGCCTGCAAAACAGGACGGACGTGCTCGTAGTAACTCACCGTTTCCGGGAGGGCGTCGCCTGCTTCCTTGGCGGAAAGAGAAAGGGAGGCAAAAAGGAGCGGGAGGACAGCGATTAATCGGTACATAACTCAAACGCGGCTGTGGTATAACCGGCCTGAAAGGTATGAATTTTCCCCGATTCCAACAAGGACGCGTTCACGGGCAGGGGAAGGGGATTTTGACCGTAATATTCCCCGACGTGAGGAATGTCGGAGGCCTCGTCCGGCTACTCCGAGAGGAGCAATTGATTTCCGGCGCCCCATTGGAAGGTTTTCCAGAGAGATGCTGCTGTTCAGATTGCCGGCCCGGAGGCAGAGGCTGCGGTGGAGGAACATTCGCCCATACCCAGAGCATTCTCCGGGAGATCGGAGTCGCCCGGGAATTTGATTTTTGCGACGACTGGAAATGGGGACCTCGTGGTGCTTCCCTCTTTCCCCTCGAGAGTCGCGATCCACATATCATCCTCCCACTGGAGCGTTCCCGATAAAAAGATTGGAGTGCGTGCCTTCCCACTGTTTTCGGTCTCCCCGTTTCGGTAGACTTCCCCCATTTTTTCCCCAACGACGGTGATTAGACTTCCGACCTGCTCCAGTTCAACTTCATAGCGGACCCGCAATCCCTCGTAGGCCTTGTAGGTGGAGCTTTCGTGGTAGGTTTCGACATACCATTTCTCCTGGAGTTGTGGCGCCGCAGGGAGAGAGGGCATTGTCTCCTCCGGAGGAAGGGGAATGGCCCGGACAGGCGGAATAGAAGTCACCTGGGCGGCGAAATTCCCAGGCTTTCCGGTAGCTACCTCAGGTGAGTCAACGTCGGCTGTTTCGATCCGGGAGTCGGAGACCTTCGAGCCGAAGGTTTTGATAAGTTCAACGGTAACGCTGCCAATCAGCCCGCCGTGATAATGGGCCAGGAGGTATTCGAAGGTTTGTTCATAGCGGATGCGGTCCGGTAGTCATAGATATAATCTTTTTATTAAATTGAATATCAAGAAATATTAATAAAAATGCGATCGAGTGAGCAGCGGAAATTGCTGATCCCATGCAGTCGCGAAAGTAGAAAGCGAAACTCCGTCGAATCCTTCGCCTACTTTTCGGTCGTGGCTCAGAGCACCCAGGCCTGCGGATGCTTTTTGAATCCTATATGCGGGTAGAAGTCTACTGCTGCCGGTGCTGACAGCAGTATGATCGTACACGAATCTCGAACTTTCCCGGAAGTCTCTTCGATAAGTTTCTTTCCAATTCCCTTCCTTTGATAGGAGACGTCGACGGCAAGATCCGATACATAGCAGCAGTAGTGAAAATCGGTTACCGATCGGGAGATACCAACTAACAGGTCACGATCCCAACAGGTAGTGATCAAGTTTGAGTTCTCAATCATTCCCTGCATCATGGCGTCGTCTTCGACCGGCCTTCTTTCCCCAAGCGTGGATCGAAGCAGGAGGTCTTTGAATTCATGCGCCGTGACAGGTCGATCTGAAGAGTAGGTCAGCATGGGGCTCTATGTCAGAATTTCCCGGCCCGGTTGTCGCGACTTTTCGATGCGGTGCGGATCTTCATTGCCTTCTCATGCAACCTTGTTTCCTCTTAGTAGGCACCCTGAGAGTAGGTCATCTCGTAGCTGTGCGTATAGATCTCGAAGACCAGGCCAAACGGATCCTCTACGTAAACCATCTTGTAGGGCTTTTCGTTTGGATAGTATTCCCGGATTGGCATCCTTTGCTTGCCGCCGTTGGCGACGATCTTCTCCACAAGCTCTTCGATATTGGGATCCTGCACACAAAAATGAAATGTTCCTGTTTTCCAATATTCGAATTCTTCGGGCGTACTGTTGTTCTGAAATTCAAACATTTCGATTCCGATTTTGTCGCCAGTAGAAACGTGAGCGATTTTGAATGATCCCCAGCCTTCACCAAATACGTCGATACACATCTTCCCAATGGCTGTATCTGACTCCTCCTCTACTACGGTAGGTGCCATGATGGTGTACCATCCCATGACGTCTTCATAAAACTGGACGGCTTCGTCCAGGTTCGGAACCGACAATCCAATGTGGGAGAATGTTTTTGGATAGGTGCTCATAAAGTTTTTGTGGCTACACCCAAAGGCAATGGCTGTCGGCGATGCCAATTCAGCTTCGCCGCCGGGTGAGTGATTGACCTGACGCCCGCGGCTCACTTCAGGAAGCATGCATCTGCTATCGCCAGATGCATGAGCCGGGGGATCTCAAGATCTTTTTCATCTTGAGCCCTTTTGCCAACTTGTCCAGATATTTGGCCTGTTTGGTCAAGGGGCGTTCGATCTCCTCAATTCAATACCCACAGATTGAGCCGGTGATCAGGCTCGCATCCGGATTGCCCGCGGCCTCCGCAAAGACATGTTCAAAGGTAGCGTCATCCTCAATCAGAGCTTGCCGATCATTCGCCTTGAAGCCAGTCAGCCGGGAAATGACTCGATGAAGCTCGTCTACGGTTCGCCCCTTTTTCTCGACTTTCGCAACGTAATGTAGATAAACAGAGGCAAACGTCATCTTCGCGATTCGTGCCCTAGATTCGTGCCCTACAGTGGTCTTCATGCCGCTTTAGGTTGGCTGCATCGCAGGCCTGATCGGCCGGCCACATCAGGGATCAATCTGAAAACGAGATATAGGCGACGATTCCGAAGGCCAGTGCGGCTGCGATGAGGCAAATTCCCGCTCCAGTGGGATTCGCTCTGATCAGTCCGATGAGTCCGCCGATGAGGGCAATAAATCCGGTGGATTGACATCCGAGAATTGCCAGGCCGGGGGTGATTCCTTCCTTTTTGTTTGTCTTTTTGGGTTCAGTCATAGGAATGGAGTTTATCCTATCCAATCCGGAACGCAGTTGCAAGATTCGATCCGTTTTGTAGTCCGACCGTATTGCCTGTCGCGATTGCGTTCCAATCTGCCAGCATCTACTGATCCTCGGGCACGATCTCAACTACGAGAGGCCGGTGGTCGCTGGCTTTGTCCCAGTCATCCCAGTGATGAATGCGGGACTGGTCTCGATTGATTTCTTTGGTGAGCCCCTTGCTGTAGAGCGCGAAATCAAAGCGGGCATAGGAGTCCGCGAAGGACCAGTGATGAGTCCAGCGAAAGCCATACTGGTCGGAGAGCATGAGGGATGTGAGGTAGTCCTTGCGGCCAAATCGGCCCTGGAGGGCCTTGACCGGAGGTTCATGTCGAAGCTCGTTGAGGTCGCCGACGACAATCAGATTGGTTCCCGGTTCCTTTTCAAGAATGCGGTCAATGTGTTCGCGGGCGAGCCGGGCTTCGTTGAGGCGCATGAGGGCCTGATCGGCTTCGGGAATCTCGCGCTTCGACTTCAAATGGAGTCCGATGTAGCGGAGATGATATTGCGGATTGATCGCGAGAGTGACGTCGAGAACGCCGCGCTGGAAGGGGAGCTTGAGATCGCCGATGGAGTAAGTGTAGTCGTCCCGACTGTTGCGATCGATGATAGGATACTTTGAAAGCAGGGCGAGGTTGCGGTTGAATCCACTCGCGGCCGTGACCAGTTCGGTGTGGGGGAGATCGAGTCCCTCTTCTTGGAGCCGCTTTTGCAAATCGTTAAGGAAGGAGGTGTCGCCAAGTTCGCAAACCCCGAGGATATCGGGACCCATCGTCTTGATGGCGGCGATGAGCGCTTCGACTTCCGGTCCCGGCTTGGGCGCGTCCTCGATCACCTCGCCGTCGATACGACGCTCCATCGCGAGGTAGTTTTTGAGATTGTAAAATACGAGGGTCAGGGGTTCCGGCTTGTCAGCGGCGGACAGAAGACTGCCGAAAAATACCGTCAGGGCACAAAAAAAGGCTGTCCGAATTGAGCGGACAGCCCTGATGGAAATCATAAGAGGAGGAAAGAGACGCCGATTGGATCAGCTTTTCTCTGAATCGTCGTGATGAGGGTCGCTGTGGTCAGCATCGGTGGAGGCGACGGATCCGGAAGGTTTCTCCCATTCCTTTTCGCCTTCTATTTCACCTTCTTTGATCTCGCGCTCGAATTCGTTTTTGGCCTTTTTGAATTCACCCATTCCTTTTCCAACTCCGCGGGCGAGTTCAGGAATTTTCTTGGCTCCGAAAAGGAGGAGGACGATCAGAAAGATGACGATCATCTCCTGCATCCCCGGGGCACCGAAAGCTAGTATTGTCGTTTTCACGGGACAAAATTATGCTGGAGTCACGGTCTATGCAATGGGTATTTGCCGACTTGTTCGCGTGGCTGAATCGCGTGATCTTCGATTTATGAGCCAAATCCGTGTAATGCGGGGGATTTATCAGCGAAAATCGCACCTGAAAATTCTCTCCATTCGTATTTACCATAAGGGTTCCCGCCTGATTGAATGATTTGAGGAGGGCCCTCATGTTTGACTTTTCGCAAACACTCGATTCAGTAGCGCGACTCAACCGATGACTCAGGACACCAGCACGTTTGATCCCAAGGAAGGCGATACGCTCTCTCCATTTTCCTTTCTGCGCCCCGAACTGGACCGCGTGGAAGCAAGAATCCGTGCTCAGGCGGAGCAGTTTGATCCGGCGGTCGAGCCCTACATCGGCTACATTCTCAACACTTCGGGAAAACGAATTCGTCCGGCATTGACCTTTCTCTCGGGAGGCTCAACGGGCGAGGTGACGGACGATCATCAAAAACTCGCGGTCATTCTCGAACTGATCCATGTCGCGACCCTGGTTCACGATGACATCATCGACGGGGCGGAGATCCGACGGCAGGCACCGACGGCAAATGCGAAGTGGGGGGATGCTCTCAGTGTGCTCCTGGGGGATTGTCTCTTTTCGCACGCGTTGATGCTTTCCACCGAGTTCGACGACAAGGAAATCGGCCGGAAAGTGGCCATTTCCGCCAACCAGGTCTGTAGTGGGGAAATCATTCAGACTCAGCGCCGGTTTGATCTCCAGCTGTCGAAGGAGGACTATTTTGATATTATCGAGAAAAAGACGGCTGCTTTGTTCGCGTCCGCGATGGAATTGGGGGCCCGCCTCAATGGAAAGTCTCCCGAGGTCTGCGAAGCTCTTCGGGATTTCGGAAATGCGATCGGAACGGCCTACCAAATCTACGATGACTGCATTGATCTGATCGGGGAAGAGCAGGAATTCGGAAAAACGCTGCGAACAGATCTGAACAAAGGAAAGCTCACCCTTCCGATTTTGAACCTTCTCGGCAGCGCCAATGACAAGCAGCGGGAAAAACTGCATCGGCTGTTGATTCAGAAAGAACCGCTCGATGTCTCGGCGCTGGCCAATATCGCGGATTACGTGGGTTCAATCGAAGCGTCAGTGGATACTGGCCAGGATTTGATCGAGAGGAGTCGCACTTGCCTCACCGTTCTCGAAGAAAGTGATCACAAGGAAGCTCTCGAAGGGATCGCCGATTTTCTCTACACCCTTCTCGAGGGATGCCGGCAGTGATTCGCGGGAGTTCTCTGAGCCATTTCGCGGCCTCAGAGCCGACCGTTCTTCTGAGAAATTACTTAATTTAACGTAATTTGGCGGTTTTTTGAGGGTGTTGTTTGACAAATGGCACGGACCTTGCTTCTCTCCTCAAGCGGTTATTCAACCCGAAGCTCGTGCTGTTGGCGCAGGTTGCTCAAAATGAGTGGGCTTCGCAATCCTAATACAAAAAACGACAACTAGTTAACATGGCTAAACTCAAACTCGAATATCTCTGGCTGGACGGTTACGAGCCCGTAGCAAATCTGCGCGGCAAGACCAAGGTAGTGGACGGAGATCCTGAAAACTTTTCCCTCGACGATTGCGATATGTGGGGATTCGACGGCAGCTCGACTCTGCAGGCAGAAGGTGGTGATTCCGATTGCATGCTCAAGCCGGTAGCCCTCTATCCCGACTCCTCCCGACTCAATGGCTTCCTCGTCATGTGCGAGGTAATGTTGCCAAATGGAGACCCCCATCCCTCCAACGCACGCGCTACGATTCCTGACGATCCCGGTCTCTGGATCGGACTGGAGCAGGAATACTTTTTGATGCAGGACGGGCGCCCTCTCGGCTGGCCTGATAACGGTTATCCCGATCCTCAAGGCGAGTACTATTGTGGTGTTGGAAACGGCTCGGTCGGCGATCTCGCCCGCGCCATCGTTGAAGAGCACCTCGACCTTTGCCTCGACGCTGGAATCAACCACGAAGGCATCAATGCCGAGGTCGCGAAAGGCCAGTGGGAGTTCCAGGTATTTGGAAAAGGTTCGGCAACCGCCTGTGACCAGATCTGGGTGGCCCGCTACATTCTTCAGCGTGTCTGCGAAAAGTATGGTGTCGACGTCGAGTATCACTGTAAGCCTTTCCAGGGAGACTGGAACGGTTCTGGAATGCACTGTAACTTCTCTACCGAGTATCTTCGTGAAACCGGTGGAAAGGAATACTTCGAGAAACTCATGGCTCAGTTCGAGAAGAACTGTGAAGAGCACATAGCTGCCTATGGTCCTGACAACCACCTGCGTCTGACCGGTCTTCACGAGACGCAGTCCATCGATCAGTTCAGCTACGGAATCGCTGACCGCGGTGCTTCCATCCGGGTTCCGCACTCTTTTGCGAACAACGATTACAAGGGCTACCTTGAGGACCGTCGCCCCAACTCACAGGGCGATCCTTACAAAGTCGTTTCCCGCGTTTCCAAAACGATCGCGGAAGTTTCCTAGCTTTGCTCGCGGGGCATTCCCGTTGGGAATCCCGTTTGTTTTCGAAAGCGTCGCAGTCTCCGGGCTGCGGCGCTTTTTCGTTTCCGGTCCGTTGAAGTTTCCATTTCGTGATGGAAATACTTGAATTCGGCGGCTGCTTGAAATACTGTTCATAAAAACAGTTTTCACGAAACATGAACGGGACCGGGACAGATAAGGTCGCTGCTTTGGCGGCGATCCGCGAGCAGTTGGGCAGTCGCATCACTTCGGGTAGCGAACTGCTGCAGGTGCAGGAAACGCGCGAGGTCCGTGCTGCTACGGGGCTGGCGGGTTTGAACGAACAGCTCGGCGGGGGATTGCCGAAGGGGCAATTCACCGAAATCCTGTCGGGCGATCACGGCGGCGGTGGACTCGTCATGGCGGCCCTGTTGGCGAGGGCCCGGAGGGAGCGACAGTATGTCATGCTGCTCGATGTGGGCTGCTGCTTTTCTCCGGAGAGTTTTCCGGAAGCGGATCTTGAGGGCCTGCTCTGGGTCGGCTGCAGTGGCGCCGGAGAGGCGGTGGAGGCACTCGATGTCGCGTCGCGGGATGAGAATTTTTCCCTTTTCTTTGTCGATCTGCGTGGAAGCTCGTCCTCCGACTGGCGCGGGGTTCGGGCGAATCAGTGGCAGCGCATTCTCGGACAATTACGGCAGCGGGAATCGGTGGCCATTCTGTTCGCCAACGAGGCCGTTACCTCTGCGTCGAAGCACCGGATCCGGGTGGGGCTTGCCTTGCAGTGTGACGACCTCGACCGGGACCGGGAGCAGCTTTTGGCGCGCTTGCGTTTTGAACCGGCGCGGGGTTCGGAGGTTGATTCCAGCAGGACGGTTGCGATGAGGCAGGTGGGATAATCAAGGTGGAAACGTGAAGATGGGATTTATCGAATGCAGTCGAAATCGAAGCGGAACGCCCGGCTTCGCCGTCGTCTGGTGTCCGGATTTCAAATTGCAGGCGGTGGTTCGGCGGGTTCAGACAAAGCCGGAGCCGGTCGCCCTGGTCGATGATACAAAACGCCAGTCGGTGATCCTGAGCCGGAACGAGGCGGCGATCCGGCAGGGCGTTGAGGTCGGAATGAAAACCGTGCAGGGCCTCGCGCGTTGTCCCGGGTTGCGGGTCGAATCCCCGTCCGCACCGGCGGAAGAGGCTGCCGCAAGAACCTTGTTGGAAACGTCCTTTGGCTGGGTTCCCGGGATTGAGGAAACCGGGGAAGGCTGGCTCACGCTGGACCTTTCAACGCAATCACCGGGGGAATGGGTCGACAGCGCACAGCGATTGCGCGGGCGATTGTATGAAGCCGGGGCGGAGGTCGTGATTGGCATCGGGGAGACGCCTTCGTTGGCCCGCATCGCGGCTCTCGCGGCGCGGGCGGAGGGGAAAAGCTTCCGGCATCTCGATCCGGGTTGCAGGATGGAACATCTCGATCAGTTGTCCTTGGGTCTGGCTGAAACCGCAGAGGAACTGCAGGAGCGTCTGCGGCTTTGGGGAGTGAACTCTCTCGGCGCTTTTGCCAGGCTTTCCCGGGAGGCGATTGCCGCCCGGATGGGAGACGAGGGCGTTGAGTTGTGGCTTCGATTGACCGGTCGATTGCAGCGGCCTCTCCGCCTCGCGAAACTCGACGAACTGTTCGAAGAGCACCAGGATTTTGACTACGAAGTGCGGGAGCGGGAGCCTTTGCTGTTTGTCGTGAACCGCTTTCTCGATCAGCTCATCGTCCGGGTCGGCGCAACGGGCCGGGCTGCTGTAGCAGTGCATGTTTTGCTGACTTTTTCCGATGGGAGCTGTCGCGCGAAACGCCTGCCTCTGCCGGAGCCGGTGCTGGATCATGAGATTCTTTTTCACCTCATCAGCGGCTATCTCGACGGCCTCGAAATGAAAGCGGCGATCGGAGGAATCCGGATTCGCTTTGAGCCTTCCGATCCGGTTGCTTCGCAGCGAACCCTGTTTGGCGCAGGATTGAAGAATCGATATCAGTTTGAAGATACGATGAAGCGCCTCCGGAAAATTGTCGGGAGCGAACGGGTCGGAACGCCGCGTTCTTTGTCGACGCATCGCCCCGGGGTTTTCGAGCTGCAGCCTTTGCCGGACAGTCTCGAGGAGTGCGAAGAACGGAAAGGGCCTCCCGTTACCGGAGCCACCGTGCGCCGTTTTCGCGGTGGCCTGCGGGTCGATGTGCAAATGAGGGAGGGACGTCCCTTCCGGATTGAATCCCGCCCCGTCAGCGGGTTGGTGGTTGATTTGGCCGGCCCCTGGTATTGCGGGGGCGACTGGTGGCATGCCGGGCGGGACTGGAATCGCGTGGAGTGGGATGTGGAAATCAGGGCCCGGGGTGTCTTCCGCCTCGTCCGGGAAAAGGAGCAATGGAATCTGGAGGGCCGGTATGAATAAGGATCTTACTCTTTTTCTTATTCCCCGTCAGGCCGGGCCCGTAGCTAGAGGTGGAGAAACCCGGGCGCGCCAAGCCAGGGTAGCAGCGAGCGTGAGCGAGCAGCTACGGAGGGAGAAACCCGGGCGCGCAGGGGAGAGGGAAAGAAAAAAAGGAAGAGTAGGATTGTGAACTGATATGTACCACGAACTTCACGGCCGCAGTGCCTTCAGTTTTCTCCGGGGCGCTTCTCAACCGGAAGCTCTCGCTGACCGTACGGGGGAACTCAATCTCCCCGGCGTCGCGCTTTGTGATCGCGATGGATTCTATGGTTCGGTCCGGTTTCATCAGCGGGCGCAGGAGAATGGATTTCGGGCGGTCGTTGGAACAGAGCTTTCGATGGAGGACGGCACCGTCCTACCGGTTCTGATCCGTAATCGGAACGGCTATCGCCATGTTTCCCGATTGATCACCCGGGCCCAGCTTCGTTCGCCTAAAGGGGAATGCCCGGTTGCCTGGTCCGAGTTGGAGGAAATCGCCGACGAAGTCGCGGTTCTGACCGGCGATGCAGAAGGACCACTGGAGTGTGGATGGCGCCGCGATGGCTATCGCGGCATGGAGAAGGCTCTGGAAAAAATGAAGCGCCACCTGCCGGAGCGGAATCTACGACTGGAGGTGCAGCGCCATTCAATCCGCGGGGAAAATGGGCTCCTTCAGGCGAAGCGGGATCTCGCCGAAGCGCATGGGATTCCGCTTCTCGCCACCAACGGCATCAGCTACGCCCGTCCCGAAAACCGGCAGGTCCAGGATGTATTTACCTGCCTCCGATTGCACACCACGCTCGATGCGGCCGGACGGGATCTCTCGGTGAACAGTGAATGTCATCTCAAGTCGGGCGCGGAAATGGCATCCCTTTTTTCCGACCTTCCCGAGGCGATTGCCAACACCGAGCGACTTGCTGAGCAGTTGGATTTCACCCTGGGAAATCTTGGCTACGAGTTTCCGAAATACCCGGTTCCGGAAGGGCATTCGATGGATACCTGGCTGGCCGACCGGACCTGGTTCGGGGCGAGAAAACGATACGGGGAATTATCGCGGGCGGTGAAGTGCCAGATCCAGCGCGAACTGGATTTGATCACCCATCTCGGGTTCAGTGGGTATTTTCTGATTGTCTGGAGCCTCGTTCAGTATTGCCGTGAGAACAACATCATGGTGCAGGGAAGGGGAAGCGCTGCGAACAGCGCGGTGTGTTACAGCCTCGGGATCACGCCGGTCGATCCGGTTGGGAGTAAATTGCTCTTCGAGCGCTTTCTGAGTGAGGGGCGCAAGTCATGGCCGGATATCGACCTCGACCTTCCGAGCGGCGATCAGCGCGAGCAGGTGATCCAGGAGGTCTATCGTCGCTACGGAAGGCACGGCGCGGCCATGACGGCCAATGTGATCACCTATCGCGGTCGCAGTGCGGTGAGAGAAATCGGGAAAGTGCTGGAGTTTCCCGAGGAAATACTGAGCCGTTTTTCCGATCTCTACGCGAGCGGGGATTATCGGCACACGCTTGCGTTTGAAGATCAGGTCGAGCAGTCGGGCATCACGAAGGGGCACCCCCGGGCGAGGGCGCTCGCGACTTTGTATGAACAGATCTACGGTCTTCCCCGCCACCTTGGGCAGCACTCGGGAGGAATGATCATTTGCCAGGGGGAACTCGACGCGGTCATGCCGCTGGAGAATGCGAGCATGATCGACCGGACCGTTGCGCAGTGGGACAAAAACGACTGCGAGGAGATGGGGATTATCAAAGTGGATTTGTTAGGGCTGGGAATGATAGCGGTCCTTCAGGAGACCCTGCAGATTTCGGAGCAGCGCGGTCGACCAGTCGATCTGGCCCACATCCCGAAAGACGATGAATCGACCTACGATTTGATGTGTTCAGCCGATACGATCGGGGTTTTTCAGATTGAAAGCCGAGCGCAGATGAACACACTCCGGCGCATGAAGCCGCGCTGCTTTTACGATGTCGTAGTCGAAGTTGCGATTGTGCGTCCGGGGCCAATTGCAGGAGGGCTGGCTCATCCGTATCTGGATCGGCGGGATGGAAAACAACCGGTCGACTACATCCATCCGAAATTGCAGCCAACCCTTGAGCGAACCCTCGGCGTGCCGATGTTCCAGGAACAGGTTTTAAAAATGGCGATGGTAATGGCCGACTTTTCGGGGAGCGAGGCAGAGGAGTTGCGGCGGGCGATGGGCTTTCACCGTTCGCATGAAAAAATGCGCCGGGTCGAGGCGAAACTGCGGGCGGCTTTGCAGGAGCGCGGGATCGATGAAGAAACGACGAATCGTATTGTCCAGGTGATTGGTTCCTTTGCGCTCTACGGTTTCCCCGAGTCGCATGCGATCAGCTTCGGAATCCTCGCCTATGCGAGCAGTTACCTGAAAGTGCATCGTGCCGCCGAATTCTATGCCGGCCTGCTCAACAACCAGCCGATGGGATTTTATTCCCCGGCGACGCTGATCCAGGAGGCCAAGCGTCGGGGTTTGAAGTTTATCGCGCCTTGTGTCGTTTTGTCAGGATGGAGGTGCGAAGTGCTCGACGATGATACGGTTCGGCTCGGGCTGCTGACCGTAAAGGGAGTGAAAGAAGCGTTTGTCGAGCAGATGATCGAGGAACGGGAGCGGGAACCCTTTCGATCGCTGGAGGACTTTCGGCAGCGAACGCGATTTGATCGCCGGCAGTTGCGTCAGCTTGCGGCAGTGGGAGCGTTGAATGATTACTCGCTGACGCGGCGGCAGGCTCTCTGGGCCGTCGAAGAGCCGGAACTGGAACAGGGCGACCTCTTTTCCGCGTCGGTTGCGGAGACGGAATCCCTGGCGGGGATCGTGCAGGATTGTCCGCTGCCCGAGATGTCCTATCCCGAGCGGATCCAGGCGGATTTTTCGGGGATGGGGATGACGGCGGGGAGGCATCCCATGGCCCTGGTGCGCCCCCAACTGCCTCCGGAAGTCGTTCCGGCGACGGCTTTGTCGACCCTGCCGAACGGATCTATCGCCTCGACCGCCGGTGCCGTAATTTGCCGGCAACGCCCCGGAACGGCGAAAGGCGTGGTTTTCATCACGCTGGAAGATGAGACGGGGCTTTCGAACAGCATCGTGTATCCGGATCAGTTTGAGAAATTTCGCCTCACGATCACGACGGAATCGTTCCTGGTGATTACGGGGAAAATCCAGCGAGGAGGGGATGTCACGCACCTTATGGTGGAGTCGGTTGGAGCCTTACGAACCGGAGACGCACTTCCGGCCGGAGCTTCTCATGATTTTCATTGAGGCCGGAAAGGGAAATGTCGGTTTGCGTGTTTTCGTGAGGCGGTCTGGGGATGTGGAGTGACTCGCCCACGCACGCACCTACCTGGGGGAGGTAAAGGGAGTGGACTAAATCATGCCGAGCTTCATCTTGCCCTCTTCGGAAATCATTTCCTGATTCCAGACCGGGTCCCAGACGAGATCGACCTGCGCGTTGTCAACGCCGTCGAGCATGAGAATTTTGGACTGGGCGTCGGCGGCGATGGTCGGGCCCATTCCGCAACCGGGAGCGGTCAATGTCATCTTGATCTCGATGTTGGTTTCGCCTTCTTCCTCTTTGACCGCACAATCGTAGACCAGACCGAGGTCGACGATATTCACCGGGATTTCCGGATCAAAGACGAGCTTGAGTTGTTCCCAGACGGCGCCCTGAACGTCGCCGCTTTCTAGCGCTTCCTGCGCTGCGGTAAGCTTTTCTTTTTCCGCCTCCAGATCGATTCCGAGGGCGTCAGCATTGTCCGATTTGATGCGGGCAAGGCCGGATTGCGTAGCGACCGTGTAGGTGCCGCCGAGAGCCTGGGTGATCATTACCTTGGTGCCGGCAGGGAGACGGACAAGGTCTCCACTCGGGATCTGGATGGCTTCAACTTCGCGGGAGAGTTCGATTTCTTCGTGCATGGGTAGGGGCGGCTGTGCCGCGGTAAAATTTTGGAAAGTAAAAGATCAGGAATCCAGCTTCACAACCTTGAGTTTGCCGGATTTGGGTGCGGGGTGATTCATGTCCCCTAACAGAGTATTACCCGCCATCGAAGAGGGTTCGGTTGGTTGCTCGCAGTCGTCGTCGCCTTTCAGGGCATCTCGAAGAGCACCTTCGACCATTTCTCCACAATGAATCTTCATGGGAGGAAGGGGGCCCAGGGGCGCGGAAAGATCTTTCGAATCGAGTTCCTGCGCTTCTTCGACCGTCTTTCCCTTGAGCATTTCGGTAGCCATCGAGGCAACGGCGATCGCCGTCTGACACCCGAAGCTCTGGAAGGAAGCTTTGTCGATGACCTTCTTACCGTCTTTCTCGTCAAACTTCAGCCACATGCGAACCATGTCGCCACACTCGGGGTTGCCCACAGTGCCGACGGAATCCGCATCGGCCATTTCCCCCATATTTTGAGGATTGGCGATGGCTTCCTGAATTTTATCTTCGGTGTCGGATGAGCTCATATTTCTTGGTGAAAAAGGGAAACGGGTAAAATCAAAAGGTTCAGTCCTCGAATTCCAACTTGTATCGGGGAATGCTTTCATCCGCTTCCTGCGCATAGGCGTCGATGCCACCGCGGAGGGCTCTGGTGTTCGTAAATCCGTGTCCGATGAGGTAGGCGGCCGGGTCGAGGACTTTGTCCCCTGTGTGATCGTAGAGAACAATCATTCGTTCCTTGTCTTCGTTTCCGAAAATCTCCTGGAGCAGGTCGTTGCTGAACAACTCGGAACCGGGAAGTGCGACTGCTTCATGCTCCTCGCGGGTGCGCAGGTCGAGCATGCGGGGAGCGGGATCTGCCTGAAGGGCGGTTACCAAGTCGGCCGGTTCAATCAAAATTTTCCGGTCGTTTTCGTGCGCGAAGAGAATGTGCTCGATCACTTCATCGACGGGAATGTTTTCGTTGCGCTCGCAGACTTCGGCGAGAGTCTCGTCGTCTCCGTAGCTGCAACTCTGGCAGCCGCCGATGTGGTATTGGGCAAAAAGGGCACGTTTTGCCCCCGGAAAACGGGCGAGAACCTCGCTCATTGTGATACTGCCGTCGATTTCTGCTTCCTGCGCTACTGCCATGTTGCTGAACTTAGACTACCCGGGGCGGTTTTCATTCGAATTTTGCGTTTTGAAAATCTGATTCCGGAACGATCTTCACGGCTATGAAGCGTCATGTCCCGGGACCGTGGAGCAATCCTCAGGTCTATCTACTTCCCAATTTGATGACCGCCGGCAATCTGGCGTGCGGATTCAGTGCTGTACTTACGATTTTCCAGGGGATGGGGGATGCCGCCGGAGGGGCAAAAGACTTTCATCTCGCAATTTTCCTCATTCTGGGAGCCTGCTTCTTTGACGCGCTCGACGGTCGCCTCGCCCGAATCAAAGGCCAGGAGTCCATGTTCGGTCGTGAATTTGATTCTCTTGCCGACATCGTTTCTTTCGGCATTGCCCCGGCTTTGCTGGTCATGGACATCGTCCTGAGCTCTTTCGACAACCGCCTCGGCTGGACGATTGCCTTCATCTACCTGCTCTGCGGAGCGATGCGACTGGCCCGGTTCAACTGTCTCTCTCAGGCCGCGGAAGAGAATCCGGATGCCCCCAAGAGCAGGGATTTCGTAGGCTTTCCAATTCCTGCCGCGGCGGGACTGATCGCCTCTCTCACCATGTTCATTCTCTGGTTGAACGAAGGAAAGCTGGAGATTGGAGCGTGGAAATATGTGCTCCTTGTTTTGATGCTGCTGCTTTCTTTTATGATGCTGAGCGAGTTCAACTACCCCAGCTTCAAGGCGATGAACTGGAAGGCGCGCCGTTCCCTGGTCTGGCTCTTCGCGGCCGTTCTCCTGCTCGTCTGCGCGGTCAATTTTGTGGAATTTGTTCCGCTCGGTATCTTCCTGACCTATTTTATCTATGGCTTGGTTCGGCCCTGGGTGTCCCGAAAATGGAGAATCGAGATCGAGGACGGACTGGCCGGCGAAGATTTTGATCCGGAGCTCGTTGAAGACGACGATTTGGAAAGTGCAGACTGACCGTCTCGCCGTTTGACCTGAGCGTAGGCTGACGTATTCGTTGCCATGAGTTACATCGAAGAACTGTTTTCGCTGGAAGGAAAAACGGCCGTTGTTATCGGAGGCACAGGAGTGCTTTGCGGGGAAATGGCGAGAGGTCTCGCCCGCGCCGGTGCCGAAGTGGTCGTCGTGGGGCGAAGTGAAGAAAAGGGAGCCGAGCGCCTTCGGGAAATTGATGAAGCAGGAGGGCGCGCCTTTTTTGTTCCCGCCGATGTTGCTTCGCGGGAGTCCCTTCAATCCCTCCTCGAAACGGTCACGGAACGCACCGGAAGAGTCGATATTCTCGTAAACGGGGCCGGTGTGAATTCGCCGACTCCTCTGCTCGAAATCGAAGACGACGAGTTTGCGCGCATCCTCGATATCAATCTCGGGGCGATTCTACGTAGCTGCCAGATTTTTGGAAAGCACATGCTGGAGCAGGGCGGGGGATCGATCATCAATGTCGGTTCCATCTCCGGGCTCGGGCCGCTCAGTCGTGTTTTCACCTACTCTGCGAGCAAAGCAGCAGTGCACAATCTGTCGAAGAATCTCGCCCGGGAATGGGCCGAGGAGAAGGTCCGGGTGAATACGATCGTTCCCGGATTTTTCCCGGCTGAACAGAATCGCAAGGTACTCACCGAAGACCGCGTTGCCGCGATCCTGGGGCACACGCCTGCGAATCGATTCGGAGAGGCGGAAGAGTTGATTGGAGCCACCCTGCTGCTCGCCTCGGAGCGCGCCGGATCTTTTGTCACCGGCATCGAATTGATTGTCGACGGCGGATTCTCCGCGATGTCGATTTAGAGGCGTAGCGGAAGTCGTGAGACTTTCGAACAGCGCGTCCGTCGCGGAGAAAAACTCACGTTTTCCTCTACTCGGGCCAGTCGAGATGCTGGTGAAGGAAGCGATAGGTGCCTTCCCCGTTGATCGAGTGAGGGCCGACGAACCACTCGATTTCGCAGCGCTCACCGATGCCCAGCCTGGCTTGGTACAGGTTTTTTACCTTCGCATACTCGTACGCGACTGACTCGTCGGAACCGACTCCGTCAAAGTGCCCCCGTTCGACCATGAAAGGACGCGGGCAGATCAGAGCGGCCATTTCGGCGTAGTTGAAGGTTCCGCCGAGATTCCATTCAAAGATTTCATACTCGCCCTTGTTCGCATAGCTGTAGCGGAGCGATGCCTCGTCGGTAGCGGCGTTTTTCCAGACCCACTCGTTGAAATCCGCCGAGCAGATCGAAAGGCAATAGTGATCGACGAGGGGAGGGATCCGCATCGCTGATTTGCCTCCATAGCTCAGCCCGTAAAATGCGATCTTCTCCCCGTCGACAAAGGGTTGTTCCGCGAGCCACTTCGTGATCTGCCGGTGTTGCGGTACAATGATCGAAAACAGCGTTTTCCCGATCGATTGCGCCTTGAATTGCTGCATGCGGAACCGATCGAAATACTTGTAGCCGTTCTGCGGAGAAAAAGTGATAAAGCCCCGCTCGGCCAGCCTCGTCGCAAAGGCTTTGTAGGCCTTGTATTTGGGTTCCCCGATGACGTCCTGAGGGCTTCCTTCGAGGCCGTGCTGACAGACGACGACGGGGCGCTTTTCTCCGGATGCCAAATCGAGATCTTTGGGAAGTGTAAGGATTCCGTAGGCGATGCCCCGTTCTTCGCCCGCGCTTTCATCAAAGACATCCAGCACCACTTCATAGCTGACCGTTTTGGGGCCTTCCTCGTAGAGACGGGTTCGTGGGTTTGCGGGAGCGAGTGGGATCTCGAAATCACCAATCACCTCGGTGCGGAATTTCTCGCGGTAGGGCTCGATTGTTTCCTCAAAGGACGCGAGACTGTCGGTCTTCAAATCCTTGAAGTATTCTTTACGAACGCGCGCCGCATCGACAAGGAGAAGCTGGTTGTGGCGGTCGATTTCCGCGATTTGTTCATCGAAATCAAAGTTGACCTGGGAAGCGAGAACTTCAGCCGTTTCTTTGGTGTGCGCCGGAAAAAGCTCAAGCGGTTCGCCTTTCCCGATGCCGAGCCAGGAGAGGAATTGTCCCAGTTCCGGGCTGCTGATTCCGTTTCCGCTCTCCGACCAGGAGGAAGAGATCTTCGCGCCTTCGGGAGAGCCGATGAGCTTTTGAAACCGATCGAACTCGTCTGTGAATGCCTTTTCTCCGGGTTGGGGATAGACCGCCGGCTTTCCCTTTTTTGAAGTGTATTTTTCCTCCAGGGCAAGTTGTCCCTGCTCATCCGCGCGATAGCTCCAGTCGGGCTCATTTCCCGCTACGGCAAGGAAGGCTCGTGGATAGATCAAGCTGGCGATTTCCGCATCGCCGAACTGTTTCAACAGACCGAAGACATTTCGTTCGACCGGTCCCCGCCACAGCCCTTCACGCGGTCCAAAGCTCCCTGATGTGCCGCATGCTTTGATGCGTGGATCCACCGCAGCCGCGAGCATCGCAAGCCAGCCTCCTTCGCCGTGACCGACGATTCCGATGGCATGATCGTTTTCCCGCTCATCCTTCGCCCGGAGATTTCCCAGGCAGTCCACTGCTGAGAGGACCTTCTGCAGCTCGTAGGTGGTCAAAGTCCGTCCGTGCATGAAAGCCGGACGATGAAGCCATTCCCGATTCGGGAGCGTCCATTTGTTTTCTTCGCGGGAGATCAAAGAGGGAACGAGGACCTGGCAACCGGCCCGGGCCAGCTCAAGAGCGATTGCGACGCCGTTGTCATTCCCGCCGGGAGCAATCCACTCCTCCGGGGATTGATCTGCATCCGGAATGACAATCACATCAGCCGGGGGAGGTTCTGGAGGGTAGCTCGATCGTTGGTGGATGGGGGTAAGGAGAAGACCGCGCCCATAGACTCCGTCAAAGGCCTTCCAGCGAACCTGGGAAACGCCAACACCGGGATAGAGCGGGGTATGGATAGAGTTGACCTTTCCCGACCATTCCAGATTCTGATTCTCCTCCCGTGAATCAAGAGGCAGCCCGAGCATCTCCACGAGCTGTTTCCGGTTTTCCTCGATCGACCGGATGTAGGCTTCCGGAGAAGAATAGTCTCGCTTCCAGAACTTGCTTCTTTCTTTGGTCGTCGCTTCGATCTGGCGATCCAGAAACCGGTCATTCGCCTCGACGAGCTTGCGGCTGAGGTCGCCCTCCCAATTGAGCGCGGCGGTATCGGGGAGCGGCTTCCCTCGCTCGATTGGATTTAGAAGCGGCCAGGGTGGTGGTTCTTCTTGAGACACTGCAGGTGCGAGAAGAAAGACCATGGCGAAGGATGCACGAAGCGAGTTCATACAGCTATCCCAACAGAATGCATACCTGTGTGCAAGATAAGGGAAGGGCGTGACAAGGCTATTCGGGGGCCGAAACAATCCTGCCGTGGACGAAAATTCTACGAAACCCGCGAACCGTGAAATTCAGGTCAGTTCTCCTCACCGGAATAATTCGACTCACATCTCTAGCCGAGGTCTCTAAACTCGGAATGGGCACGCTTGAAATGAGGACGAACAGGGTCGGGTCCTCGACTTGGCCCTGTTGAATCGCGGGAGTAAGATGAAGAGCAGGATTTTGCTCTACATTCCGAGACCGTATTTCAGGAGTGCCTCGGACTCGGTCCAGACGTTAGGCGTTTTGCTGCCGAGAATCACGGCTACGACATTTTTTCCTCCGTAGCTGGCCGAAGAAACAAGGCAGCGACCGGCCGCATTCGTATATCCGGTTTTTGCCCCGGTGCAGTAGGGGAAATGCTTCAGCACCTGATTGGTATTCGAAATCGCTTTGGTAGTTCCGTCAGGGAAGCGGAAGTAGAGT
The DNA here is from genome assembly GCA_029213265.1 of Verrucomicrobiales bacterium. Taxonomy (GTDB): domain Bacteria; phylum Verrucomicrobiota; class Verrucomicrobiia; order Verrucomicrobiales; family DEV007; genus Arctic95D-9. Next base: position 68,745 of record JARGNG010000018.1, on the reverse strand, counting down.
CCTTTGGTCCGGACCGCGTCACGCACAAACCCGTTTCGGAGTGCCGCCTGACCCAGGACCGCCATGTCCCGTGCCGTTGAGTATTGTCCGGAGGGAGTTGGCAATCCGCTTGCGTTGGTGAAGTAGGAGTTGTGCATTCCCAACTGGCGCGCCCGGACGTTCATGTTGGCAGCAAAGGCGGAGACGCTTCCGGAATGGTCTCTCGCGAGCGCCCGGGCAATGTCATTGCTACTGCGGATGAGAACCGCACGAAGCAGTTCCTCACGGGTGTAGACTTGTCCCGGCTTGATTCCCATTTTGGTGGGCTCAGCCCAGGTGTCCGGCTCCGCGATTGTCATTTGCTGACTCAGGCCGCCGCGCTCGGCGATCATGATTCCAAGGAGAAGCTTCTGGGTGCTCGCTGTCGGGAGGCGGGTATCGGCGTTTTTTTCATAGAGAACCCGACCGCGTGAATCCACGAGAATGGCTGCTTTCGCCGTGATGGACGGGGCATTTTCCGCCTCGGTAGCGGGGCGGCCATTGAAGGTTAAATTGGGACTGCTCGCCTGGATGTTGTCGGTCAGCCCCGGGTAATTCGGGGCCGGTGCCACTTGCGGAGCGACCGCCGGCTGGGGCGCTGCGGCAGAGGCCTGCGTCTCCGTCGACTGGCAACCGGATACAGCGAGCAACGTAGAACCCAGACCCGCCAACAGGGAAAGGCTGGCGAATTTGGAAAGGGAAGCGGCTGAAAAGAGTCTCATGGTAATTAGACGCAAGGACCGAATTCTAACCGATTTCGCGAAAATTGCATGTCCGCATTATTCCGGAGGCACGGGAGTGGCTCGCGGTTTAAAAACCTGCTCCAGCTCAACGGACGGCTCCGCTCCCAGTTTGATGGCCGCGTAGTAGTGCCGTCTTGCCAATTCGATGCGGGGCGGTTTCTCATCGAGGTAGGTGACGGCCAGATTGTAGTGGGCCTCCGCCAGTTCCGGGTCCGTCTCGAGGGCCCGCTCCAGTTCAGTGACCGCCGCGTCGGTCCATCCGTATTCCCGAACCACTGCCGACAGATAGAGGCGGGAACGGGCGTTCGAAGGATCCTCATGAATCGCCCGTGTCAGCGTCGAAATCGCCATTTCCAGTTCGCCCCGCTCAAAATGGATCACTCCGAGTGTCTGCCAGTTCTGGGCAATTCCGGGATTGATATCGAGTGATTTCTGGAGGTTTCCGGCTGCGGCAAGATAATTGCCCAGCTGGTGCTCGGCTACCCCCAGGTTTGCGTAGGCCAGCGCGTTCTCCGGAGTTGCCTGCACCATCTCCAGGTAAATCGTTCTCGCCTCTTCCCAATTCTGATTCGAAATCGCGAGCACTCCGTTTTTTGCCAACTCTGCGAGTGCGGGATCGAGTTTCGACTTTTCCTTCACCACTCCCACGGTCATTGGTCGGCCGGAAGTCTCCACTTCCTCCCCGGAGGGGGGGGCGTCCGCTTTCACGATGGTCTCGCTCCCGGGAGCCGCGGGCTCGATCGGTTTTTCTTCCGGTGTCGTCTCCAATCCGTCCTTTTCCCGCGGTGGTTCGTCGGCCTTTCCGGCCTGGCTGACCACCTCTTTCGGCATCTCTTCCGTTTTCACCGGGATGGCTTGGGGAGATGATCCGCGGGCCGCTTCCGGTTTCGTGGGAGGGGACGGTTCTGAAAGTTCCCCGACCGGCTCGATCGTGGTGACCTCGCGTTGCATCGGCTCCTCTTCCCTCGTGATGAGAAAGGTGAGAAGAAAGGGAACCGCCGCCAGAACTGCGGCGAGAATGATGATGTTGCGAAGCTTCATTAAGGAATCGTAATAAAATTGCGATTTCCACTTGCGCACGCTGTATTTTTATCCATGTTCTTGAGAACACTGTTCAAATATGAAGCTTACAGCCCGCCAACAGGAAATCCTCGACTACCTCCACGCTGAACATCGGCAATCCGGAATCATGCCCTCGACGCGTGAAATTCAGGAGCATTTTGGCTTTGCCAGTCAGACTGCCGCCGTCAGCCACTTGAGAGCTTTGGAGAAAAAAGGGGCGATTGTGAAGAAGGACCGCAAGGCACGGTCTCTCATATTTGCTGATGCGGCCGATCGGGAGCCGATTGTCGATGTTCCCATTTACGGGGCCATTCCGGCGGGATACAGTGACGATACGACACCAGAGGCCGATGGCACACTCTCGGTGGATGTTCGATCTATGGGATTGGATGAACGGTCCAAAGCCTACGCCTTGAAAGTGCGGGGGGAATCAATGATCGAAGCCCACATCATGGATGGCGACCATGTCGTTCTGGAATACCGGGAGCCACGCGATCAGGATATCGTCGCGGCCCTGATCGATGGAGAAACGACCTTGAAGCGCTATGTCAACAATGGGCGAAAGCCCTTTCTCAAAGCGGAAAATCCCGACTTCCCTGATCTGATTCCCGCTCAGGAATTGCTGATCCAGGGGGTCATGGTGGGACTGGTTCGCGGTGCCTCGCGGAGGTGGTAGACATCTCCGCGATCGTTCTCGAAAGCCGGTAGAGGAACTCGTAAGAGTTTCTTCCGGAAGACGGGGCGGTCGTTCCTCGGGCGTCCGCAAAACGAAAGACTTCCGTTTTCCGCTACGGGTTGAATCCAGGGAGCTCGATTTCACCGGCGATCAAACTACGCGAGTGCGACTCACTTTTCGGTAGTCAAGAGAGGGATCCTTGAGAAAACTTCCCGTTAATGATTCGAACGATCTTTCTCTTTCTCGGCTTTGTAAGTCTCACTTGGTTAACTCAGGCGGAGCCCCGGATCGATACGGTCGCGGGTAGTGGGGAGCAGGGATATTTCGGCGATGGCGGGAAAGCTCTCGAAGCGAAACTCGACAATCCCTTCGGCGTGATCGTCGGGCCGGGAGGGGACATCGTTTTTTGCGATACGAACAATCACGTGATCCGCCGGATCTCCCGCAAGTCCGGGAAGATCGAAACGATTGTTGGAACGGGCGAACAAGGCTATTCGGGAGACGGCGGGCCCCCTCTGGACGCAAAGCTGAACGAACCCTACGAGATTCGCTATCATCCCTCTGGCGATCTGTATTGGGTCGAGCGAATCAGTCACACGGTTCGTAAACTGGATGCGCGAACCAATCAGGTGTCGACTCTGGCAGGAACCGGGGAGGCGGGTTTTGGGGGCGACGGAGGGCCCGGACCGGAGGCGATGATGAGCCAGCCGCATTCGATTCAGTTCGATCACACAGGGTCGGTTTTGTATGTTTGTGATATCAAAAATCATCGAATTCGAGTCATCAATCTGGAGTCGGGAGTCATCGACACCTGGTGCGGAACAGGGAGGCCGGAGACAACAAGAGATGGCGCGAAGGTCAGCAAAGAGACTCCTCTGAAAGGGCCTCGGGCACTGGACCGCGCACCGAACGGAGACATCTGGCTGGCGCTTCGGGAAGGAAATCAGCTTTTCCGGATCGATCACCAGTCGGAGATCTTGCATCATGTCGCGGGAACGGGAAAAAAGGGATTTCATGCCGAAGATCGGCCGGCGTTGGAATCGGAGTTGTCCGGCCCCAAGGGCGTCGCGATTTCCCCGGACGGAACACAGATCTATCTGGCCGATACCGAATCCCATACCGTTCGCGTCGTTGACCTGATGGAGAATCCACCGGTTCTGCGCTTGGTGGCGGGGACGGGAAAGAAGGGCGACGGCCCTGATTCGCCCGACCCATTTACCTGCGCAATGGCGAGACTGCACGGGATCGGAACCGACCCGGTCAACGGAGACCTCTACATCGGGGATTCTGAGACTCACAAAGTGAGAAAGGTGTCAGGGTTGCCCGGCGGGCTGCCCAACTCGAAACTCGCCGACTACGAGACGGCCATGTTTGAGGTGGCGGGTCGTGCCTGCAAGCTGACGAAGCCAAAGAAGGTAGCGGACGGGAAGCCCTGGATCTGGCGTTGCCGGTTTTACGGGGCGTTTCCTTCCGCCGACGAAGCGCTTCTGGCGGCAGGATGGCACATCGCATGGATCGATGTCGCCAATCTTTTCGGTTCCGAAGGGGCCATGAAAGCATTTGAGGAGTTTTATAAAACGGTCGTTTCCCGCGCGGGGGTGAGCCCAAAGCCCATCATGGAGGGATTCAGTCGCGGCGGTCTTCCTGCGATGAACTGGGCGATTCAAAACCCGGAAAAGGTCAGTGGCGTGTATCTCGATGCGCCTGTTCTCGACATTCATTCCTGGCCGAAGCCGAATTCGCCGAAGCTCTGGGAGACTTGCATGAAGGTGTATGGGCTTACTGCGGAAACGGCGGACTCGTGGAAAGGGCCGCTCGATAATTTCCAAGCTCTGGTCGATGCCGGAGTTCCTGTGCTCGTGGTCGCCGGGGGCGGTGATGAGGTGGTGCCGTATCGCGACAATGCCGGCATCCTCGAAGAGCGGTTCACCGAAGCGGGCGGAAAGTTTCAGGCGATTGTCAAAGCAGGAGTGTGGCATCACCCGCATTCGCTTCATGATCCGACTCCGATTGTGGAGTGGGCGAATCAGGTGGTTGATTTCTAGTCGATCACTCTCCGTCCGGGCTGGTGGCCCCTTTCAGAAACGACTGAATTGACGAGAGCGGAACGCAGGCATTAATGACCATTTGAAGGTCTTTCTGAAGGTCCTTCTCCTGAGTGTAGTAGATCGAATTGGTGGACGTGACGAGTCCGACGAGCTGTCCCGCCTCATTCAGAACGCCGCAACCGCTCGATCCCCGTGCAAAATCAGCCGTGATTTGCAACCGCGGTGCCTTGCTGCGCGGGGCGAGGTAGTAGCGGGAAATTTGCCCCGTGGTGAGCGTGTAGAAGTGGGAATCCGGATGGGAAACGAGAGAGACGGGCTCTCCCACTTCGGCTTGTGCCGCCAAGGGAAGAAAGGGGAGGTCGGAGGCCCCTTCGAGCCGAACCAGGGCCAGATCATGTTGTCGGGAACTGGCGAGGACTTCGCTGATGGGATAGGCCTTCCCGTCGGAGCTCATCGTTCCGAAGACTTTCGCGCGGGTGAATTCGAGGACGTGGTAGTTGGTTAGCGCGAGTCCGTCTTTACTGATAACAACGCCTCCTGCTGCGCTGCCATGGAGTTTATCGCAGTTGCCACAGAGATACAGGTGCCCAACGAGAAGGGTCGCTGCTTTGGCTCTCTCGTAGAGTCGCGGGGCCGTGAGCGACTCGGTTTTCCCAACCGGTTCGATTTTCCCCGCGAAGGTGAACTCGCGTTTGAGATGTCGACGAACTTCATTCGCGGAAAGTCCTGTCCCGGAACGCTGAACCTCCTGGAATTGGGTTTCGAACGATCGAAGGAGGCTCTTATCATCGATCCATTCCTGCGACACCGCCACTGTCGCAGTAAGGAGCTGGACGGAATAGAAGGCAGCGAAGAAATGTTGTTTCACCCGGTTCCTGATCCTCTATTTAAGATTGATTTTCGCGTTGGGCAGAGCCTTCTGAAGTTCCTTCGCGCCCTTGGGCGTCGCCTTGCTTTGCCACAGGTAGAGTGCCTCCAGGTTGGAAAGCGACTTCAAGTGCTTGAGTCCAGCGTCGGTCACGGTAGAGCCGTAGAGATTGAGATAACGAAGGTTTTTGAGTCCCTTCAGGTTGGCGAGTCCGGCATCGCCAATCGTTGTCTGGCTGAGATTCAGGCGAACGAGATTGGGCGTTTCTTTCAGGATGGAAAGCGCACCGTCGGTAACGGACGTCTTGGAAAGGTCCAGCTCAGCGACATGAGGTGCAATGATGGCAATTCCACCAATCGCTTCCCCGGTGGCTTTCTCCGGAGAAAGGCGGAAGTCGACGGAAACGAGCGGGCTCTTGGTCGAGAGGCGGGCGACGCGGGCTCCGGAGTCGGTCAGTGGGGCCCATGTCTTTTCGTCGAGTGCAGGGAGCGAATCAGCGATTCCTTTGTAGACTTCCTGAATTTCAGAGACGGGAACTTTGCCCCCGGCGTTCGTGATATCTTTGGGCTTTCCTTCGGTGCTTCCGACCCAGCCACCAAAATCGGCTCCTTCTTCGATCCAGGCTTTGAAGAGTGCGAGTTCCTGCTCGGTGAGGGGATCTGCTTTTCCACTCGGGGGCATAAAATCGTCATCATCGTGGGGAAGTGTGACCCGGAAGTAGAGTTCGCTCTTGCCGGGATCACCGGCCTTGAGTATGGAGCCATTCTCGCTTCCGAGTGCAATGGCCCAGGCGGCGTCCATTCGCAGGCCGGCTTTGGGTTTCTTGGTCCGACCGTTTTCTTCGTAGGGAGCACGATGGCATTCGATGCATTTGGCTTCGAAAACGGGCAGGACCTCCTTTTCAAATTCCACCGCGCTGGAAACAAGCGGGACAGCAAGAAGGGAAAGGGCTCCGGGAAGGGAAAGGAAAGCAAATTTTCGCATGGGGGGATCGTCGCGATTCTCTAAGGATTTCGCAATCTCATTCTTTGCTCTGGTGGCTTACGAATTCACGTAGTCTCGAAAGGCCCGTTGCCATGCCGCGAGCTGTGGATTTTCGGGCGAGAGAAGGGTATGGGCATCAATGGATTCCACGGGCTGAATTTCCCGAATCGAGGAAGTGAGAAACGCAGCCTCGATCGCGGGGATGGAGGAAAGAGGGAGGTCGGTCTCCTCGATCGCTTGCCCCTCTTCTTCGGCCAACTGGAGAACGATGCTTCTGGTCACTCCCGGAAGGCAACCGGAAGAGAGCGGGGGCGTCAGCCATTTTCCCCCGCAAGATATAAAAATATTGGACCAGGTGCCTTCGCAGATCTGGTCCCGGGTGTTTCCGAAAAGGGCCTCGGTGGCTCCAGCCTCATGCGCGAGGCGCATCGCGATCTCGTTGTCGCCGTAGTTGATCGTTTTGTATCCGGCAAGAAGGCTCCTTTCGTTTCGGACAAACGGACCGGTGATTAGTCGGGCCGGGACAGGGTGCGTTGGTGCCTCGCTTGCTTCGATGAACCACCGGGGGCCTGTTTCGGGAGTCCCCGCTGTCACCGTGATCCGAAGGCGCGCTTGTTCCGCTTCGAGAAGTTGGTTCCTCTTCAGTAACTCCGGGAGAGCGGTTCCCCATTCATCCGGGATGCGAAGGGGGATGCCGAGGGCACTTAGTCCTGCCTCGAGACGTGCCATGTGCCGGTCGAAGGCAAAAGGCTTTCCACGATACGCCGCAAGAGTCTCAAACAGGCCCGCTCCCACCGAGACGGCGCGGTCATCCACCGGAAGCAACGGGCTTCCTTCCGGTTTCCACTCACCGTTGGCGAGCAGGTAGGTTGGTGTGGGGGATTCAGAACTCATCGACTTTACAAACCTTTCCGGATAGCGTTGCCTTTGCAACCCGCGAGTTGTCTTCCCGGGAACAATCCCATTTGCCTACTTGTTTCCGCCGTATGCTTGCTGCCATCATTACCCCGTTTCTTTTCGCATGTTCTGCGGTAACGGGGCAGCACGTGGCCATCAAACTCGGGGGCGTGTGGGGAAATGCGGTTCGTCTCTTTATCGCGGCGATCGTTCTGGGCAGTCTCGTGGGGATTTTCTGGCCGGAGTCTCTCAGTCGCGAAACCTTCTTCTGGTTTTTTATCAGTGGTATCATCGGATTCGGGATCGGGGATGTAGCGCTTTTTCTCGCCTACGAGCGGATCGGAGCGCGGTTGACGATTCTCCTCAACCTCTGTCTCGCTCCCTTGTTTGCTATGGCGATGGAGTGGTCCTGGCTGGGGAATGGAGTCACAGCCAAGGTCGTTCTCTGCTCCGCCCTGATTCTGACCGGAGTAACGATGGCACTTCGTCCGGGCGCGAAATCACGACAGAAAATGGAACGGCGCGGAAACTTCGTAGTAGGAATTTTTGCGGCGATTACGGCCGGTTTCGGGCAGGGGACCGGAGCGGTGATCAGTCGAAAAGCGGAAGAAGTCGCCCTCGAGATGGGAACGCAAATCAACGGGATCAGCGCGGCCTTTCAGCGGGTCTTTGCAGGATTCCTGTTTGCGCTGGTCGCCGTCATCGTGATTCGCTTTTTCTGCAATCGAATGCATTCGGCGACCTGGAGTTCACCCCTGGATCGAAAGTTGTTTCCCTGGCTGATGGGGGCGGCTCTCTTCGGACCGGTCGTGGGAGTCAGCTTTTTTCAGTGGGCTCTCCAGTCTCTCGAGAGCGGGATCGTTCTCGCGGTTGTGGCGATGACGCCCATCGTTCTGATCCCTATGACAGCGATTACGGAGGGCGATCATCCCTCGCGTCTTTCGATTGCGGGAGCGTTCGTGGCCGTGGCAGGGGTCGTCCTACTCAATGTCTGGGCGTAGATCCGCGGGATCTCAACTTGCCATCATTCGAAGGAACGTAAGAATACGATTCAAAGAAATTTTCCCCTGATGCACATATGAAAATCGGACTACTTGGAGCAGGATGGTTTGGGCGGGAGGCTCACCTGCGTAATTTGTTAACCCTGGACGGCGTCGAAGTGAGTGCCGTGAGCAGTCGGAGTGAGGCCAGTCTCGACGCGTCGAAGGAACTGGTCGGTCCCGGATTGCAGGTTTTTCAGAATTGGCAGGATGTCGCTGCGCTGGATGAGTTGGACGCTGTCATCGTGGCATTGACCAACGACCAGCATCATGCCGCCGCCATGGCAGCCTTGAAAGCAGGGAAACATGTTCTCTGTGAAAAGCCGCTCGGTCTGACGATTGCAGAATGCGATGAGATCATTGGGGCGGCGGAAGAGGCGGGAAGGATCCTCCAGATTGGCCACGAAATGAGATTCCAGCGTCTCTATGGTCACATGAAACACATGATCGACCGGGGAGATATCGGTGATTTGCAGTTGATGTGGTGTCGTGAATTTCGCGGGCCAATGCGACCGGGCTGGCGCTCCAGCGAAGCGCTCACCGGGGGAACGATTCTGGAGAAGAATGTCCACCACATCGATCTGTTTAACTGGATGATGGATTGCGCACCGGTTCGGGTTTCCGCCCACGGTGGGACCAATGTCCTGACAGATCGCGAAATTCTGGACAATGCCCAGGTTCTCATCGAATACGAAGGCGGGCGCCGGGCCACCCTCGAGCTTTGTCTGTTCGCTCCCAATGGCGGTGAATGCGAGGTCGGTGCGTGCGGAGACAAAGGACGAATTGACACAAAGAATCAGGCTCTCGAGCTGGTCTATCACGGATTCGATGTTCCCGATCGGAATCGCATGCAAATTGCGGACGAAGGGGATGCCGCCAATTTCACGGACAGTTCCGGGCGTGTCGATCGAGGCATTGGTCCGGAGCTGGAGCACTTTGTGGATTGCATCCGGGAAAACCGTCAGCCGATCAACGACGGCGAGTCAGCGAAGTTGGCGGTCGCGGTTTGTCTCGCTGCGCAGGAGTCAATCCGCAGGAAAGAGTCCGTCGATATGGCGGAGCTTCTGGGCTAGACGGCAAGGAGCCCCTTACTCACCCCGGGGGAATCGAATGGAAAAGAGGTCCGCTTCGTTCATGACGAAGCGGAGACGGACGGTTTTGCCGGCGACACCGCTCAAATCGTTGGACCCATTCCATTTTGCGAAGCGGCTGATTTCATCACCCCAGATTTTTGCACCGTCCTCCAATCGGAAACCCTCGACCGGAGTTCCGTCGAGCTCCTGCAATTCGATTCGGATCATGCCGGCGGCACTGGTGGAGTAGTTCAATTCCAGCCGATCACCCGTGAATGTGACCGGCTTGGAGAGAAACTCGCCTTCCTCATACCCGGCGTTGAGGGAGAGAAACCCATCGGTTCGGAGAGAGTAGATTCCACCACCGTAGAGATAGAGGAGCATTCGATTCGGACCGTCAGGAACGATATTCTGAGTGACGTAGTTGGAGCGGTTTCCCCATCCGCCGGGCCCCAGTCCGGGACGCAGAAACGCTTCCTTTGCGGGACGGTCGTAGTGATCCGAGCCGGGGCGGGTGCTCATGAAAACCACATCGGTGATGGACCCCCGATTGCTCTGAAATCGAGTCGGCGTGGCAATGTAAATGTGAGGCGCCCGGAAGTATGGTTGCGTGCTGCTCGTGTAAAGATGTTCGCCGGGCAGGTTCGCCTCCATGTCGACCGGTTCGGACCAGTGGAGAAAGTCCCGGCTCGTTGCCCGGCGGATCGAGCGCAGCCCGTTTCGCATGATGCGAAAGTAGCAGACATACTGTTGCTCGGCTTCCGACCAGAAGGCGACGTTCTGCGAATCGAAATTCCCCTGTGCTTCCGTGAGAACGGGCTCGTTGCCGAGCTTTTTCCAATGGATACCGTCCCCGGAGACAAATGGGTAGAGACCGCCTGGGCCGTGTTTTTCCCGCAGGGATTTCCTCATGCTTTTGTAAGGCCATCCGCCCCAGTTTTCGTCCGGGTAGCGCCCCCCGCCCAAGGCTTTGTAACTCTGATTTTCGGGCGCATCGGGGTTTCCGTCGACAAAGGGAGTGAAGTTGTGAGTCACGAGAAACTGGTCGGCGAGCACGACATTTCCTTTTGGTATCTCCGCGAAGTCATAGAGTCCCAGGTTTGGCTCAGACCAGGTAAGACCGTCCCTGGACTCGGCATAGAGAGTCACTTCGTTTTCATGGTAGGGGCCCCAACCGTCGTTTTTCCAGTGCATTCCGGGCTTCAAATCGCCCCGATAGTAGAGGCGATAAATTCCCTGATCGAAGAGCACCGTTGCATAGTGCCCGAACGGTCTCGGAGGAGCAGACCGTTTCGTCGGCGAGTGAAGCTTGTGCTCCACTCCCTTGAGCTTTTCAATGAGAAGGGAATCGACAAACAGTTCTCTCCTCGTGCCCAGTTCAATGACTTCCTCTGCGTGAATCGATCCACCGAACAGCGCAAGGAAATACAGAAATAGACGCAGAAAATTCATCGGGGAACTTGTTAACCGCCAAAGCTCATATCCCGCCGCGCGGTGGAGATCGAAATGGTAAATCCACCGATCACATCAAGCAGGCAAATCAGCATGAGGATGACACAGGTGGAATTCGCAGCGGGAGGGAAGACGATGAACTCGATCAGGAAAATGAGAAAGACCAGTAGCGAAAGAATGTGTTCGACGATCGCGCCAACGCTGGTTCGGGTGGCTTTGAAAAGCTCGAGATAGAGCAGAGCGACACCGCAAATAATCAGTAGGTCGCTCACATCGGGGAGCCACGATACTCCGGAGGGAAGCGGAAGAGCAAAGAGGGGATCCGCATCTCCACGAAGGGCCATGGGGTCATTGATGATGATCACGTTGAAGACCACGAGAATGATTGCGAGAAGGGGCAGTTGGAGAAACAGTTTCATGCAATGTCAGGAAGTGAGAAAGTCAGAGATGTAGTCGCGGATGATATCGGCGACAGGTTTCGGCTCGGGAACTCCGAGTCGCAGGGCGCGACTTCCGTCGGTTGCGGTAGGCCAGGAGTCGACAATGCCCTGAATGACCGGGTCGGGTTCATCCACTACCATTCCCAAATCGATCTCGGCTTCCCCGGCAACCTGTTCGAGAATGGTCATCGCTTCCGCAACCGAGATCCGATGGCTGGGGAGGCCGAAGGCGCGGTCATCTCCGAGCAGATCTGGATCGGCTTCGTGCAGGGCGATGAAGGAATCGATCACATCACGATATCCGAGGACGGGATGTAACTGGTCGCGGTGAACCGGAAGATAGCAGGGTTCTCCATTAAGCGGTTCCCGGAACATCCCGCTGGCCCAGCTTGACGCTGCGGCATTTGGTTTTCCCGGGCGAATGATGATGGTCGGGAGTCGGGCGGATCGACCGTCGAGAAAGCCTTTTCGGGAGTAATCGTTGATCATCAATTCTCCGATCACCTTGGTCATTCCGTAGGTCGTCTGTGGCGTGCGCTTGGTCGAATCAGAAACACAGTCGGGCATGACTTCGCCGCCAAAGGAGGCAACGCTGCTGGCAAAGACGAGCCGGGGAGTTCCTTCTCGGCTGCGGAGTGCTTCAAGCAGATAGCGCCCCCCGTCGAGATTGGCTCGCATCGCGTCGTCAAAGCGCTGTTCACATTCTCCGCTCACCATCGAGGCGAGGTGAAAGACCGCAATGTCGTCTCGGTCGATCGCACTGAAGACGGCCTCGCGATCCCCCATGTCGGCTTCCAGCAATGCGGGACTCAACAGGGTTGGGTCAGAGGCGGAACCCTGTCTGGCTTCCGGCGAAAAGTAGGCATCGAAGAGAACGATTTCATCGATCTCCTCCTGCCCACCTGACGGGCCCGTGAGAGTTCCGCGTTCCTGTAGTTTTCGGCAGAGCTGGTTTCCGAGAAATCCTCCGCCTCCGGTAATTACAACTTTCATTCGCGATTGTTCACAGAATCCGTAAAAGTGCGAACATGAGCGAAACCCTCTCCGGATACAAGATTGGATTTATCGGACTCGGCAACATGGGCTGGCCGATGTCATGTCACCTGCAGGACGCCGGCGCCGACCTTACCGTTTGGAACCGCAGCGAAGGTCCCGCCCGAAAGGCCGCCGAGCGGGGCATGCTCGTTGCGACGGACCCGCAGGCTCTTGCCGAATGGGTCGGGGATGGAATTCTCTGCATCAACCTGACACATTCCCACGTGGTGGCCGGGATGGTGGAAATGATCGCGGACTCGCTTTCGCAGGGAGTGACGGTGGTCGATTTTGGAACGACCGGATACGAAGAGACCCTCGGATTTTCCGAACTTCTCCGGAAAAAAGCGGGGCACTGGATCGATGCCCCCGTTTCCGGAGGGCAGGTCGGGGCGGAAGCCGGGAATCTGACGATCATGTGCGGTGGTGGGGAGGTGGCTTTTGCGCGAGTGAAGCCGGTCCTCGATGTCGTGGGGGAGAAGATCACTCTCATGGGCGGGCCGGGAGCGGGACAGGTCACAAAGCTGGCCAACCAGTTGATCGTTGCCCAGACCATCGATGCTGTCGCCCAGGCCTTGCGGATGGCGGAAAAAGCCGGTGTGGATTCAGGACTGGTACGGGACGCCCTCCGGGGAGGATTTGCGGAGAGTCGCATTCTCGAACTTCACGGAGAACGCATGGTGAACCGGGATTTTGCACCGGGAGGGCGGAGCGAACTGCAACTCAAGGATGTCCGGCTCATGAGCCAGCTCGCCGACCGGGTGGGTCTGGAGTCTTCCACCTTAGCAAACTCGCTGGCGCTCTGGGAGCGATTCGTGGACGAATTGGGACACGGGGACCTCGATCACTCCGGCCTTTTCAAACTCTACGAGGACGCTTGACTCACGACGCGAAACAACGAGCTTTGTTGGAATGAGTCAGATGCACCAGATGCAATTGTCCTACGTTCCGACGGAGGACCGGATCCTTTTCCGTCTCAATACGAAGGCACGTCAGGAGTTTCGTTTCTGGATGACACGGCGTTACATGGAGATTCTCTGGAACACCTTGGCGAAGATCATTGCCGAGTCGGATTCGAAAAAGGAGGTCGACATCACTAAGTCCGAGCGCCAGCCGGTCATGAAAGATGCCCTCGTCGAATCGGCAAAAAAGGAAATCGAGCACAAAGAAAAGATCGCAACGTCAGATTTTGAAACGCAGTACCAGGAGAGTAGTTATCTACCCCTGGGTGAAGAGCCGGCTCTCCTTTTCAGTGTCGGGATTAAGCCGAATCCGCAGGGACAGCCGATGCTTTGCATGCATCCGGAGAAAGGGCAGGGGATCGAAATGGTCCTGAACGACCAGATCCTGCACTCCCTTTGCAAATTAATTGTCGATACCTCGGCGAAGGCAAAGTGGAATCAGGATCTGCGCTTTACTCCCCCTGCCAGCAGTGAGGACGATCCGCCGGCCGGGTTGAACTAGTCCAGGCTCGCTTCGTCAACAGGTGGGGCTATTCGCAAGCGCCTCGCTTTTGTCAAAACCCGACTCAACCCTTCAATTCGCCCGGCAAAAGCAGATTTGGATGCATTCGAAGCTACCGCGATTCAAGGAGCTTTTTCCCATCGGGTAGTCCCGAAACGATCCAGTTCTCCACCTGTATCTGTTCCGAGCGCTCGGTTCGCACGCCGCTTTTTGATTCGGTGAGGATGTTGGAGTTCAAATTGATCCGGATACTGTCGCGAATGACAATGACACCGTCTTCAGCCTGGAGGGCGCGGAAGGTGCAATTGGAAAGAATGCTGTCCTGACATCGTTCGAAAACGAGCCGCCCCGGCCGCTCGAACTGGCGCGGGTTGAAAGTGTTGCCGTTTAGCAGGATTCTCTTGCTGTCGCGCACGTGAACAAAATCGGGATTGGGAGCGAAGAAGGTATTTCCGGTGACGGTGACATCGGTCGCGTAGCTCATATCGAGGTGAACATTGGTATCACTGATCACATTTCCCGTGATCGTCACGGAATCGACCGGCCAGATTTCCTTTCCGAGAATTCGGATATTGGCACCGCCCGGGGCGATGGAGTCGTACTGGCTGCCGCTGTAGTTGGAGCTGTGCTGGATTGTGCAACCGGTGATTGCGACTTCGGCGACGGATTTTGATCGGTCCCCCGGCGAGGCGGAGACATCGATCATGATATTGGCCGCGTTGGTGTGGGTATCGTCTGCCGGCATGTTGCCCTCGATGTCGCATCCGGTGATTTGCAGGTTCCGGACGTTGCCGTCGCGGACGACGATTCCTCCGGTCCGGTTGTAGCTGATGTGAGAATTACTCACGTTGATCTGGTGGAGGCTCAGATCGTCGAGGTAGAGACCGATGCCGGAATTTTCGTAGAGGTGGACGTCTGAAATGACGACGTTGCGATTGCGTTCGACGAGGTGGATTCCGTGGTGGCACCAGCGAACACTGACTTTGTTCACGATGGCGCCGACGGTTTGGAACAGTTCGATCCCGTTTGCCTGCGGGTGGTTCCCCACGATATCGATGCCTTCGATGATGGGCATGTTTTCGTTCCAGGTCGCGGCTTCAAAGGATTTGGGGCTGGCCGTGCCCTTGTGGGATCCGATGATCCGGATGGCAGGTCCGGGTCCGTCCATAATGAGCGTGACCGCTCCGGCCCCGGGGCGCACGGCGGTGCTCCGCTTTTGAGAGAGGGGGAAAACGAGCGGTTTGGTAATTCGATGAGTGCCTGCCGGAAGCAGGAGCGAACCGGTCTCGTTGATCTGCTTCTGAAGCGCTTCCGTTTGGTCAGGCAGCGAGGCAAGATCCGGACGCTGATCCGATGCGGAAGGCGCCGCGTCCTCCGCATGGAGAAGTGTCGAAAAAGAAACCAGAATCAAGGGAAGCAGTCGGAGTCGCATAGGGAGAGTTAACAGTCGCCGCCAGACGAAAGTCGAATCCAAACCCTTCCTTCATCAGGCCAAGAAATTCTCCTACTCCGAAGTCAAGGCGGCCCGCTCATCACCTGCGCCCGACTTCTCGATGAAGTAGTCCCAGTCGCCGTGAAAGCGTTTCGCTTCTCCGTTGTTCACGTGAATGACGTCGGTGGCGAGCTGCTTGATGAAGTGCACGTCGTGAGAAATGAAGACGAGGGTTCCGGCGTAGCTTTCGAGCGCGAGGATGAGTGACTCCACCGTGAGAATATCGAGGTGGGTCGTCGGCTCATCCATGAGGAGGATGTTCGGCGGGTCGACGAGAAACTTCACGAGGTTGAGCCGGGATTTTTCTCCTCCACTGAGAACTTTCGTCATTTTGTAGACTTCCTCTTTGCGGAACATGAAGGACCCGAGAATGCCCCGGGCTTCATCTTCCCGCATCGTGGGGGCGGCTTCGAGGACCTCGCTGACGACGGAGTTGTTCGGGTTCAGGGTCGCCGCGCGATGCTGGGAAAAGTAGCCGATCTTGGCATTGTGGCCGGGGATTCGTTTCCCTGCCCGAGGCTGCAGTTCGTCGGCGAGCAACTTCAGAAGAGTTGATTTTCCGGATCCGTTGGGGCCGACCAGCACGGTGCGTTCCCCCCGTTCGATGGTGATATCGAGTCCTTCGTAAACCACGTTGTCTCCGTAGGCAAAATCGACTCCTTCCAGGGTGATCGCCTTTTGTCCACCGCGGGGAGGATCGGGGATCTGGAAACGGAACGGCTTTTTCGGAGCCTGCGGCTTTTCGATTTTCTCCATTCGCTCAATCTCCTTGAGCTTGGATTGTGCCTGGCTTGCCTTGGAGGAAACGGAGCGGAACTTGTTCGCGAAGGCCTGGAGTTCCTTGATCTGCTTCTGCTGGTTCTTGTAGGCGTTGTTCCGGTTTTCGTAGTTTTTTTGCCTTTGGACTTCGAAGTCGGAGTAGTTGCCGGTGTAGTGAACGAGCTTTCGTTCTTCGATGTCGTGGACTGATTCGACCAGTTCATCCATAAACTCGCGATCGTGCGAAATCATGAGAATCGCTCCGGAGTAGTTCTTCAGGTAGTCCTGAAACCAGAGCAGGGACATCAGGTCGAGGTGGTTGGTGGGCTCGTCCAGCATCAGCAGGTCCGGCTCGATCACGAGAAGCCGGGCGAGGTGGGCCCGCATGATCCAACCTCCGCTCATTTCTTTCGCGGGACGGTCAAAGTCGGTTTCTTTGTAGCCAAGACCGCGGAGCATTTCTTTCGCTTTCGCCTCCACCTTCGGATCGTTGAGAGCGGTGAATTTTCCATCTGCCTCGAGGTAGGCGGGGCACGAGACGTCCCCTGCTTCCTCGAGCTTCTTCAAGGTGGCTTCGAGCTCCTGGATCATTCCGGCGCGACCGGTCGCGATCTCAATCACGGTGTAGTCTCCGACATCTTCGCTTTCCTGAGGAAGGAAGCCGGTCAAAGTCCATTCGTCCCGCTCCACCGTGCCTTTATCTGCTTCTTCGTCCCCGAGAATGATGCGGAAAATCGTCGACTTTCCGGCTCCGTTCGGTCCGACCAGAGCAACGCGCTCGCCGTAGTTGACCTGCAGGTCGGCGTCCTCGAAAAGGGTCTGTCCTCCGTAGGATTTTTTGAGTTTGCGTATCGTCAGCATGGGTAGGTGGGAAAGGTTCGTTCCTACATAGCTGATAGTATCCGATCCGCAAATCGAAAGGCGGATCGATTCGCCCCTGCATTTCCGCGCATTTGGCTCGATTCCGATTGCCAGAAGCGTCGGGAAACCTTTACCGTGTCGCCATGTCGAAAGCGATAGTAGATCCGGATGAGTTGAAGCAGTTTGCCGAGGAATTAAAACGATTCAACGGCGACCTTCAGAACTCCATGTCCTCTCTCCAGGCCCGGTTTGCAGGCCTGAGCGATACCTGGCAGGATCACGAGCACGCGAAGTTCGCGGGTGAGTTTCAGGAGACGATGAAAGTGTTGCGTCGTTTCATGGAGAGTTCGAGCCATCAGGCTCCTTTCCTATTACGAAAAGCGCAGCGAATCCAGGAATACCTGAACCAGCGATAAGGTGGCTGACAAAGCAAACGTCGCCAGCATCGAGGCATTGGATCGTTTCCGGTCCAATCTCGTCGTTTATTTGGAGCGGGTGAATTCCATTCTCGACGAAGTCAGCGAAGAGGTAAAGCGAACCCGGATCTGGCTCCAGACGGAGCAGAAGCTGAAGCTCACGCAGGACATGAAGCGGCGAAACCGGGAACTGGAAATGCTCGAGGCAGAGATGTTTTCCGCCCGCCTTTCCAGTCTCAAGACAGCCAAAACCGGAGCCCAGATGCAGATTAACAAGAAGCGACGCGAGATTCGTGTCCTTGAGGAAACGATGCGAGCAGTCGCTGGGTGGGCGAGGAATTTTGACTCCACCGTGGAAGTCGAGGCGCGCAAAGTGGAGAAACTCCGATTCCTGCTCGATAGTGATATGAAGCATGCGGTGAGCTTTTTGAGTGAATCGATTCGCCTGCTCGATGAGTATTCGTCCGGTGGGATGCCGGCGTCTTCTTCCCCTCCTCCCACCGGGTCCGAAACGGACGACGTAGAATAAAAAGAGATGGCATTGCAGAACACCAAAGGCCGCCTTCTCGGTATTTCGCGCGAACTCCTTCGTAACTGGCAGGATACCCAGGAAGTGTGGCGGGACCAGAAGGGCCGTGAATTTGACCAGACCTACATGCAACCCCTGTTCGACGCCGCCGACAACGCCGTTGCGGCGATGGAGAATCTCGACAAAATTTTGGCCAAACTGAGGAACGACTGTGAAATCGAAGAATAAAGCATCTGCCGGCGAAACGCTGGAGTGGCTCGAGAATGTCGTCACTGGGACGCAGTCGTTTGCGGATCGGGAAGTGGGGATTGAACGGGCCCGCCAACTCAAAGATTCGAATTTCCGTCAGGATCTTGCCGAGCAGAAGGCATTGATCGAGAAGGAGTCCGCCGAGGCCGTTTCGCTGCTGCAGCGGGCGGCGGAGGAGGAAAAGGCATTGATCCAGCAGGTCAATGACGCCAGGCAGATCCGGATCGATAAGGCCCAGATTGAAGTACGGAATCAGGTCATCGCGGGAATCCAGGAGGTGGAAGGGGCCCGTCGCTTTCAGCTTCAGCGGGAATTCATGGAGGCGGGCAAGGAGCGCGAATCGAGGCTGGCCCGGATGGCCGCGGAGTATGCGGAAAATTCCGCCGAGTCTCAATCCATCCAGTCGCGCTTCATCAAGTTGGAGAAAGCGGCGGTGAAGTCGCTCAAGGGATTCCGCTCGCTGCAAATCTCGCTGATCGAAGGACTCAAGAGCGTCGAGGCCGGAAGCGGGGAATCTCCTTCTGCGGAAGAGCTTTTGCAGAGCCACTCCGATCTTGCCGCCAAGTTTCGGAAACATCAGAAAAATCCTCTCGTTGGATGGTTCAATGGATTCCCACTCGTCCTGCAGATTTTTCTCCTGCTGCTGATCGGCGGTGGAGCTCCCTTTGCTTCGGCGGCCCTGGGAGGACCAGTCCTCAGCTACGGCTTGACGATCGGGATCGCGGTTGCTCTGTCGATTGCCTGTGTCGCGATGTTTTTTGCGGCGAAGTCTTCCTCCGCGAAGTTTCTCAAAGAGACGAAGGACGCGTTTGTGAATGCGAAGGGGAAGCGACTTTCATTCAAAGAAACGCTCGAGTCCTGGCATGAGAAAACCAGCGAGTCGATCGAAGCTGATTTCGTAAAACGGAAGAGTGGTTTCGAGAAAGGACTCGGAACCGCGGAGGGGCCGGCAGGAGCCGATAGCAAATACGCGGGAGCGGAGGACGTGGAGCAACGGGCCAGCGATTTGAAGTCCCGGATCGAAACGGCAAGGGACCAGCGGGTTGGGTCGGTCGATCAGAAACTGGCTTTGAAAATTGCGGAAGAGGAAAGCAGGCGGGACGCTCGGATCGACGATCTCCAGGGCAATCAAACCTCCTCCCATTCGGATGTGCAGGGCGAGCTGCAGCGGCAGTTTGGATCTCTCGTCGAACAATGGCAGGCATCGGTTCTCCCGGGGCATCAAAATCTGGTCGCCGAATCGGCAGAGGCGAAGCAAGCCCGCTGGTTTGAGCAATCGCCTTCGGAGTGGGAAGCCCCTCAGGTCTTTCTCGAAACCCTTCGGTTCGGAGAGGTCGAATACGACGGCGAGTCGAACGAGATCAAGCTGCCCAAGTCGGAGACTCTGCAGCTTCCGGATCCGATATCCTACCAGGCTCCGATGCGTTTGCGCATTCCGGATATGGCTTCGATTTTGATCGAGACGAAACAGTTCGGTCGCGATGAGGCGGTTGAGTTTCTGAATTATCTCACGCTCGGATGGCTGGCGAACTCACCTCCGGGGCGACTGTCTTTTTCCTTTGTCGATCCAATCGGTCTCGGGGAAAGCTTTGCCGGTCTGATGCATCTTTCCGACTATGAAGAGGTGTTGATCAATTCCCGGATTCGAACGCAGCCGGATCAAATCGATCAGCGCGTCGGCGAGCTTTGTGATCACATGGAAAAAGTGATCCAGATGTATTTGCGAAGCGATTACGAGACGATTACGCAATACAACGAAGCTGCGGGAACGATTGCGGAGCGGTATCATTTCCTGGTGGTGGCCGATTTTCCGAACGGATTCACCGAGCAGGCCGCGCGAAGGCTCATGAGCATCGCTTCCTCCGGTGCCCGTTGTGGCGTATTTCTGTTGATCCACTGTGATCAGCGTGCCGCCCTGCCGTCCGGATTCCAGATGGAAGATCTGCGAAAATCCTGCCTCTGCCTGCGGAGCAACATGGACGGATTTTTCCTCAAGGACAATCCCGTGCCCGGGTCCAAGCTCACGCTGGATCACCCCCCGGCGCCGGAGGTTTTCTCCCAATGGGTGCATCGGATTGGAGAGGCCAACCGCGACTCGAATCGCATCGAGGTCCCGTTTTCCTTCATCGCACCTCCGGAAGGGCAACTCTGGTCCGGCAACACCGCGAAAGAGCTCACTGTCCCGATCGGGCGAAGCGGCGCCACCAAGCTGCAGCAACTGGCTCTTGGAAAAGGAACCTGCCAGCATGCGCTCATCGCCGGTAAGACGGGTTCCGGTAAGTCGACGCTGTTTCACGTCATCGTTTCCAACCTGGCGCTCTGGTGCGATCCCCACGAGGTCGAGTTTTACCTGATCGACTTCAAGAAAGGGGTCGAATTCAAATGTTATGCCGACGCCCAACTGCCACATGCCCGGGTCATTGCAATTGAGAGTGATCGCGAGTTTGGCTTAAGCGTTCTGCAGCGGCTCGATGAAGAACTCAAAGAGCGGGGCGAACTGTTCCGGGCGTCCGGAGTGCAGGATGTCCCCGGTTATCGGGCGACGCCCAATGCGAAGCCGATGCCGAGAACGCTCCTTCTGATCGACGAATTTCAGGAGTTCTTCACCCAGGACGACCAGATTTCGCAGCAGGCGGCGGTTCTTCTCGACCGGATCGTGAGACAGGGACGTGCCTTCGGAATTCATGCCGTGTTAGGATCACAGACGCTCGGTGGCGCCTTTACCCTTGCCCGGGCGACGCTCGGCCAGATGACGGTCCGGATCGCACTGGCCTGCAACGAGGCGGATGCCTATTTGATCATGGACGATTCCAACCCCGCCCCGCGTTTGCTGACCCGGCCGGGAGAGGGGATCTACAACGATCGTGCGGGAGCCGTCGAAGCCAACTCGCCTTTCCAGGTCGTATGGCTCGATGAAAAAGAGCGGGATACCTATCTCACCGAAGTGAGGGAGCGCGCCATCGAGACAGGGAAGGCCGACGGCGAACTGGTCGTCTTTGAAGGCAACGCGCCCGGCGATGTGACTCGCGACACCGCAGTGCAGAAATTTCTCGATCAGCTGGAGTTTGCCGGGCCACCCCGAATTTTCCTCGGTGCACCGAATGCGATCAAAGGACCGACCGAAATTCGCTTCGAGCGTCAGAGCGGATCCAATCTGCTGGTCGTTGGCCAGCGGGACGATGCGGTCGACTCGATGACGGTGGTCGGACTGAAATTGCTCCGCGAGCAGCTGGGAGAAAAGGCGCGGCTCGTTCTGATCGACAATCGTTTCGCCCAGCCGGATGACAGCTCGTTCTTTTGCGAAGCGGTGAGGGCGATTGGCGGGGTCGTGACTCCGAATGCGCATGAGTTCGGGGACGTCATCAATGAGCTCGCGGCGGAGATGAAGCAGATTTCCAATGGAGAAGCAGAGATGCCGGGCAGCTCGACCTTCCTTTTCATTCCCTCGCTGCATCGCTACAAGAAACTCCGCTACGAAGAGGACTTCAGCTTTTCCCTGGAAGAGGAGACGGAAGCGAAGCCGGCGACGTCCCTGAACGAGATCATTACCGAAGGCTCCGGGTGGGGCTTCCATCTCATCACTTCGGTCGATTCCTACAACAACGTGAATCGTTGCCTCGGCCGCAAGGCGGCAGGGGAGTTTGAAAAGAAAGTTCTCTTCCAGATGAGCGCCGCCGATTCCGCCAGCCTGATCGATTCCGGCGCGGCCTCGGAGCTCGGATTGAACCGCGCTCTCTACTACGATGAGCCCACCGGAACGGTCGAGATTTTCCGTCCTTACGCGGAACCTCCCCTGAGTTGGTTCTCGGGGTAGAAACGAGTTTCGATTCACCTTCCCCGCTAGCCGCTAGCCGCTAGCCGCTAGCCGCGAGTCAAGAGGGTGGAGTGCCCGACCTGACCCTGTTGGGTCTTCAAATCGATGCGGATCGTTTCGCAAATTCTGCGAAGAGGAATTCCAGAAAAGTGGCACGCTACGGTGGCATTTCTATTTCAACATGGTTTGGCATTCATTGGTATTTCGTTGGTTTTCAATTGTCTGCGCGTTTCTGTTTACAGGGGCGTTGGCAAGCGAAGCGGACGACGAAGCGGAGCGTCGCGAGCTGCATTTGTATCTGAAGGGGCGTTACCTCTTTCAAAAGCAATGCACGACCTGCCATGGAACGACGGGGCGGGGAAACGGCCCCTGGGCAGCGGAGTTGACGGACAAACCGAGGAATTTCCGCACCGGGATCTTTAAGTTCCGGACCACACCATACGGAAAACTGCCGGTGACGGACGACCTTCGGCGCACGATTCGCAGCGGAATCTCCGGAACCGCGATGCCTTTCTTCAAAGACTTTTCCGACGATGATGTCGATGCGCTGATCGTGTTTCTGCAGAGCCTCTCCCGGGAATGGGACAAAGAGGAACTGCAGAGCGAGCCGCTTTCCCTCCCGGAGATTCCGGCTTGGTTTGGTTCGGTGGAGAAGAAACAGAAGCATGCTGCTTCCGGGGCGCCCTTATTCAAGTCGACCTGTGCGGCCTGTCATGGCGAGGAGGGAAATGGAGACGGTCCCGGTGCGAAAGGGCTCATGGATGTCTGGGAGCACCCCATTACTCCGGCCGCGCTGTCTGCCGAGCACCACAAGTCGGGCGATCGCCCGACCGATCTCTACCGGACGATTGCGACGGGCCTGAACGGCACACCCATGATCGGATACGCGGAGGTCCTGACGGAAGAACAGATCTGGGATTTGGTCGCTTTTATCCAGTCTCTTCCCGATCCAGGGAAAAAGGATGCCTGATCGAGTCACTTTTTCCTGCCTGAATGCGTGAATTGTTCGAACGAATCGGGCACGTAACCTGTCCCATAGGCTGAGAAGGATCGACCTTCCCACCTTTCCCTCTATCATGAATCCATCGATTGATCGACGCACACTCCTCCGGGGCATCGGAGCCGGAATTTCTCTTCCGGTTTTCGAATCCTTTCTCCCGGGTGTGGCCAGAGCCGAAGGGGCTTCCGCCGCAGCCACGACCGCTTCGGGAATGCCCTTGCGGACCGCCTTTCTCTACAAGCCCAACGGAGTGAATGTGGAAAAGTGGAAGCCGACCGGGACGGGGAAGGACTACCAGCTGAATGCGACGCATGAGCCCTATGCCCAGTTTAAGGATGATTTTCACCTGATCAGCCATCTCGAACACGAGAACGGAACCGCGGGACCGGACGGTGGCGGGGATCACGCCCGCGCCAATGCTTCCTTTCTCACCGGGGTTCGCCCTCGAAAGACGGCCGGTGCCGATATCAAGCTGGGGGTTTCCGTCGACCAGGTCATCGCGAATCACATCGGTGACAAAACGCGCTTTTCCTCCCTCGAGCTTTCCTGTGACGGCGTGCGCAAGAGCGGGGTGTGTGACTCCGGCTATTCCTGCGCCTACCAGTTTAATCTTTCCTGGCGTTCGGACACCACCCCGATGACACCCGAATCGAATCCTCGTCACGTCTTCGAGCGACTTTTCGGAGCGGGCAGCAAAGAGGACCGGAAGAAGAGTTTTGCGCTTCGCAATGAGTCGCAGCGTTCCATTCTCGATTTTGTTCTGGAGGATGCGAAGCAGTTGAACAAGCAGCTCGGTCGCAACGATCAGCTGAAGCTCGACGAGTACATGACGGGAGTTCGGGAGATTGAACGCCGGATTCACAAGGCGGAGAAATTCGGCCTTCCAGATGATCCCGGGGTGCCGGCTCCTGATGGCGTCCCCGGCTCGTACGAGGAACATATGCGCCTCATGATGGACATGATGGTCCTCGCCTTTGAGACCGACTCGACTCGCGTCGCTACCTTCCTGATGGCGCACGACGGAAGCAACCGGAGCTTCAAGGAGATTGGCGTTCCCGATGGCCACCACACGATTTCCCATCATCGACAGAATCCCGAATCGCTCGAGAAACTCGCAAAGATCGACCTGTTTTACAGCCGTCAATTTGCCTACTTTCTCAAGCAGTTGAAGGCCAAGAAAGATGCGGACGGAAAGTCCCTTCTCTACAATTCACAGATCGTCTTCGGCGGAGGTCTTTCCGATCCGGATCGCCATCGCCACAACGAGCTCCCCATCATTGTTGCGGGGCAGGGCGGGGGAACGATCAAGACCGGTCTGCATACGGATCTCGGTCAGGACACACCGATGAGCAATCTCTTCCTCGACCTGATCGACCGCACCGGGGTCAAAGAGGAGCGATTCGGCGACTCGACCGGACGGTTGGGAATTCTGTCGTGAGCCTGTAGCCCGCCTCTGTGAGGCGGGAGTGGATGCTCTGTTTCCGAAGAACGCACATTCCGGGGTTACAAACCCCGGCGATTTATCCTCCCTGCCTCAGCAACACCATGAACTGGTGGGGTTCCAGTTCGAGGGATTTGGCAGCGATTACGGTCTGGCCGGCGATGATGTCGGTGAGTACCTTCTTCAGGCCTAACTGACGCAGGCGGCTTGCCGGAACGCTTTGGTCCTGATCGCTGAAATTGGCGAGACAGAGAATGCTTTGCTCTGCAGAGGTCCGGAAGTAGGCAAAGACGTGATCGTTGCCGGGATCAATGATTTCGGTTTCCCCACGGGCCAGTGCAATGTTGTTGAGCCGGAGTCGGGTGAGTTTCAGAAAGGCTTCGTAGAGGGTGTGCTCGATCGTTCCCGCTTCGGTTCGTTTCGCCGCTTTCTCCCAGTCAAATTTCGGTCGGTGCAGCCAGCGCTCGTCGCCCTCTTTGTCGAGATCCTTTTTGTAGGACGGATCGTTCAGCATCCCGATCTCCTCTCCGAGATAGATCAGCGGGATCCCCCCGATCGTGAAGGAGACACCGTGAAGTAACAGGATTCTCCGCAGGGCCAGTTCGATTTCCTCTGCGTCTCCGAGCTCGAGTGCTTTTCCGAGACCGCAGAGGGACGCGGTCGTTCCGCAGACGCGGGCGTCTCCGGTTTCGGGATCCTCCTGGAAGGGCTCGCCTTCGGCAAAGCTCGCTTCGTGGCGGCCAACGAAGAAGTTGGTAAGGAATCTCCGGTGATCGTTCGGATTGATTCCGATCGAGTAGGCATCGCCATCGTCGAATCCCCATCCGATGTCGTCATGGGAGCGGACGTAGTTGACCCAGGCGCAGCCTTCGGGAATGTCGAAACGCTTTTCCATCGAAGTTCGCAGGAGACGGGCGTTGCGGGTTGCAATTCCCTCCCAGAGGAGTGCCATGAGAAGGGGATTGTAGGAAATCTGGCACTGATCCGTTCCGATGTATTTCTTGATCTCGTCGGGAGCGACAATGGCTTCCGATTTGAATACCATACTCGGGGCAACGATTCCGGCGATGGCACTGAAGGCCTCGATGATCGTGTGGGCTTCCGGAAGGTTCTCACAGTTCGTCCCTTTCTGTTTCCAGACGAAGGGAACCGCATCCATTCGCAGAACCTCGACCCCGACATTGGCGAGAAAGAGCATCTCGCCGGCCATCGCATTGAAGACCTCCGGATTTCGATAGTTCAAGTCCCACTGGTAGGAGTGGAAGGTCGTCCAGACCCACTTCTTGAGCCGGGTCAGGTAGGTGAAATTTCCGGGGCGTTCGTCGGGAAAGATAGCTCGCAACTGACGCTGGTATTCCTCGGTTTCCTGGCGGGTGTCGAACATCAGGTAAAAATCCTGATAGGCCTCGTTGCCTTCGAAGGCACGGCGGGCCCATTCGTGTTCGTCCGAGGTATGGTTGAACACGAAGTCGAGAACGAGACTGATGCCCTGGCGCCTCAGTTCTTCGGCAAGGATCCGGAGGTCGTCGATGTTGCCGAGTTCGGGATCGACGTCGCGATAGCTGCTAACCGCATAACCACCATCGTCGTCTCCCTCGGGAGACTGATAGATGGGCATGAGATGGAGATAGGTGATCCCCATTTCCTTCAGATAGGGAATTTGCTCCTGCAGTCCCTTGATGTCATCAGAGAAAAGATCGACATAGGCCATCGCCGCGATGAGATGGCCCGATTTGTACCAGGTCCGGTCCGCTTCGCGCATGGCGTCGGTGCTCTTCCAGTCGGGCGGTCTCTCCAACCAGGCATCGGCCATCACTTCGAGAAGTCTCTCGAGGTGATAATAGAAATCGAAGTGGTGACCGTAGAGCTCCAGCAAATGGCCGAGCAACGTGGGGAAGGATTCTTCCAGTCGATACATGAAACCTTCCCATTCCGGGGTCCGGACAGAATCGGGGTAGCGCTTCTCAAGTAAGAGCTTGAGGCGGTTCAGGGTGGTTTCACATTGATGGTCAGAGATCACCATAGAGGTTTTAGGAAAAAGGGGAGCGGTTTGCACAGGACGCGTTACAGCAGCCGTTGTGCCAACGCAAGAGAGCCGACGATTCCGGCGTTTTGATCCAGCGAAGGAGTTTGCAGATACAGATCGAGGGGAGGCAGACTCCAGTAGCCGCCCGCCTGCTTCTCAAATTCACGGCGGACCCGGTCGATCAACCCTGCCTTTTGAGAGACCCCTCCACCCAGAAGTATGAGGTCGGGAGACCACACGGCAGTGAGGTTGATACATCCTGCGGCAAGGTAGGCCGCCTGCAGATCCCAGGCTTCATGATCGTCCGGGAGTTCGCCTCCGGGAATTCCCCAGCGACTCTCGATGGCGGGTCCTGCCGCCCGTCCTTCGAAGCACGACTCATGAAAGGGGCAGTGGTTGGTGCTCTTGCCGAAGGCTTTGTCGAAATCCGGCATCACCATATGTCCGACCTCGGGGTGCATGCGACCATGGATGATTTGTCCGTCATGAAGAAACGCGGCCCCGATTCCTGTGCCAATCGTGATGTAGGCAACGAAGCGATGGTTCATAGCGGCGCCGTATTCGGCTTCTCCGAGAACCGCTGCATTGACATCCGTATCGAAGGCGATCGGTATCGGAAGTCCGAGTCCGTCCCGGACTGCATTGACCACATTGAAGCCCGCCCAACCACGCTTGGGGGTGGTGAGGATCGAGCCGTATCCGGGAGATTTGACGTGAATGTCAGCGGGTCCAAAGGTGCCGATTCCCATGCTCCGAATCGGCCCATAGCGCTCCATCGCCTCCTGAAAGAAGGTCACGGCCTGCTCAATGGTCGCTTCCGGATCACCGGTTGGAAAACGGGATTCGAGGAGCGGCTCCGTTGGATTGGTCGCAACGGCGCAGACATATTTGGTTCCTCCGGCTTCAATACCGGCGAGAAGGGGGATGTCGTTGTTTTCTTCCATCAGGGTTCCATTTAATCCTCGTCACTGGAATGAGCAATCATGTCCGGCGCCAACACGGCCTCCTGCTCTTCCGCCTCTTCAGGGTGAAGGCCTTCAGCACTTTCCGGGACTTCAATGCCACCGTCAAACTGGTAGGCTTCGATGCCTTCGACGAGGCCGGCGAAATTCGGTTTTTCGGCAAGATAGACACGGGGGAGTGAGGTCGTTGACTTCAACTCCAAAGCATGATCTCCGCCAAGTACTCCCAGAAATTGTCCGGATAGCGCTTCGTAGTCGCTCCCGCGACGGGCATAAAAGAGCACCCGGTCTGCAGGAATGCCCCACCGCATCGTCACATAACGAATCGCCTGGCCCTTTCCGGATCGAAGAGGAATGACATCGAGCCATTTTCCCTGCGATAGAATGACCTTGGCCCGGAGTCCGTTTTCGCGGAGAAGACGCTGAATCTCCTTTCTTCTCGGAGCGACTCCTTTTTCGAAGTGGTAGGAAATCTTAAACCGGTGCTGATGACCGGGCTCCTCCTGGACCTTGAGACCGGGAATGTTCTCCAGTGTTTCCATGATGGCTTCGGGCTCCCAACGGTGGGAGAGATGCTTTTCCCAGGAGAGGTCGAGAACCTGGCGTTTTCCGTAGTGAATTTCCGCGCCGAGTTGCGTGATGTAGATGTCCGGCTCAGGGAGGCCGTGTTTCTCAATTAGATCGCGAGCCATCTTGAGGCTCCTGCCCGACGCGATGCCAAACCCGAGGTTGGGTTGGTTTCGATTGGCGAGCTCACGCAGCCTTCGAATCGCTTCCGGATCCTCCTCCAGAAGCTGCCCTTCGAGGCCTGTAAAAACGATTCGGTCGGCAAGGGGGAGAGAGGTTCGGATCTTCTCGGTAATCAAGTGCGGTTGCGTTATCTCGGCAAGCAGACTGGAGGCTTCTTCGAGGTAGCGATCGACGTGGCCATGCCAGGTGTAGTGGCGGTTGACTCCGTCGATGCCGGATTGCGACCAGCTTTCCCATAGATCAGGATCGGAAACTCCCCGCTCCAGCTTTTCGGTGAGTGCAGGGATGTCGAGAGGGTCAATCAGTTCTCCATTGTGGCAGTTGCCGAGAATATCCCGGGGACCTCCGTCATTGGTGGCCAGAACCGGAAGTCCGGATGCCGCGGCTTCGATCACGGTGAGGCCGAAGGGTTCATTCAAGGCCGGATTGATGAAAAGCCCTTTCTTCGCCGCTGCATATCGGTAGAAGGCGGGAATCTCGTTCGGCTCGTGGTGCTTGGGGATGGATACACATCCGTAGAGATCGTAGTCGTCGATCAGCTGAAGGAGTTCGGTCCAGACCTTACGCGCTCCCGGGTTGAGGGAAGAGATTGTGTCCCGGTTTCCCGCCACGAGAACGAGATTTGCCCGGTCGCGGAGGGTTTTGCTCTGTCCGTAGGCATGAACGAGCGAGGAAAGGTTCTTCTTTTCATCCGCTCTCGCAATCGAGAGGATGGCGGGGCGTTCCGGGTGGTCGAGGAAGCGTTCGATCTTTGCTGAAACGGCTGCGGGAATGTTGTCCCCGTTCGGGGGCTCAAAACGTGAGAGGTCTACGCCTGGAGGAATGACCCGCATTCGCTCAGGGGCGTAAAGCTCGTAGACCGAATACTGCTGCTTCACTTCCTGATGCGTGCTGGTGCAAACCATTGCCGCACTGTCGAGAGCGAGTTCCTCGGCCTCGATCCGGGCGGGGAGGTTGTAGCTTCGCTCCACTTTGGCCCGGTCCCCTTTGTTGGCGAGAAGGCTCTCCAGTTTCGTCCGGCCGAGCGAATGGCCCGTGAAGATGAAGGGACATCCCAACAGCGAGGCCAATCGACTGCCCACGTAGCCGGCGTCCGCATAGTGGGCGTGAATTACATCCGGCAGCCGATGGCTTTCACGGAAGAGTGCAAGTGCCTGATCAATGAAGCTGTCGAGATAGCGCCAGAGAGATTCTTTTCTCAGGTAGCGCTTCGGACCGGCGAGGATACGGCGGATGTAGGCATTGTTTCCGAGGTCTTCGACCGGCTGCGCATAGTCAGGGCTGACTTTCGGATCTGACACGAGCCGGGTGAAAAGATCGACTCTTCCGACATTTTCGTGTTCGGAGAGAGCCTTCACCAATTCGACAACGTATTTGCACTGCCCCCCGGTGTCGGCATCGCGCCCGAGTTCGAGATTCTCGCCGCGGATGAGCCCGTGGATCGAAATGTGAACGATATAGAGGTCGTCAGGGGTCTTCATATCAGCCGGGTTGAAAAAAGTCAGGATGAAGCGTTTCGATGCGAAGGGTGATGCCCTCGATCACGCCGTCGGCGCAGGGATCCGTGGCGCGGAAATGTCTTTCGGCAATGGCGGCAAAGAGCGCCGGCTCTGCATTCGAGACGACAATGCCGGAGGCATTTTTGAGGTCGAACATGGAGGCATCATTCCCGGAATCACCTGCGACGAGAACATTCTCTGTCGGCGTCCCGAGTTTGTCGGCAAGCCAGCCGATCGCATTCCCCTTATTGGCACCACAGGGCAGAATATCGAGGTCCCGATTGGAAGAGTAGACGAGTTGTGCCTGCACTCCGGCTTCCGCGATGGCGAGGCCGAGTGCTTCGATTTCAGAGGGTTCTTTTTCGAAGAAAAACCAGCTGCACTTGAAGGGGTTTTGACACTCCGGTGGCTGCATCTCGATGTCGACGCCCGATTCGAGCACAATCGTTTTCACGATTTCAAAATCCCAGCCACCGGAAAGCTCGTCGCCCCACTCGGGTATCATCGCCTCCTGCCCGAAATGAAACATTTCCGTCCCGACTCCGGCAATGATGTAGTCGGGCTCGGGCAGCGAGGTTCTGGAAATCAGATCCCGGGTGTCCGCCAGGGACCGTCCCGTATTGTAGCAAAGAACAGGGGGGGTGCCGCTGTCCCGAAGGCGCTGCCAGAACTCGGAGAAGCGCTCGGCCGTTTCGGGGCCGTCGTAGATGGTTCCGTCGATGTCGGTGGAAAAAAGAAACATAGGTATCGTCTGGTAATGCCTGTTTGAGTGCCCTCAGCATTATCAATACCACCGTCATATTACCGGCGGATGCATCGATTTCCAGTGAAGATCTGGATTTTCCGGGAATTGGACTACATTGAAAGTGAGGTGGATATGAATCCTGACAAAGAAACATTCGGTTGGGGGCTGATCGGTCCGGGGCGGTTCGCTCGTGAATTTGCGGAGGAACTGGGAACGGTCGATCGGGCCCGGCTTGTAGCTGTGGCGTCGAGAGACGGGAAAAAGTCAGCGGCGTTCGCGGGGGAGTTCGGGTTTGAACGATCCTACGGAAACTACGGGGAGCTGTTCGCCGATGAGGAAGTCGATGTCGTCTACATCGTCGTTCCGCATGTCTTCCATCGAGGTCTCGCCGAAGAGGCCCTGTCTTCCGGAAAAGCAGTGCTCTGTGAAAAGCCGCTCACTCCTTCGTTTGAGGAAACCGACGCCCTGCTTCAGTTCGCGTCCGGGAAGAAACGGTTCCTCATGGAGGCGATGAAAACCGGCTTTCTCCCCGCCGTGAGAAAGGCGAAGCAATGGATCGCGGACGGCAGAATCGGTGAGCCGCGGTTGCTTCAGGCTGACTGTTGCTTTCAAGGGCCCACGGATCCGGAGGACCGGCTTATGAATCCGGAACTGGCCGGGGGTGCGGTTCTCGATGTCGGGATTTATCCTCTGTATCTGGCTCGGTTTCTACTTGGCGAGGCGACCGCCATTTCGGCCGTCGGGACTCTGGCAGAGACAGGGGTGGAGGATTCCGTTTCCATGATTTCGAAGCACGGGAGCGGGGCGAGCGCGGCAATGACCTGCTCCTTTCGAGCGGAAGAGGCCATGGATGCCGTAGTCCGGGGAACAGAAGGGGAGATTCGTCTTCCGAAGTTTCACGCCGGGGTGCGCACAGAGCTGCGTCGGGACGGAGAGATTCTGGAAGTTTTTGAAGATGACTCCGGGGGTATGGTCAAGGCAGAGATCGAGGCAGTGACGGACGCATTGGCCGCCGGTTTGAACGAATGTCCCGGCCACTCGCACGAAGATTCGAGGGCCTTGTCAAAAATGATGGAGGAAGTCCGAAGTCAGATTCTCCCATAGAAAAAAGCGGATCTTTGTGATCGCCTGCTCTTGCTATTGTTTTGCCGACCAGACCCGGAGATCATCAATGTCCACGCCATCGCCGATGACCCGGAAAACGAGAGTCGGCTTCGGCACCCCGAAACTGGGATGGTTTGCGGAAAGTGGTTCGAGTCCTTCGATGACGGCTTTCACTGCCGTCGACTGAGTGGTTACCCGCAGCGAATACCACTCGCCGGTTTGAAAAGTATGGGTTGCCTTGGCAAGGATTTCGTTGGGATCCTCTTTTGGTTTCGCCTTGTCGATGTGCTTGAGAATTCTCCAGCCGTCCGGATTGATGATCACGGAGAAGAGGTGTCCCTTTTTATCGAGGGTTCCACGTTTGGGATCGAATCCAAAGTGAAAGCTTTTCGCGCCTTCCCTCATGCGAAAGCGAAGTTGGTAGGTCGCATCTTCGGTCTCGATGACGCGGCGTGCGGCGGCGGAGTGTTTGTCGGCAGGGATCTCGGAACCATGAAGCACACCATCCCGGATCGCCCAGGAACCGGTCTGGACCGCCCATCCTTTCCCGAGGTCTTTCCTTTCGAAATTGTCGTCGATGACCTGTTCAGCCCCGGCCGGCGGATCGGCAGAAAAACAGAGGGAGACCATCCCGAGAGAAGCGAGAGCGAGGCGAAGTGATTTCATGGAGCGGAGTGTCGCGTTCCGGTGCGGGGTTACGAAGCAAAAAGTGATGACACGAAGGGGGGCGGAAAAGGTCGTGCTTGTGAACTTTACGTGTATATTTTTATCTGCATTACACTTTTGATGTCTGACCGTTACGAAATTCGGGGAAAGCTGGGACGCGGGGGCATGAGCGCCATTTACCGCGCCTTTGATACGGTGATGGGCAGGGAGGTCGCCCTCAAGCGCCTCCTCCCGGTCGAAGAGACGAATCTCAATGAGGCTTCAGGCGTCGAATCGCTGGAGAAAGAGGCCGCTGCGCTTGCCAAGTTTCAGCATCCGAATGTGGTTACCGTCTACGCGATTGAAGAGGATGAAGATGGCCCCTATGTGGTCATGGAACTGATCGAGGGCGAGGATCTTCATGATATTCTGACGGCCGGTGCTTTGTCCTGGCCCGATTTTCAGGATGTTGCCACGCAATGCCTCGAGCCCCTCGTGGAAGCGTATGAGTTGAACCTTCTTCATCGGGATATCAAACCAGGGAACATCATGCTCACGGTCACGCTGTCGGATCGTTTCCTCGTAAAGATTCTCGACTTCGGCCTCGCGAAATTCAGTCAGCAGCCCTCCACCCAGACATTGGATCAAGCAGGATCGTTTCTGGGATCGATTGATTATATTGCTCCCGAGCAATTGGAGCTGAAGGCCCTTGACCAGCGCACCGATCTCTATTCGATGGGCTGCGTGCTCTACTACGCACTGGCACAGGAAGCCCCGTTCACGGGCGATAATCCTGCCGAGACTACGATGAATCACATGAAGCATCGATGTCGTCCCATTCACGAGCTGCGCGACGACGTTCCACCCTTGGTCTGTGACTGGTTGATGCGGATGATTTCCAGGAGACGGGAAGATCGCCCGGCCAATGCGGTCGAAGCGCTGGCCCAGTTTCATGCTGCGGTGGCGGGGGAGACGTATCAGGACAGGAAAGAGGGCGACGAGGTGCAATCTGCACTGCCGGAGGAAGTTATCGCAGTGTATACCGCTCCCGGTGAGCCTGCTCCCGGTGAGACGGGTTCTGCGGCAGAAAACGAAACTGTCGATCCCGGTTCTTCGCCGATACGAATCGTGACGGGACCGGTGTCAGGGCCGCAAGTACCGACAACGACAACCGCTCGGCAACCTGTCATTCCAGCTCCCCGAACCGGGGCAATCACGTCCCCCCGGACAGGATTCGTTCCGTCGCGGGCCACCGGTCCCCGCACGGCCGCAGTGAGCTCACCGACGGAAACCACTGAGGAAGGATGGGGTCGTTTGTTGCGGGATCGTCGCTACCAGATTGGAGTCGGAGTGGGACTGGGCGTGGTTGTTTTAGGATTGATTTTGACAGGAATTTTGGGGGGAGTCGACGAAAGCGAAAGCGAGGCGGGAACCCCGGTAGCCGGCGAGACCGGAGTCGAAGAGCCGGCGGAAAAAGTGTATCCTCCACTGCCATTTCCGGAGTCTCTCGTTCGTTCCGATGGCCGGGCGGATCCTTCGCCGATCCCGAATGAAAAGGGATTGATTGCCCGGTTTTTCGGGAGCAAGGGCTCATTTGGAAGAGACTATCGCAATCGCGCCGAGCCGGGGGATCAGCTCGCGGCGTGGTACAATCTGGCCGGGGAGGGGCGCTCCGATTCTCTTCTGCGGGACTGGGGAGACCGGGATGGAAGCCATCTTCCCGTCATCGTTCGCTTTTCGAGCGAAGAGATTCCCGCTCTTTCAGGAGTCTACCGGGCCGCTCACTTGAATAACAAAACGACCATGTCGACACCCGATACCTGCTTCTCCTTTGAGGCTGGTGCGACGATTTTTCTGGTGGGGAAGCTGGAAGCCGGAACCGATAAAATCGTCAGGGTTGTGCCGGAGAAAGGCGGGGGGGAAATGATCCACCTGACCGCTGACCACGCCGGAAATGTGATAGGTGGAGCGAGGCTCGTTTCGGGCAAGCCGGAAAATCGAATTCCGCTCCCGTGGACTCCGGGCGGGGCGGGAGTGATTGCCTACTCGGTCAATGCGACGGAGGGAAGCCAGTTTCTGATGGTTCGCGAGGGGACTGCCGCAACCGCCACGGTAAAAGCGGGGCAGGTCAAGGGCACGGTGGGCTCACTTCGCAAACTTACGATCGGAAAACGCGGATTTGGCGACGGATATGTCGATCCCTTTTCCAATGCAATTTTTGAATTGCTCGTTTTCGACCGCGCCTTGTCCGAAGAGGAGGCAAAGACGATCTTGAATGACTTGTGGGGGCGTTACTTTCGTTAGTCGTGAAAGGCTCCCGGCACACGATGGAATGGGTGCCGATTTGACAGAACCACATCGCGGAGCGTATCCTTACCCATGTTAAGACCGATTGCAGGCGCCCTTTTTCTGGCGATCTCTCTTGCGATCTCGTTGGGCCTGCCGGCTCAAATCGAGCAGATCTGCCTCGTGTCTTTGGCTCCCTGTGACGGTGAATTCTGTGAGCCCGATTGCTGCGAAGAATCCCGCAATACGAACGGTTCCGACTGTTGTGTGATCGCGGAAGCAGACTGGGACGGCTTCCCGGTTCCGGCGGGGATTTGTCTTTCGATCGAGCTTCAGGAAATCGAAATTCCTGCGCTTAGCCCGGCTGTGATTATCACACCAAACAGGTTTCTGAATTTCACCCGGGACAGCCCGGATCCTCCGCCTCTTTCCGGGCGGGAACGGTTGACGGTGTTCGAGCGTCAGTTGGTTTGATTTGGTTCTGCCCTCCGCGGCAGCGAGCCCGGCTTTGTGCCGCTCGGCCCTAGATGGATCTCTCCATCTCTTCGGTAACCAACTGAATCCAATTTCCTGTGAACACTACCTTATCATCTCTCGTCAAATCGACGTCGTCCCCATCTGAAACCTCCTCCGACTCCCCGGCCAGCAACCGGGGACGGTGGATCTATCTGTCAATCCCATGCATACTCCTGGTTGGCTTTTTTCTGCTCGCCTGGGTCCTTTTTGGTGAGCGTCTCCTGCCCGCGACCCCGGTCCAACTGGAGACCGTCGTGACCGTGAAGCAGAGTGCCAAAGAAGCGACCACGGTATCGGAAACAACAGAGATTGGAGATCCGTGGAATGCTTCCCTTCTCTTTCAGGCATCAGGATGGATTGAGCCGGATCCTCTCCCGATCAAAGCGACCGCCCTCGTCAACGGAGTGGTCGAAACGGTATTGGTGCTGGAAGGCGATCAGGTTTCGAAGGGGCAGGTGCTCGCGACAATGATTCGAGAGGACTTCGAACTCGATGTGGCAACGGCGGAAAGCGAACTGGCTGCGTTGACGGCCCAGGCCGAGGCACACGGGGCATCCATCGAAACCGTCGACGCTCAGATTCATACGCTTCACATGAAGGTCAAAGCCGGAGAGATGAAATGCTTTGAACTGGAAGACCAGCGGAACCGTCTTCAACGTGCCGGGGAAGGGGCGGTCGCCGCCGGTGACCTCGCTTCGGCGACGCTTCGGTTGCAAACTCACTCCAGTGAAGTGGCTGCCCTAGAAGCTTCTCAGAATGAGCTGCTCAGTGAAAAGAAACAACTCGAGGCGACGACCGGGCAGTTTGCTTCTCAAATTGCAAAAGCGAAAACCGAGTTGGCAAAGCGGGAGCTTGCCCTGAGCCGATCTGAGATTCGTTCCCCCGTCGATGGCGTAGTGTTGCGACTCCTTGCCGTGCCGGGTCAGAAGCGGATGCTCGATATGGACGACGCGGATTCGGCGACGGTTGCGATTCTGTATCAGCCCGACTTTCTCCAGGCCCGGATCGATGTTCCGCTGGAAGAAGCCTCCAAGCTCTCGGTGGGGCAGGCCGTTCGGTTGCGTTCCAACTTTCTCCAAGACCGGATCTTTCAGGGAGTTGTGACGAGGATTGCAGGGGGGGCGGATTTGCAGCGAAACACGCTCCAGGCCAAGGTGAAAGTGATGGATCCTGATGCAAGATTGAGGCCGGACATGCTTTGCCGGGCCGAGTTTCTATCGGGCACTCAGGATGCGGCCAGGGGGATCAGTGAAGCAGGTTCCGGACGGGTTGATCTCTTCGTCCCGGAAGCGGCTCTGCTTTCCCCTTCGGGACGGGATGCCCGGGTTTGGGTCGTCGATTCGACGGGAGAACGAATCGAGAAGCGAGATGTTGTCCTCGGAGGAGAAACCCGGGAGGGATACCGGCTGGTCCATGAAGGGCTCCGGCCGGGAGACCGCGTCGTGGTGAACCCTGCAATGGATTTGGAAAGTGGTGAGAGAATTGAAGCGGAAAAGGAGGCGGGAGATGAGTAAAAACGCATTTATCCGGTGCCGGAAGCTGACCAAGATTTACCGGAAGGGCCGCATTGAGGTCACTCCGCTCGAAGATCTCACGCTCGATGTGGAAGCAGGCGACTTCCTCGCCCTGATGGGGCCTTCGGGATCGGGCAAGACAACCCTGCTGAATCTCATTGCGGGAATTGATCAACCCTCCTCCGGAGACCTGTTTGTCGGAGACAACGAGATCAGCCGGATGAGCCGCGGGCAGCTGACCAAGTGGAGGGC
The DNA here is from genome assembly GCA_029213265.1 of Verrucomicrobiales bacterium. GTDB lineage: Bacteria > Verrucomicrobiota > Verrucomicrobiia > Verrucomicrobiales > DEV007 > Arctic95D-9. The sequence continues at coordinate 32,088 of JARGNG010000018.1, read as the reverse complement.
TTCCGGCTGTGGCTATATTTTTCAGCTTTACCACCTCGTTCCAATTCTGTCGGCCTTCGAGAATGTCGAATTGCCTCTGCTCTTGCAGTCGGGTCTTTCCCGGTCGAAACGGAGAGCGAAGGTGACGTCCGCACTCGAATTGGTGGGTCTTTCCGACCGGGCTGATCACCGTCCCTCGGAGCTTTCCGGGGGGCAGGAACAACGGGTTGCGATTGCCCGTGCGCTGGTGGCAGACCCGCCTCTGTTGGTGGCGGACGAACCGACCGGCGATCTTGACCGGGAGAGTGCCGATCAGATTCTGGGTTTGTTAGCTGAATTGGCGAACGAGCACGGCAAGACGATCGTAATGGTGACTCACGATGCCCGGGCTGCGAACGCCGCCGCACGGACCCTTCATCTGGAAAAGGGAAAGCTGGTTGAGCAACGGGAGGAGCTCGGGGCATGAGGCTTTTGATTCACCTTGCCGCTCTTGCTGCCAAGCAGGTATTGCGGCACCGGATTCGGAGCCTCCTCACGATTGCAGGAGTGGCTGCGGGTATGTTTTTGTTTACGGCCGTCGAGACGATGCAGGAGTCGCTTCGAGTCGCTACCGAAGCGGGGGCGGAAGACACGACTCTGGTGGTCTATCGGGAAAACCGCTTTTGCCCCGCCACCTCCCGGCTGCCGGAGCATTACCAGCCCGAGATCGAGCGGATACCCGGAGTGGTGGAAGCCATTCCGATTCAGATTCTTGTCAACAACTGCGGGGCCAGTCTGGACGTGATCGCCTTTCGGGGAGTGCCCCCGGAAGACCTGCAGTCCTTCAATCCGGAGATGGAGGTCATCGATGGATCCTTTGAGCAGTGGGCCAACCGCAGCGACGGCGCCCTTTTGGGAGAACACTTTGCAGCCCGTCGTGGTTTGAAACCGGGCGATCAGTTCGAAGCCGTTGGGGTCCGGGTTCTGGTCTCCGGGATCATCCGGTCCCCGGAGCCACAGGACAATAATGTGGCCTATGTGCACCTGCCGTTTCTTCAGCAGGCTTCCAAAGTGGGTCTGGGGGTCGTGACACAGTTCAATGTCAGGGTCGAAGGGCCGGACAAGCTCGATTCCGTCAGTGCAGCAATCGACGAACTGTTTCAGTCGGATCAGTCACCGACCGACACGCGACCGGAGAAGGCTTTCTTTGCTCAAACCGCCAAGGACATGATTGAAATGATTCATTTTACCCGCTGGCTTGGAATCGGTGCCGTGATTGCAGTCCTCGCCCTCGTGGCCAACGCTCTCCTCCTTGTCGTCCGGGGAGGCATCAAGGAAAATGCGATTCTTCAGACGGTTGGTTTTTCGAGGCTGTCCGTCGCCGGCCTGATGCTGTGGGAGGGGATGATCCTGGGATTGCTCGGCGGATTGACCGGATGTGCCGCCGCCCTGTTTTTCTTCAGTTGGAAACGCTTCACACTGGGGAATGAAGGTCTCACCCTGGCGCTTCAACCGAGCGGGGCGGTTGCGGTGACGGGACTTTTCATCGCTCTTCTCCTTGGCCTGGTTGCTTCGCTCTGGCCTGCCTATGTGGCCTCTCGAAAACCCATCGTGAACTCTCTCCGGTCTGCCTGATATGTTGCCGTTCTCTTACGCCGTTCGAAATCTGTTCCGGGATCCGTGGAAGCTGATCCAGAAGGTGCTGGGGTCTGCCCTGGTCGTTTTCCTGATTTTCTCGGCAGCGAGTTTCAACAAGGGAATGGAAAATGTGCTGAGGGCGAGCGGTTCGTCCCGCAATGTTATTCTTCTCAGTGCGGGATCGGAAGAAAGCGTCGAGCGCAGCGAAGTGATGGTCCAGTCGGAGGAACAGATAACAGCCGGGGTCCGGGGGATTGAGTCCCGACTTGGAGCGCCGGCCGTTTCCGGTGAGGTTCACTACATGGGGAATATCTACTGGAAGGAGAAAGGGGAGTCGCAAGCTCTTCTCCGGGGAGTCACTCCGGCGGCTTTCGAAGTTCACCGCGAGGTTCGTTTGTTAGAGGGGCGCTATCCGCAGCCCGGTGAAATCCTGGTCGGGAAACTTGCCTGGCATACGATGGGTGCGGAGGAGGCAGACTTTGCACGGGGCAGGGAAATCGTTTTTGAAGATCAGGCCTTTCAGATTTCCGGAGTGTTTGAGGCTCCCGGAACGGTCATGGAATCCGAACTCTGGCTCGATCGGAATGACCTCATGACGCTGGTGCAGCGGGACTCTCTTTCCTGTGTCGTGATTCGGCTGGAGTCCGGGAAGGACTTTCCGGAAGTGGACCTTTTCACGAAGCAGCGCCTCGACCTGGAATTGGTCGCGATTACCGAAGCGGACTACTATCGAAAGCTGGCGCGCTTTTACGGCCCGATTCGGGCGATGACCTGGCTGACCGCGGGACTGGTTGCGGCCGGCGCTGTCTTTGGCGGGTTGAACATGCTCTACGCCTCCTTTTCTTCCCGGATCCGCGAGATGGGAACGCTGCAGGCGGTGGGATTTTCGCGGTGGGCCATTCTGGTTTCCCTGATTCAAGAGAGCCTCCTCGCCACGCTTATGGGAACGCTGCTTGCGGCATTTCTTGCGACCCTGCTTCTGGAAGGCCAAACCGTTCCGTTCTCCATAGGAACCTTCCGGCTCACTTTGACGGGAGTCGTTATTTTCTTCGGCCTCGGGACGGGCCTCCTCCTCGGGACTCTGGGGGCTCTTCCTCCGGCGATCCGCTGCCTCCGCGCGCCACTGCCAGTGGCTTTGCGTTCTCAATAAGATTTTTTCCACCCATATCCTATCATTATGACAACACCACTGAAATCACGAATCCAATCGATCACCCTCATGGCAGGCATTGCCTTTCTCGTTGGCTGCGGCACCGGGGAAAAGCCGGAGTCTGCTTCCACAAAACCTACCGACAACCCGGCTCTGGACGCCATCTTCGTCGACGCCGAACCGGCCGGAGCGGTGGCTGTTTCCAATCTCCGGAAAACGGCAAAGCCGGGTGACACGGTTGTCGTTGCCGGAAAGATTGCCGGTGCCATGAATCCGTTCACGGATGGATTTGCCACGGCTGTCCTCTCGGATGCGACCCTGAAGACCTGCGATCTGATTCCCGGCGATGAATGCCCGACTCCCTGGGACGCCTGCTGCGCTGATCCGGAGGTCATCAAAGCCTCGCGCCTGACAATTCAGATTCTTGGAGAGGACTCCCGTCCTGTTTCGAAAAGCCTCAAAGGAGTCAAAGGACTCAAGGAGTTGGATTCGATCGTTGTGAGCGGAGTCGTCGCCGAAGGCTCCAGTGCCGGGAACATGATTGTGAATGTGAAAGGCCTGTATCAAGCAACGAAGTAGAGACTATTCATCGGGGTATTCAGAATACTTCTTCGACGAGCCTTTTACTTTTTCGGCCGGATATTTCGCCTCGTTCTTTCCGATCTTGGCTTCCATTACTTCCAGTAGATCAATTCCAAGATTGTCGGCAAGTTCGGTGAGGTAAATTGCGATGTCGGCGATTTCCTCACGGATTTCTTCCTGATGGGAGTCTAGGCGTGCTTCGACTTCCTCAGGCGACTTCCAGAGAAAATGCTCCAGCAACTCTCCCGCCTCCAGTGAAATGGCGATGGCCATATCCTTGGGATTGTGAAACTGTGCCCAGTCCCGCGCATCCCGAAACTCCCGGATTCGGGCGGTGATTTCTTCGAGATCCGCCATTGGCCTATGCTACTTCCGGATCTGTTCGAAGCACCAGTCGTAGACTCCTTCCGTTTTCGCGAGGGTCCAGTGAATCTGGTTGTGGGTGTGATCGGGAAATCCCTCAAAGTGGGCCGTTTTTCCTGCGGAAGTGTAGGCGTTAGCGACGGCCTCGGCACCTTTCAGGTCGCGCTCCCCCGAAAAGGTAAACCAGAGAGCGGTATCGACCGTGTCGACCCAGCTCGCTTTCGCCTCGCCGTCGGCAAAGAGTGCTGCGGCATAGAAATGGGGGCGGGATTCGATGAGCGATCCAATTCCCCGTGCGCCCATGGAATAGCCGGACAGATAGATACGGTTCCTGTTTATGGGCAGGCTGTTGGTCAAGGTGTCGATGATCCCCTCCAATTTGGATTTGTGATCTCCCCAGGAGGTGTCGGCGGGACAAAGCGGAACGACAATGAGACAGGGGTGATCATCGTAGATCTCTTCGCTGGCGAGTCGCTGCGCTGCGATTTCAACCTTGCCGATTTCCATGTCAGAACCCCGCGCGCCAGCACCATGGAGGTGAACGTAGAGTGGGAAAGGTTCCTTGAGCCGTTTGAGTTTTGACGTGCCGTAGATTTGAAACTGGAGACCATATTCCTCCATCGGAACTTTGATCCATTCGCCTTTGATCTTGTCTGCGAATGGCCCTTCGCTGAGTCCGCTTTCGCGGTTCCGGTCCGCAAGAAACTGCTTCACATATTCCTGATCTTCTGAAGACAGTTTGTCCAATGGCACATCGAAAGTGCGGCCGTCAGAGCGCCGAAGCGAAGCGGAAGCTTCGGTCGCGGTCTGCAGGGTTCCTTCGAAGGTCTTTCCCTCGGCGGAGGTCCAGGTTCTGGATTCCGCACCCGATAGCAGGTTCGATGTGAGCAGGATCAGCAGCGCGAGGAGGCTGTGCAGAGAAATGGGCTTCATGTCGGAACGCTAGAGATTGCGATTTTGAATGAAAAGCCAAAACTCACAAAGGGCGGCCGCTCGGACGGTGGCTCACGGGACGGAGAATGCGGTGTCCACGCAGGTTGGAGATCTGATTGGCCCGGGAAGAAAGCGCACTCCTCCGGGAGCCTGACCCCGGGTGGGACGGATTCGCTTTCCCAATGGCGCGGCGGGCCGCGTGGGAAGTGGAAAACAAGGCGGAGCTCGCGGGAAGGGTTGGCTCGGGCGATGGAACTGGAGACTCCGGCGGCGTAGTATCTGATGACCTACCGAGTGCCATTGACCTGCTTTCCTCACCGGTGTCTTTCGTTTTCAGCGCCGATCCCGGGGGAAGAGACTGGCCGGGTTTTGCGAGAGGAAGGGGAGAAAACAGAACATGGGGGTGGGCCCGGGTTTTGGAGAGGTAGGAAGGAATGGTGGCATTCCTCTTCTTCTTCGCCGGGGTTCGCGCTTTTCGTTTGCGACAGGGCGAATGTGGCGGAGCGCTCAGCGCGAGGACATGAGGATTGACCCCCGGATGGGAGAGCGCCGGCGCAGGTTCTTTCGGCTCCGGAGTCTCCGTCAAAGTTGCCTCTGATGAAGCATCTATGGCGTTCTCGTTGCTTTCCTCATCAGTATTTTTCGTTTTGAGCGCCGATCCCCAGCGTAGGGATTGGCCCGGTTTGGCGAGAAAGAAGGGGGCATGCAAAAGACGAGATCGGGCTTGGCTCTTGGAGCGCATGGAAGGGGTGGTGCGGGCATTCTTCTTCCTCTTTGCCTGGGCTCGTGCTTTCCTTTTGCGACGGAGCGAAGGTGGCGGAGCGCTCAGCGCAAGGACATGGGGATTGACCCCGGGATGAGTGAGCGCAGGCGTGGGTTCTTGCCGCTTCGCCGGTTCGAAGTCCCCAGTCCCCCCTTCGGAGGTCTCGTCCGGTTCGGCAGTCCCGGTGTCAGGCAATGAGGGTTCTTCATGCACGATGTCGACCGCCTCAACCTTTTCTGCGGCCAGATCTTCCACTGGATCTGCGACCGCCTCTGTTTTTACCGGGGGCAGCAAGGGCTGAATCGGCTGGGTGTAGCCGGTGCGCTTTCTGTCATGAAGAGCCGAAACCAGGGTGAGTCCGGGAACTCCGACAGGGAGCCTTTCGGCCACGACCGTCCGGCTGAGAATTCTGGTTTTCGATTTGGAAAGAATTCGATACTGCGTTCCAGCCCAGGTGATTTTGCTCTGCGTCCAGGTGCTGATCAGAAGGAGCCAGTGCAAAAGCATCCAGAATGGAGTCAGCATGTGCTCGAGCCAGCCCGCCGAGAACAACTTCCTACGAACGCCGTCCTCCGGAAAAAGTGAGAGATAGATTTGCTGCCGCATCAGAGCACGAAACTGGTCAATCACATAGGCTGCCGCAATCGGGATCCAGGCATAGAAGTATCCGTAGACGAGTGCCCCGATGATACTGAGCAGGCCAATCGCATAGAAGCCCAGAACGAAGTTGGTTCCCGTATAGAGGATCGGGCTGAAGAATTTGACCTGGGTGTATTGGCGTTTCGCAAATTCGAAGAAAGTCTTCCAATTGAAGTCAATCATCGTGGGCAGGACGAGCGAGCGAACAAAGGCAATTTTGTTTCCCGCCTTCCGGGCCGCTTTGGAGAGGCGTAGATCATCGTTCAGGGAACCCTCGAGCAGGGACGAAACGTCGAGCTTGTCGAATACGCTCCTGGCGATCGCCATGGAGCCCCCCCAGAGGACGTTGGTGAGTTCGGATCCACCCTGCGTCGTGATGGATCCGTTGATCACGCTGGCAACCTGGTTGGGGAGGGTGGGGCGCTTCGGGACGAGCCAACGGTAGGTGGTTGCAAGAGGGTGGGTCTTTTGGTTGATCGGAGCGATGAGCCGGGGAAGCCAGTCGGTCTTGAAGGAGATATCAGCGTCGGCAAACACCACCACTTCGTCATTCTCATCGAGATGTTCAAAGGCCGCGCGTTGGTTGTGTACCTTCTGACCTTCATCTTGAGAAATTCCGGAACACGCCAGTGTGATGCTCTTCAGACCGGAATCCTCATCGGGATGGATCCAGAACGGATGCCCCTCTGTCAGCTCAAGTTCTTCCTTGAGCCAGACAGCGACTGGGTCGTCCCAAGACTCGAAGCAAACGATTACCCGGTAGTTGCTATATTCCTGAGCAAAGAGAGTGTCAAAAAATCTCGGCGTAGCCTGGTAGTCAAATCCCTTTACCGGAATGATCACAGCAGCCGGTTGTTGATCTTTGGTGCCATCTCCCCAACGCTTGTCTTGAAACCTCCGAGCGATGAGAAATCCCAAAACGCGAAAAGCTGCCAACAAAATTAGCAGCAGCCAAAGGCCCCAGATTATCAAGAAGACGCGTTCGATCATTTACCCCGTGCAAATTGTGGTTAGCTGACTAGACTGCAAGTATTAATACTCATAAGCGATATGAAAATTGTCGAAACCCGAACACTCAGGAAGACTTATCATTTTGGAGATACCGAAGTCGAGGCTCTTGGGGGCGTTGATCTCTCCATTGAAAAGGAAGAGTTTATTGCGGTTTGGGGGCCGTCTGGATCAGGAAAGTCGACCCTTTGCAATCTCATCGGATTGCTGGATTCGCCGACTTCGGGTGAGGTTTTGATTCAAGGGCAAAGTTCAGGAGGGTTGTCTGACGGGGAGAGAAGCGAATTGCGCAACTCGTCGATTGGATTTGTTTTTCAGGATTTCAATCTGATACCGGTTTTGACCGCAGTGGAAAACGTGATGCTTCCGCTTCAAGTCAGTGGCGTCAGCAAAGTAGAGGCAAGGGAGCGCGCCGAATTCCTCCTCGAAGAAGTGGAATTGAAAGACAGGATGGGGCACCGTCCGCAAAAGATGAGTGGAGGTCAGCAGCAGCGGGTGGCGATCGCACGGGCTCTCGTCACAGAACCGGTTCTGGTTCTTGCCGATGAACCGACCGCCAACCTCGATACCCGGAATGCGAACCTCATCATCGACCTGATGCGCAAGATCAATCAGGATCGAGGTGCGGCCTTCCTCTTCTGCACGCACGATGACCGGCTTCTCGATCGCGTGGATCGAAAAGTCCATTTGCAGGACGGGGAGATCATTGAAGATATTTGCGAGACCATCTCCGCTGGCTGATCTTCCGTATTTCTAAGGTTTCTATTGTCTAAGTGATCTGTTCTAATTGAATAATGTCGCCGCATCATGGATAGTGCCGACGCGAAAGCCCTATGAGTAGTCCGACTTCTGAAATCAAACCATTGAAGCATGCCGAAGATTTGGATCTGGTGGATCGCGCGGTGGCCGGTGATGATGATGCAGTTCGGAAATTTCAGTCAGAATATCAGCCCATGTTGGAGAGGGTGATGATGTCCCGTGGGGTAGATCGGATTCAAGCCGAGGATCTCGTTGCCGATGTCGTAGCTGAGTGCTTTGGGGCTGGAAAGAAAGGGCAAACCCGACCGCTTCTGGAGAAGTTTGAAGGTCGCTCTTCTCTATCCACCTGGATGATTCGAATCACCTGGAATCGTTGGCTCGATCTAAAGCGGCGGGATAAATTTCGCGGTGAACTTCCCACTTTCGATGATGATGATGGACGTTCCGGCGATCGCTTTGACAAGTTGGAAGGAGAGAATCTCGGAGAAAACGTGATCGATGAAGATCTTGGAGAACTGATGGGGCGCGCCATCAAGACGGCGTTTGACTCGCTGGAGCCGGAAGTTCTTCTCATGTTGAAACTTTCCTATCTTCATGGAATCAGCCAATCAGTCATCGCACTGATGTGGCAATGTGATCAGACCCGCGTGAGCCGATCCCTTACCGCAGCAAGGGAGAAGATCGCCTCTGTGACGATGCAAACGATCAAGGAATCCGATGCCTCGCTTGAGTTGGAATGGGAGGACTTCCATCGCCTTTGTGCCGCCGGACTGGATCTGTAGTGATTCTCGCCCCTTCTTAAAAAACTCACTCTCATTTTTAATTCTGATTCGCATAAGTGCGAATTTTATTAAAATTTAACAGTTTCTATTGAAGATTGCTCTGAATTACGGTAAAAATCGCCGCTATGAGTCGGGCTACCTCCTTTTTTTTGGCACTCACTGCCATCGTTCTTTGCCAGACATGGGCGGTCGATGGAGTTGCTAAAAACTCCCGGATTCTGTATTTGGGTGACTCCCTGAGTATCGGCGCTTTCGGGCAAACCTTTGACCACTCTCTTCGCTCATCGGGTTTTCAGGTTCATACCGTCGTTGCAGGTGGTGCGAGTCCCTACTACTGGCTGAAGAGCTACCAATCGCTTCCCTGCACCATCGGATTCTGGGAGAAGTCTCCTTCGGCAGAGCGTCGTCTCGGCTATGTTCGGGCCGTTCCGAAGCTGGAGGATTTGATTTCTGAACACAAGCCGAACGTCGTGGTCGTGCAGACCGGAATCAATCTTTACGCGACACTGCGGTCGAAGCGGCGAGCGAAACAGGAAAATGTTGCCGAAGTCAGATCCCTGATCGAGCAGATGTGTTACTCCGTTGCGAAGGCAGGGGCGACTTCCTATTGGGTGTTGCCTCCGCACTCTCACGAAAAACGCTATTCAAGGGAGCTGCAGATGGAGCTGACCTCGATCATGCAGGGAGTGGTGGAAAAATATGAAGGGGAGGTTTTTGAAAGCCAGAAAGTGACCAAATTCGATGACCCGTATCCCGCGACCGACGGGATTCATTATGGGCCTACCGAGGCTCGTGGCTGGGCAGAGAAAGTGTCGAAGCATTTTAACGAGTATATGAAAATCGCTCCCGTCGGGATAGAGAGAACGATTGTCCGGGCCATGCCCGTTCAGACTCCCAAAACGAAGGTCGCGGCTGGCGGAACCCTCGCGGCAAGTTCCAGTGCGATCGCCACCTCTGCACAAAGCAGCGAACTGGAGCTCGTTTTGAGACTGGTTCAAAAGTCCGAGCTGAAAAACCTCAGTGATCTCGACTATTCGAATGCTCTTGGTGTGTACGAGTATGAAGTTTTGGAAGACAGGCAGGGCAACTATCCCTACGACCGGATTCGGATTGCCCATGGCATTGTCTTCGGGAAAAAGTACACCAGCGCCGCAACCCGCGCCATCGGGACAGAGATCGCGTTGACAGTCGTGCCGCTCAGCAAATACAAGACTTTATCCACCTGGCAAATGGTTGATGACCTTCGCCAGAACACCGAACTCTCGATTTACACACCCAGGCTGGATTGAGTGCGCTCCGAATTTATGTAGCTCCGGAAGATGCCGGAGAGCGACTGGATCGCTTTCTACCCGGCGCCCTCGAAAAAGAAGGGCAGATGGTATCCCGGGCGGAATTGCAGAGATGGATTCGCGATGGTTCCGTTCTTGTCGATGGGAACCGGGTCAAGCCCAAGTACGCCGTTTTGGAGGGGCAGGAGATCACCGTGGCGGAACCGGAGGAAGTTGTCCTGGAGTTGCAGCCCGAAGAGATTCCGCTCTCCATTCTCTTCGAGGACGAAGACATCATCGTTGTCGACAAACAACCGGGACTGGTCGTTCACCCCGGCTCGGGAAATGCGACGGGAACTCTTGTGAATGGCCTTCTCTTTCACTGTCAGGGGGAATTGTGCGACCTCGCCGGCGAAGACCGCCCCGGTATCGTCCACCGGCTCGACAAGGACACTTCCGGATGCCTTGTCGTCGCGAAGTCCGAATTGGCCTATCATTCTCTCGTGGCTCAATTTTCCGGGAGAGAGACGGGAAAGGAATACATCGTGGTGGGAAAGGGGACTCCTCCGAATACCGAAGGATCGCTCACGACTCAAATCGGAAGGAACCCAAATAATCGCCAGAAGATGGCCGTGGTGGAGGCGTCCTCCGGAAAGGAGGCCGTGACGGACTATCGTGTCTTGCGCTCTGACGAAAATGGTAGGTGGACTTCCTATTCCTGCGTGATCCATACGGGCCGGACCCACCAGATTCGGGTTCACTTGAAAGAGTGTCTGCGCACTCCCATTCTCGGCGACGTGATTTATGGTCCCCAGGGAAAACAGGAGGTAATAGTCGTACGCCTCATGCTTCATGCCTGGAAGCTTTCGATTCGGCATCCTTTGACGGCTGAAACGATGCAGTTTGAGGCACCTTTGCCGGATGAATTTCTCGTGTTTTTGCCGTGAAAATCGTGGATCCGGATTACATGACCACTTTCGGGAGCGGATCGAGCGTTTCCGGATCGGAAATTTTCGCTTCTCGTTGGGAGTTAGACATTCCCTCCCGAAAAATGAAAGGAAACATCCAGCCGGAAAACAGGGCAATGGCGCCGGCCATACTGAAATAGATCATCGATATCTCGCCGGTTTGAATCAGGGCGAAACCAGCGAGGCTGAGGAGAAATGCAGCCTCGGTCAAAACGATGCAAACCACGGAATTGATTTTCCCAACCCCGAGGGCCAGGGTTTGGTTGGTATGTCGCCAGACGTGAAGAAGAAAATAGAGCGAAAAGGCGAAGAGAGCGGTTCGATCCATTTGAAAAGAATCGCGAACACTTGTGAATTCCTCACCAGCCCACATCGGCAATACGACAGGGCCCACCAAAACAATTCCGAAGCCGGCGATTGCGGCAAATCCAAGGCTGCCGAGTTGCAGCTTTCCTCCCATCTTGCGTATCCACGGTTTGTCCTCCCGCTCGAAGGCGTCCATGAGCGCGGGCCAGATCGGCTTGGTGAACATTCCAACCACGCCGGCTAGGGAAAAGTGGATCGTCACCATCACATTGAACACCGCTACTGCATCGGGCCCGGAAGTGCGGCCGATGATAAATGCCATGATATTGTATTCGATCATGGCAGCGAGAATATACGTCACGGAAAAGCGGAGACTGTCACCCAGCAGTCCCGGGACCAGGTCCGCCCGGAAGAGCGAGAATTTCGGAAAGAGATATTGTCTCTGGCAAAGGAAATGAATCGAGTTGCCGAACTTGGCTAAGACGATGGAGCCGTTCACCGCGATGAGAAGGAATTCGATGGTCGGGAAGAACCAGATTCCCCCGAGAAGAAGGGCCGCACCCACGATATTGCCTCCCGCACCCCAGGCATTGTTGTAGCGCGTCTCCATGTAACCATCCCTCGCCATTTCGAAGGTGACGCAGATCGCTTCGATCAGGAGGATCACGATCCCGATCCAGGCAGCGCGATACATAACGTCACTGAGAGGCGCGAACTCTTCTCCGAACAGTTTCGCGATGGGAATGTGGTAGAGCAGCATCGCCGCTGCGAATGCTGCAATCAGGGTGAGGGCTGTGCTGAGGAGAATACAGGTTCCAAAAATCGATTTCTCCCGCTTCCTGTCCCCCTTGGCCACGGCCCGCGAGATTTCCCGGGTGAGCGCCGGACCGATGCCCACGTGGAGCATATCGATCATGCCTACTGCCATCGTGATTGCCGCGTAGACACCGAACTGCTCGATTCCGAGAAGACGCATCGCAATCGGGATCGAGACGAGGCGGAGAATGATCGTGCCGAGCTTGGAAACCAACGAGGTCACTACAGCGAGACGGATGGACCGGTCGCGCTGAGCTGCTTCATTGTTATCTGGGGGAACGGAGTTCAAGGTGGGAAAAGATTCAACCACCTAAACTATCGCATTTATGGAAATTATATCAACTATTGAAGGTGAGCATCCGCTTTTGAGGAATCAGACTCACTGGAATCGTTGTTTTTGATAGAATCCAAACGGCGGGAATCCAGTGGCTTCACCTCCCAAAATCCGATGAGATTTTCCCTATTTTGGAATCTCGTTCAGCGTGTAATAGGCCTCCTTGTGGAGCAATCCATGGCCGCCATCCGAAGTCTTGAGACCGTTCGCGCTCAACTCGTGGACGTGACCTTTGGTCATTGGCTCGACATTCAGTTTCAGGCTCATGCCGTCTTCAGCGACGGAGGCGACGGTGACCTTCGGATCTACCGGGTCGACCTCGGGACTTCCGTAGGCCTTTTGATAAATGTAGGTGTAGGCCTTCATCGAAAAGGACGGGTCGACCGCAGAGGTCTTGTCGAGCGGCTTGGTAAAGGTCAGTTCGAAACCGTCGGGGAGGGCCCGCATTTCGCGGATTTCGAAAGGCACTTTTCCGGTCCAGTTGACGCGTTCAAAGTTGAAGTTTTTTCCGCCGCGGGCACCCCATCCACGATTGGAGCCGCTCGTGAAGAGAACTCCGTCCTCCGAAAGTCGGACCGCGATGTTTCCGGATTCGAAGCCTTCGAGAAAGTGAAACACGGCACCCTGGTAGAGACCGTTCACTTTCTCAAGAAAGACCCGGTTGATCTTCGAATGCGTTTGCTCACCGACGAAAACCTGACCGGCGAAAGGCCCGAATTTTCCATCACTCAGGTCCGGTTCGATCACAGTTGGTGAGTTGCCGACTTTGGCGTGGGGAAGAACGACCGCAGGGGGGACGAGCTGCTCGATCTTCTCCCGCTCCGTCACCATGCGGCTGCCCTCTTCCGTGTAAGGGGGATCGACGGGCCGATCACCGGCTTTGGCCTCGGCGTATTCGTACCAGATGTTTCCATTCGGATTGCCCTGGAAAGAACCGGGCCGGGCCCACTTGAGAGAACTGGATCCATTCCAGGCACCCTGATTGTCCGTATAGAAAACATCTCCTTCGGGGTTGAATCCGATTCCGCCGGGTGAACGCACTCCGCTTGCAGTAGGAATCATTTCCCCTTTCTCATTAATCCGAAGAATCCAGCCGCGAAAAAGTGAATCCGCGGTGAAGGATCCGGTCAGGCAAAGAGTGGTCCAGAGGTAGCCGTCTTTGTCAAAACGGGAGCCGAAGGTGTATTCGTGGTAGTTGCCGTTGATTCCCCAGTCGTCATTGACGGTCTCAAACACATCGGCGCGCCCGTCACCGTCCTCATCTTTCATGCGGGTGACTTCGGGTCGCTGGACGGCGTAGAGCCACCCGTCTTTCCAGGCCAGCCCGAGAGGCTCGTGCAGATACTCGGCAAACAGTGTCCACTTGGCGGGCTTTTCGGGATGGGAGAAAGCGTTTTCGATCGTCCAGATTTGACCGCGACGGGTGCAGACGGCGACCTTGCCGTCTGGGAGCAGCTCGATCGCTCCGCCTTCGACGACAGCACCCTTGGGTGCGGGAATCGATGTGATTGTGTAGTAGTCCGACTGTTTGGGCTCTTCGGCCATCGCCGGGGAAAGCAGCGCGATCGTTGCGAGAACGAGACCAAACAGGGTTGGGTGGGAATGGTAACAGGATTGAGTCATCGGAGTAGATGGGAAAAGAGTTCGGGGGGGGCTATTGCTTCAGCGGGTCGTTCCAGCGATAGGTGATTGTCAGGGTGGCGTCATTACTGACCGGAGCGAGCAGTTCTTTGGCTCCGCCAACTTGACGAAGGACCGGATCGGCCCCGTCAATTTTGACTTTCATGCCTCCGAGATCATACCAGCCGTCCGAGTCGGCGAGGGAGCCTGTCGCCGCGATCCGGAGATAGAGATTTTCCCCGGCGTTGCCATCGAGCTTGAGCGTGCGAACCACGGAAGTCACCCCGTCGATCTCCTCCGGAGTGAAACGGTCGGTCACCGTGAGATTCTGATAGTCATATCGGAATGTCGGGAAACGATTCTTGTCGAGACGGTATCCGCGGAACTGGTAATCGGGGTGCTTGATGTTGAACTTGAGGTCTTTTTGCGGATCGAGCTTGTCCCGTTCGTATTTGATCGTGGCCTCGGAAAAAGGAACCCAGGGTTCGTCGAGGCTTTCGAGGACCTGCAGGGGAAGGCCCGGGGCGACTTTAACCCGGTCCGTTCCGAGCGGTTTGCTTCCGGATCCACGACCGTTCCAGTGCGGTGAAGCATCCATGAATGCGCCCCGGTAGACGTAGGCGAGATTCAACGTGTCAGCATCCCATACGAGATTGACAGCGTCGGGATAGCCGACCCCGATGGCGCGAGGCTTGGAGTCGGGAAGAAAGGCGCGATGTACAATCGCTTCGCCCGGATTCACTGCGGTAAGAGGGATCGGGTCGTAGTCCTTCGACTTCCCTTTGTTTGCTGTCTGTGCCTTCGAGAGCCATACTTTGCCGGCTTTTCCGCCCTGGATACTCAGGGAAAGAAATCGCTGCCCGCCCCCGTCAAAGTAGAGAGCTTTCAGGGTGTGTTCTCCGGCCTCAAGAGTCTCCTTCATGTTCTGGGTTTTGGCGGGATGGATACCATCATTGCCGACAACTGTCTCTCCATCGACGGCGAGTGCCGAGCCGTCGTCGGAAGTGATCGAAAAGCGATATTCAGCCGTGTCTTTCAGCGTCAAATTGCCCTCAAAGACCATTCCGAATCCGCCTTTGATGCTTCTTGCCGGGTCTAGAGAAATTTTTCCGTCTTTCAGTTCACCGGTTTTAACCGGCTTCAGCTTTGAAAAGTCGGGAAGCTCTTCCCATTTCCCTTCGTAGACAGAGTATTTGAGATCGGTGAGAAGTTGCGGAGCAGAGGCGGATTGGATCATTTCCTTGAGATCCTTCCGTTTCCAGGGACTCTTCTGGTCGGCATATTCCTTGCGAAACTTGGCTACGTCATTGGCGGTGGGGGAGCGTCTCTTTTTCCCGAACTCCTTCGTGATGTAGGCGATTAACGCAGCGATCTGCTCGTCATTCAGGGCGAGTTCGAGAGGAAGCATCGCCTGGATGTATTGGTTGTCCTCTTTCAAAATCCCTTTCAGAATCACTGCGGTGAGGAGGTCGGCATTGTCACCTTTGATAAACTCCGAGTCGTGAAGCGAAGGGGCCATCTGCAGGTCACCCGCCTTGATTCCTTTTCCGTCGGGTCCGTGACAGGCGACACAGGATTGAAAGGTGATTTTGCCGAGATCGAGGACTTGATCCTGGCCGTAGGTCGAGAGCATACCGGAAACGGCGACGGCAAGAAGACTGGGGAGTAAATATCGCTTCATGAAAATCTGGAGAGTGTGGAGAGTAGGGGAAAACTTTGGAGTCGTCAAAGTCCCACGCGGCGTAAAAACGTGCGACAAATAGGAGAAGTGGACGGGAAGTGTCGCGGGATTCCACTCTCGCGACAAGGTTTCTGTGATACAGTTGACAATTCATGAAGGTTTTCTCTCGATATTTCTCGGTTTCCCTACTGCGCATTGGGGTGGCGCTTGGTCTTGCGGGCTTTTTTGCTACTTCGCCAGCGGCATCGCAGGAAACCGCTTCCGCGCCTGATCCATGGCTTTCGAATTACACCGAAGCGGTGAAACAGGCGACGAAAGAGAATAAGAACATCCTGCTCCTTTTTACCGGGACCGACTGGATCGAGATCTGCCAGATTTTTGATCGCGAAATTGCGAACGCTCCCGAATTTCTTAAGGAAGTTACGAAGCGGTTTGTGCTCGTCGAATTGCAGTATCCGAAAGACAACAAGCTGCCCAAGGACGTGGCCGGGCAAAACCAATTGTTGCGTGATGCGTATCGGATCAAGGGATTTCCAAGTGTCGTCCTGACCCATCCGGACGGAAAGCCTTTTGGCCTGAACGGCTACCAGCCGATTGAGCCTGCCGAATACGCCAAACAGATCACAGCGATGGGGGAGCTGGGGGCGCAGAAGGCAAAGATCCGTGAGGAGGTTGAAAGCCTCGAAGGAATGGAGAAAGCAAAGAAGCTGATCGAGGGGATTCCGGACCTTCCCGGAAATCTTTCCGCCCGGTATTTCCGGAAAGAAATGGCTCATGTAATTCAACTTGATGAAAAGAGGGAGCTCGAACAAACCGGGCAGTTCATTCGACTCCTCGCTGATGTCGAGTATAGCGCTGAAATGCAGAAGCTGGCCAAAGACGTGCAGTGGGGGAAGATGATCCAACTGACCGATCAATACATCAGGGAGTTCAAGCTCGAAGGACTGAGCCTCCAGAAAGCACTTCTGAACAAGTCGGGTGTGCAGGCGAGGCAGGCGGATCAGGCGGGCCGGGCTGAGACTCTGCTCTCGGTGGTTGAGCTCGACGAAAAGAGTCCGTATGGAGAGGAAGCTCAGCGCCAGCTCGATCAAATGCGGGTGGACGCGTTGCAGCAGAACCTCACACAATAGGTGCTCCATCTGGAAGCCGGGTAGAGCGAAGCATCCCCGCGGAGACGCCCTTGCCGGAGAGGAGCGCTGAAGGAGTGGAAATGAATGTCTCTTCGGAACCTGTGTCCTTGGCTTGCATGTGGTGGGCCGAACTCTTGCCCCGCCTGACAGACACGCTATAGCGGAATAGGCAGGCTCCCTCGAAACGCTTTCGATTGTTTCTAACAGGTCGTCCTTTCCCCTCGTTCTATCAGTATCCGGCCCGGACTCATCCTTTTCATTTCGGAAAAGTGAAGTATTTTTAGTGAGCGTAAAGTCACCCCCTCTACCGTCATGAAAGAAACGTCCTGCCTGTTTCGGAAACTCCGCCCCCTTGCTTTGCTGCTCACGGCAGCAGTTTGTCCTCTCCTGTTCACCCAGTGCAAGACCACTGCGGGAAGCTACAAAGATGTGGAATACGATTCCTCCACACTGAAAACGCCTTCGGGCCATGGAATGCAGAAGAAGGAATATCCTTTTGATGACGATGGAAACTATCGCAAAGACTGGGTGAAAACGAAGGCTTCCGGAAAAGTGCGATCAGCCGACAAACTTCCCGATCCTGAGCCGGCTGCGTCTGCCGCCGACACTTCTGTCGCTTCTACCGATACGACTTCTCCGGGCCGTGGTTACTATGGTCCTGCTGCCGGGGCCGGGGCAGTTAGCGCCGCCGCCGCACCCCCAACCGCGACACCCCAGTATCACAAGGTGGCATCTGGAGACACGCTGTTCTCCCTAGCCAGTCGTTACTCGACTTCGGTAGATGAATTCAAGCGGGTCAACGGTCTCTCCGGAGATACGATTCGTCTCGGTCAAAGCCTGCGCGTTCCGTAAGTAGATGGAGACAAAGATGAACGGTTTGTCATTTTCCCATACCTGCTTCTGTTAGCTTGGTGAGGGACGATATCCCCATCATGAAATCGATTCTCTGCACAGCTGTCGCCTCCATTTCTCTTGCCCTGGTGTTTTTTCTCTCGGTTTCGGGCGAGGGAAGTGAGCCGGAACGATCATTTCGAGGGGAGGCGCCTCCCGGAGGAGCGCCTCCCGGAGGACCTCCCCCTCAAGGGCATCGGGGTGGACCTCCACCGCATTCCGGCGGTCGACAACACACCGCGACGGAAGCGGAGACTCTCGATTTGGTTCCTGCCGATCAGGATCCTCCGGCTGCGACGGAGGTCGACATTCGTGAGCAGGGTAACACCCGCGCCGTGGAATCGAACGGAATTCCGGACCACCGGGTGGGGCGGTTTCCGAACCGGAAAAATCCCCATGAAATTCAGGAGCAAAGCTACGAAATCGAGATTCCGCTGGATCCAAGTCCGGCGGAACAACCTACCTTTATCCATGAACGTGAGGGGCGGGAGTTCCGCGTTTTCGGAGTCACTCTCGATGGCGTCATGTTGGAGCCGGGAACTGCGGAAACGTGGATGGGAAGTCGTGAATCAGGATGGAACTACGAAGCGCTCGGGGGAGCGGTTCCTCTCGGTCTCGATGCGAACTACGGCCACGTTCAGCCCGGGGGGAATTACCACTATCACGGGCTTCCAACGGGCCTGATGAAGCGTCTCGGATACAGGTCCGGGGAACATTCCCCCCTGATAGGTTGGGCCGCCGACGGATTTCCGATCTATGCTCTGTATGGATACTCCGATCCGAATGATTCCTCTTCCGTAATTGAAGAGATGAAAACAGGCTATCGGCTGAAGTCGGGGCAGCGTCCGGGCGGGAAGACGGGGCCGGGAGGGAAATACGACGGGGCCTTCGTGCAGGACTATGAGTTCGCGGGAGGGGCGGGGGCGCTCGATGAATGCAATGGGAGGTTTTGCGTAACACCTGAGTATCCGGAAGGAACCTACGCGTATTTCCTGACTCGTGAATGGCCTGTGGTTCCGAGGGCATTCCGGGGAATTCCGGAGCAATTGAAAGGGCCTCCAGCAGGGAGGGGGCATCCGGGAGGCGGATTGAGTTTCGGACGGCCGGATCGATTTCCGCAATAACGATCATCGGAAGAGCCTGTAGCCGGTCACTCTCGGGCCGGAAGGTGCATTCTTTTGCGGGAGAACTTTGCAGCCCCCGGTTTCCAGGGGCTCATGAAAAGGAAATCCTTTCTATCCCTTCTTCTTTTTCAGTCTCCTCTTCAGCTCGGGCCAGTATTCCTCTCCGGCAATGTAGCCAACACATTTTTTGGAACCGCAGAGGCAGGGGTGTTCCGCATAGTTCTCCAGATCGAATCCATAATTGAAGAACAGTTCCGCATCCTTGGGGATCTTCCGGAGCGCAGCGATCCAGATTTCCCCGCCTTCGATGAAGGCTTCGCAGTTTGGGTCGCAACTGTGATTGATCAATCGAGCGGCGTTCTCAGGGACGTTGCCATCAATGTCCCACTCGTCGTCGAGGGTAAAGATGTAGACTGCGGCGTCTCCGGTTTCGAGGGAATGATCCATCTGAGCCCAGCCCCGCTCGTTCGCCTCGTCCTTATCAATTTTTTCCCCGACGTATTCGATGATGTAGGTACCGGCCGGAATGGTCTTTTTCGCGAAGATCCCCCGACCATGGATGCCCGAGTTGCGAACTTCGCACCATTCGGAATCGCATCGCTCTCCCGGTAGAAGCGCTGATTTTGATTTACTCATCGGGGAACACTCCTTTCGGCCAGGGGAGAGAGAGCTCCGCCCAGTGTGACCCTGATTCAGGAAAAGGAAGGCTGGAGTGCAGCAGTCCGGAAAACCGGGCCGGGTTCTTCGGCGCAAAATCGGGACGGACGAAGGAGATACGAAGAATCCCGGAGGCGCGGTCGATCCACCGGGGCGTCATGGGACTGTCGGAGTCAACTTGCATATCCTCACAAAAAAAGGTGAAGGACGATTCGCCCTCCCTGGGAAACCCGGGAATTGTCAGAGTGAGATCAATCTGATTTTTGGCAGCAAGTTTTACCTCCTGCTTCCAGGATGGGGGGGCGGGCGAGGGCAGGTTGCTTCGAACGTTGGCAAAACGCTCTGTCAGTTCGCTTTCTGTTTCCGATTCTCTATCTGTGACAGGAAGCACGAGGGAAAGCGAATCCATGTTGGGATGGCAGGACTTCGCGCAGGCCATCCACGCACATTCCGCTTGGAACGTGATCGTATCGCCTTGGATTTCCCCGGGGCACCGAATGCGGGTTAGGAGCCAGGTTTCTGATTTGTATCCGTTGGCGACAATCCCGGCCATATCCACTTTTTCGGGAACAGGCCATTCGATAGGGCCGGGTTCAAATCCATCCGGAAGAATCCATTTGATTACCGGTGCCACGCCAACAATGCCGGGCCCCCGCCAGTAGATGTGATATCCCGGCGCCGGAACCATCACGAGGGCGACGGTGATCTCTTCACCCGGTGAGATCGACTTTCCATTGGTGGCGAGTTGGATTCGCTCGATACCGGTCGCAGACTTTGGCTCGGATTCTGTCGCATCCACCGAAAAGCAAAGTCCGGCTGCTGCGATGATGAGAAACTGGAGGGGTCGCAAGGTCACGGTTCACAGTCGGTCAGGCAGACCGGTCCTCTCAACTGTTTTTTACGGCTTTTTCCTGCCACGGCTCTAGCCGCCCACAGCAGCCTGCTTCATCCCTTTGGATTCGCCCGCCTTGGAGAAGGTCACGCCGACGGTCTTCGACACGCCGAATTCCTCCATCGATACACCGTACATGACGTCGGCCCGTGACATCGTTCGCTTCGAGTGGGTAACGATCACAAACTGACTGTCTCCGATGAAGCGGTCGAGAACGCGAATGAAGCGGGTGATGTTCGCTTCATCGAGCGGAGCGTCCAGCTCATCGAGCACACAGAACGGAGATGGTTTCACCATGTAGATCCCAAAGAGAAGTGCCACCGCAGTCATGGATCGCTCTCCACCGGAGAGGAGGCTGATCGATTGCAGTTTTTTGCCGGGCGGTTTGGCGATGACATCGATGCCGCATTCGAGGGGGTCGCCGTCATCCAGCAAAACGAGATCTGCCTTGGACTTCTCACCAAAGAGTTCCTTGAACATCTCGCGGAAATTCTTTCGAATTTTCTCAAAAGTCTCCGTGAACATCTTGCGGGTGTCCCGATTGATTCGCGCAATCATGCGAAGCAATTCTTCCTTGGAATTCTCGAGGTCTTCCAACTGCTGTGCGTTGAATCGATAGTGCTCTTCGAGTTCATCAAACTCCTCGATGGCATCGATATTGACCGGTCCCATTGAATCAAGCTTCGTACGGAGTTGCGAAACAACATCCTCGACAAAGTCCCAGTCCGGTTCCGCAGGATCCTGCAATTCTCCCTCTGCTTCTCCTTCGGGATCTCCCGCGGATTCCGCTTCCTCGGAAATCGAGGGGTCATCCTCTCCGGAAGACTCTGCAGAGGCGATACGGATGGATCGGGATGCTCCGTTTTTCTTCCGCTCTTCAATCGCGAGAAGAAGAGCATGGCTGTCCGGTTCAAAGAATTCCAGCTCGGTCCGGTAGCGGTCGCGACAGACTCGCTCGACGTTTTCAATCTTGATATCGAACTGTGCGATCCTGACTTCCTCCTTACCCCGCTGCTCGGCGACCCGCTGCACTTCCTTGCGTTTCTGCGTGAGTTCCTGCTCACCTTCCTCAATCCGGGAGGAGTAGCCTTCCCGCTCCACAAGAATCCCCGACTGCTCGGATTTCGCGGCTTCCGACTCCGTTTTCCATCTTGCAATGTTTTCAGTTAGCGCTTCGTTCTCGATACGGGCGCTCTCGATCCGTTCCCCATAGCTCTCAATGTCCGAACGGGAGGTGGTGATCTGATCTTCCAGCTCAGCGAGACGGGAAATCATGGGGTCGCGCTGTTCTTCGAGATTCTGCCGGGTGCCCTGTTCGACGGCGAGGTTGGTGCGGGCCTCCGTCACTTTCTCGGTAAGCTCCTCTTCGCGAAGTCTGGCTTCGGTGAGCGTCGAGATGATGGTCCCGGACTCCAGATCGAGTTCCGTAACCCGGCCCAGTGAATCTTCTCTTTCCTCTTCGTGGTTCTCAAGATCAGCCGCGACTTTCTGACGTCGTTCCGCCACATCACGATGCTCCCATTCCAAACTCTCCGCTTTGTTTCGAAACTGATTCAGGTCGCGTTCGACCAGGGCAAGCTTTCCTTCCAGGGTTGAGGAGGCGACTTTTTTCTGCTGCAGTCGCTCTCTTGCCTGGGAGAGGGTGCCCTCGAATTCGTCGACGCGGGAATTGAGCTGGTCACGGCGCTCCTGCCGGGTCGTCACTTCATGCTTGAGTGATTCGCAGATCGTGCGGAGTTCTTCGATCTCGCTCTGCATCTTGAGGACGGATACCGAATCATCCCCGGACTTCCCCCCCTGAATGATTCCCTCTTTCGTGACAAAGGCACCGTCGAGAGTGGCTACGGCGATCTCGGGATGTTTCCGGTGAAGCCGGATCGCAGTGCTGAGGTCTTCGGCGAGGAGAACATTCTCAAGGAGGCGGCTCATGATCGGGCCCACTTCCTTTTCGCAGTCCACTTTATCAATGGCCCAGCCAATCGAGCCAAGAGGTGCCCGTCGGGACGGGGGCATTGGCTCTCCCTCCAGTGCGGTCTTCGCAATCAAGGATGCCTGCCCCAGCTTGTCCCGTTGCAGGGCATTGACGAGCTTTTCCACGATATCCAGTTCGGAAACGATCACCGCCTGCAGCCTGCGTCCGAGAGAAGCCTCGATCGCTTCCGCGTATTTGGTCTCCACTTTGATGTGGCGGGAAAGGGGAGCCTGAATATTTCCACGATATTCATCAGCATCTGCAAAGTCCTGAACGATTGCTCTGGTTCCCTTTTCGAATCCTTCTCCGTCAGCGAGAAGCTGTTCGAGAACTTCGAGACGGGACTGCTTCTCTGCGAAAAGTTTGTGCAGGGAGGAAAGGTCCTCCTGCATGTCGGATGCAGCCCGCTTTGCCTGGTGGTATTTCTGATCGAGTTCCGCAAGGTTTTCTTCGAATTGCTCAATCGATTTCTGATGGTCCGTGATCCGCTCCTTGAGCTCTGTCGCGTCCTTTTTCCGTTCCTCTTCGCTTTCGCGGAGCCGCGAGATCTCGTCCGTGAGTTGCCGATCTCTTTGTTCATCTGATTCACTTTGCTTGCGATTTGTATCGATCGTTGCTTCCAGACTGGCAATCCGGCTCTTGCGTTGACTCCGCTCCTCTTCGAGTTCGCGCAATCGCTGATTCAGCGTCTCGCGGGTGGTGCGGGCTTCGCGGGTTTCCGACTCGAGTTTTTCCACATTGGACTGTTCTTCCGCAATTCGCTCCTCAACTCCTTTGAGTTGGCGATTCGCGGCATTGATGTCAGACTGTTGTTTCTCCTTCTTCTCAGACGCTTCGACAATAGAAATCTCGTTCTTTTTGATGAGAACACTGTGCTCATGGGTGCGCTCGCCGTTGAATTCGATTCGATTGTTGGCTCCGCCAATTTCGTTGTCGAGGCGGGCCAACTGGGATTGCAGGTCGGTGAGCCGGTTTTCGATCTCTTGGTATTCCACCCGGGCGGCGGCCATCTGGGCCTGGCGTTTTTCAATCGCATCCTCGAGTTCGTCCTGTTGCATTCGCAAACCGTGCACAGAGGTATTCAACTCTGATTTCTGAGCAAGGAGTTCGCGCCATTGTTTGTGGCTTAGGTGAAGCTCCAGCGTCTTCACATCGTCGAAGAGGGATTGATAACGCTTTGCTTTGGACGCCTGTCGGGAGAGGGAGCGAATCTGACGCTCGTTCTCTGCAATCACATCCCGAATCCGGACGAGGTTGGCTTCGGTGTAGTCCAGTTTGCGGAGCGCTTCTTTCTTCTGAGATTTGTATTTGGTGATCCCCGCGGCTTCTTCAAAAACGGCGCGACGGTCTTCCGGCTTCGAGCTCAGAAGCATATCAATCTTGCCCTGCTCCATGATGGAGTAGCTCGTCCGGCCGATTCCGGTATCCATCAGCAGATTGTGGATGTCTTTGAGGCGACACGGTTGCTTGTTGATCAAATACTCGCCTTTTCCGTCTCGAAAAACGCGGCGACCGAGAGATACCTCATCGTATTCGGTATCGAGAATCCCTTCACATCCGGAGAGGGTCAGTGTCACCTCCGCCATGCCAAGAGGGGAGCGGCGATCGGTTCCGTTGAAAATGACATCCGCCATTTCCCCGCCGCGCAAGGCTTTTGCCGAAGTTTCCCCGAGCACCCAGCGCATGGAGTCGACGATGTTCGATTTGCCGCATCCGTTGGGACCGACAATACCGGTAACACCTTCGTGAAACTCCAGTTTCGTTTTGTCTGCGAACGACTTAAAGCCGTGCATCTCGAGCGATTTCAGACGCATTGACAGGATAGTTGCGGAGGATAGACTTCAGGGCGGATCAAATTCAGCGCATTTCTAAGAATTTAATTCTCAAAAGTGATAAACTTGACCTAACAATGAAGACTTCTGAGCTAGTGTCGAGCGAAAAAAGAGATGTTTTTGAAATTTCCCGGAGCCGAATCAGTGATTTGAGATCGGAATGTTAGGAACCGTGGGCCGCCAAATGGGAGGGTTTGTGCGCTCATTTTGCCCATTCTTGCGACAATTTTAAAAAGTAAACCGCAAAATTGAATAAAATGCATATTTTTTCTTGCGACTTCATTTTTAGGTGGTACGTTAGAGGGTTGTTTGGTGGAAAATCAAACGCAGACGGTTGATGCGGGACCTTTCCCCTTGGTAGCTCAGCCCGGAAATTTACAATTTGTGCGGAACGGGGCGGCCCGGCGTGAAGGATGAAAGTCCGAATGCCGGGCCGTTTTCCTTTACGGGAGAAGGGGATATCGCGGAATTGGCTGCGACGCGGCGTTGCCGGCCGACTGAATGATTGGAGGGCCTGGAAAAAGAAAGACGGCACCGACCTGTTCAGATCGATGCCGCCTTATAACCCCTCAACACAAAACAAACGTCTGGATAGACGATGTTTGTTCCTGAGGATACTCGGGGCGTAAATTAAAGTCAATACAAAAACAATAAATACTATACTTTTATCTTCTACGAGTGCTGACTGATTGTCTCTCGGGCAACCGGAACTCATTTCCAAGTTGCTGTTTTTCGACTACCAAGGGGGGGGCATTGGGCTTTATCTGGAGCATTTTTCTTCCGTATAATGATCTTTTCCTGCATAAGATAGAGCCGTGTGACGTCTTTCTTCCCGAATGCCCACTACCCACTACCCCCTGATAACAATCATGAATAACGAAATTTCAATCATCGCCCAGTTCCTCGAAAGCCTGGGCCCGGAGGTTTCCGGACGCTCTGCTTCTCCCCTCAGCGACGAGCAGATCGAAATGATCCAGAAGTTTGCCGAAGGCAAACTGGATGCAGGTTCCAGAGACGAGCTTCTTCCCGAAATCCTCGGAAATGAAAAGGCATTCCACGAGCTAGTCAGTAAGCTCAAGGCGCAGCAATAATGATCGGTGCCCGTACCCGCTTATTGCGGAATCCCGAGTTCGCCCGCGTTGGAAGCGAACTGGAAGAACACGTTGAGACTTGGTTCAGATCGTGCGGACCTGCTGATCTGATCGGGCTCTTCGATTCCGTTTCGATCTCTCTGCTGAAAGAGGCCTTTTCCCATGTGGGAGGATGCGAAGGCACCATTTGGCTAGCTGACCTGAAAAAGGAAAGTCTCGTAGTGGTCTACAATTCGGGCGACCAGGCCGAGACCTTGATTGGTTTTGAACAACCGGTTGGTTCGGGCATTGTTTCGATGGTCTTCTCGCAGCAGCAACCCTATTGCGAGAACAATATTAAAGGCAGCTCCGGTCACGACGATACGCTCGACCGGAAGATCGCGAAGCATACAACGGCTATGATTGCAGTGCCTTTCTACTTCGCGTTTGGCCTTCGCGGGGTGATTTCGTGCGTTCAGCTGGAAGAAATGACTGCGGAAGGTGATCGCGACGGGTTCAGTTCCGGTGATGTCGAAATCCTCGCGCGCGTTTCCAATGTTATGGAACGCCTTGCAAATGAGAGTATTCTGTCGTCTGCGCTGGGATTAAGCGATGTCGGCTGACCTCCCACAGCACTGGCCGGAATTGGCGGATGCGAGAGAAGCTCTCCGAACGGGAACGGGTAGCGGTGTGAAAGTGGCATTGATCGACTCCGGAGTCGACATTTCCCACCCCGCTTTGAACGGAGTCGCTCTGACGGACGATATCGCGGTCTCGTGTGACGGGGTGAATTTGAAGATTGAGGAAAACGACTCGACTGATGTGTACGGCCATGGAACGGCGGTTGCGAGTCTGCTTCTTGGGGAAGCACCCGGAATACAGTTGGGGAGCTTCCGGGCGCTTGATTCCAGCAATCATGCGAGAAGTTTCGTGATTGCTGAATGTGTGAACCAGGCGATCTCACGGGGCTATCAGGTCATCAATTGCAGTTTCGGATGTCGCGGGTTGCCCCGCTATGTCATGGACTACAAAGAATGGGTCGATCAGGCCTACCTGTCCGGCGTGCAAATCGTAGCCGCGTGCAGCAATATCGATGCCGGGATTCGCGAATGGCCTGCCTACTTTCCCAGTGTCATTAGCGTACGGGGAATTGATTGCGATCGGAGTGAGTTTTTCTCGAGGAAGGGGAGAATGGTTTCCTTTTTGGCGAGAGGGGAACGTGTGGAAGTACCCTGGCTCAATGGCGAGACAAAGACGGAGACCGGAAGCAGCTATGCCGCTCCTTTGATTACGGGCAAAATCGGCCGCCTTCTCGAAGCATTTCCTGATATGGAACCTTCCCTGATCAAGCCAATACTCACAGTTTTGGCTGACCCAGTTTAATTGCATTATTTCTTCCTGTTTGGGAAGTTGCGAAATTTCTGGAAATTCTGGTAGACTATCTTACGGATAGCCATATAATTTTCGTAAGGTTAACAATCTACCTCTCTTGACGAATCAACTTCCAGGAAATCTCAGTGAAATCTTTCCGCTCCGACTCCGTCTGAGCAGGGAGTTTCGATTCTTTCAATCCGGCGACGAGGTGATTGCGGAGCGGGTTGAGGATGGACAACGTTTCTCTGTGAGACGCTGGCAGTATGAGATGTTCCTCCGATTCGATGGCAAGCGTACCTTCGAAGAGGCCGCCAAGGAAGTCTACCAGCAGGCTGGTGGCGGCTTCACAGCGGTAGGCCTGCTAAATTTTTATCGCTGGCTCTATCAGGAAGATCTCGTTCTTTGTGAATGTGAGTCTGTCTTTGAATTGGTGGCTGAAGAGGAGGAAAACCGTTCTGATCTCTCTCTCCTTGAGGGGAAAGAAGAGGAAGAGGTGGAGACGGTCACACGCCCGCGCTTCGGGGCTATGATGGAAACGATCGATGGAATGCTTCCAGGCAAAGACTGGCAGAAGCGCGCCATTAAGATCTCCGCGATGGTTCTTTTCGGGTTGTCGATCCTGCGCCTCGGATACGTCACAGCACCTGTCTTCGAGCCGCCTTTGAACCGCCTCTACTCCGGAGTCGAAAGTTACTTTTACGACGGGGACAAGCCTGCCCAGGTCGAATCCATTCGCGCGATTTCGGATTCTCCGCAAAAGGAAGTCAAGCTCGCCGGTCGGGTGGAGCCTTCGATGCCGGAGCCTCCCGCCTTTTCTCCCCCGGTTGAGGAGGAAAACGGAGACCTTGTAAATCTTCAATTGATCGAAGACCTTCGCCGTAGAATGTCCGAGTGCCGGATCCGCCGAGACGAGTTCTACATTCAGAACAATGAGGCGGGGTATCGCGAGGAAGTGGAGAAGATGTCCGAGCTCGCCCGCGAAATTGGCGAGATCGAGTCCCGCTTGTAGCGGACCTCAGCAGATGTTTTGCTCTGCTTCTCTCCGCTGCGGAAGGCTGCTTCGAACCAACTCAAGGGGATAGTCCATTCTCTTCCGCTTTCGAAATACACTCACGGTGTCGTAGCCTGCGGCCTCGAGCAGATTGAGGGCTTCATGAAAACCATCCGCCACCCGTTTCGGCGTGTGGGAATCTGATCCAAGCACGATCGGGATATCCCGCTCCGCCATCAGTGCGAGCATCTCGGGACCGGGATTCATTTCCGGCATGGCCTTGTTTTTTCCTGAGGTATTGATCTCCATGGCAACGCCCGTCTTGGCGATCCGATCGAGGGCCACTTCCACGATTCCGCGAACGGATGAAAATTGCCAATCCTCGGGACTCGCGTTTTTGATGAGATCAGGATGGGAGAGGGCGTCAAAGAGACCGCTCTCGGCAGACTCTGCGAGATGTTCAAAATACTGTCGCCGGAAAGCGTGGGCATCCCCGCGCCAGAAAGTTTCGACATACTCGGGAATGTGCCAGTGGACGGACCCGAGAATGTAGTGAAAATCGGCCCGCGCGTGAAGCTCGCTGAGCCACTCCTCCATGCCGGGAAAGTAATCGCTTTCCATTCCCAGGCGGACTTCAAAACCGTCCGGAGAAGCGTCGTCAGCGGAACCGACGAGAGCGACATATTCGTCAAACTGCTCCGGCGACATGCGGACGCGGTGCGAAAATTGATTCGGCATCGGGCTGTGGCAGGTCATGATGATCCCGGCCAGACCGCGTTCGACGCCCTGCTCCATATACTCCACAGGATGACCCACCGCATGCTTGCAAAGCGGTGTGTGCATGTGGCTGTCGAAAAACAGGGGAGTGGATTGTGCCATGAGAAGGGAACGTCGCTCCGAACGGGAAGGAGTCCTCCAAGTTGCCTCAAGTTGGCCGCAACCCAACTGCTTTTTTCCTCAGCCTTGCTCGATCTGCCGCATGGTTTCGCAATTTTCGCAGAGATGCTTCGGGTTGATCGTCCCGACAATCGCCGAAGTGGTCGCGGGGTGAGCAAAGACAAAGCGCAACGCCTTTTCGACGGGATCCCCGGACTCGTCCTCTTTCCCGAACCACCCGCTCCCGAGCGCCTTTTTCAGAAAGATCGTGGTTCCCGATTTGGCAGCCGCATCGAGAATCGCTTCCTCCTCCCGGTTCCACGGATTGTAAGTGACCATGACGGCGTCGAGTCCGAGTTCGATGGCACGAAGACCGCCTTCGACTGTCTTGGTCGAGATGCCGATAGATCGAACCAGTCCCTGCTGCTTTAAATTAAAAAGGGCCTCTACCGCCCCGGAATGATCGAGAATCTCCAGATCATTCCCATCGGAGTGAAGGAGAAGGCATTCAACCCTGTCTGATCGCAGACGCAAGAGGGTTCGCTCGACACTCTCGTTGATCGCACAGGGCGAAAAATCAAAGCGGGATTTGCCGTCGACGAAGTCCTCACCCGCCTTCGACATGATGACCCAGTCGTCGCGGCGTGATCCGAGCAGGCTCCCCAGTCGCTCCTCGCTGATTCCGTAGGCCGGAGCGGTATCGAGAAAGTTGATTCCCTGCTCCTGCGCCAGGTCCAGCAGTGCGATGATTTCCTGATCCGTGGGAAGATCAAACCCACTCGGATATTTCACCTGCTCGTTGCGCCCGAACTTCACCGTCCCCAAACCCAGGCTGGAAACGGCAATGTCAGTCGAGTGGATCGTGCGGCGTATCATACGGGATCAACGTAGCGGAAAACGTAAGTTTTTCGAGGGGCGAGGCAAAGCGTAGCGGAAAACGTGAGTTTTTCGACGGACGAAGCAAAACGTAGCGGAAAACGTAAGTTTTTCGAGGGGCGAGGCAAAGCGTAGCGGAAAAC
>JARGNG010000018.1:0-2592 GCA_029213265.1 Verrucomicrobiales bacterium | reverse complement strand
AACGTAGCGGAAAACGTAAGTTTTTCGAGGGGCGAGGCAAAGCGTAGCGGAAAACGTGAGTTTTTCGATCTCCCGCCTAGGCCAATTCCCAGGGCGCTTTCCCCAGCTCCGGTTTCGGCAAATCCAGCGAAACGGTTCCTCCGACCCGGCTACCCCCCGTTTCCCGGAGCAATTGATCGGCGAGGTCGGGTGCGAGAGCCAGCTTCGTCGGCCAGGCCACGAGCACATTGCCAACGCGTTCGCAAAAGGCACCGGAAGGACGATCGCCCGTGCCCGTCAGGGGTTCGGCCCGGTCTCCCCGCCAGGTAAACCATTCTGCCTCCGAGAGATCGATCCACGGCATCAGCCGGGCGAAGAGTTCTTTTCCCGCCTCAATTTGTTCTGCTTCACTGCGGGCGACGCCGTTTTGCTCGGCAATGTCGCCACCGATGTACCAGACGGTGCGACCTTTGCTGTCGATATGGGTGGTCGATACGAGAGGAGGCTTCGGCCCGGTGCCAACACAGACCGAGTAAAAGGGAGGCAGATTCCTTTGGCGGATGATCAGCTGATGAAGCGGTCGAAGCTGCATCTCCGGCCGGGAAATGCCGACTGTCTTGAGGAGCTGGCTGTTGCCGGATCCAGCTGCGAGAAGGAAATGGCCCGCTTCGAGACGGACCGGTTTTCCCGATTCTTCCGTGATCTCAACAGCCGCGATCTCGCCGTCTTTGACATCGAGGCGGGCATTCCGGTCCCAATCAATTTGCCAGGTATCCTTCTCCACTCCGCGAGCCAATTCCCGGATCACGCCGACGGGATCAACGACCGGCTCTTCAATGCGAAAGAGTTTTCCCTGGTAAGCGTCCGTATCAAAAACTTCCGGATACTGATCACGTGGAACCCCGCCGGAGCGCCCGCGGAGCGCTTTGCTCCCGAAAAAGCTGACCACCTGACTGACGACGTTGGGCAGACTCCACATCAGTTGATGATCGCTCAGCAGACTCGCGCCGCTCAAATCGACAGGACCGATTCCCTTGATGGCATCCAGCCATCGGCCCGGCATTCCGGCGAGGGCTTCGGAGGACTCGGTCAGTTTCCCCCCGACAGCGTATTTTAAGCCGCCATGGATCACGCCCTGGGCGGCGAGGGACTGTCCGGCGCCGAGAGGGGAATTTGTCAGGACGACGATCGATTGGCCGGATTGCTTCAGCACATTCGCGGTCCACAGAGCGGCCACCCCGCCACCAATAATGACGGTATCAGCAGTGATCGTGCGGGAGTTGCTCACGGCAGTTCGAGTCCGAAAAATTCAGCGGAATTCCGGAAACAGATCCGGCGGATCATGTCTCCGACCATTTCCATGTCGCGTGGAATTTCGCCGTTCTCAACGTCGGTTCCCACAACGTTGCAAAGAATGCGCCGGAAATACTCGTGACGGGTGAAGGAGAGGAAACTGCGCGAGTCGGTCAGCATGCCGTTGAAACGCGAGAGCAGGCTCGTATTGGAGAAGGTATTGATCTGCCATTCCATTCCCTCTTTCGTATCCATGAACCACCAGGCAGTCCCCAACTGGAGCCGGCAGGGAGGATCGCCCGGAACCGCTTCCTGAAAATTTCCGAGCATCGTCGAGAGAGCGTAGTTGTCGTTCGGGTTCAGGTTATAAAGCATCACCTTGGGCAGGTGGCCCCGCTGATTGAGAGTATTGAGAAAGCGTCGAACGGCCCCGGCATGATCGACATCCGCCATCGAATCACATCCGACGTCGCGACCGATCGATTCAAAGAGGCGCTGGTTGTTGTTCCGCTCCGCTCCGATGTGCAATTGCATCGTCCAGTTACGGGAGGCATTCAGCTCGCCGATGAACAGCATGAGGAAGGCCCCGAATGCTTCGGTCTCCGCATCGTCCGCGGCCGTTCCTGAGCGGACCTTGTCAAAGATCGATTTGGCTTTTTCCTCCGAGCACTCCGCGTCAAAAATGTGATGCAGTCCATGGTCGGAAAGTCGGCCGCCGAGGGAGTGAAAGAAGTCGTGGCGGGAGCGCAGCGCATCGCAGAATCCGCTGAGAGTCGAGCAATCCCCGCCGCTGACTTCGCTGAGTTTGTCGGCGTAGGTATTGAAGTGGTCCGCATCGTGGACCCAGAGCGCGGGATCCGGCCGGAAGGTCGGGTAGACCCGGCAGTCGATCGAATCATCCGCCGCAATGGCCTGGTGATGTTCGAGGGAATGAGTCGGATCATCCGTCGTGCAAAGCGCGCGAACCTGGCTCATTTCGAGAAGGCCCCGGCAGGAATACTCTGGCTGAGCGAGCTTTGCCTTTCCGATCTCCCAGACTTCGTCTGCGGTTTTCGTGGAGAAAAGACCCTCGAATCCGAAGTAGCGCGAAAGCTCCAGGTGCGTCCAGTGATAAAGCGCGTTTCGCAGGGTATGAGGAACCGTCTCGGCCCAGGCATCGAATTTGTCACGGGGAGAGGCGTCGCCGGTGATTCGGTCCTCCGGAATCCCGTTCGCGCGCATGCCGCGCCACTTGTAGTGATCGCCCGCCAGCCAGATGTCGTAGAGGTTGCCGAAGGTCCGGTCCGCCGCGATCTCGTCGGGAGGAAGGTGATTGTGAAA
>JARGNG010000072.1 GCA_029213265.1 Verrucomicrobiales bacterium | reverse complement strand
CTAAAACCAAGCGGATCAATCAAAACGTGTCCACTTTTTCGGGGGAGTTCCAAAGGATCCCGGGATTGAGTTCTGACGGAGCCGTTATCGGTTACGGCGCGCGCTTCCTGAAATTCTGCCTTGTTTTTGAGCGTCTGATTCGGCATTCTGCTTTCTCTGCTGCGAAGTAGCGGTAACGGAGGCAATGTATTGAAAAGGAATGATTTAAGGAGTATTAGGCTGAAGCAGCGCGGACGCGGAATTGCGTTGCTGATGGTTCTTTTGCTCGTTGCCTTAGTCACTCTGTTGCTTCTCACGTTCATAGGCACATCCACGGACGAACAACGGGCCTCTTCTCTCTATGGGGACGGAGTTCGTGCGGAGGCTCTCGCCGATTCGGCCGTCAATCTCGTGATCGCTCTCGTTCGGGAAGCCACCTCGGATCCCGGTCGGCTCTGGGCGAGCCAACCGGGTGCCATTCGGACCTTCGCAAAAAGCGGTGAATTTCTCTCCGGCTACAAACTCTATTCGGATGACTTTTTCGTCGTTCCTCAAGATGAGGACCGGTTTGCTTTCGAGGACGCGGAGGACCTCAAGAGTGATTGGTCTGGTTCTCCTCATCTTTGGGTGGACATGAATGAGCCCGTTATTCGCGATAAGAAACCCTATTTTCCGATCGCCGACCCTTCGGCAAAGACGACGATGGCGGTGGAAGGCTTCGACTTTTCAAAGGAGGCGGTGCCTCCCGGTCTGTTAGAAGAGTCCCTCCTTGCCATCAACAGCGAAAGCCTACCCATGCCGGTCAAGTGGATCTATCAACTGGCCGACGGAACCCTGGGAGTGCTTGACGGGGAGAACGAATTTGTGGTGAAGCGTCTCAACAAGCAAGGCGAGGAAGAAACCATTCGAAATCGGGCTACGAAAAGCAATCCGATCGTGGCACGGATTGCTTATTGGACCGACGACGAAACGGCAAAGGTAAACATCAATACCGCATCGGAGCCGACATTTTGGGATACACCGCGAGCTTCTTCCCGGTACCCGAAGGGGAAAGGGCAGTCGAAAAAAGAATTTGATGACCGCCATTACGGATGGTCGCAACCAGCCGCACGGGAGTACTCCAGATATCCAGGTCATCCGGCGCAAACTGCGTTGAGTACGATTTTTTTCCCCGATCAGGAATTGGAGAAGGAGGAGAAAGAGATTCTAATTTTGGCGGCGCCCCAACAGGCTTGGGGGGGCTCGAAGGCCGGAACTCTCGCATATATTGACTCGACCGATATTCCGAATGATTTCGCTCGTCTCTACCCATCCGTTGATGAGTATCTCCTGACTGAATTCCGGAAGGAAAACCGGCTTTCTGAAATTTCGGAGAGCGATCTTTCGACGGCGGATTTGATCGAGCGGTCCCGTTTCTTCCTGACGGCCTCGAGCCGTGCCCCTGAGCTCAACGCTTTCAATCGGCCGAAGGTGTCTATCTGGCCGACTCACGTGGAGATGGAGTCCGGGAAAGGTGTGCACCGCACCGCCTTTGACGAAATCATACGCTTCTGTTCCTCCTATGGGCCGGGACCGGATGAGGAACGCTATCATTATTCGTTTCAGAGACAGGACAGTGACAGTGCGAGGAATGACTACGACTCGATTGATCGGAATCGCGAGGTGTATGAATACCTGAGAGAAATGACGCGGCTGCCTGTTCCCGGATATGGAGGAACGTTTGAAGATAAATGGCAGGAGGATTCGGATCAAATTCTAACGGAAATCTTCGACTACATTCGGATGACGAATCTTTTCGATGAGAATCTTGAGCCAGTCGGATACTCCGAAAAGGATTGGATCGAAAACGGGAAGGCTTCGCAGTTTACCGACGGACGGCGCGGAAAGCGGTCGAGGGCCAGTTTTCCCGGCCACGGACAGGTTCTTCCTCTTGAAATTACGGACCCGGAAACGGAATCGGAGACGCGGGGAATTGGACGGTTTTACACCATCTCAGAAGTCGGATTTATGCTGATTTGTTGTGCCGATGCAGGTGGTCCTGACCCTGAGAATCCATCGGAGCCAAAATATCCGAAGGGCGTTCTGAAGAGCAATACCCCGGGAGGAGGAAAAGGGAAAAACCGGGCTCTGCCCCGGGAACTGGAGTGGAATGCCGGAAAAGAGGAGCGCTGCCTTCAGGGAATTTTGCTTTTCGAGTTGTTTTGTCCGGCTCAGGGATGGACTCAAATCAGTGACGATATGACCATGCGGGTTGAATTCGAAGATGAATTTTCCGTGGATGGAGAAACGCTCTCGTTCCCCGGGGTGAGTGATTTTGATTGGAAAAGCACGGGAGATGCCTACAGCGGCGCGGCGAAGAAGCGTGGCGGGCGGATTGGAACACTCGGGGAAGTCCAGTACTCTTCCATGTGGGGAGGCACGGTTCCATTCTGGGCCATGACAAAAAGCCGGCTCGCTCCGAAGTTGGAACATTTTCGGGCAGACAACGGGTTTACCGGAAACGAGAAGAACAGATCTGAAGACGCACGACGGGCCTATCCTTTCATCAGTGTTCCTTTCATTGTGAAGGGAGATGATGAAAAGATCGATTTCGGAGGGGGGAAGTTCAAGCTTTCGATCTATCACGGAACTTCCCACAGCCAGGTTCCCGCCGAGCCCGGAGAGGAGAACCTGGTTCAAACTTTTCAGTTCAATTTTCCGTCCACCACTCTACCGATTCCGGAGCTTGCGAAGCACAAAGGCAGACGGCGTCCCCGCCGGGAGCCGGTCAAAGGGGAGGATGGTTATATCTATGTCAGGGACTACAACTATGATTCCCGGGGGCGGCCCATTGGATCCGGGAGTGGTGTGATCCACCCTTCCTTTTACTGGGTCATGAATCAAAACGGCTGTGGAGTCGGGAGAGAAGAGCACAATCACGCAAACTGGGGCGGATGGAGGGGCAACGGCGGGAGCTCGGCTCAGGAAAAGTTTTCCGGACGTCATTACGGTAGGCTCGCGACGTGGGGAAACGATTGGAGAACGCTTTTCATACAGGGACCGACAGGGAAGAATTTCAATCCGAAGCGGGGAGCTGACGTGGTGCGAACGCTGGTGCCACGACACGGGGACTACCGACTGATCGCAGCAACCGGGGAAGTCGGAGAGGATGCCTTCGTGCCTCATCGAAACTATTTTGAAGAGGATCAGTATCTCGTTCACCAATTCACATCGACTCATACAGGCCTGTTGGATCGATATGGAAAGGATTTTGAGGCGGCGCCACTGGTTTCGGAATTATCGGAGGATGACAAATTGCGCTATCATCCCACCCGAACGCCGGATTTCCCGGAAACGGAGGAAAGTCTGACGGCTCAGAAATGGGGGGACTTTGACAATGGGGTTTCCGTAACCACTGACGGTCCCTACATCAACAAACCGGACGAAGGAAACGGGCGTCAGCGAACATGGAATTCGGGAGCCATCTCAGTTCCCTATTTCGACTACGCCGGACAGCAGATCCTGGGCGGGGCGGCCTTTTTTTCCCCCAATCGGCAGGTCTCTTCTCCCGTGATGTTTGGTTCCCTTCCAACCGGAGTGAAGCGGGAGAAGCCATGGGAAACATTGCTCTTTCGACCCGATGAGGAGCATCCCGGTCGTGCAGTGCCCTGCGAAGGGGAGGAAAGGGGGTCCGAAGAGCCTCCCGATCATGCGATCCTTGACTGGTTCTGGATGCCGGTGGTAGAGCCGTATGCGATTAGCGAGCCATTTTCGACTGCCGGTAAGATCAATCTGAACTACCAGATGCTGCCGTTTTCCCACATCAAGCGGGCGACCGGCCTCGCAGCGGTGATGAAGTCAGAAAAGATTCTAGCGGTTCCCAACTGGGTGGCGTGGCACTACAAGCGAAATACGTTGCCCAATGAGGAATGGAAATTTCGCTACCCCATCAACTTTTCGGAAACGGCGAAGCAATGTGATGAGCGGTTCGAAGAAGGAAAAATATTTCGCTCGGCAACGGAGGTTTGCGAACTCTATCTCGTTCCCGAAAAGGACGAAGAGGAGGAGGAAGTAACTCTCGATAGAGTCAAAACCGATTTCTGGAGCGACCACGCATTGACCGGCGATAACAGTCGGGAACGGCCCTATTCCAATCTTTACCCGAGACTGACGACGAAATCGAATACCTTCCGGGTTCACTATCGGGTTCAGATAATCAAACAAAGCCGCAGCACTGCGCCCGGGAAATTCGATCCCCAATATGACACGGTCGCAGCAGAAGCGAGAGGCGACTGCTTGTTTGAGCGCTACCTTGACCAGAGCGATCCGGAACTACCGGATTTTGCATCGGATCCGGAAACGGAAAAGAGTCTCCTCGATTTTTACCAGTACCGAATCATCAGCAAGCGCAGGTTTGCTCCCTAGTCATTCGCAGGGCAGGGCTCGCAGGAAGAAGGCGATCGCGAATTCGTCTACTTACCGAATTTCCACAGCTTGCCGTCGCTACGAACGTAGAGGGCGCCGTTTTGGAGGGAAGGGGTGCCGAGAATCGTTGCTCCGAGTTCGAACTCACTGATGACTTTTCCCTCTTCTCCGCTGAGGTCCACGATCTGGCCGATACCGGCCTCACTAAAAACGTAGAGACGATTGTCTGCACCGGCCACCGGACTGCTGCTGAAAGGTCCCTTCAAGCGAATCCTCCAGAGACGCTCACCGGTTTCGCGACTCGCACAGTTGAGCACGCCGGCATTGTTGATGATGTAAACCTTGTCTCCGATCACGAGAGGACTCGAGGTCCCGGGACGCTGGGTGGATTCGTTCCAGAGCTTTTTCGGATCCGCGCCGTCTGCGGTCACGGAGAGTGCGGTGAGACCATTGGAGGGAATGTAGAGTTGGTCACCGACAGCCGCGCTGGAGGGAATCGTCGAAGCGCCGGAAGTGTATTCGAAAACGGGGGATCCGGTTCCCGGAAGCACTCCGACGATGCCTTTGCTCGACTGAAGTGCGACCACTTCGTTTTCACCCATCTTCAGCACCGTTGGTGAGGTCCAGTTCGCCGCCTTGGGCCGATCGGTTTTCCACTTGTTCGTGCCGGTCAGGAGATCGAATCCGGCGGCAAAGGACTCGGAATCATTTTCAATCTGGGCCACCAGGGAATCTCCGGCGACAATGGGGGAGGACGCCATCCCGAGGCTGTTCGACGCATTGGGGTAATCGAGCGTGAGTCCTCTCATCCAGATGAGATCCCCGTCAAGATTGAGACAGAGAAGATCGTTCGATGAATACAGGGCATAGATGCGATCGCCGTCGCTGGCAGGGGTGGGGGCCGCGACGTTGGTTTTCTTGTGAGACATGGTCCGGCCGGTCGCCCAGAATCGCCTTTCCCAGAGGGGGGATCCATCCGAGGCGGCAAAGCAGAGCACGTGAAGTTGTTTCTGGTCCGGTCCACTCGCAGCCGTGAGGTAGACCTTGTCGCCGATGAGGAGAGGACTTCCCAGGCCGCGTCCCGGCAGGGACACCTTCCAGGAAAGCGTGTCGTCGCTGAGTTCCGACGGAAGACCGGACACTTCGGGGGCGTATCCGGATCCCTGGGGACCCCGGAAATTCAGCCAGTCAGCACGGGCGGCGCTGGTAGCAAGTGCCAGCGAAAAAATAGGGAGAAGAAATTTCATTACAGAAAAGAGTGCGTGCAATTATTCAGCGGCGCGGCGGCGGGGCTTGGCGTTGGGTTTAGGAGTCGGCTTGCGGTCTGTGCTGTGAATCGCGGTTCCAGTGCTGTCACAAACCCGGAGTTGGAACTGCCATTGCACGGTCCAGTCCTGCTCCTGCTCATTTTGGCAGGCTTTCACAAGCAGCGTGTTTTTGCCCTTCTTCAGTTTCACGGGGAGGGTGTACTGGTCGATGCGGATTCCGCGATGATACTCATCCCGTCCGAAGAGAAGTTCGCCGTTAAGCCAGATTTTCCACGCGTTTTTGCAACCGAGCCGAAGTTCGGCCTCTCTTTCCTCCGCGGAATCAAACTCGGTGTAGGCATATCCGACGACCTGCTTGATTGGGCCGAAGGGCTGGTTGAAATCAACCATGCCGTAGTCGTCGGAGGTTGAGTATTCCTCCCAGGCGACTTCCTTCCCTTCTTTGCCCTGATACTTCGATTGGAGATTGATCTCCGTTTCCGGGGGGAAAACTTCGTCAAAACCTTTCCGGTCGGTGTTGTCGAACGGAGCGATCAGATTCCAATACATGAGGAAACCGAAGTGACTCGGAAGATCGACGGTCTGTTCGAGGTCGCCCCGGAGAAGCTTCGCAATTTCTTCGATTTGATCAATGTCACGCGCGCCATCGAGCGCATTGGTGAGGACGGAGACGCTTTGTCCCTTTTTCTCCTCTTTCAGGAATCCTTTTCCCTGATCAATCAGTTGAGCAACGGCCTCCCTGCGAAGTGCGGGGCTCGGATCGTCGATCATTCCCGGGATGAGTTCGGCCGCCTTGTCAGGATCGACTTCGACGAAGAGGTCGTAGGCGAGGCGGCGTGCGTTCGGTTCGTTTTTCCGATCAGAAAGAAATTCTTCGATCGCTTTCGTTGGCAGGTCGGAGCCGGCATCGAGCTCGCGACGGAAAACGGTTTCAATCGCCGTCCGCATCCAGTTGCGGGCGAGCGGAGAGGCTTTTTGCATCGCCTCCAGCGTGGGTACGATAATTTCGGAACCCTGATCGGTCAGCTCTTTCCACGCTGCTGCGGCTTCCGTGTTGCCTTTTCCCTCGGGCCCGACGGCCTGCAAAGTGGCGAGGGAGTCCGGGATGGGATTCGCCCTGGTGGAAATGGGTGTGGAGAAAAATAGAA
This sequence comes from Verrucomicrobiales bacterium, assembly GCA_029213265.1. Classification (GTDB taxonomy): domain Bacteria; phylum Verrucomicrobiota; class Verrucomicrobiia; order Verrucomicrobiales; family DEV007; genus Arctic95D-9. The sequence continues at coordinate 9,196 of JARGNG010000072.1, read as the reverse complement.
GGAGAAAAAGAGGGAAGAATTTCATGAGAGTGAGCAGACAAAATGTAGAGGGAATTCCCCGGGCTTGGCAAGTGCCGTCAAAGCGGATTCAAGCAGGGGAATCCGGATCCATCGGATGGGCCGGGAATCGACGGCCCTTCCAAATTCCAGCGCGGTTTGCAGGAATTCTACCGGCTCACTTTCTCATACAACGCGAGGGTCTCCTTCGCAATTTCAGCCCAGCTGAAGGTATCGAGAACCCGCTCCCGGCCGGCTTTGCCCATGGCCTTGCAACGTTCTTCATCTCCGATCAGTTCATTGATGGCATTGGCGAGGTCTTTCGCAAAGGTCTCGGGTTCTGTGGCCTCAAAAGGAGACTCGGTTTGCTGTTCCAATGGAACGAGCGTTCCGGTTTCGCCGGGAATGATGATCTCTTTCATGCCACCGACTTTGGAAGCGACAACCGGTGTTTCGCAGGCCATCGCCTCGAGATTGATAATTCCGAACGGCTCGTAGATCGAGGGACAGCAGAAAACGCGGGCGTGGCTGTAGAGCGCAATCTTTTCGTCGGTCGCGATCATCTCCTTGATCCACACGATTTTCCCATCGAAACCTTTGCGGGCCGCCTCGACAGCCGTTTCCATCTCCGTCGCGATTTCCGGGGTGTCCGGGGCACCCGCGCAGAGCACCACCTGGGTCCCCGGATTGAGATGCTGAATCGCATTGACGAGGTGGACGATTCCTTTCTGCCGGGTGATTCGTCCGACAAAGAGAACGAAGGGCATATCCGGATCGACTCCATGACGTTCCAGAATTTCGTTGGAAAACGAAGGCGTGTATTCGTCGGGATCGATTCCGTTGTAAATGACAGGGACCTTTGCCTCATCCACATCGAAGTAGCGGAGAATATCTTCCCGGGTTTCCTTGGAAACGGCGATCACCGCGTCTGCCATTTCGATGGCCGTCTTTTCCAGCCAGAGCGTGAAGTCATATCCGCCGCCCAGCTGTTCGCGTTTCCAGGGGCGGAGTGGTTCGAGGGAGTGAACCGTGAGAACCAGGGGAATGCCGTAGTTCAGATGAGCGAGGATGCCCCCCAAATGAGAATACCACGTATGAAGGTGGACAACATCGGCGTCAATGTTCCGGGTGTTGAAATCGAGGCACTTCTGAAGAGCGGAAAATACCGATTGGAGCGGCTTCGGCGCGGTGTAGTGGGACGTATCCGCCTCAGCACCATGAACCGTCGGGTTTTCCCCGGTGATCTCCTGATCGCCAAAACACCGGACCTCCACCTCGCAAAGGCGAGCCAGCTCGCGGGAGAGATATTGGACGTGGATACCGGCTCCTCCATAGATATTGGGAGGAAATTCGTTCGTGAGGAGAAGTGATTTCATACAGCGGGGTGGCAGGGGTAAGAGAATGCGGGTTCGCTAGATCTCAACCGAAGACTTCCACTGGGCGACTTCAATTTTTCCGTTGTGACGGTTTTGGAGTTCTTCCTGGAGCGCCTCTGACTGGGATGGTTCCCCGTGAACGAGAAAAACCCGCTCTTTTGATCCGCCCATCGCATCGAAATATTCGAGCAATTCGCTTCGGTCCGCATGGCCGCTGAAGGAGTCGAGGATTTGAACATCCGCTCTGACCTCAAAGGTATCTCCGAGAATGGGCACCTCTTTCCATTCATTCCGGATTTTCCATCCGAGAGTATTTTCCGCACAGTATCCGACAAAGAGAATCGTATTTCGCGAGTCTTCGATGTTGTTGCGGAGATGGTGAAGGATGCGACCTGCCTCGCACATTCCGGATGCGGAAATGATGATCGCAGGCTCGTGCAGCTCGTTGAGCCTTTTCGATTCGGTCACTTTGCGCACCATATTGAGAGATTCGAATCCAAAGGGATTTCGTTTTTCAAAAAGGAAGTCGTAGACCTCCTCGTTGAAACACTCGGGGTGGATCCGGAAAATTTCGGTCGCATTGACAGCGAGGGGACTGTCCACATAGATGGGGACATCGGGAAGAGCTCCTGATTCGGTAAGCTCGTGCAGCACATAAATGAGCTGCTGCGTTCTCTCGACCGCAAAGGCCGGAATGATGATTTTGCCCTTCTTCTCCAGTGCTTTCACGAGAATGTCGCGGAGCAGGTGATTCGCCTGGGTCGGGAGTTCGTGTTCCCGGTTGCCGTAGGTGCTCTCCATGATGAGGTAGTCGACATTCTCGGCGGCTGCGGGGTCGCGAAGAAGATCGTTGCCCTTGCGGCCCACATCACCGGAAAAGAGAAGCCGCTTTTTCTCACCGTTCTCTTCGATGTCGAGGATGACCTGCGCGGAGCCGAGAATGTGGCCCGCGTCAATGAAGGTGAGGGTGATTCCGTCTGCAATGGGGATCGCCCGGTCGTAGCCGATGTTCACGAAATAGCGGACACATTCTTCCGCGTCCTTTTCTGAATAAATCGGTTCCACAGGAGGTTGCCCCTTTTTCTCGCGGCGGCGGTTCAGCCATTTCGTATCCTGCGTTTGGATTCGGGCGGAGTCTGTCAGCATGATCTGGCAGAGGTCCCGCGTCGCGAAAGTCGAGTAGATATTACCGGTAAATCCGTTTTTGGTCAGGTTCGGCAGATTGCCGCTGTGATCGATGTGGGCATGGGATAAAACAACCGCATCGACCGTGGAAGGTTCAAAAAGGAAGTGCCGGTTTCGATCATAGGTTTCATCCCGTCGGCCCTGGTAGAGACCACAATCGAGCAAAATACGGGATCCGTTCGCCTCAATCAGGTGCTGAGAACCCGTGGTCGTGCCGGCAGCTCCGCAAAAAGTGATTTTCATGGGGGACTTCTAGCGGTTTCCCGCGGGTGCGGCAAGCCTCGAAAGAGAGGGGATTCAAAAGTAAAAATCCTAAATGGGATCGACTGTTTTCATAATTTCCGGAACCAAAAGACAAAAGTTTTGAAAATTTATTCGGAAATGTTAACTATTTTGTTGCCTTAATTATAAACTTGTCATAAATTCACACCCATGAACCGAATTGCGACCACCATCCTTACCCTGTCGGCCTCAGCATTTTTCTGCCAAAACACCACTGCCGCCGATGCGACAGTGGAAAGCGTAAACGCCCGAGTCACCGCGATTGAATCCCGTCTTGAGGCGATCGAAAAGGCGCTCACGACAAATACCGGCTCCTACACCTACCAGCAGGAGCAGGCGACACTGGATGCGACCAACGCAGGTCAGGAGCAGGCACCCGCTCCGAAGTCTTCCGAAACCTACCAGATTCAGGATGGAGACACCCTCGGAAGCATCGCCCGGAAGCACAATGTCGAGCGTGCCGAACTGCTTGAGGCCAACCGCCTTAGCGAGGGACAGCCCATCTACATCGGTGAGACTCTCGTTATCCCCGGGACCGAAGCCCCTGTGCCTCCCAAGCAGGAGATTGTTACGAACAAGACCCAGCCTGCACCGGCCAAGGAGAAGACCGTCGTGATCGGCGAAACCAAAAAGGACGCGCCGGCTAAGTCACATACTGTCGCGAAAGGGGATACCCTTACGAACATCGCGGCTCGCTACCACACCGATGTGAAGTCGCTCAAGGCAGCCAACGGTCTCCGCACCGATACGATCAGTCTCGGTCAGAAACTGGCTCTTCCCGCCGCACCGGTCAAAGTAGCTGCTGATACGACAACGAAGCCGGAGCCATCCGGATCTCAGAAGGCCGAGTTTGAGTATGAGAACGAGCTTCTCAAGAACAGTGAGACCTACGGCTACTACAATGTGAAAAAGGGGGACAACCTCTACGCTCTCGCCCGTGACTTCTTCTCCTCCATGGCAGAGCTTCAGCGCCTCAACCGCCTTGGTGACAGCACCCTGATTTATCCCGGCGACGAGTTGATCGTCCCGACATCCAAATACAACGCCTATCACAGCAAAGGCGAAATGGTGAAGCGCTAGGATCACAGCGCATACAAATTTGTCTCCGATGCCTTTCCCGAGGCTGTTGAAGACAATAGTTGAGTGGTCAGAAAACCCGGTCTCGAAAGAGGCCGGGTTTTTCTTTTGCGTAGCGGAAGTCGTAAGACTTTCGAAGGCGCGTTCATCGAACCGAAAAACTCACGTTTTCCTCTACGGGGGCGTCCCGCCGCTCTCTTCTTCCTCTGTCCCATCCGCTTCCGTCGGCCCCTCGCCGGCCTCTTCCTCCAATTTGGGCGGGGGAGGAGGCGGGATCTCGACGACAACCTTCACTTCCCCCTGATCGAGCGTTTCCTGCGAGGTGACCGTCCGAATTACGAGGCGGGACGGATCGACTCCGCGCTCGATCAGAAGCCGCTTTGCCTCGTCGCTGCGTTTCTCGACCAGATAGTCTCCGTAGACTCCGGCTCCACCTGCGTAGACGACGGGCCGAAGGATCACTTTATGGCCCGCGAGGGGAGGCGCGCTCAACTGCTTCAGCATTTCACCGAGTGTCGACTCCTGATTCGCCTGAAGAAAAAAGGAATTCCGCGAAAATCGAATCGATTCGAGAGCGACGTAGGTGTTTTGCGGCCCTGCCGGAACCGCCCGGAACATCGCCGGTGTGATCGCTCCCGGCGATTTGCTGCTCATCAGCGGAATGGCCCGGAGCGGAGCGTTCGGGGCCGGTTCCGGAGGAGAGGAGGTTAGTGGCTTCGAATCATCGAGAACGTTCAGGTCAGCGAGCAGGGCCATCGTCGGAAAAAGCTTTTCCAGCCGAATGCCCGGTGCTTCGAACATTTCTTCCGCCGTGGGGTAGTAATCGAAATCAAGAAGAGGGCCGGCCGCCTCGCCGTTGGAAAGTTTCACCGCGATATCGGGCAGGTCGTCTGTAGGCACGATACAGATCCGGTTAATCAGTCGCTTGTTTCCGAGCAGGGGGTCGAGCCGGATCTTCAACGCAGCGAGAGTAATGCGGCTGTCCGTGAGCCCGCTCAAGAGAATGGCATCGTCCCAGATTGCGACGCCACCCTCGTGTGTGGAAATTCCGATCTCGGCGATCAGGCTTTTCAGATCAGCGAGATTCGGCAACTTCGCTTCCGAATCGAGATGGATCCCTTCATTGATGATCGCGAGGTCGGGGCGAACTGCTTTCACCGCCTCCGCCAGGGTTTGTCCGACTTCTTCGGAGGGAACTCCTCCGGAAAAGGCGACACCTTTCGGACCGAACTTGACCGAAAATACGGGAGGTTCATCCGATGCCGCAAGCCATCCTCCCATGCTGAGAGCCAGCAGGGGTAGAAAAAGATTTCGGGATAAGGAGGAGGAGAACATCGCGATCTGGCTGGAAATCCGCGAAGAACGGCACGTAACACGTTCCATTAGATTGCCACGATCACGGGAAAGTCAATCCTTTCGGAGCGAAATGGCTTGTAATCAAGAGGGGTAGGTCATCAATTCAACCCTGTCGAGTGGTTCCCGATCTGAACTCCGGGAGGCGCTTCTACGGGACAGAAACTTTCCATCGTGGCTTGCGTCCCATTGCCGGATCGTTTTTCATTACTTACGACTCCTTTCCAATGGCGGACATTTCTTCTCTCAAGCAAGCTCTCTCAGTTTCCCCGGACAATCTTCCGCTGATCCTTATGCTGGGGCAGGCGTATCTGGAAGAATTTCAGTTCGAAGAGGCTCGTGAAACATTTGAGAACGCTCTGCGAATCGAGCCGGGCAATCCTGTCGCGAGAACGCAGATCGCCCAGTTGCTTGAGGTCGAGGGGCATTCCTCGGAAGCCATTCTCCGACTGGAGCAGGTCAATTCCGAACACCCTGATTTTGCTCCCGCCTGGCTCCTGCGGGCGAAGTTTGCTCTTTTGGAAAACGATGGCCAATCAGCCCGGAAATTTTATGATCGTGCCATCGAAATTGATACCTCTCTTGTCAGCGAAGAATTGCTGAAGCGAATCCGACAGGCGGGAGGAAACCAGGCTGCGGGAAAAGCACGCTCCCCCAAGCCCCAGCAGACGTCTGAATCGCAAGCCAGTGCATTCTTCGACTCTGAATTTGAAGAAGACCTCGACGAGGATCCCTTTGAAGACTCGGATATCGAAATTGAATTTGAGCAGAATCCGGACGTCGACTTCAAGCGGGTCGGGGGAATGGAAGTGGTCAAAGAAGACATTCGCATGAAGATTCTCTATCCGATGGAGAACAAGGAACTCTTCGAGGCCTACGGCAAGAAGGCGGGCGGCGGGGTGCTGCTGTATGGGCCTCCGGGTTGCGGAAAAACTCTCATCAGTCGGGCTACGGCCGGGGAGATCAACGCGAAATTCTTTAACATTGGATTGCACCAGATTCTCGACATGTGGATCGGGAAGTCGGAGGAAAAGCTGCACGAGATCTTCGAAGTGGCGCGTCGACACGCTCCCTCGGTTCTCTTTTTCGATGAAGTCGATGCGCTCGCTGCGGACCGAAAAGACATGCGCAGCTCAGCGGGCCGGACCTTGATCAATCAGTTTCTCTCCGAACTCGACAGCGAATCGGCGGAGAACGACGGAGTCCTCGTTCTCGGTGCAACCAACGCCCCCTGGCATCTCGACTCCGCTTTCCTCCGTCCGGGGCGTTTTGATCGCCTTATTTTTGTCCCTCCACCGGATGCACCGGCGCGGGAGGAGATTATTCGCATCATGGCGGAAGGAAAGCCCGTCGCCGGCCTCGATCCCGGCGCTCTCGCAAAAAGGGCGAAGGACTTTTCCGGGGCCGACATCAAAGCTCTCTTTGATCAGGCGGTGGAAGCTTCCCTGGGAGAGGCGATGAAGTCGGGAAAAATTGTCCCGATCAGTCAGAAGCAGCTCATCAAGTCGGCCAAAGGAGTGAAGCCGAGCACGAAAAAGTGGTTCGAAAGCGCCCGCAACTATGCGTTGTATGCGAACCAGAGCGGATTCTACGACGAGATCCTGGAGTATCTCGGAATCAATAAGTGATCTCGATCACCGCACTGGAATGAGTGAACTTTCCCATGGGATTCTGCTGCAGGAGCAGGGGCGGCTTGAAGAAGCCGAGGCCTGCTACCGGAGCGTTCTTCTCTCCGAGCCGGACAATGATTTCGTCCACAACCGCCTCGCGCTTTGCCTCTTGAGCCAGCAGGGGAAGAAAAATCTCGCGCTGGACTCCATCAACGAAGCCATTCGCATCGAGCCGGACGATGCGTTTCATCACGGTGTCAAAGCGCTGATCCTGTCCGACTTGAGAAAAGGAAAGGAGGCGGTCGACGCGGCCGACCGGGCGATCGCGTTGAATCCCGAAGACAGTTTTGCCCTGGCGGCAAAGGCCCATGCCTATTGCTCTCTCGAGCGATGGGCGGAAGGGGAGGTGTGGAGCCGAAAAGCACTCGAAGCGGATGCGGACAATTCGATGGCTGCCAATTTGCTGAGCCACACGCTTCGTCTTCAGGGCAAGTCGCATGAGAATGAGGCAGCAGTCGAGCAACTGCTTGCCGATGACCCGGAGGACAGCTACGCGCACATCAACGCCGGTTGGAGCGCGCTTCACCGGGGAGACCACAAGACGGCCGAGACCCACTTTCGCGAAGCACTGCGGCTCGATCCGGAATCGGAAATGGCCCGCGAGGGGCTTCTCGAGTCGTTCCGGGCCCGTTCGCGGTTCTATCGCGCCTACCTTTCCTACAGCTTCTTCATGCAGCGCTTCACCGGTGGGAAGCAATGGATGATCATCATCGGCCTCTACCTCGCGTTTCAATTCGTCCGGCGTGCCACGGAACAGGTCAGTCCTGTGATCGCAGTCGTACTCGGATTGGCGTGGCTCGCACTGGTGATGTGGGTCTGGCTCGCGCCGGGAATCGGAAACTTTCTCATCCTTCTCGATCGAACGGCACGGCTTGCCCTCGACTCCGGGGAGAAATGGCAGGGACTCGTGGTCGGCGGAGGACTTCTCCTCGGGATTTTCGCGACAGGATTCGGGATTGGTTTCGATCTTGTTCCTCTGACTTACGGCGGCATCGGATTGCTTGCCTCGACGGTTCCCGCTTCGCTCGCCTTCGGAAACGACTCTCTCCCCGGGAGAATCGTCTTTGGCTCCATCGCCGGCTACGTCTACCTCGCGACTCTCGTCATTGTGGTTCTCGAATCCGAGCGAACAGGCGGCGAAACGAGCCCTCCTCTCGTCGTCACGCTCGCTTTGATTGGCCTGATCGCTGCGGTGGGGTGCACCTGGCTGGGGAATATTCGGTCTCTCCGCATGGAGAAAGAGGACTAGCTCCCTGGAAAAGCCGACTCAGGAAGTCTTTTGCCCAGAGGAGAAAAAAGGGCACAAAAAAGCCGGAATGAATCCCGGCTTGTTTGAAAATTAGTAAAAAGAGCCGCCTCAGGACTGGGCTTTTGCCTTTTCCTTCACGTTCGTAGCGGCCTTACCGACACGATCACGAAGATAGTTCAGCTTGGCGCGACGAACTTTGCCCTGCTTGACGACTTCGATCTTCGCCAGCTTCGGTGAATGAACCTGGAAAACACGCTCGACACCTTCTCCGTTGGAGATCTTGCGAACGGTGAAGGCTTCGTTGAGGCCCGACCCGCGGCGTCCGAGGACGATTCCCTTGAAAATCTGGATTCGTTCCTTACCACCCTCGACAACGCGAGAGTGAACGTTGACGGTGTCTCCCTGAGAAAACTCGGGAACTTCGTCTTTCATCTGCTCGCGCTCGATTTTATCAATCACGTTCATAATACAAAATAGGGTCAAAAGTGGCAAAAAAGAGCCCTCGGCAGGTACGTCCTGGGAGGGGCGGGAACACTTACTCAGAAAAGTGACGAAAGCAACGGATTTCCAGAAGATTTTTTGTTGCACGGTTCAAATTCCGCGCCTAGAATCCCGCTCCCCTAACCAAGGTAGTTTGTCCTGACAATCTGCCATACCGTGGAGCGGTAGCTCAGTTGGTTAGAGCGCCGGCCTGTCACGCCGGAGGTCGCGGGTTCAAGTCCCGTCCGCTCCGCCACTTTTCTCAGTCGATGAGAAAAAGTGGTTCTCCACGGGTCTACTTCAAAATTTGGGGACCGTTCTGAATGGCAGGGCTTGTAACGGCTGGCATCGTATAGAATCCGCAAGGCGGGACATGCTCGTCTACTTGAGAAAGGTAGCCGGTCTCTGTGAGGCCGGGGAACGCTTTCATCGAATCATGCGCTTCCATCCCGGGGTCACAGACCCCGGCTACAGGGCTGGCATCGTATAGAATCCGCAGGGCGGGAGATACTCGTCTACTTGAGAAA
>JARGNG010000017.1:90078-99532 GCA_029213265.1 Verrucomicrobiales bacterium | reverse complement strand
GCGCGAACGGAATTGATATTCCATCCGCCGTTTCTCTGAAGAAGGATCGAAGCCAGCTCGTCAGGACGGGCGACACGAACGCAGCCGTGGCTGAAATCACGATCCGCTCTCTGGAAAAGGGAGTGATCAGGTGTGTCGTGCAGGTAGACCGAAGAATCGTTCGGGAAAATAAACTTCACGAGTCCCAGTGAGTTGTTTGGTCCGCCTCCTTGGCGAATGAGGAGACTTCCGGAAGCACACTTGTTCAAATTCGCGGTCGTATTGGCGAGAATTTGACTCGAAGAGGCTCCATACGAAGGAACGATCTCATATTGGTGAGAACGCATATAGCCTTCCGGATCGGAGAGCGCCTTGGGAACGATCTCTGTCTTGGCGATCGAGAGGGGAACGTTCCAGTACGGGCGGAAAAAGAGATGCTGGATATTGCCGTGAAAGACAGGCGTCTGGTGTTTCCCTTTTACACCCACGATTACCGGCATCACCGTAACCTGCCGGCGCTGGTCAAAAAGGCGGAGGGCCGATTCTGCGATGTTGACCTCAATGTGTTCGGACTGTTCCCAGGCGCGCGGCATCCATCGAAGACGGTCGATGTTGATGATCAGTGAATTCACTCGTTGAGCCGTAGGGATATTCAATTCCGCCAATGTGGAAGTACCGATATAGCCATCCGGCTCGATTCCGTGACGAAATTGGAACGATTTGATTGCTTCGCCGGTGCGGTCGTCGATCTCGCTCTTTCGACTTTTCTTAAAGGTACTCGGCGGGAGGTCTCCCTCTGCCTGGAGTCTCGATCGAAGAAGGGTCAGTTCAGGGTAGGCCGTTCCGGGACCGGCTGGCTGGGCGGTCGCAGGTAGATTTTTCCATCCGCCAAGGGAGTCGATTTTCCGGTAGCGGGCCAGCGTCTTTACCATTTCCTGATATCGCTTGTCCTGGGGGGGCACTACCTGGAGAAGAAAGCTCGCCATTTGGGTGGGGGAGCGCTGGAGGGCCTGGTCGAGGAAATGATAGGAGGTGAGCTTCCTCGGAATATCAGCCCATTTCGGGTGGACCGCTCCGGCATCGACAAAGCCGTAGGCCAGTGCCTGAATGGCGTAAAGGGCTAGTTGGGTTGTTCCAACTTCCACCTTGGCTCGCTGAGCCGGGTCCGGACTCGGAGCCCTCCATTGGGCATCCCAGGCATCAAGCTGGAAGAGTCGGGGGGAAAGACCATGAGAATCAAGACTCCGAATGAACTGAGCCAGTGCGCCGAGGTGTTCCCCGGTCCAGACTGCATTGTAGCCACGGGCTTTGTACCAGCTGTCGATACCGCCGCCCACCCTTTGCGCTTCGGCTTGCACGAACTGGGTCATTCCCTGTCCGGGGGAAAAATGAGTGAGGCAGAGCAGGGAGAGTGTGAGAGTCAGGCCTTTGATCAGGAAAGAGGATCGCATGAAAAGAGAGTTAACAAGGCTTAAGTATCCCTGTTTTCGGGATTTGTTCAAATTTTGATTGCCGGATAAGCGCGAACGATAGACGGATCAGATTCGAACGGTATACGCACGAAATCCGGAAATCTGTCCCACAATTTTCCGAAAACGCGGGGTGGACAGGCTCTCCGCTCGTTAGCAAAGTCTTATCATGAAGAACGCATTCCCTTTTCTCCTCACCCTTGTCCTCGTAGGACTCACCTCCGGCGCTCGATCCGATCACCACGGTGAAAAAGGAAAGTCGATCTTTGACGGGAAGACATTGGAAGGCTGGAAAGCTCCCGACATGTCCTACTGGTCCGTGGTAGATGGTGCTATCACAGCGATCGCCTCGGAGGAAAATCCCTGCAAGAAGAACCAGTTCCTTGTCTGGCAGGGCGGTGAGATTGGCGATTTTGTTCTTACCTTGAAATTTCGGGTCGACGGTGGTCCCAAGGCCAACAGCGGCGTGCAGGTTCGCTCCCAGGTGCTCGAAGATGGGCATGCCGTCGGCTACCAGGTGGATATCAGCCAGCCCGACGCTCCCTGGCTGGGGGCCATCTACGATGAACACGGACGTAAGATGCTGGCTTCGCGGGGAGAAAAGACTGTCGTCCAGGCAAACGGGGAACTAGCCAAGAGTTCGCTCGAGGAATCAGGAAAAGCGGCGATTGAGTCCTATCAGGCGGGAGAATGGAATTCTTACGAAATTCGCGGGAAAGGGAATCAAATCTCGGTGAAACTGAACGGACACAGGACCTCCGTGGTAATCGATGAGCAGGAGGAAGAGCGGGAATTGAGCGGAATCCTCGCGCTGCAATTGCACTCGGGTCCGCCGATGACGGTACAGTTCAAAGAGATTCACTTGAAGCAGTTGAAACCTGAGTGATTTCGAGCTTGTCTGTTCCATGCGAGGCGACCTCGACATTCTCTACTCCGAACTGGAGCGATCCCCCGAGGATTGGTCGGTGCGTCTTCGTCTCATCGAATCCGCCGTCGAATTCGGCAAAATGGACGAAGCTAAGCGTCTCGTCCGCGAATCTCCCGAGAAAGATCCACTTCCAGGCGAACTTCAGGAGCGCATTCACAGAATCCTCACGGGAGGACACGGCTCATCTACCGATATCATCGGAGCTCGCTAGGGAGGACCCGGGAGGACGTAGAGGCTCCTGTGATGTCGTCGTATGCCGAATGGGAGGATAGAGCTTCTGCTCTGTCCCATAGCGCGGTCTTGGGGAGTCGCGTGCGGGAAAATAGAGCGGGAGCTCTGTCCTCCCATTGCTCTCCTTCTCGTTTACCCGAGTGCAAACAGGGTATCCTCTTCGACCCAACCCTGTTTACAAAGTCACCGGAGCGGGGCGTGAGGGAAAGGGTTCGAAGTCGGAGGGGACGCCGGGGAAATTCTCTTCGCGAAACTTGTCCCAGGTCCGTCTTGTTTCTTCGGACATGATTTCGGACATGTCTTCCATGCACCCGAAACAAATCATCGCGCTGTCGACCATGTCATCTCCGTGGCAGACGCCTACGAGGCCGTATTCCTCGTCCTTCACCTCATCGAATTGCTTATCGCAGAGCGCACAGTCGTTGAATCCGGATACGTCGCGATAGCGTTCGTTCTGAAACTCGGCCAGACGCTGTTTTGACTCTTCGGACGCTTCGTCGAGCATGGCGTTGAGGCACGGCATGCACAATGCGTATTCGACGATGACCTCTTCCCCTTTGAAATTCTTGGAGATCCGGTAGCCCTCTTCAAAATGCTCCAGTGATTCCCCGCATCGGGTGCAGGAGACAAACGGGCGATCTTCGTAAAAAGAATGCAGGACGGACGGGATGGGCTCCCGCTGAGGGGCTTCCTGATCGTCCTGCGAATGGTTCGTCGGCTCCTCCGGTCCCTCGCCCGCCTCGAAGTTCGTATCTTCCTCACTCATGCGTATCTTTGCGAGTTTCGGAAATCAGGAAGGTTTCGTCCAGCCTTCATTCCAGATAATGTGCGTGCCGCTCTTTCCCGGAACGATGATATCTTTCCATCCGTTTTCGTCGAGGTCTTCGACTCGAATCTGCAATCCGATTCCGGGGCCTTCGCCGGCGGGGGCTTTGGAAATCACATTTTTCTTCCAGGTCTGGTCTTCCGGATTCCAGTCATAGTATTGCGTGGTGATGTCATCCTCTGCACCGGCATCCTTCCCGGAGTGGGCGTAGTAGCGCTTGCCGGTGATCAGCTCGGGCTTGTCATCGTTGTCGATATCGGCCCAGGCGAGGCAGTGAGCCTGGGAAAATTTCTTGTCGATGAGATGCTGTCGCCAGACGATCGTGCCGTCTGACTGAGGCTCCATTTGCTCGTGCCAGTAGAGGCCGTAGTTGTGTCCGTCGGCCCAGATGATGTCATTCCGTCCGTCGCTGTTGAGATCCACGACGAGAATGGGGCAGCTGGCGTGGGGGAGGGTGAAATCCTTGTGCCACTCCCAGAGGCCGGAGAACGGTCCGTCTGCGGGGCACTCATACCATCCACCGAGGAATACGATATCCTCCCGCCCGTCTCCATTGAGGTCACCGAATCCCATGCCGTGGCCATTTCCGCTCTCGGAGACCACGTGCTTCTCGGCGGAAACCTTGCCGTCGTCACCTTTCACGAGCCGGATGATTTGCATGGGATTGTCCGCATTCCACGAGTTTTCGATGAACTCAGGAGTTCCGTCGCCGTCGATGTCGTGGAGAAAGGTGGCTTCGTTGTGCCCGGTGCCGGTGTCGATCAGCTGATGAACCTTCCATCCCTCGGCTCCTTCGTAGTTTCCTGCACCCGGATTTTCATACCAGTTCACGATCGGCAGGGTGAATGCCCCGGCGAGGACATCGAGATCTCCGTCGCCATCCATATCGACGAGGTGCTCAGAATTGTTCTGCATGTAGTCGGCACCGAATGGCATCAGCTTGCGGACCGGCAGCTGCTTGAAGTCAGGAGCCTGATACCAGTACTCGCCGGCAACGACGTCGAGCTTTCCGTCGCCGTCGATATCACCGACCGAGACGCCTTCATTGTTGTCTTTGTGCAGTTGCTGCACCCGGAACTTGAGGCCGGGAGGCGCCTTCTTCTTTCCTTTTTGCTGAGCAACCAGGGTTGCCGCCGCAGCCGCGAGGACGAGGGAGGGGATGAGAGGGGAGATTTTCATAGTGAGATTCGTAGGCGGGGATTAAAAGTCTTTCAGTTCGACCAGCTGTGAGGTGCCGGCATCGTCGAGTAGTTCGAGGGAAAATTTGTCGAGGCCCCAGCTCTTGAGACCTGCGACCGTCAGTTTTTGGCGTCCGGATTCTTTGACCGGAAGCTCAATTTCCACTTCGTTCCCGTTTTCGGGAAGTTCGATTTCGGTTTCCCCGTGGAAGAGGGTGAGGTCGGCCAGTTTGCCGGCCAACTTGATTTTCAAAGAACCCGCCTTCGCGACATTAACATATGCTTGTGCAACGGCGTACCGGTTTTTGCCCCGTCCCACAACATCAGGAGTCTCGTCCACGGGCAGCCCTCCCGACACATTCGAGTAAATGGGAATCCAGGCGTAGCCGTCGAAATCCTCCGCGAAGATTTTCTCTCCGTAGTGACCAATGTCATCGCGGGTTCGCTCGTGCGGTTGCAGGGCCTGCCACTGGCGGATGAAACGATTCGGGGGAGTTTTGAAATCCCCGTCTTTTCCGAGCTCGGAAAGGAACCGGACCAGATCGACGAATTCATCTTCGCGCAGTTGGGCGGTCAGGCCGGGAGGCATGAGGGAAACTGGACTGATGTTGTTGCTCGCGATTTCACTTTTGGGAATGCGGTTCTCATTTCCGACCGCATCGCGGATCACGATTTCGTTGTCGTCTTCCCGGGCAATCGCGCCCGCGAAAGCGCTTCCATCTTTCAGGGTGACGAGGGTGGTGTGATAGCCTTCCTTTATTTTCACGCTGGGCTGCAGAAGCGAATTGATGAGGTAGTCGACGGGAGCGCTGGAACCGATGCTGACCATGTCCGGACCGATGATGCCACCGGCACCTCCGATCGCATGACAGACGATGCATTGCAGGGACGCGCGGCGATAGATGGATTCCCCTTTGTGAGGGTCGCCTTCGTTCGCGATGCGATTCATCATCGCTTCCATTTCGACATCGGTCAGGGCCGTTTTCATCGGCTTGAGATCACCGGCCTTTTGCAACGCATTGACCAGTCTCTGCGGTTTGGTGGCGGCACTGCTGGCCTGCTGCATTCCCGTCAGGGCGATGAGGGAGGGCAAGGTTTTGTCTTTCAGCGCAGCCGCCAAAGCGCCCGGGCCCTGCTTGGTGGCAAGAAAGGCGGCGAAAATACCGTGGGGATCTTTGCCGTCGGGAGCGTCGGGAAGCAGTTCAAGCGCCAGTTGCGCTCCCGGAACAGGATTCATTCTGGTCCGCCCGATCACCGCAAGGGAGCGGGTCAGGAAATCAGTGGTATTGCTCTTTGCGATGGAGTCGAAAAGAGCCGCACTGGGCGGTCCTCCCAGGGCTACGAGTCCTTCCAGGGCAGCCCGGGCGCGGCCTTCATTCTCAGGAGCGTTGAGGAAGGCCTCTTTCAATCCGGCACGGGCCGATTCCAGTTTCCACAACCCGGCGAGGCCTGCGGCGCTGGCAAAAACGGCAGGATCATCGGATTGGAGAAAACGCGTTAGACGGGTTTTGTCGCCTGCCGGTTGAAGCTTGCGGAGTCGTCCCGCATTGCGAAGCGCTTCCAGCACAATTCTCTTGTGAGCAGCGGAAACATTCTCCGCCAAAGCGAACTGAAACACTTCATTCAAGTGAGCGGGCGTTCCCACTTTGGAAATCCAGTCGGCGACGTCGGCGATCTCCTGATCCGATTTCAGCTCTCCGTTCCGAAGCGCCGTAAGAATGATCGGAACCGCGATTGGCTGGTTCAGGGCACGGACCGCAAAGAGAAGCTGCCTGACATTGGTGAAAGGATTGCCCTGGTCGGTAAGGCCGGTCCATCGATCGGCGTGTTCGCGGCAGATAGACCAGATCACGAAGTCGAGGAATTCATCGACTTCCACTCCCTCCAGAGCCTGCAGTGCAGTCTTGACGGTGTCCGGCGAGTTGAGCTGGGCAAGAACACTGACCCCCCAGAGCCGAACCTGGGGATGAGGGTCTGAGGCGGCCCTGGTCGCCAGGGCAAGCGCGTTCCCGCTGTCTTCCGCCCGGTAGTAAATCGCGCGGAGAGCGGCAGCACGGGCTTTGTGGTTCTTTGATTCGAACAAGTCGGTAACCGCCTTTTCATCGAGTCGATTCAGAGCCTGGCCGGCCCAGAGGTTCCGAAGCGCTGCGAGGTCGGAATCAGCTCCTTCGGGAGCTTCGACTTTGGAGAGAGCCTCCGCCATTTCGTTGCGATCCCGGTTTCTCATCTCGACGGTGGCGAGCTGGCGGGTCCATCCTTCGGGTGAATGAAGCGCGGCAACGACTTCCTCATTGCCTGCCTCAGCGAGATTCGGTTTTTCGACGAGATCCCGGTCATCAAAGGTGATCCGCCAGATCCGACCGTGCTTTTTGTCCCGGCGGGGATCGCGGAAGTCGACCTCTCCGTGCTGGATGATCGGATTGTACCAATCCGCGATGTAGAGAGCTCCATCGGGTCCCATTTTGATATCGATGGGACGAAACGCCCGGTGCTTCGAAGACACGAGGTCTGCGATCTGCGAAGAGGTGTAGGCGCTTCCGTTGTCGGTCAGCTGAAACAAATTGATCCGGTGTCCGCGGAAGTCGGGGGCTGCAAGGGTTCCCTGCAATTCATCGGGAACGTGACGTCCGGTGAGGGCTTCGAGGCCACAATGCTTCGGCTGACCGGGATTCAGGCCGCTGAGAACGCGGGACGCTCCGGGAGAGGTTTTGAATACGGAGCGGGGAAAGACGAAGTTGATTCCTTCTCCGCCGGCGCCGTCTGTTAGAAAGCTTTGTCCCCAGTCATCGAAAGCGTGCCCCCACGGGTTGACGAGGCCTTTCATGAAAACTTCGGCCCGGCGGGTTTCAGGACGATAGTGCCACATGCCTCCTCCTAAGAGTCGGCGAACACCGTAGGGCGTTTCCAGATGCGTGTGAATGTAGATGGACTGGTTCATCCAGAACATGCCCTCGGGCCCCCAGCGAAAGGTGTGGACGAGATGGTGGGTATCCTCGGTGCCGAAGCCGGAGAGGATGACCTGCCGCTCGTCCGCAACGTCATCTCCATCGGTGTCTTTCAGAAAAACAACCTCAATCGAATTGGCGACATAGACTCCGCCATCACCGGGGAGAACTGCCGTGGGGATGTGAAGATTGTCTGCAAACACGGTGTGCTTGTCGGCGACACCGTCTCCCGTGGTATCTTCGAGAATGACAACACGGTCATTTTCCTCTTCCCCCGGCTGGATGTGAGGATACAAAGGGCTGCTCACGACCCAGAGCCGTCCCCGTGAGTCCCAGTTCATGTGGACCGGGTTGGAAACCACCGGCTCCGAGGCGAACAGGTTGATGCTGGCTCCCTCGCGAACGGAAAAAGCCTTCAACTGGGCGTTAGGATCGGTGTCGGGAATATCGCGGAGACCATTCTGAGAAATGGCATCGGTCGAGATCAGGGCCGACACGGCGAGAAATAGGAAAATTCGATTCATGGGAAAAGGAGGGCCGGGGATTAGTTCTTGGTCTTTCCGGAGAAAACGAGCTTCCGGGCTTCGGCGATGCGTTTTTCCTGCGCGGCAATGAGAGGATCGAACATGGGGATCTCTTTGGCGTTATTTCCCTGTTCGTGTTTTCGAAAGAGAAACAGGTAGGTTTCATTTGCAGGCCGCCAGCGATGAAAGAAGAGGCGGTTTTTTTCGATGATCGCATCGCGGAAAGCCTGCATAGCTTCCGGCTGCGTTCCCGTCAGGGCGCTCTCCTCATAGCCGAGACCTTTGACCAGTTCTCGCGCCAGCACCTGGTATCCGTCCTCGGTGAAATGTAGCCCGTTGTCAGTCAGCGGGCTTTCTGCCATGGCACCGTCAAAATCGTCTCCGCCGAGCGCGGCAAAGAGGTCCACAAAACGGGCATCGTTCTTTTTCGCGAGAGCACGGATCGCGTCCCGGAACCTAGCGAGATTCTCGTTGTTCATACTCTGGTCAGGTAAGAAAGAATTGATGTTTTCGAGAGGGGGCGGGGATACCAGAACCATTTCCCGAAGATCAGCTCCGGCGGAATTGCGAACGCGATCGATGAGCTTTTGATATCCGTCGATGAAAAGCGTGAGACTTTCGTTCAACCCGGCTCCCGATGTTTTGGAGGCCGCGTTTTCGTCGGTCCATCCCTGCTCGACCGACATCGCTTCGCCGGTTCCGTAGCAGAGAAAGACCACATTCGGTTTTACCTCGGAAATGTTTTTATCGAGTCGGTCGCGTCCTTCCTGGGGAGCACCGAAATAGGAGCGGGAATCGCCGAAGACGGAGTCGGCGCTCCAACCGAGATTCCGGAAAACAAGATTCTCGACCGATTCACCTGCGGCGAGTTGAAGAGCCGATTCGATATGGCCGTAGAGACGGGCCCGTTCAATCAGTGTATTTCCGACGAAAGCAATGCGATCTCCCGATTGGAGAAGAGGCTTCGGGGCGGCGGATGTCGGGAACGCCGTCGCTGAAATAGCGATCGCGAATCCGATGGTGAAAAGAAACAACTTCATAACAAAAGCATAAGCACGATCACGAAAACACCAATTCCAGGCTGTTCCTGAAACGCGTGAGTACCGCATCGCGCGAAGCGACGTTTGTATCCTTTCCAGCGGAGCGAATCCAGCCCGATTTGCAGGAAAGTGAGTTTTGGAGTGCGATGTCTCGACACCGCTTTGGCTCAGGCGGGAAGTCCATCGAGAGGTCGATCCAACGGACCACCGTCTTGCGACGGCGGCTACATGGGAAGCGAGATCCAGCGCACCACCGTCTTGCGACGGCGGCTACATGGGAGCGAGATCCAGCGCACCACCGTCTTGGCTGAGGCGGGAAGTCCATCGAGAGGTC
>JARGNG010000017.1:0-89978 GCA_029213265.1 Verrucomicrobiales bacterium | reverse complement strand
ACCGTCTTGCGACGGCGGCTACATGGGAAGCGAGATCCAGCGCACCACCGTCTTGGCTGAGGCGGGAAGTCCATCGAGAGGTCGATCCAACGGACCACCGTCTTGCGACGGCGGCTACATGGGAGCGAGATCCAGCGCACCACCGTCTTGTGACGGCGGCTACATGGGAGCGAGATCCAGCGCACCACCGTCTTGCGACGGCGGCTACATGGGAAGGTAGCCGCGCTCGCAAGAGCGTGGTCGACGGTTCCCGCTTGTCCGCAAACGCGGCGTCGAGCCGCAGCGCATTCAAGCCCGGTATCAGCTTTTCTCGTATTCCTTGAGAAACCCGATGAACTCCCGGCGGTGCTCTTCCTCGCCGGCAAGAAGAGTGATGGCCATATCCTGGGTCACATAGTCGATCCCGTCACTGACCTGAATGATCTTGTTGTATTGAGCAATGGCACCGTTTTCGGCATCAATCACACCCTTGATCACTCCCACAATATCGGTCGTATCCGCGAGTGGCTGCAGGGACTTCTGCTTTCGAGCGAGGTCGAAGCTGCCGGGAACGGTGCCACCAATTGTTTTGATTCGATTGGCGAGAGTCTGCGCGTGGCCGAGTTCCTCCGCGATATCGACTTCGAGAGATTTCTTGATCACCTCGCAGCGCACCCCGTCCAGATTGACAGAGGCGGCGATGTAGTTTTGCACGGTCTCGAGTTCCATCGCATACGCAACCTTGAGATTCTCGATGATTTCCTGGTTCGGTTCTTCGTTCATAGCTTTGATAAGACGATATTCCCTACGTAATATTACGCTTTCTCTCGAAATTTCGAGGCTTGCGGGAAACTTTTCTCTGGCGTAGTCAATGGCTTTGAATTTACGGGAATGAAATCACTGGAACTGCGTTGGGGACTGATTATTGGTGGGGTGAACCTGCTGTGGCTGTATGGCTCCTTCTACGCGGGAATGCACACCAACGGTCTCGGACTGGTCCAGGCAATGGGACTCGTCGGCCTGATCATCACTTTTTTCGGGTACCTCTTCGGGCTGCGAGCAGTTCAGTCGGCTCAGCCGGAGATCACCTGGGTGGAAGGCGTGAAATCGGGCGCCATGATCGCCGGAGTCGCCGCTTTGATCGCCGTTCTCGCTCAGGCTGGATATCTTCTTTTCATTCATCCGGAATGGCCGGAGGTAATTGCGGAGGAAACCCGCAAACTGAATGAGGGTGGGGCGCTTTCGGAGGAGCAACTCGATTCCCTCTACGAGGAAACGAAAGCCGCTTTCGGATTGAAGGCCAATTTGTTGAGAGCGGGAATCGGAGCTGTCTTTTTCGGGTCCGTCTTCTCGATGGTGATCATGGCATTTTTGAGAAGGCTTCAGAGGAAATGAAGATTGCTAGACAGCAGGTCGTCGTGGCCGCCATTCTGCTTTTGCTGATTCCGGCGATTGCCTGGTTTATTTTGCTGAAGACAGGAATGGTGGGGCAGCCGGGAAAGCCGCTCGACCCTCCCTTCAATATGTCCGACCGGATTGCGACGATTGATGTGGTCAAAACCGAAACGGGAGAACTGCGGGCCCGTTTTGACGGATGGGAGGAAGGGGAGCCGGAACTGAACGGGGAGGAAGTGCTGCAGGAGATTCACCGGAGAAACCGGGACCTGCCTGCGTTCTACAAGTTTCTCGATGTGACCTCGATCACAGGGGTGCTTTGGGTTCTCTTCGGCTTCCTGGGACAGGCCGTCTTTATGGGGCGCATGATTGTGCAAATCATTGCGAGTGAAAAGGTTCAGTCCTCCGTCGTGCCGCCTGCCTTCTGGTGGTTCAGCCTGCTTGGATCCTCCATGCTGATCGTCTACTTCATCTGGCGAAAGGAGATTGTCGGCGTTCTTGGTCAAAGCACCGGGTGGGCCATTTACATTCGGAACCTCTGGTTCATCTACGGCAGGAAGAGCCGATAAAGGGTAGCTGCCGTCGCAAGACGGTGGTCAGCGGCAGGACCAGAGAACGGGACTTCGGAACACCCCCTACCACTGATAGGCTCCGCCGTTGATCCGCTCGATCTTTCGAATTTGCCAGAGGTTGTGCTTTTCGACAGCGTTGAAGTTCGGCTCCGATTTGCTGGAACTCCGGACGTAGTAGGGCTTCTTGCGAAAATGTCGCTGCAGCGCCTTGGAAGAAAACGGATAGCCGTGACGGGCGTAGATCTCGTTCCTCGCGATGGAAAGCTCCTTTGGCGTCAGGTTCTGAAGGACGGAGCGGGACAGTGACTGATCGGACGACCACGGGAAGATATCGGGGGCGGCATCACCATTGCCTTCGCCCGGCATGATGCGCTTGCTGGAAATGAACGGTCCTCCGTTTTCCTTTTCCACCTGAAGAATGAGATCCGCATTGTCCGCTTCCAGGTCGGTCACAGGTGGTGACTTAAATCCCGGAATCTTTTCATACCAGGAGCGCGAACCGAAATATTCCTGCAGGAAAGGACTGCTGAAGTCGAAACCATAGCGGGCGAAAATCTCATTCCTTGCCAGGTAGAGTTGTTTCAGTCCCATGGATTCCAACTCGGAGCGGTTCAGGCGGCGGGCGTTCGAATCAGGAATCACATATTCGACCCTTGTTCGCGTCATGGCCGATCTCTCATCGCCGGTAAATGAGCCGAGGCCGTAGGCAAACGGCTGTTGTGGTGAGGCGTCGGTCAAACCGATATTCCGCAGCTGATACTCGGTCTCGACTTCGACGCGCTCACTGGCATGCGCAAAGACCTTCTCCCAGGTTGGGAACCGCTGCATGTCCGAGTCGAGGTTGATCGTGAGAAACCCGCCAAACTCCGTTCCATAAGCCGGCTGTCCGGGGGAGGCCGCCGTGATATTGACGAAACCCTCGTGCTCGAGAAACAAGGAGTAGAGGTTTTGCCAGGGTTCGACCCTATCATCGCCCTCGGCAACGACAAATCCTTCCGGGTAGGTGGAGCAACAATCGGTGATGAGGATCTTTAGTTTGCAGGGAAGTTGCTCAATTTTTTCCGCCCAGAGTTTCCGGCTGAAAAGTTCTTCGTCGACTCCCTGGAGGAACTGTTCTCCGGAGGCCGGATCGAGAATGATTCCGTGGCCGGAAAAGTGAACGTAGAGGGTGTCCTCCGGGCCGACAGTCAGGACAAACTCCTCAAATCGATCCAGGATATTCTGTTTGGTGGCATTCTCGCCATCTACGACTTCCCGGATGAGATCGACTCCCCAGGACTGCTTCGAGTAGTTGCTGAGGAACATGCTTTCGACCATCACCTTGTCGGCCGAGACTCCATCATTGATCGCAGCGCCCTGGCCCTCGTAGGCATTGCAGAACACCGTGAAAACGCGGATCGCCCGCTCGGCGGAGGCAGAGGAACAACAGGCTGCCAAGCCAAGCGTCAGAAGAATTCGCAGGAATACAGGAGACGTCTTCATATTTTCACAATATCGGGATTCATAAGTGGCTTCCAGCAAAGATCTGTACGAGAATTACGGATTCGTATGGAACAGGATGTCACCGTTTTGAAAAACCGGGAAACGATTGTTGAACCTCGAACGGGCCGGGAGGGTCAGAGAGCGCAATGAAAGGCGATGTGAAGGACTCGGCCGTGGCCAAAGTCCATATTGGATATGACGGGCTCGTTCACAAGTGGTACCGAGGTCCGCTGGCGAAAGAGCGGTTTGAAAACGAGCGCCGGGTTCTGCGGCATCTGGAGAAAAAGCAATGCCCTTTCGTGCCTCGATTGCTGGACGAATCGGAGGACGAACTTTATTTGGTGACGAGCAACTGCGGCGCGCAAGCCTCCACGGTCAGCGAGAAGAAGGCGGACGAATTGTTTGAGGAGTTGGAGTCTTTCGATGTAAGGCACAACGACAGGGCGGTCCGAAATGTCACCTACAGCCCGCAACTGGGACGCTTCTGCCTGATCGACTTCGAGTTTGCGACCATCCTCTCAACGGGGGAGGGATTGGAGGTGACCGACGCGGATGAGGAATTCCAACGGCTGCGCGCAGCAGGGGAATACTCGCTCGATACACGGGCGGAAAGGAACTCCTGAGTCTTCGGCTGACCCGGGCTGTGCGAGAGCCTTCGTCCACACCGAGAAATCCACCGCCACGCTTTGGCAAGCGCGGCTACATGGCAAAGTAGCCGCCGTCGCAAGACGGTGGGGCTGTCGGTCTCAGTCCGTTAGATCACGCGGTCGTTTCCGCCGTCCACGGGAACCTGCGCCCCTGTCGTTTTCCCGAAGAGAGGACTCGCCATCGCCGCGACCATGTTTCCGACGTCCTTCGACTTGATTTCAGTCTTCATCAGGTTGCGGGTTTTGTATTCCTCGACCGTCATGCCGTAGCGTTCCGCGGAGCGCTGGAGATTCTCCGGTGTCCAAAGCTTCGTGTCGAAGACTGCATCCGGATGGATGATGTTACAGCGAACGCCGAAGGGAGCCAGCTCAAGGGAGGCAACGCGGCAAAGCTGCGTCAGCCCGGCCTTGGCGCAGGAGTAGCTCGCCGCTCCGGCACCGGGGGCATTCACATTGCGGGAGCCGACGAGAACGACTGCCGGATCGATTCCGTTGTGGAGATAGGGGATCGTGTATTTGAGAAGCTTCTGGTGGCTCGTCAGGTTGACCGCCATGGAGAGATCCCAGTTCTTTGATTCAAGATTTTCGAGGTAGGCTCCCGCCGTAAAAATTCCCGCGTTGCTCACTACGATATCAATGCCACCGAACTGGCGGACGACGATCTCGACCGCTTCGATGACCTTCTTGTCGTCAGTGAGGTTGGCGATGATTCCGATCCCGCCAATCTTGGCCATCTGTTCTTCGATTTCCGGACTGAGGTCAATTCCGATGACCTTGGCACCCTGTTCCGCGAGAGATTCTGCACAGGCAAATCCAATTCCGGCAGCGGATCCTGTCACGATGGCAACTTTGCCCTGATGGGTCGGGGCAGAGCCACCCTTCTTGAGCTTGGCCTGCTCCAACTCCCAGTATTCAATTTCGAAAAGCTTTCCTGCCGGAAGGGCTTTCCATCCGCCTTCGAAAGCGACTTCGGACTGGGAAATCGTCTGCCAGGTGTTGGTCGCGATGTCGCGAATGACGCCGGCCTCTTTCTCCGTTGCGCCAAAACTGACGACGCCCTGGTTTTGCCACACGGCCCAGCGCGGGTCGGGAGCAAGCATCGTTTCGCCCTGATTGTATTTCTCGAAATACGCCTCGTAGTCAGTCGCGTATTTGGCGATCGCCTTTTCCGGATCTTTTCCGATCACGACAGGGACCCGCTTGGTTCGGATCGTATGATCCGGAGTGAGCGGCCCGCGGGTGGAAATCCTTGCGGCATCTTTACGCGAGGCGTAGCCGACGGCTTCGGGCGACTGGTCGAGCGAAGCGATCACTGGAACGCCGCGAAGGTCGGACACTTCCTTCCGGATTTTGGAAAGCGCGAGGAGGTCCTCTTTTGCCTTGGCCTTCGGCAAAGCGAACTTCTTGCCGAGACGGGTCGAAAGATAAATTTCCGCGTCGGTAACAAGCTGGATCATCAGCTCGTAACTCGTCTTGGCATCATCGTGCATCGTGAAGATGCCGTGATTCATCAGGATGATTCCATCGAGAGCATAGGGATCGACCCCATCGAGAGCCTTCTCGACCGCCTTGGCAAGATCAAAGCCGGGCATGACGTAGGGAACCACGACGACGCGATTTCCGTAGACCTCCTCGACCGCCTTCCGTCCATTCTTGTGATTGGTCAGGGCGACCACGGCATTGGCGTGGGTGTGATCGACAAATTTTTGGGGAATGATTGCGTGGAGGATCGCCTCGATGCTCGGGTTGGGAGCGCTTGGCTCCAGCATGGCGGCCCGCTGCTGCTTGACCATCTCCGGATCGCTCAGCGTATCCAGCTTTGCCATCTTCAGCAATGCGTCCATACGAACCGGAGCGAAGCCCTCCGCTTCGATCGTTCCCAGATCCCAGCCGGAACCTTTGACATGGAGAACGCTCACCTTGTCGCCGAAGAAATCCTTGTCGGTTGTTTTGACCGACGTATTTCCGCCTCCATGCAGGACCAGCTCCGGGTTCGCTCCGAGTAGACGGGACGTGTAGACGCGCTTGCCGACGTCACCTTTAAATTTCTTTGCTTCGGAGTTCGACCAGAGGGATTTCATTGTGGGTGCTTGGGGGGATAGGCTTGCTCCTACTCGTATCTATGATCCTGGTTTCCGGCTTCGTGGAAGGAGAAAATCAGGAGCAAGCGCAGGGTCAGGATGGGTGGGAAAGGGAGAAAATCAGCTGTAGACCTTGTCCGGGTCGTAGCTTTGATCCTCAATCTCCTGTCCCAAGGCTACCGGATTGCCGGGCTCCTGTATATTTCTGTAGAAGCAAGATCTATATCCGGCATGGCAGCAACCGGGGCCCTGCTGGCGAACCTTCAGGACGAGAGCGTCCTGATCGCAGTCGGTCAGGATTTTCTCCACGATTTGGGTGTGGCCGGACGTGGCGCCCTTGTGCCAGATCTCCTGGCGGCTGCGGGAAAAGTAGACCGCTTCCCCGATTTCGAGAGTTTTGGTGAGCGATTCCTCGTTCATGTAGGCGACCATGAGGACCTCGTTGCTATCGGCATCCTGCGCGATCGCCACGATGAGACCGTGATCGTCAAATTTCGGGGAAAAGGTGAGTCCGCGCTCGACGAGTTTGCGATCGTCACGGGAGCCAAAGGTGATTTCTGCTGAACTGGACATGATGATTTTGGGAGTCGGATCAATTTGCGATAGACAATCGCCTGTCTGCCATTCATAGATGCAATCGGCATCGATGCAACGCGGGAAATTCATCACATTCGAAGGATCAGAGGGCTGCGGCAAGTCTACGCAGATTCGTCGCTTCGTGGAGGCATTGGAAAATCAGGGGATCGAGGTGCTTACGACCCGGGAACCGGGGGGAACGGTCGTTGGCGAAAAAATTCGACACCTCCTCCAGTATGACAAGGATGCCGGGGATTTGACGGACGAAAGCGAACTCCTTCTTTTTGCGGCGAGTCGCGCCCAGCTGGTGCCAAATGTGATCCTTCCCGCCCTCGAAAAGGGGACCTGGGTCGTTGCAGACCGGTTTTTGGATTCGACGACGGTGTATCAGGGAATCGGACGGGGGCTGGATGTTTCCGCCGTGAAGGCGATCAACTCCTTTGCCGTGGGCGATTGTCTTCCGGATCTGACCTTGCTTCTCGACCTGGATGTCGAAATCGGCCATGCCAGAGCCCTCGCCGCGAGCGGCGAAAGCGAGGATCGGATGGAGTCCCAGCCGATGGAGTTTTTCCGAAAGGTGCGGCAGGGCTACCTCGATCTGGCCGCAGAGGAACCGGGGCGCATCGCAGTGATCGACGCTTCCGCCTCGATCGACGAAGTGACAGCAGCGATTCAATCCGAATTTAGCCGGAGAATGGAGGGAGCTTTTTCATGAGTTTCACTCTTCCGCAGGCCATCGATCTGATCGACCTGGCGAAAGCCAATGGCCGGCTCGCCCATGCCTATTTGATCACCGGGCCGGTCGGGAGCGGAAAGGAAGCACTGGCGGTGAGGATGGTTGGGATGGTCAATCCGGGAACCAATGCGACGGCATTGAGCCTCAATGAACTGCGCGACAGTTACGTCTCCGTCATCGGACCCGAGTCCAAGTCGCGGCGCATTTCGATCAAGGCGATCCGGACGATCGAGCACACCCTGCAAATGGCGGCGCCCTCCGAAATCACCAAGTTCGCGATCATCAAGGACGCCGACCGGATGGGCATCGAGGCGGAAAATGCGTTCCTGAAAACACTGGAGGAACCGCCCAAATCGAGTCGCCTTCTTCTGCTCAGTTCGCGGCCGGAGATGTTGCTCGAAACGATCCTGTCCCGCTGCATCCGGGTGAGTCTTTCCGGAAAGCCCGGGCCGGCGGAAATCAGCGAATCGGCGAGAGCCTTTCTCGACTCGTTGCGGCGGCATGCCGAGAAAGGGGCCGGGGGAATCTCGGGGGCACTCGGGCTCATGGCAAAATTTGCCGGCATCCTCAAGGAGGAGAAAGCTCTCATCGCCAAGCGAAATGAGGAAGCCCTCAAAGCAGAAGTCGCGCACTACCGCCAGACGACCGAGGGGGACTACCTCAAACAGCGGGAGGAATACTACAAGGCTCTGACCGAGGCGGAATATCTGGAGCAGCGAAACCGGCTCATTGATTTTCTCATGATGTGGTTTGGCGATGCGATGCGGCAGCAAAATGGAAGTCTACATCTTGATCTGCCCGAGTATGCCGATGCGACGGGACGGTTGGCGAAAACACTGACCACGGATGAGCTCGGTCAGCGTGTTGAGGCGGTGGAAACGCTGCGGGGGAATCTCGCGACCAATGTCTTTGAAGCGCTCGCTCTTGAGGTCGGCTTTATCCGGGCCTTTGGGTGATAAGGTAGCGCTGGTAGGACTGCTTCTTAGGTAAATAAACGGAGTCCCGGGTCGCAGCTTTGAAGGATTCAATGCCCGGCTGTCTGCTTCATCATGCGTGCGTTCCGTGAATCGAGCGGGAGCGACAATCGGGAACGATTGACAAAAAAATTGAAAATTGATAAAGCGTTAAGGAAGGGTTGGGCCCCCAAAGGGAGCTGAAGACACATAAGCGAAGACTACTATGAAAACATTCAATAGAACTCGGAAGGAGTTCACATCGGGGCAAGGCTCCCATTTCGACCGGGTCATGCCGGATTTTATAGGGCTTGGTGGCCTGCTTGCCAAGTCGTGCCGGGGAATGATCCCCTGCATGATTTTCAGCCTGCTACTGCTTGGAAGCAATCGTGCGTCGGCTGCCCCTCCGGTCTGGGTGAGTGACTTTGGTGATGAATTAGAAGACCTTACGAATGAAGATGATGAACAAACGGACGTCACGTTGAGTTTCCCGTTTCCGTTCGAAGGAACCAATTACACGATGGTCTATGTCGGAACGAATGGCGGCCTCCAACTGGGGGGAGATGGAGACGACAACGATATTGATTACGATGTTTGGGGGGATCTGGAAGAGTTTTACGAGGACGGGGGGGAACCCACCATCTTTCCCTTCGAAACCGATCTGGATCTAAGCACCACCGGCACGATTCATTTCAGGGACTTTGGAGACCGGGCTGTGTTTACCTGGAACGAGGTTGGTACAGATGCAGAAGAGGAACATCTGGCGACGTTCCAGGTTTAGTTGCTGGCCAATGGAACGATCATCTTCGCTTACAATGGACTCTTTGATGATCCCGGAGAGGATCTGCTAGACAGTCTTGGTGAGGGGATTGTTGTCGGGATCAGTGAGAGCACTGGAAATGATCCCGGAACCTCTGACCTGTCAGCCGTGCCATTCAGCACCATGGAAAACACAGTGTACGAGGTGTGGTACTATGATGAAGATGATCCCGAAAATTCCGAGTTCGATCTCGATATGAAGAACCTCGTCTTCACCCCCATGGTGGACGGCGGATTTACGGTGACAGGAGTGCCACCCAAGGTGAACAATTCGGCCAGGAAAGCCGCCCTCAGGGCAAAGATCAAGAGACTGAAGAAGAGAAGGATGGAGCGGAGAAAGAGGCTGCAACTGCGTCGGTTGGAGAGACGCCTGAATGCTATTTTGAAGCCAGCGGGACTGTTCTAGCAGAGTCGAAGCAGCCCTTCGCGTAAGGGGCAGTAAACAGAATTCAACCCTGTCAGGTCAATGACCTGACAGGGTTTCCTGTTTCCTAAAACTCCGGCCAATCGTGTTTGGGGTATCGGCCCCTCAACTGCGACCGCACAGCCGGATAGCTCCCTGTCCAGAATCCGGCCAGATTCCCGGTGACTTGCACGGGGCGATGATTTGGAGCGAGAATTTCGACGACTACCGGAACCCGGCCGTCGCAAATGGTGGGAGAGTCTTCCAGACCGAAAAGCTTCTGAATCAGCACCGAGATCTTCGGTTTCTCACCCTCGACGTAGTGAACTTTCGTTCGGTAGCCGTTCGACAGCTCAATCTGCTCAGGAGTGAGGTGATCGAGCAATCCGGCTTGATGCGCAGGGAGCCAGTCCTGCAGAACCGGCCAGACCTTGCGGTCCTTGATTTGCTTGTAGCTGACGGCCCCGTCACAGATCTGCTCGAGCATGAGTTGCTTTGATTCCTCGTCGATGGGAGAGAGATCGTATTCAGGGCAGGCCTCCGCGATGAGACTGATTCGGGAAAAGAACGCGTCTACTTTGTCGTCCCAGGCCTTCAGGTTGAGTTCCCCGGAAAGGACCCGCTCGGCAAGCAGCGTCGCGGCTTCGGCCGGGGGAACCTGTCCGCTGGGTTTTGTCTCGAGGACGAGATCCCGGAAGCGTCGTTCTTTTCGCGCTTCGACCCGACGGTTGACCTCGTCGTAGACGGCTCCGTCGCGTTCCAAAAACTCACCGGGGAAAAGCTCGCGAAGCCAGTCCTCTGCAATTCGGGTGCACAGCCCGAGTTTAACGGTGAGATCGCGTCCTTCGACCTCGATCATTTCACCCGCGATGAAGAGGCGGGATTCCTTCGCAGCGGCGACGCTGTCCTTTTCCAGTTGGCCCTTTCGGTTCCCGATCACCGTGCAGGCAAGGGTCGAAGCGTTGTTTCTCAGCGCGAGTCGATCCGAAAATCCGGTCAGAAGAACCCGGGCAAGGGTTTCCCCGGTGGGGTTCGGGTCGCGATTGGGATGCGAAGACCATCTCGAAGCGACGCGAATAATCTGTCCGGCAATGCGATCCACATCTCGCGATGCGCCAGCATGGATGCCCAGACGTTCCCCAAGCTCCCGGCGAAACCCGTTCTGCTTCATCTGCTCCCAGGCTCGCAGCAAGGGTTGAAAATCGGAGAGGTCGTCCGGCTGGGCAAAGTCGAAGGGCATGAGGTGGTCCGACTGGCGCTTTCGAGCGGGGAAAAGAGGCCGGGCCTGAGTCAGTGCCGTAATCGTAGCGATCAGATCGAGGCATCCGTGCTGGACCGCCTCGTAGATGATTCGGCCAAAACGGGGCGGAACGGGGAGGTGGCTGATCTGTTTTCCCAGGGGAGTGAGCCGCTCCGCTGCATCGATCGCTCCTATCGTTTGGAGACGTCCCATCGCTTCCTCCAAACCGAGGGGATCCGGTTTTTCAAACCAGGGAAAATCGCGGACCGATTCGACTCCGCTGGAGGCCAGGATCAGAATCGCTTCGGTCAGATCCATTCTTTTGATTTCCGCAGCCGTTGCCGTTGCCCGGCTTTCCTGATCCCGCTCGTTCCATAGTCGAATCGCCGTTCCGGGGCCGGTTCGTCCGGCACGTCCTGCCCGCTGATCCGCCGACGCCTGTGAAATTTTCTCGATATGAAGAGTGGTGATACCGCGGCGGTGATCGAAAGCCGAGCGACGTTCCAGTCCGGAATCGATCACCAGCCGAACGCCGTCAATCGTGATGGATGTCTCCGCCACATTCGTCGCGACAATGATCCTTGGCCTGTCGCTGCGCGCCACTGCGGCATCCTGCTTGGCCGGGGAAAGTTCGCCGTAGAGCTCGTGAACTTCGAACCCGGACGTCCAGGAGGCTTTGCGCAGCGTCTGCGCTGTCTTCGTGATTTCGTACCGCCCGGGCATGAACACGAGGACGTGTCCTTCGACCCCATTGGCTTTCAGGAAGTCCCGAACCGTTCGTGCGACATGATCCCAGAGCTCGCCCTTGTGTCGCTCGCGTTGGGGTTCGTAGCGAATCTCGACCGGAAAGGTGCGTCCCTCGGAAACCAGATGATGACAGCCCTCGCCGAGAAATTCCTTTAACGAAGCCGCCTCCAGGGTCGCCGACATCACGATGATCTTCAGGTCGGGGCGGCTTTTTCGCTGCACTTCGAGGCAGCGGGCGAGACTGATGTCTCCAAAGAAATGTCGTTCGTGAAACTCGTCGAGAACGACGGCCGCGACGCCTGAAAGCTCCGGGTCATCGATCAGTTTCCGGATCAGGATGCCCTCGGTCACGAAGCGAATCCGGGTGCCCCTGGAGATCGCGCTTTCAAAGCGAACCTGGTAGCCGATTTCGTCACCCACCCGCGAGTTTCGCTCGGAGGCAACGCGGGTCGCCAACATGCGGGCGGCGATGCGCCGGGGCTGGAGCACATAGATTTCGCCCTCGTCACACTGACCGGAGTCGAGGAGGAACTGGGGAACCTGGGTTGATTTCCCCGAACCAGTCGGAGCTTCGATGACGACACGCGGGGACGGGGAGGCCAGCGCATTCGCGAGATCAATTTCAAGATCGAAGATGGGAAGGGAACGGTCGCGGGACATCAGAGAAGAAAGCGATTCTACGGCCAAGTAGCCGCCGTCGCAAGACGGTGGTCGTTGCCTAGGCCACGCTCTTGCGACCGCAGCTACCCGCAAGTTCAGGTCGCTACGAGGTAGCCGCCGTCGCAAGACGGTGGTCGTTGCCTAGGCCACGCTCTTGCGAGCGCAGCTACGGACGATCCATCTCGAAGGTTCCGAGATCGCCTTTCTTGCTGGAATAGGTCGCGTCGAAGGAGGAGCGCGTAATCGTCGCTTTGTGACCAAAGGTGCCAAACGCGCCGAGGCTCTTTTCTCCGTCGACCAGCGTCCGTGATCCACTCTTCTTCGCTGGAAAGCCGACCTCATACCCTCCGGAAAAGAACTTTCCCCAGGTCGCATGATAATGAAAATCCAGTTCCCCCGGCTTCTTTTTGGACTCGGATACGATCGCGCGAAGATCGCCGGTGTGACCGTTCGTGGTGGTCGTCCAAGTTCCAATCCAGGGGCCTTCGGGCGAGGAAACCTGGCCGGCCCGGTATTCCGCGACGGACGCTTCCCACTTCTTTTCAAAGTTTCCGCAACTGCAAAGGAGCAGGGCCGGGAGAAGAAAAACGAGATAAGAAGGTGCTTTCATGATCGAAGGTAAAGAAGCGAATTCTGGAGAAGTCGCAAGTGGCGAAAAGAGGTGGCTCGAATCGTAACGGGAGGGGCGCGCACGGGGATTTTCGAAATCATTCTGATCGACCTTCCGTGCCGGAGTGAACTACCATACGGTCTTTAACTGAAATGAAGTTTGCGTTTCCATCCGCTATGGCGATCGCCGCCTTTGCCTGTTTCTCCTGCGAACAGGGGGATTCTGCCGCCACGATCCTTGTCGGGGAATCAGAGGGAAAAGCCGAAACGCATTCTCCTGCCATTCCCATTGGTGAAAACGGATCCGTAGAAGATTCCCATCGTCCTGACACTCTCCACGGTGGAGTTCATTCATCGAGTCCGCCTTCCGCGCAAGTTGAACTAAAGGATTGACGGATTGAGATGCCGGTTTTCTCAGTTCGGGAAACACAAGCCATCTCTGAGGGAACGGGAGCGCTGGATCAACTGATTCAGGAAGCGGCGGGGAACGTTCATGAAGGCCCGCCTCTGAAGCGACCGCAGAAATCGGCAGACCCGTTTCAGGACTTCATCGCCACGGAAGGGAAGGGCACATCGGAAGGTCAATAGACCCGGGAAGCGCGTCTCAGTCTCTGGACGCAGTTTTCTGACACTGCTTTACAATCACGGCCGCCTGATCCAGCAGGGGCTCCGCCCGCTCTTCGGCATCGCTCAGGTTCGCGAATTTCACTTCATCCGAGGAAACGAGGAAGGATGCGAGGCTTTCGCGAGCTGCTGGTGGCAGAGCAGAGCGGTCTTTCGAAACCCGCTGCAAAAACTCCTGGGTTGTTTCGAAGCGGACCGGGTCCTTGAACTTTTCGGCAAGATAATCCTTCAGGGCGTCGGAAAGCCGCTGGGTAAATTGATTCGGCTCGAGATGTTCGCGGTCGACACGGAGGCGGCGGAACTTCTGCGTGACCCGAATCTCGGCAGCATTCGCCGGCTCACGGTTCCGATTTTTCCGGTAAATCAGCCAGGCGGCAATCCCTGCGACCACGAGCAGGATCAGCAGGACAATCAGCCAGAACACGAAGCCGGTGAGGGATTCCGTGGGCTCCAGCACGACGATATCAAAGATGTCGTCCCCGAGGGGCGGCACCTGAGTGAGAATGTGGGGGAAGGAAGGGTATACCATCAAGTGAGCGACGAAGCAGCCAAAGTGAAAAGGTAAGGAGCCGTTCCCCAATGTCTACCGCAAATGCCGTTGCGAGAAAAGGGTCTAAGCGATTTCCGACCGGTCCCTGCGCTTGAAAAAGCTGTGCAAGGCAGGGAGATATTCCTCATCGGTCCGCAGGGAGATCTTGTCGATCGACAGCCGTTTGAACTGCCGGTCGATTGAATCCTGCCATTCCTTTGCCTGCGCCTCGTAGGCTTTGCGAACCCGGGGATTGGACGTATTCACCTCGACCTGTTCGCCGGTTTCCGGATCCTCAAGGCGAACATACCCTACCGGAGGGAGCGCCAACTCTGCGGGATCGCTGACTTGAATCGAGACGAGGTCGTGTTTCCGATTCACGATGCGAAGGTCGGTCTCGAGATCCTCTTCAAAAAGAAAGTCGGAGAGCATGAAGACGAGCGAGCGTTTCCGGACAGCGTTCTTCAAAATATGAATGGGTCCAGAGAGCGAGGTTCGATGTCCTTCCGGCTCGAAGAGCAATATCTCGCGGATCAACCGGAGCGCGTGACCGGTTCCCTTCTTCGGTGGCAGATAGAGTTCCACTTCGTCGGTAAAGAGGATCAGGCCGACCTTGTCCTTATTTTGCAGCGCGCTGAAAGTGAGTAGCGCAGCCACTTCCGCCATGAGCTCACGCTTGCTCGGACCGTGACTGCCGTAGTTGCCCGAGGCACTGATATCGACACAGACGAAAACGGTCATCTCCCGTTCCTCCGTGAATTTTTTTACGAAGGGGTGCCCCATCCGGGCGGTTACATTCCAATCGATCGAGCGAACCTCATCTCCGGGCTGGTACTCCCGGAAATCTTCGAAGTCGATTCCTTCGCCCTTGAAACAACTGTGGTATTCGCCACCGAAGCTTTC
This sequence comes from Verrucomicrobiales bacterium, assembly GCA_029213265.1. Classification (GTDB taxonomy): domain Bacteria; phylum Verrucomicrobiota; class Verrucomicrobiia; order Verrucomicrobiales; family DEV007; genus Arctic95D-9. The sequence goes on along the minus strand of JARGNG010000017.1, from coordinate 75,023 downwards.
CCGGACGAGCCCGCGCGTTCGCAGCTCGATTTTCCGAACCTTCCGCAGAATTTCGATGATTTCCGAACTGGAATGCCGGGGGCTGGGTTCGGAGCTGGAGGGGGAGCGGGACATTCAGGATCAGTTTGTCGTGAAGCCTTGGCTCAGGGCGGCGACTTCTTCCGGAGTCATCGTTCCCGGTCGAATGACGAGCCGGTAGTCGATTGTAAGCGGTGCCTGCTTCGTAACCGTCTTCATAAAATAGCTGCCAAAGCGGCCGTAGTCGCGCTCACTGAAACGGGCCGGTTTCGGGTTTTTGGGCGAGTCGAGATAGGCCACGGTGTAGACCTTGTCGTCCAACTCAACGCACATCGCTTTCCACGGAAGGTCGCGGGTCGCGTCCGAATCCGCCTTGGCGGACCAGTTGATCGTTTCCCCGGGCTTTGCCGCACCTGTCTCAGGTCGAATGTAGTAGGTTTTCCCTTTGGTCTTGTCGTTCACGTCGTTGTGGGCACGAAACTGAAAGCCGGCGTGCTGGGGATCTCCATCGAGTCGGATCTCGGGAACTTCCGACTTCAGGGTCGAGTCGAAGTCGACCACGATATCTTTGCCCTGGAAAGAAAAAGTCATCGTGCGCTTCTCTTTGGCAAAGACATTGCCCTCGTTGTCGAGCCAGTCGATCAGCGAGGTAAACGAAGCCGAATCCACAGTGGCTTCCTGTTTGAGGAAACGGCGATGGATCTGGTGAGCTTTCCGGCAATGCCAGGTGTCGATGTTCGTATGAGTCTTGCCGTCCTCGTCTGTGTAGCTCACTTTCGAAAATCCGTAGTAGATACCCCGATGGTGAGTGAATTTACCGCCGGGTCCTTTGGTGAGAAATGCGTCGCTGCTACCGGGGCGGTAGACGTGGCAAAACGGCTTGTAGGTTTCCTCGCGGCGCTCCGGCGTCGATTCGTCGATCGCTTCGTAGACGTAGCGGGCGACGGGGGTGTCGTCGTGGGAGAGTTCAAGATGCTTTCCTTCCGTGTTCGTCCAGGCGAACTCCGCTTGGGAGAGGAAAGGCAAGGCAAGGAGGAGAGAGGTGAGGACTAATGGTTTCATATTCGGAGCGTTGCTTACGGTGCCACCAATCCCTTCTCCACCATTTCGGCTTTGGAAAGTCTTGGTCGGACGCGGGCGTCGGTGGGGAGACCGGTGACGCGGTCAAATTCGTCGGCGGTGCGGAGTTCGGGGGCAGAGTCTTTTGTCTTTTCCTCCCAATCCTGGAGAGCGGCACGCATCGCTGTCATCAGCGGCGCGTAGCGATCGTCGTTGATCAGGTTGTTCAATTCAAATGGGTCGAGCTTCGTGTCGTAGAGTTCCTCTTCCGCACGCGGGGCGATGAAGCAGGCCATCTGTGCTTCTGTCAATTCGCCCTTGGCATGAAGTCGCTGCAGCTCTACGAAAGTCGGGCTCCGCAGTCCGTCTGCCGAGGGCGTTTGGGGAAGGTCTGGATAGTAGTTGCGAATGTATTTGTAACGCTCGTTTCGGACCGCGCGGACATGGTCCTCAAAGTCATGCCAGTTTTTCTCAGCGTGAATGTAGTCGCGGACCGGTTTGGCGGGATCGGTGAACAGGGAGGAAACATCGACCCCTTCGAAGGTCTGGCCGGGATTTTCGACTCCACCCAGTTTGAGAAAGGTTTTCGCGATGTCGACGGTGCTGACGAGCCGGTCGCAGATCGAGCCGGGCTTTACTTTGGCGGGCCACTGAACGATCCAGGGCGTCTTGATTCCGCTGTCATACAGGGTCGTTTTATCCCTGGGAAAAGGACGACCATTGTCACTGATGAAAAGAATGAGGGTGTTCTCCGCGACCCCCTGCGCTTCCAGTTCATCCATGACAAGCCCCACGTATCGATCAAGTCGGGTGATTTCATCGTAGTAAATCTGGTAGTCGGCACGAACCGCGGGAGTGTCGGGATGATAGGGGGGGAGCTTGATTTCCTCGGGGCGGGCTCCCTCCGGAATGATGCCGGAATGGTAGGGGCGATGTGGATCGAGAGCGGCAAGCCAGAGAAAGAACGGTTTGTCTTCGGGACGGTCTTTCATCAGGGGAATCCAGTCCGCGCATCCGCTCTGGGCTTCGCCCTCAAGCGTCTCAACGAATTTTCCGGCTTTGGCTGCTTCGCCCGAGGGAAGTTGAAAGCCGGAAGTGTCAACCTCGCGGATCTCATCGAAGCGGTCACGGACTTCGTCGCCGAGGTGCCATTTTCCGGCGGCGGCGGTCCAGTATCCCTTTTCCTTCAGCTTTTCGACGAAGGTGGTCTGATTTTTCGGAACAGGCCAATGGAGTTCTTCGGCATTGGTCTGGTGCGGATAACGGCCAGTGACGATGCTGGCCCGGCTTGGGCTGCAGGAGGAAATCGTGACGAACGCATTGTTGAACCGCATTCCTCTATCCGCGAGGCGCTGCAGATTGGGCGTGAGGATGGAATCGTGGCCGTAGGGCGAGGAATCATCCCAGGCCAAATCATCCGCAATGATGAGGACGAGGTTCGGGAGTTTTTTCAACTCCTCCCGTTTGGCGAGTTCCTCGGGTGAGATTTCCTCCTTTTCCTCTTCGTCCTGAGAAAATGCGGGAGCGGTGAGCGAAAGTAAAACGAGGGCAACAATCCAGGGGCGAAAAAGCATATCGGAATGAAGCAGATTCTGCGTAGAATGCCAAGAGCCTTACTGGAAGGATTTGAGAACGCCCACTCCCGGCGTTCCGAAAAACTGAAGTGCTCTAGACGGCCGCTTTCCCGGCCTTCTTTTGGCCACCCTTGTTCTTTCCGGGAGCCTCTTTCACTTTTCGTTTTCCGTTGCGTCGCAAAGCCCGGCGCTCGGCGGCCTCTGCGGAAACCTTGTCCATGTAGGCCTTCCGGGCGACGGGATCGTCGCGATTCAGAAATACTTCGAGAGCGTGATCATTGCTGTCCCGCATAAACGTCTCCATGATTCGGCAGTGTCGCTGCAATGCCCCGGCATGTTCCGGCGAGTCGATCAGGTTCACGAGGCAGTCCGGGTCTTTGGCGACATCGTAGAACTCCTCGACCACCCGATGATCAAAGAGATCGAGTCGAGCGGCGATCGCCGGATCGGTTTTCGCGAGAGCCTGAATCCGCTTGTAGCTCACGGTCCCCTGGGTCGCCGTGCGGAACTGGTTTTCCCCGTCGGACCAGGGATTGAAGAGATACAGGTAGTTCTTTGTCTGGATTCCACGAATGGGATGCCGGTTTCCACCGGAATTCTCATTGTAGAGTTTGAAGACCGCCGTTCGATTCTCCTGTTCTTCTCCGCTGAACAGCGGTGCGAAAGAGAAACCGTCGAGCTTTTCGGGTTGCGAAGCACCGGCGACATCGCAAAGCGTGGGAAGAAAATCGACCGCGGAGACCATGTGCTTTTTGTCCCGTGTGCCGGCCTTCGTCACCCCGGGCCAACGCACGATCAACGGGGTATGAGTGCTGTGGTGATACAATTGGGTTTTCGCAAAAGGCAGGGGCATTCCATGATCGGAGAGGAACATGACAAAGGTCTCGTCTTCCTTTCCGGACTCCTCGAGAGCTTTCAGGATCGCTCCAACACAGTCATCGGCCCGCCGGACAGAGGTGTAGTAGAGCGCCAGTTCCTCACGGATCGCCGGGTCATCCGGCAGGAAGCCCGGAACCGGAACTTCTTCCGCGCTGTAAATCCGGGACGAGGGATTCTTGTCATTCGGCTTCCAGAAAGGCTTGTGGGGATCTGAAATATTCAGGTTGATGCAGAAAGGCTTTCCTACTGCAGAGGCTTTTTCGATCCCGCGTTTGGTCGATCGGAAATACGACTGCGGTTCTTTCATGTCCTCTTTCGATCCGTCGTCCCGAATCGTCAGGTCTTCGTCCCATCCATAAGGTTGGTAAGGGGTGGAGTGGCTCACTTTCCCGCGAATCCCGACCCAGTAGCCTGCTTTCTGCATCACGTCGCTGAGAATGGGGTAGTCGATGGGCTTCACCTCATAGAACCCCTCGGCTCCGTTGTTGTGCGAATAGAGTCCGGACCACATCACGTTGCGCGAAGGGTAGCAGTTTCCAACCTGCACATGAGCGAGGGTAAAGGACAGCCCTTCCGCCGCCAGCGCGTCCACATGAGGAGACGTTCCCTCGAGCTTCGCCCCAAAGGCACCGATCGAGTCAGCGCTCATGTCATCCACCGTGATGAGGAGAATATTGGGAGCAGCCACCGAGGTGAAGGGGATGGCGGCCAGAACGAAGAGGAACCGGAGCATTGCAAATTTCATCCCGCGAGAGTGAAACAGGCCCCGAAAAGGCGCAAACCTAAAGTCCGATAAAATTTTAAATAAAATCTTTATAAAATGATTAAACTTTGTTAAATATTAATTATCATTTACCTTCGTGTCTAAGGATCGCTATGAAACTTGCTCAACTTCTCCTCCTCGCCGGGCTGGCTGCTTCGCTTTCCGGGGCCGCTGCTGCGAATCAAGCGGAATCCGGTATGTTGGCTCTGTATGCCGATCAATACATAGGTAGCCCGACTGCTTCCGGTGAAATTTATGACGGGCGGGCGCTCACGGCTGCGCACAGCTCGCTCCCGTTCGGGGCCATGGTTCGAGTCGCTCACTTTGGGACCGGGAAAATGGTGGATGTTCGAATCAATGATCGGAAAGCCCGGGATGCGAGGCTTTTGCATCTTTCTCATTCGGCCGGGCAAATACTCGGGATCGGATCCAATCAAACGGTCCAGGGATCCATGATGGTGGTCGGAACGGCACCCGCGACAATTCCTCTCTCGGCCCAGTCGTCTCCGGTCGTGTCGAACCCTCCCATCCCTGCGCCGGAGGGACAAGTAGCCCAGCAACCCTTTCGTCCGTTTGCTGATTTTCAGCAGCAGGCCGCGCTCAAAAAGGCGGTCAACAACCCGAATGCAGCGGTCGCGGTGCCCAATCCCGGATATGCCCCAAGTCAGGTGCAGGCGCCAGTCAAGAGGGGGCTTTTTGGAAAGCCAAAGCCGGTCCAATATGGAATTCCGTCTCAGCAGTATCAGCCGCCTGTCGGGCAGACCGGGGTTGCCCCGGCCGGTAAGCAGGGAGGATTCTTTGCCGGCCTCTTCAACGGGAAGTCTCAACAAGCCGCCGTCCCCCAGCCAAACGGAAATCTTCCGGGTGCCGTCATCCCCATGAGCGCGCCATCGGCGAACGGTGCTCCGGCGATTCATCCTCCCTCTCAACCGCAGCCAACGATGCAGGTGCCGCAGCGTCCTGTCGTTCAGGCACCGCCCGCAGCGCCTGCGAATGTGGCGCCATACCGCGTGCAGTTCGGTGCCTACACCAAGTATCAAAACGCGCAGGAAATGGCGCAGGTGCTTAATCAGTCCGGGGTTAGAACGGTGGTGGCTCCTGCCAACGGACGCCCTTTGCACCTCGTGATCACTGAGGGAGGTTTCCCGACGGCCGATCAGGCCCAGAACTGGATCAACTACGAAGCGGCGCGACGCGGATGGCGCGACCGCCCTGTCGTGATCCGGTAAACAATATTTCTGAGTTCCAGAGCCTCAGTTCACCGACCTCGCTTCGATTCTATCGGAGCGGGGTCGTTTCTTTCCGGGGTGGGCGGTTGCCTCGACTGTCTGCCGAAAGTCTGGAAGGGATGAATCGATTACCTGGACCTGTTGAGTTACGGAGGGCAGGAGGAAGGCCGGGGCTTTTCTATTCCGCGTCCTTTGCTGCGGTCTTAATTACCGGGGCTCCGACCCGAATCAGCGTTTCGCAAAAGGCGGATTCCTCGAGGCCATCGTTTCTGATCACGTCGGCGGTGATGACGTACTGCTGGTCTTTGGTATCCGGGATTTCGATGTCAAATGAGACCGTTCCCATCTTGCGCGCGGGGATGAACTGAGTTTTTGGTTCTGGCAGAGTCATCATCGGGTGGGCGAGCTTCACCGTAAATTCGCGATCGACGGTGGAATGGTTCCAGATTTGAACTTCGGTTGCTACCGTCGATCCCTGATTTGCAGTCTGTCCGTAGGGGTAAAAGGAGGCCCACTGCTCATCGATCGCGTAGTTCAGGTCATCCCAGGCGACGAATTCCTGGATCAGGCGGGCCCGCTTTTGGTAGGAGGTGAGAAGGAATTTCCGCTCCTCTCTCGTGAATCGGAAAAGATGCGGGATGTGCTGATTTACGAGCCAGGTTGTGCCGGGGAGTTCGTCGAGGATACGGAAACAAAGAGAGAAGCCGGTGTCGTCTCGCATCAGATTCCGATTCATCATGCAGTAGTCGTCAATTCCCGAAGGGGAGAATGAATCGCCGATAAAGAAAACCGGGTCGTGTCCTTCCTTTTCTACGAGGAGGGCTCCGTGATTGTACATCTGCCCGGGATAGAATCGGAAGGTGAAGTGGAATTCCTCCCACTGCATTGTTTCCCCGTCCTTGACGGGATGGACGGACTCGACGCGGTTCGGGGAGACCCCGGGAAGAAACCATCGGCCCGGGCTCTGGAGCACATCAGCGACTTCCGGAAGCGCATGGACGGGGCAATGGAAGTGTTTTGCCGCATCAGCGATCGCGGCGGTGTGGTCATTGTGCGTGTGGGTGGCGAAGATTCCGTCGAGTCCGGTGATCAGTCCGTCGGATTCAGCTGTTTGCAGTGTTTTCAAGGCACTGGCTCCACCGACATCGAGGACAAAGCCTTTCCCGGATTTCGACACGAGAAGCTTGGTCGTTCCCATGTGTTGGCACCATTCGGGAAGGTCGATGTGTTCGGCAAGTGGCATCGAGCGCACGCCGTGGTTTTCGCCGAGTACGAGTTCTGCACAGGTATTCATGCGCTCTTCGCCGAAATACCAATGCAGGGCGTTGGTGCTCAGGTAGTTTTTGTAGATCGAGCGAGCGGACCGGATTGCTGTGCCGATATCGGTGTCAGGGGATGTGCTGACGGGTCCCCGCGAAGGAATGAGAAAGTCCGGCTTTTCCGCGCGTACGGTCTCGAGGCTTTTCAGCCAGACGTGCAGTCGGCCCAGGTGACCGTGATAGCCGCCGATTTTAGCTTCCCGGATTTCGTTTTGGAAGGAGTAGAGGTCTCTCACTTTGCCTCCCTCCAAAAGCAGATCTCCGACGAAAGCAACTTTGGATCCCTCTACTTCCGTGACAAAGGTGACCGCATCCCTGGTGAAGCCGGGACTGGGGAGGATCCGGATGGAGAGGCCGTTCCATTCCAGGGTGTTTTCCGGCAACTCCTGCACTTCGGGCCAGTTTTGAGTGGGGAGCTGGGTGACTTGTTGTTGGTAGTAGTCGAAGCGATCTTCCCACCAGTTCATCCAGAATTCTTCGGCGCCTCTCAGGACGGAAAGAGTTTTCTCTCCTCCGTAGATGTGTTGGGCCCCGGAAGCTCTCGCAGCCCGGATGATGTCCCGTCTGCCGTGGGTCAGTAGCAGGGTATCACAGGGAGCCGCTCCGCTGGAATTGATCGCGAGACTTTTGTCTCCGACCTGGAGTGTGATCTCATTGATCGGTCCCGGAGTCAGGCGGATCGAGGATGGCAACTCTTTGGCGAGGCAGGGATGCAGGCACGCGAGCAGAAGGACAGAGAGGATTGATTTCATGGGGACGTATTTTGTTCCGGGGCAGGACGGAGGGGGAATTCCCCCGTCGAATCGGGGGCGAGATCGTGAACTTTCGGAAACGCACCGGGGCGAATCACAACGACCATAAGTCGTTTTTCACCGGAGTAGCGAAGGACAAGGCGATCGGCGGATTCCGGAAGAATCGCGCTGGCGATCAGGGATCCCGGACGGGCCCCGGAGTCGATCGTGGCCGTCCGGGGAATCGTTGGGACCGGGAAGGTGGTGTCAGGTGCATTTCCTTCCTGAAGGGAGAATGCCACGGCCGAGCTCACTGATTGATTGGCACGGGCGATCAATTCCGCCTTTTCCGACGGAGGGAGAGCTCGAAACCAGTCTGTTTCCACGCTGGAAAGGTCGACCGATTCACGATTGGAAAAATCGGCGGCATGAACCGAGAGCGTGACTTCGATGTGGTTGTTCTCGAGAAATCGAATTTCGAGGTAGTCGTAGAGACTGTCGTGGGAAATGCCGGGGGAGTGAGTGAAGCAAAGAAGCGCGGCCACGAGAGAGAGCCGGGTTCTTCGAGCGTTCATTCGGCCAGACTAGAGTAGAAGGGAGCGACGAGGCAACTCCGGAAATCTACGGATGCAGTGGATCGGGGAATTGGTGATCCCGGAAAAGGTGCGGCCCGGGTGGGGCGGGGTTTCGGGCTCGGTTTTGAACAGATTTCAGTTCCGTTTTGTCGCTTTCTCCGTATTGTTTCGCAATTACTCCCTTTAGAAATCTATGAACGGAATGGCTCTTGGAGGCAGCAACCTCATCTACATCGTTATCACCGTGGGCACGATGCTCATCAGTCGTTGGGTTGGCTCCATGCTTCAGAAGCGCTTCGCTGAATATTCTCAACGGCCGATCCAGATGTCGGGTGCGGAAGTTGCCAGTCGCATGCTCGCCGATGAAGGCGTCAATGACGTGCAGATCATCTCGACTTCCGGACAGCTGACCGATCACTACAATCCGCTGAAGAAAACGGTGAATCTCAGTGAGTCGGTGTATTCCCAGCGCAATGTCGCAGCGGCGGCGGTGGCTGCTCACGAATGCGGACACGCGGTCCAACATGCCCGTGCCTACGGAGCCCTCAAGTTGCGGTCCGCCCTCGTGCCGATTGTGAGTCTCTCGAGTAAGTTTCTCAATATCGTATTGATGGTGGGACTTGGTCTTGCTGCCTACGGGAACACCACGGTCCTGCTGATCGGTGTCATCCTGTTTGCGACGACAACCTTGTTTTCGATCATTACGCTTCCAGTGGAATTCGATGCCAGCAATCGCGCGCTAGCCTGGATCGATCAGTCCAGGATCATGGGAGACCTCGATCACGATAAGGCCAAGAATGCGCTGTTCTGGGCGGCTATGACCTACACGGTCGCTGCGATCGCCTCCATCGGGCAACTGCTCTACTTCATCATGCGCCTGATGGCCGCCCGCCGATAGAGCGGGTATTACCCAGCGGGCCTGCCCAAAGCAGGGCTACAGATTTTTATCCGACTTCGCGTTCGAGGATGCTGGAATCGAAGTGTCGGGCACCGAAATCGTAAAGATGGTTTCGATCCCGGCCCGGCTGTCCACTTTGACCTCTCCCTGGTGCGCTTCCACCGCTCTTTTGACGATGGAAAGGCCGAGTCCGGTTCCTTTGACATCACTCTGAGAGTGATGTTTTTGAACTCGATAGAAGCGTTTGAAAATCAGTGGTAAGTCCTGAGCCGGAATTCCGATACCATCATCCGAAATCGTGATGAGATAGCGGCCGTTCTCTGCCCGGAATCGAATCGTAATGTGCAAGCCCGGCTCGCGATTCTGCTTCAAAGCGTTTTCGATCAGATTGAAAAAGATCTGATCCCAGTAGTAGCGATCGCCGGCCAGAGTCCAGTCCTCTCGCGATCCGGTATCCATCTTAATCCGGGCATGCTTTTCCTCGATTAGCGGCATGAGCTGGCTGATCATTTCATTCAGGGAATCCCGAAGGTCGAATGGCTTGACCTTGAGGAGGTTCTGCGCGTTCTCCAGCTTGGAAATCATGAGCATATCGTCGACGATGCGCGCGATGCGTTGGCCGTGTTTGTGCATCGTGCGAATGGCCCTTCGGAAAGAAGCCTGATTGAGATCAATCTCGGCGTCATCCATGGTCTCGAGGTATCCATTGATAATCGAGAGGGGCGTGCGCAACTCGTGAGATGCGTTGGCAACAAAATCGCGACGGATTTGTTCGGTCTCCAGCTCTGCCGTGACGTCCTTCAGGAGGAGCCAGGAGCCGGAATCGGAAGCGTTCATGGCAAAGTGGAGTGGTTCCGCCTCGATGTGGAGATTGATTTCTCGAATTCGCCCTGTCTTGCTGTCGTGCAGCCGCATGACGATGTTCTCGGAAACCTTAGCTCCGATTTCTTCGGCCAGAGACAGGGTGTCATAGATGCGGTGATCCCGGCAGACGTCGAGAAAGGAGCGCTCCTGATAGATTTGCTCGCTTGGGAAAAGGTTGCGGGCCGCCTCGTTGAGAAATCGAATTTCACGCTGGCTGTCGAGAATGAAGATCGCGTCCGTAATCTCGTTCAAAAGAGCTTCGAGAAACTCCCGCTGCCGGCTTTCTGATTCACTGGTGAGGGCGGCTTCTGCGATGGCGTCGCGAATTTGGATGCCAAGCTGGTCGACTGGGGCGGCCATCGATCCGATCAGGTCCTTGTCGAGATGCTCCGCTGTGTTGCTTTCAAGTGAGTCGACGAGTTGCCGCACGTTCTTGCGAAGCCGGTAGCAGAGCCATCCCAGCCAGAGGCAGAGTCCGCTAAGAAGAATGAGCAGGATGGTTTGCAAAACAGTCGGAATATACCATGAGCGAAAGAACTATTCCCCGGAAAAACGGTAACCGACCCCTCTGACGGTTTCGATGGAACTTCCGTGGCTTCCCAGTTTTTCACGCAATCGCTTGATGTGGGTATCGAGTGTCCGGGTCTGGATCATGTCGCTGTATCCCCAGACTTTCTTCAAAAGGTCACCGCGTTCCTTAGTGATTCCCGGGGACTCGATCAGGCTGAGGAGGAGTTTGAACTCGGTGGCGGTGAGGTCAATTCCCTCTCCGTCGAGATGTAGTTTGAGTGCATTCTTGTCGAGGCTGAAGGGGCCTGTTTCGACGAGATTCCCGGAAGGATTCTCATGGGAGCGCCGGAGGAGGTTCCGGACGCGAAGCATAAGCTCCCTGGGGCTGAATGGTTTGGAAAGATAGTCGTCGGCGCCCAGTTCAAGGCCCTCGATTTTTTCCTCCAATCGGCCGCGGGCGGTAAGCATGATCACCGGAATCTTTGCGGTGAGGGCATTCTCCCGGAGTTTCTTATACACGGTGAGTCCGTCCATATGGGGCAGCATCAAATCCAGGATTACGAGATCGGGCCGCTCGTCCTTTGCCCGGCGCAAGGCCTCGAGCCCGTCAGCAGCTTCGATCAGCTGATACTGCTCTTCCCGCATCAGATTTACCGCGATAAGCTCGCGAATATCTTCTTCGTCATCAACGATCAGAATTTTAGGCATGGGAACGGGAAATGATACGGGATTCAACCGCATAGTCCTCGCATTTTACTGAACGGAAAGAGGGCAGAGGTGACAAAAACGTAACGGGGTCAGTTTGAAAGGCTTGCATCTCTCATTGGAACACGGAATGTATATGGCCTCAATGCAAGAAGCCTAGGGGATTTGAAATGCCGATTCAACAAGTCAATTTGCAGGAGCTCGATCGCCCGAAAAGCGTGCATGTGATTGTGAACCCGGCTCCTTCGAGAAAAATCCCTCTTCTTGCCATTTTGAATTCCACATTTCGCGATGCGGGTGTGGCCTGGGACATCTCGATCACCCATGGGCCCGGCGACGGGCGTCGTCTCGCCCGTGAAGCGGTCAAGGCCGGCTTTGAAGTAGTGGCGGTTTACGGTGGCGATGGAACGGTCATGGAGGTGGCTACCGGCCTCATGAATACCGACGTCCCCATGCTGATTCTCGGAGGCGGAACGGGGAACCTGGTGGCCTCGGAGTTGAGGTTGCCCGGCGATTTGGAAAAGGCATGCGACCTGATTTGCGGAGATCGCTATCGCACCAAATACATCGATGCAGGAGTGATCGGCGAACGCTCCTTTCTCCTGCGGATTGGTTGCGGCATCGAGGTCGGCGTGGTTCAGGAGGCAACCCGGGAATTGAAGGATCAATTCGGAAAATGGGCCTACGTGTTTGCCGGCATCAAAATGCTTCAGGAAATTCCGGAGGCTGACTACGAGATCGTGATCGACGAGGAAAAGACGATCCATTCTTCCGGAGTTGCCTGTATTGTTGCTAACGCGGGGACCGTAGGCGTGGGGCGCCTTACCCTGGCTCCGTCCGTGGATGTGAATGACGGCCTCCTCGACGTGTTTCTGATCCGGAAAGCCAACATCGAAGGGATTGTCCAGCTTGCCGGTAAAATGATGGGATTGGATCGCATTCGAAAGACTGATGAAGAGCAAGCTGCTCTCGATGCCTCCAAGCTGGTGAGTCACTGGCGCGGAAAATCGATCGAGATCAAGACGGATCCGGTTCTCGATATCCAGGTGGATGGGGATGTCGTCACAACCACTCCGCAAATCATTCAGGCAAGGCCGGGTGCTCTGCGCGTAGTCGTCTGATTTTCTGCAAGATTCCCCGCCCCGCCGCGTAGTCTCCGAAAGGGACTGCGTAGACTGGTTGCGATTTCGAGCAATTCACAACAATTCGCTCCAGCAATGCTATCGCATCTCCCCGATAACGAGATCCAAAGAAAGTAGTTGGATTTCTCCGAAATTGCTAGATTTATGGTAATTTGTGTGGTTTGTAAATATTTGTAAATGTCTAAGTTTTCCGAAAGACGTCTCGTGATTGCGTGTGGTGGCACCGGTGGTCATCTTTTTCCGGGTATCGCGGTAGCCGAGTCCTGGACTGCGGGCGGCGGTGAAGTAGTTCTCCTCATTTCTGAAAAGCAAATCGATGCGCTCGCTGCGGAAGGCTATGGTCATCTTCGTTTCGAGAAGATGCCGTCGGTGGCGCTGCCCCGGCTCCTCTCTCTGCAGATGCCTGTTTTCCTGGCGAAGTTCGTCGGATCCCTTTTCGCCTGCCGTCGGCTTCTCAAGACTTTCAGGGCGGACGCAGTTCTCGGGATGGGGGGCTTCACTTCCGCTGCGCCTCTTCTGGCCGGGAAGCTTTTGGGACTGCCGACCTTCATTCACGAGTCCAATGCGATTCCGGGCCGGGCCAATAAACTGAATGCGAGATTTGCCCGCACGATTCTTGTTGGATTTGAAGAATGCGCAAAGCACTTTGCCTCCGGTCAGCCTGTCGAGGTGGTAGGGACTCCGGTTCGCCCTTCGGTTGCGAGACGCCCTTCGCGCGAAGAGGCCGCTTCTTTTTTCGGGATTTCTCCGGAGAAAAAAACGATCATGGTGATGGGCGGGAGCCAGGGGGCCCGCCGCGTCAATGAGTTGGTCGCTGCGAGCCTGGCCGAGTTTGAGGACGCCGGGCTTCAGGTTCTTCACATCAGTGGGCCGACTGACTATGAAACCGTCAAACCCATGTATGATGCCCATCCGGACGCGGGTTGCCTGGTGAACTTCTGCTCGGAGATTCAACATGCCTACGCTGCTGCCGACCTCGCGATCTGTCGCTCCGGGGCCTCGACCCTGACGGAGCTTGCCTTCTACGGGCTTCCCTCTGTTTTGATTCCGTATCCCTTTGCCGCAGATGATCATCAAACCCGCAATGCGGAGATCTTCTCTGTGCCCGGTGGAGCCGAGTGCTGGTCTCAGGAAGGATTGTCCGAGAAGGAGTTCTCACGTAAAATTATCTCCTTACTAACTGAAGAAGAGTCTCTTGCGGAAATGGAAGAAAGAATGCGGGCTCTGGCCATTCCGGATGCTTCGGATCGAGTGTGCGAAGTCATTGCGAATCAGGTAAAAGAGGGCAATGGATAGGGCGAAAAAGGATAGAATGAGTGATCTTTGCAAAGTGTGGGGCGAGAAATTCGCCGAGTCGGAGAATCCGGTGCGGGTGCACCTGATCGGTGTGGCCGGGTCCGGAATGAGTGGGTTGGCCTCCCTGCTGTTAGGATTGGGGCACAGAGTCTCGGGTTCGGACCGTGTCACTTCGGGGGAAACGGAGCGCCTCGAAAAAGCGGGTTTGCAGTTTTCCTCCCCCCATTCTGCGGAAGCGGTCGCGGGCACTGATGTCGTGATTTACTCCAGCGCAATCAAGCCGGGGAATGCGGCCTATGATGCCGCGATTCAGAACGGGACGCCATTACTGCGCCGGGCGGAAGCTCTTGCTGCAATTATGATGGGCAAAAAGGGGATCGTCGTAGCGGGAACGCACGGAAAGACAACGACCTCGGCACTGGCAGCTCACGTTCTCCGGGTGGGGGAGAAGTCTCCTTCTCACTATGTGGGTGCGGAAATTCCAATTCTCGGAACGAATGCGAGTTGGGATGACAAGGGGGAATACTTTGTGGCGGAAGGAGATGAAAGTGACGGCACGCTGGTGAATTTTCATCCCGAGCACGCCATTCTCCTGAACGTGGAAGAGGAGCATCTCGACTTTTATAAAGGACTCGACGCGATCTGCGAAGTTTTCGGCCGGTTTTGCGACCAGACCTCCGGGAAAATTTACTATTGTGGCGATGATGTGAACGCCCATCGCGTTTGTGGACATCGGGGGAATACGGTGAGTTATGGGTGGAACCGTGATTTGAATTACTCGGCGGGCGATCTGGTTCCGAAGGGCGCCGGAACCGAGTTTACGGTTTTCAAAGACGGGGAGGATGTCGCGAGGGTCCGGTTGGGGATTCCCGGGAGGCACAATGTGTTGAATGCTCTCGCTGCGATCGCTGTCGCGAGTGAGGTAGGGGTTTCATTTGACCGAATTGACGAGGCCCTGAGTTCTTTTCGCGGGGCCCGGCGTCGATTTGAAATCAAACGGCAGAGTGACGATGTGACAATCGTTGATGACTATGGACACCACCCGACGGAAATCGCGGCAACGATCCAGACGGCCCGCAGTCAACATGCCGGGCGATTGATCTGCCTTTTCCAACCGCATCGTTTTTCGCGAACTCAGTTGTTGCGCGATGAGTTCGGGGCCTGCTTTGACGGAGTGGATGAACTCTGGGTGACGGACATTTATCCTGCCAGTGAAGCGCCCATTCCCGGGATTACAGGGCAGACGATTGTCGATGCCGTTCATGAACTGGGTGAGGTTGAGGAAGCAGAATTTCACCCGCATCAGGCATCACTTCATCTTCAGGTGGGGCGTGCGCTGAAGCCGGGGGATTGGGTAATGACTCTGGGGGCCGGGAATATTCACGAGGTGGGAACGCGTCTCGCCAACGATCTTGCGAAGCGCGATTTCCTTCGCGATACCCTCGATGAGCGGAATGGCGTCATCAAACTCTACGAACCGATGCGGCGTCACACGACGATGAAGGTCGGAGGGCCGGCACAGTTCTGGATCGAGCCGATCTCGGTAGCGGGGCTTGCCCGGATCGTGAAGTATTGCTCTGACAGCGGGATGCCGATCCGTGTGGTTGGGAGAGGCTCCAACCTGCTCGTGCGCGACGGTGGAATTCCAGGTGTTGTTGTGAACCCCGTCAAAGGAGCGTTCTCGGAGATTTACGTCGAGGGCGATACGATTCGCGCCGGGGCCGGTGTGAAATTCAAAGCCCTTGCTGCTGCGGCACAGTCGGCCGGCCTGGGGAATTTTGAATGGATGGAGGGAATTCCCGGCAATGTCGGTGGAAGTCTCCGCATGAATGCCGGGGCGATGGGCTGGGAAACTTTTGATCAGGTTGTCAGCATCACAATGGTCGACGCGGAAGGGCGGGTCGTGGAAAAAACACGGGAGGAGATTCGCCACCACTATCGGAATGTTCCGGAGTTGGCTCACAACGTGGCCGTTTCCGCTGTTTTCCGCGGGGTTCCGAAGCCGGATGCGGAGATTGCGGGAGTGATGAATGCTTCCAAGGAAAAGCGACGATCCTCCCAGCCGGTAGCGGCCAGTGCCGGATGTATTTTTAAAAACCCGGAAGGTATCGGAGCTGGTCAGTTGGTTGACGAGATGGGCTTGAAGACGAAAAGCGTCGGAAACGCCAGTGTCAGTGAGGTTCACGGGAACTTCATCGTGAACGAAGGCAAGGCCACGGCCAGGGATGTCCTCGATCTGATTGCCGAAATCAAGGCCATTGCGAGGGAGGATCGGGGGATTGAATTGGAAACCGAAGTACAGATCATCGGTCAGGATGAGCCTGTCTAAACAGAAGTGAGAACATGAGCAATCCGTTTTCCGCCAAACCTTCTCTGCCTGAGGATTCCCCCCCTCAGCCGATTGCTCCGAAGGCCCCCCCCGGGGAAACGCCGTTTCCGGGTGCTCAGTCCGGACCGGAGACCGGGGGATACGCAGGCAGTCCTCCGGAGGTCATCCCGAAAAAAACAGCCGTTGAGGATCAAGCTCCGGCACCGATCAATTCAGCTCCGATCGAGGCACCGAAGCCGGAGTATACGCCGCCTCCACTGGAACGTGCGGCGGTGGTTTCTGAAACGAATCGGGAAGAGGAAAAAGCAGAGCCGGAGGAAAAACTTCCGACCATTCCCCAGCCCGTCACTGAAGCCGAAGGGAAGCATACTCCTCAAGGGGCTTCCCGGCAATCCTCTCATCACGGAACCCCTCCGCCACTTCGGATGGAGGAGGTTAGCTGCCGGACTTGCCGCTACTTTGCGCATTCGGCAAAGAATCGGACTGCCGCATCAGAAGGCGAGTGTCGATGCAAGGCTCCTGCGCAGGGAAATGCGGAATTTGCGACATGGCCAATGGTCCGTTGGGAGTCCTGGTGCGGGGAATGGATTCTCGGAGTGAGCGATGAAGAGATGATCCGAATGGCGCGGGCCGTTGCGGACGAAGTTGCCCATGGCCCTGCCGGTGGCTTTCGAGCGGCCAGGACCGGGAACGATGAAGAGTGAACAAATTTACGAGTATGAAAGAAGTGAACGAATTGCATGTAGCGGTATTGGCTGGCGGACCCGGCTCTGAGCGGGAGGTCTCCTTGGCCTCCGCGAAGGGTGTGGTCGGAGCCCTGGAGGGGAGAGTCGGCGAGGTGACTTTGGTGGACGTGAAAGACTCCAGTTTTATTCTGCCGGAAACGACTGACATCGCCTTTAACGTGATTCATGGAACTTTCGGAGAGGATGGCGTCTTGCAGGCCGAGTTGGAGAGGCGGGGCGTGCCTTACACGGGGGCGAGGGCGGTCAGTTCCGCAATTGCGTTTGACAAGGTTCTCAGCAAAGAAAGGTTCTTGAGCGGTGGCGTGAGCACTCCCGGATCGGCGGTCGTTATGATCGATGAGCCCGATGTTTCGCCCGGAGCCGTCGGGCTGCCTTGTGTCGTGAAGCCGCCGCGAGAGGGTTCCAGTGTCGGTGTGCACCTCGTCGATACTGAAGAGGAATGGAGGGAAGCGATTGGCGATGCCGGAAAATACAGCCGCGATATTCTTGTCGAAGAACTGATTCGCGGAAAGGAACTCACGGTAGGTATCGTGGGAGACGAAGTTCTTCCCGTGATTCATATTCAACCGCGTTCCGGCTTCTACGACATCTCTAACAAATACCCCTGGATGACGGGGGATGGAGGGACCGATTACTTTTGTCCCGCCGACCTGCCGGAGGAAGTGACCGCCGAAGTCCAGCGTCAGGCTCTTCTCGCCCACCAATCTCTCGGTGTGGAAGTGTATTCCCGCGTGGATGTGCTTCTTCGGGAAGACGATTCCCAACCATTCGTGTTGGAGGTGAACACCATTCCCGGAATGACGGAAAGCAGCCTGCTCCCCAAAGCAGCGAGTGCGGCGGGGATGGATTACGCAACTCTTTGTTTGAAAATTATTAAACTTTCGCTTAATTTCGAGTAATGCGAAATAAATCGGGACGTTCTAATCAGAAGAAGTTTCATCTCTCGTCCTTTCTTGCCCGGCGCGCACGAAAAGGAGAAGACGAGACGGAGTGGTTTCTGCTAGAGGCCGATCTGGATGCAGGACCTGCCCGGCGAAAATCTTTGACGGCCCCGAAAGGCGGTTGGTTGATTCGGATACTGGCGGTGGCTTGCCTTTGCGTGAGCATTCCGGTGGGATTAAAGTGGGTGAACGAAGCCATCTTCATCAAGAACGAAGAGTTTGTGCTCAAGCATCTGGAGATTCAGAGCGACGGCATGCTGACGCGGGAGAACCTGGTCGAGATTTCCAATGTCTCACCTGGAATGAGCCTCATGGAGATCGATCTGAACGGGATCCGGAATCGAATCGAAAAGCTTGCAATCGTTGAAGAGGCGGTGATTTCGCGAGAGATGCCGGACCGAATCAATATCCAGGTGAAGGAACGGGTTCCTGTGGCCTGGTTGTCGTGTCCTCCTCTTGGGATTCGACCCGGCGATATGGCGCGTGGATATCTGATTGATGCCGAGGGGGTTCTTTTCCGCTGTCTCGGGTTGGATGAGAAGACGAACGGTCTGCCGCTCATTGAGACCTTCAAGATGGAAGAGCCGAACGAAGGCGATTGCTTTGTTGCGGACGGGGCGGAGAGCGCGCTCGACCTTCTCGACTTGGAAGGGGAGTTAAAAGACTTTGAAAACATGAGTGTCCACGAAATTCGACTCAGGAATGAGTGGTCGATTCAGTGCTACTATCGCAGCGGTCTTCAAGTCACTTTTGGTCGGCACGAGATCAAGCGGGGAATCGAAGATCTCAAGATGATTCTGTCTCAGTCAGGGCAGTTCGGTACCGCTCTTGCCACTGTGAATGTGGCTGCTGCAGAAAACATTCCGGTTACGTTTGCCGGTCCCTTTGATGCTCATTCTCTCGATACGGTTGCGAAGCCAGTCTCACCCCCCCCCCATGCGCCCTCCGAAGACGGTAAACAAAAACACTTGCAGTCTATTCTTAAAGGGGGCTAGGCTATTAAGGTTCCCTTGTTTTAAATGGCTTCATCGAATATTTATGTCGGTTTGGAGATCGGCACATCTAAAGTGTGTATGGTCGTGGGAGAGGTGCGTAGCGATGGGGCCATCAAGATTCTCGGGGTAGGGCAGCATCCTTCTGCCGGCGTTCGCAAAGGCGAAATCGTAGATCCGGAAACCGTTCAGACCTGCCTGCACGATGCTCTGGCCCGCGCCGAGGAGCGAAGCGACGTCGAAGTGAATACGGTATTTCTTGCTGTGACTGGTTCTCACGTAAAGAGCCTCAATAATCGAGGCATCATTCGCGTGGCGGATGAGCAGATGGAGATTACCCCGGAGGATTTGGAGGAGGTGAAAAAGATTGCCCGTGATGTTCCGATCCCGAAGGAAAATGGATATATTCATTCCATCATCCAGCACTACTTTGTCGATGGTCAGGATAAGGTGCTCAACCCGCTCGGAATGCTTGGGCAAAAGCTGGAGGCTGACTATCACATCATTCATGGTGTGAAAACGAGGATCCAGAACACTATCAAGTGTGTCCGCGAGATCCCGCTTGAGGTGGAGGATATTGTCTTTTCCCCGGTTGCAGCAGCGCAGGTGGTTCTGAATCGGGAAGCAAAAAACGAAGGCGCGCTTCTCATCGATATCGGTGGCGGAACGACTGACTACATCTGTTTCGTCGATGGTGCCGTTGTGGCAAGTGGCTGTGTCGCGATTGGCGGCGATCACATTACGAATGACATCGCACTTGTATTGAAGATTCCGCTGGCCCGCGCCGAGAAGCTTAAGGTAAGTCATGGCAGCGCGTCGTTAAAAGGAGTCGAGGCAAAGGAAATCGCCGTCGAAGGGGAGAGCGGGAAGACGGTAGAGCAGGAGTTGCTCAATCAAATCATGAACGCCCGGGTGAATGAAATGCTCTCTGTGATCGCCGAGCCACTCGAAAAGGACGGACTCCTTCCCAAGTTGGGGAAAGGGATTTTCCTTACCGGTGGATCCAGTTTGATGCGTGGAATCGACGAGGTTGCGGCTGATCTATTCGGGATTCCTGTGCAAAAATCCGGGTCGGCATCCATGTCGGGACCGAGTGCTCTTTTTGAAAACCCTCAGTACGCAACCCCTGTGGGATTGATTCGTTATGCGCAGTTGCTTGACGAACAAAGGCCCAAAAAGGGCACTTTAAGTAAGTTGGGGCAGCGCTTTGAAAAGATTTTCGGGGGAGGTAAGTAGTTGCCTTATCCGCGAAGTTGTTTGACATTGTTGTTACGTTAAGGAAGGTAAACATTCCATGATCGAGTTTAACGAAGCCGATATCGGCGAAATCCCCACAGATGCAGCCCAAGGCGTCAAAGTAATTGGCGTCGGCGGAGCTGGTGCAAATGTTCTGGACCGAATGGCTCTCGAAGGGAGCGATGACGCGCGTCTTCTGACGCTGAATACGGATGTTCGAGCGCTGACCACATCAGTATCATCGGATAAGATACAACTGGGGGCTACGCTCTTGAAAGGGATGGGCACTGGAGGTGATCCTTCTTTGGGTCGTCAGGCCGCTCTTGAAGCTGTTGATGAAATCCGGGAGGCGGTTCGCGGAAACGGAATGCTCTTCCTTTGCGTTGGGCTGGGTGGTGGAACCGGCTCCGGTGCGGCTCCCGAAGTATGCCGGATTGCCCGCGAAGAGGGAGTTTTTCTCGTGGTATTCGCAACGATGCCATTTTCTTTCGAAGGAGAGCGTCGTATGACTCAGGCCGCCGACGCCCTTGAGACGATTGGGCGTTATGCGAACGCGGTCATCACGTTCGATAATGATCGCATGGGTGAACTGATTGTTCCCAAAGACGGAGTAACCCAAGCCTTTGCTGCGGCCGACAAGATCATCAGCCAGAGCATTCGCGCGACTATGAATGTCGTCTTCCGCCCGGGGATTATCCGGATCGGAATGGACGATCTCCTTTCTGCTCTCGACACCGATGATTCGCGCTGCCTCTTCGGCTATGGTTTGGCGAAGGGCGATAATCGTTCTCTCGAGGCGGTCGAACAGGCACTGAAATGTCCTCTGCTCGATCGTGGAAAACTGTTGAATGAAGCACAAGCTGTCCTGGTGCAGGTGGCTGGTGGAGACACCATGACCCTGTATGAGGTGCAACTGGTCATGGAGGAAGTGACCAAGCATGTCGGTTCCGGCACTCAGATACTTTTTGGAACCGGGACTGACAAACGTCTTTCGAACAGTCTTTCGGTAACCATCATCAGCTCCATTCCCGGTCCCGATTCAGGGAGCCGGGTCATGCCGGAAGAGTCCAAAGAGGAATCAGGGCCAGTGGTCTCACTTGGAGCCGCCCCTGCAATGGCCGCGTCTGTTGCCGTAGCACCAAGTGCTCCCGTGGAATCTGTTTCTCCGCTGGCACAAGCGATTGATGAAGCGGAAGAAGTTCCTTCACTGAGCGTTGAGGATGCTCCGGAACCGCCTGCTTTGGAAATGCCGGAGCCCGGGGCTCCCTCCGAAGAGGATGATGATGTCGTGGCTATTCCTGCAGAGGATTCCGGCGAGGAAGAGGATTCCGCTGTCTTTGAGCCCATTGGGGAAGAGGTAGAAGAGGAGCAGCCTGCTTACTCGCCTGATACAATCCCTATTTCGCCGATACTGTCGGAAGCCGCTGGCGAGCCGGAAGATGAGGAATCTGACTTTAGAAATCCAATCGCCCAGGCTGTCGAGGAAGCATCCGGTGAGGAAGCATCCGGTAACGACGTGGATCACGTGGAGGCGGTCACCGACTCCTCCCAGAAAATAACGCTTACCCGAATGGTTTCCAGTGGTAACACAGGGCGCATTAAGACCCGTGCCCCCGAAGAGGGTGGCGACGCGAGCGGCCCAGTTCTCCCTCCCACTAAAGCCCCCAGCCTTCCTCCGGAGGATGAGCTGGAGCCTTCGGAAGAAGCCAAGCAACAGCAGGAAATGCTGCAGCTTGAGCCGACCTCGGGCAAAGGACGATTTGCAAAAACCGATCCTACCATTGTTGATGGAGAGGATCTCGACGTTCCTACCTTCCTTCGGAAAAAGTAGGGCTGAACTTGAGTCTTTTTTACCCTGAGCTTTTCGGGGATTCCAACCCGCTAATCAAAACCTTCTCACCGAGTAAATTTGGTTTCTGATGAGTCAGGTGCAAATCGAGGAGGGTTATCACCCCGGCAAGCTTTTCGCGAGATCTGGTTTTCCAGCCTGAATAGCGGCGAACATCGACAGTATTCAGCCGGGTGAGTTCGACTCCCCGTTGTTGTCCGATGTAAATCTCCGCTCGTTGTGAAAGCGCTGGGAGATCACCAGTAGCATCTTCTGGCCGAATATTTCCTTCGCCCGCACGACCGAGTCGAGAGTTCGGAACCCCGCAAAGTCCTCATAAATCCGGGAGTAGGGGACTCCGCGCCGAAAAAGGGCGTTCCGCATTGCCTCGGATTCGTTGTATTCCTTGCGACTGTTATCTCCGCTGACAATCAGGAATCGATATTTGCCCTGATGAAAGGCTTCGGCGGCGGCCTCCATACGGTAGCGGAAATAGAGATTTGTCCGTCCGTTGGCGAGGAATTCGGAACATCCCAGAACGAAAGCTACTTCGTGGACAGGAACATTCCTGCTGTCTTCGAAGTGGTGGCCGTCGGCAACCTATTGTATTTTGGTGTCGGAAAGGGCGAATGTTACGATGGGGCCCAGAATACTTATGTGAAGAAGCACTGCCACAGAGCGAAAGAAAAGGTGGCATTTTGACATGCCACCTTTTACGTCAGGAAAACAGGCGGTCTTTCAGAAGAGAAAGCACTACTCACTCGCTTCCTTTATCTCCGGAATCGGAAATGTAGTCATACGCCAGTGCGACAAGGTCTTCGCCCGTCGACGCATAGCGCTCCCGGTATTCATTAACGGTGGGATCGTGGTCCGTCAGAAAGGTACCAAGGCTCTCAGGATCCGTCCTGGTCTCGCTTCGGGCCCACTGGAGAAATTCAGCAACACAGCGATGACTTGAGCCAGCCCCGATCGCGTCGAGAGAGTCGCGAAATCGGGTCGCCTTGTCCCAATCGATGTCAGAAAGCAAAATTTCCACACCGGTCGATCGAATCGCCGTGTCAATCTCTTCGATTTGCTCTGGCTTCACATCGCGGGGATTGTGAGGGGCACAGGCAACGAGTTCTTCGACGAGGTCTTCCCGTCCCTCGATCAGGGTTATCTTCTTTTTCGTAATGAAGTGGTCAGCAATCGCTCCGTGATCGAGAAGCAAATGAATCAATGAGCGATTGCGATTGATGATCGCGAGGAAAAGAGGGGCTCCGCCCTGAAAATTCACGTCGGCACCGTCTTCAATGGCCTCGAGGGCATTATCTATGGCTCCGACCGTGCAGGCAAGCTCGAGCGTGCGGTTCGCTATTGGATCACTCATGGTGCGGCAGGAAAGTGCAAAAATTATGGAACGTGGGAACAACCCATATGGATTTTATCACACGGACTGACAATGGAAAAGGCCGAAATTCATTAAAAAATTAGAAAAATGAACTAAATGTGATCGCGGAAATCGATTAGAGATCTCGATAGCGGAGGATTCCCTGGGCAATTTCTTCCGCTATAATTTGTCGAAACCATTCTGCACCGCAACGCTGGCTCTCCCATCGGTTGGAAATAAAACCACATTCGATGAGGACTGCCGTGCACTTGGTCTTCTCGAGGACCTTGAGGCGTTTCGGTTTGAATCCCCGGTTTCTCGTCACGAGCCTTCGTCCCAACTCACTTTGCACATAGCTGGCAAGCTCGCGTCCGGAATCGCTGCCCGGCCAGTAGAGAGTCTCTGTGCCGCTGATACTGCGATCGGTATGAGCATTGAAGTGGACGCTGACAAAGATCGTGCCGGCCTGAGAATTGGCCTTTTCCGCCCGGTCACCGAGCTCCACATATTTGTCGACGCGACGGGTCAGTTCTGTCGTCAGGCCGTGAGAGGAAAGAATTTTCTCCAGCCTTTTGGCCAGGTCGAGCGTGAGTTCTTTCTCCAACAACCCAAAGGCACTCGAGCCGGGATCCAGCCCTCCGTGACCTGGATCGATCACAACCCGGGTGAATTTTTCCCCGGCGACGCCTTTCGCCGATCCTGCCAACAGAAGCAGGAGCGCGAGAGATGGAAGGAGAGAAAACCGCCGCATACCGATAGAATAGACAGGGAACGTAACCTGTCGAGAAAGTGTTTAAGAAATCTTAACTAAAAGGAGATCAGCGCCGAATCTTGATGAGGCGAATGAGAATGGTCGCGATGCAGCCGAGGAAAATAATCCAGAGTGTGATCTCGGGGATCGAGGTATCGAATCGATCCTCTGAAATGTCGAACATCATCAGGATCGAGGTCAGGGAGAGCAGCACGAGGCGGTGAATTCGGGTCATGGGGCCTGAAGATGCCTTCTCTTTAGCAGCCCCCCTCAGCATACCCAGGGAGCGGACATAAGCGGAAAAAATGGCAGCCAGAGCGGTGGCGAGTCCCAGCCACGGATTGGAGAGCGAAGCAAATCCGAAACCGATCAGGGCCACGGCATCGGAAACACGTTCAGGCAATTCCTGAAAATATTCATCTTCCACGAATCCCTCAGAATGTTTCTGGAGAAAGGCATCGATTCGAATCGAAACAATACGGAGAATGCAAAAGACGAGTCCCAATGCCCAGAAAGTTGAGGAGCGGGACAATTCGCTCGTGGCCATGAAGGAGAGTCCCGCCAGAATTCCGACAACCATTCCAGTGATGGCCACGGCTTCGGTCGGAAGACCAAGCCTCATCACCCACAAGGCGAGCAATCGCATGGGTTGCCAACGTCGTCGAGGACGTTGTTTTGGGGCGGAATTCATCGGCAGGATGGAGACAAAGAAAAATCCGGGACATTCTTTGTAGAACATTCCCGGCTTGATGGGGTTCACATTACCTGCTATTGGACGATTTCCTTTCGGATTTTCTTAAAACTTTTGACCTTCATGATTCCGCCCGACTCTACTCCGCCAGATTCCGATGAGGAAGCGGAGAAGAGGGAGCGCAATGAGAGAGATGTTTCTCTCATGCTCAAGGTGAAAGGAGGTGACATGGAGGCATTCGAACTTCTCGTCGAATTGCATCAGGGCGCCGTCATCGGAACCGTCGCAAAAATGCTCGGTGGCGCCTCCGAGGCGGAAGACATCGCCCAGCAGGTCTTCATTCGAGTTTGGAAGTCGGCGGGGCGCTATGAGCCGCAGGCGAAATTCACAACCTGGTTGTTCACCATTACCCGGAACCTGGTCTTCAATGAAACCCGGCGGCGAAAACGGAAGCCTACCGTTTCGGTGGAGGAGCGGGAGGAGGTGTCCCACCATCAGGTCGAAGATGAGCACAGCCCTTCTCCTGATCAGGACGTACTTCACGCTGAGTTGGAAAAAGCGGTCGACGATGCCATCCAGTCACTGCCGGAAAAGCAGCGACTCGCTGTGGTTCTGCGCCGTTACGAAGAAATGCCCTACGAGGAAATTGGAAACGTTCTCGGAATGTCGATCCCGGCCGTCAAGAGCCTGCTCTTCCGGGCGCGTACCCAGTTGAAAGAGACCCTCCAACGGTATCTGGATCAGTAGTCTGCGAAGGAGCGCCTGCTACTCGGCGATACGCAAGAGGCTGCCTTCAGTGCGAACGACAAATCCGTCGGAGGCAACTGCAAACGAGGAGAGACCGAACTCACCAATGTCGTTCTCCTCCACTTTCCGAAAACGATCCTCCGGTTTCACCACCGTGGTGATCCCTTCTCCATTGTGGAAAAAGAGATGGCCTCCCGCAAATACTGGTGAGGAGGAGAATCCACCTTCTCCGTTGAGGCGCTCGGAATAGTGGTGCTCCCCGGTGTCCGCGTTGAAGCAGGAGAGAATGCCTTTGTCATCATTGATGAAAAGAAGGTCGTCCACGATGATGGGCGAGCTTTCTTTTGGAATCGCCTTTTCCACCTTCCAGACCAGATTGGATTCGGTGATGTCGCCTTTGGCCTCTCCGTCGACTTTGACCGCATAAAGAATGGCCCGATTGAATCCGGAACAAACGTAGATTTTCCCGTTGTGATAGAGAGGGCGGGGAACCACGGAATAGCCCTCGTCGTAGTCAAAGCGCCAGATCTCTTTCCCATCGGACGGCTGGTAGGCAATCACCGCGCCTGATCCGGGCAGCACCGCTTGCGCACTTCCGGCTACCTCGATGACGAGAGGCGTGGAAAAAGAGAACTTCCGCGTCACCTCGACGTTTCGCGGCGTCTTCCAGAGAATTGAGCCGTCTTGTTTGTTCAATGCGACGACAATCGGGTTCTCCTGCCCGTCGCAGGAGAAAATAAGGCAATCCCCGGAGAGAGCGGGAGAGCCGCCTGTTCCGTGCACGGGCTTGAACTTGATCGACTCCTGCTTCCAGATGACCTCGCCAGAGGCAGAATCCAGAGCCGCCGTCCCGTGATGACCAAAGTGACAGTAGAGCTTTCCGTCTTTAAAAATCGGAGTGGGGGAGGCATGACTGTTTTTCTTGTGCATCTTATCGGCCTCCCGTTGAAAGATTTCCTTTTCCCAGATCAGCTTTCCGTCTGACAGGCTGTAGCAATGCGCCTGCAAAGAGAGATCCTCCCCATCCACCAGGGCGGTGGTGACAAATACGCGTTCATTGGCGAGAACGGGGGAAGACCAGGCTTTGCCCTCGACTTCGATTTTCCAGGCGACGTTTTTCCGGTCGGACCAGCGAAGCGGGACTTGAGCGTCGGATGCGTGTCCATTTTTGTCGGGTCCACGAAATTCGGGCCAGAAATCGGCCCGGGCGGAATTCAGCGAGATTAGAAGCAGAAAAGAGAGAATCGAGCGATGCATGGAGGGAATACAACGCTTTTCCCGCTCTCTGACAAGCCCGCGTTGGCGCCTTTACGCATAACCGAAGAGGGGTGTAGCCGCCGTCGCAAGACGGTGGAGTTGGTAAGAAAATCACGCTCTTGTGAGTGCGGCCACCGTGGTGCGGCCTACGCCAGGATCCCTTTCACGATCTGCCCGTGCACGTCGGTCAAACGGAAGTCCCGCCCGGCATACGGATAGGTGAGCTGTTCGTGATTCAGGCCCAATAGATGGAGAATCGTGGCGTGCCAGTCATGAATGTGAACCTTATCGAGAACCGCCTGGTGGCCATGTTCATCGGTTGACCCGTAACGAAGCCCCCCGCGAACTCCTCCGCCGGCCATCCACATGGAATACCCTTTGTTGTTGTGATCGCGTCCGTTCGTGCTCTGACCGTGCGGGGTTCTGCCGAATTCTCCTGCCCACATCACGAGAGTGTCCTTCAGCATGTCGCGTTGCTTGAGGTCCTCAAGCAGGGCCGCGATCGGCCGATCGATCTCGTTGCAATTCTGCTCCAGTCCTCCAACGAGATTCCGGTGGTGATCCCAGTTGCCATGATTGACCTGGATGAAGCGAACCCCCGCTTCGGCAAGTCGTCGCGCCGAGAGGCATTGACGGGCGAAGGTGCCGCTGGTGCGGTCGTCGAGACCGTAGAGCTTGCGAATCGATTCCGGTTCGTCCGAGACGTCAAGCACATCGGGTAATTCGTCCTGCATACGGAACGCAAGTTCATAGGATTCGATGATTCCTTCGACCTCGGGATGATGCTCGTCCCGCTTCAATTTTTCCGCATTGAGTGATTTCACAAAGTCGAGTTGAACCCGTTGAAGATCACGGTTCAGACGGGGATTCGAAATATTGCTGACCTCGCTTTGTTCCTCCCGGGCGACAAAGCGGTTCCGGGCCTGCTTTCCAATCGGGGTGCCCTGGTAGATCGCCGGGAGAAAGGCACTTCCGTAGTTTTGAGCCCCGTTGGGAGGGGCCAGGGTGATGAACCCGGGAAGGCTGTCATTTTGAGTGCCAAGACCGTAGAGCGTCCACGCACCGAGGGAAGGGCGGACAAACTGAAAATTCCCCGTGTGCATCTGGGTGGTCGCCTGGGGATGATTGGGAATGTCCGTGTGCATGCTGTTGATCAGGCACAGGTCATCGGCATGTTCGGCCAGATGCGGGAACAGTTCAGAAATGGGCAGACCGCTTTCACCGTGCTGTTTGAACTCGAAGGGCGATCCGAGCAGCTTGGCGAAACCTTTCGCCTCCTTGCCGTTGTCTTTCGTCAGTTGCGGCTTGTAGTCAAAGGTGTCCACATGGGAGGGACCTCCCTGCATGGCGAGAAAGATGACCCGTTTCGCTTTCGGCGCGAAGTGGGGAGTCTTGGGCGAAAGCGGATTCAGAGCGGAGCTCGCTGCGCTGCGCTGGGCCGCCATCGTAGTGAGGGCGGAAAAGGCGAGGTATCCAAATCCGGAACCGGTAGTCTTGAGGAGGTCTCTACGAGTTTGCATGGTGAGGTGGGAGGTTGGAAATCAGTTCAGGTAGCGGAATTCGGCGCTGGAGATGAGAGACTGGCAAAAGGTGGTAAGAGCGAGCATGCGGGCTTTCTCGGTCTCCAATCCGGACTTCTTCGCGGTTTCGAGGAATCGTTCGATATAGGCTTTCGTCTCCTTCCCCTCCGCTTCGGTGGGAGGGCGGGAATAGCATCGGTAGAACGCCTCGATCGCCAGTTTGCCTCCCCGAAGCCCGAGGTCTTCGATCAGATGGCGCGCCATCGCCTCGGAATTCCCAATGACGAAATCTGAATTCATCATGTAGAGGGCTTGCGAAGGCACAGTTGTGATTTCCCGCTTCCCGGAGAGCAGGCTCGGGTCGGCGAAGTCGAACAGACCGAGCGATTCCGGAACAAGACCTCGAACGATGGGAAGGTAGACGGAGCGATGCTTCGTTTCCTGATTGATCTGAGCCTCCTGAATCGTTCGGCCGACAAATCCGGCTCCGACCTCCGAGACGAGCGAGCCGGAAGGGCGACTTAGATCGATTTGTCCGCTGACGGCGAGAGTCGCGTCGCGCAGTGACTCGGCGTCGAGCCGGCGCTTGTTCATCTTCCAAAGCAAGGTGTTCTCCGGATCTTTTTGAAAGTAGTCCTCGTGATGGTCGGATCCCATGCGGTAGGTGCTACTCGTGGCGATTTCCCGAACGAGATCTTTTACGGACCAGTCCAGTTCGACGAAGCGAACCGCGAGATAGTCGAGAAGTTCGGGATGGGTCGGAGTATCGCCGGTTGAGCCGAAGTTATCGATGGATCGCACAATCCCTTCCCCGAACATCCAGGACCAGACCCGGTTTACGAACACACGGGCGGTCAGGGGGTTCCCTGGAGAGGTGATCCAGTTGGCCATTTGAAGACGGCCGCTCTCATCAGATGGAATCGGTTCCTCGTCGTTTGTCTGCACGACCTGGAGGAAGCCGCGGGGAGCCCGCTCTTCGGTCGGATTGTCCTCTTCCCCCCGGATCAGGATCTGAGAATCAAAAGGCTCGGCCCGGTCTCGCACTCCCATCGCGAATGGAATCGGATATCCGGAATCGTCGTAGGAAGCGAGGATGCGTTCGGTGATGCCAACCCGATTTTGGGTCCCCAGAATCTGCAGGCGAATCCGCGTCGCTTCCTCGTTGTCGCCGGACTGTCTCGCCGCTCTCGAGTCCGCAATCAGCGTGGCAAGTCGCTCGCGAAGGAGGTCGAGCTGGAATTCCATATCAATCAGTTCGCCAAGAGACTTGGGTTCGGTTCCGGAGGAAAACCCGGTAGGCAGAGACAACAGCTCGGTCGACTTGCGGTTTTGAAGTGCCTCGGCAGTACCAAACAGGGTTTCGCTGCTCAGGAGAATGCCGGCCAATGAGTAGTAGTCGGACATCGGGATGGGATCGAATTTGTGATCATGACACCGAGCACAGGCTGCGGTCGTTCCCAGAAACGCCTGCGTTGTTGTATCGATCTGCTCATCGATGAGATCGAAACGGAACTGACGGGCATTTTGCTCGTTGAGCCCTTTTGTCCCGATCGCAAGAAAGCCTGTCGCGATGAGGTTTTGGGCTGCTTCAGTCTCTGACTCCGCTTCAAGCAGATCTCCGGCGAGTTGTTCCCTGACAAACCGGTCGAATGGTTTGTCCTCGTTGAAAGAATCAATCACATAGTCCCGATAGCGCCAGGCATGGGGGAAGGTCGCATTGACTTCCTTGCCGGTGGACTCGGCAAAGCGCGCGACGTCGAGCCAGCGCCGCCCCCAGCGTTCTCCAAATTGTTCCGAATCCATGAGCAGATTGACGGTGTCCTTGACCGCCTTGTCAGGGTCCTTGCCGTAGGCCGCGACAAAGGCTTCGACCTGTCTGGATTGAGGAGGAAGTCCGATCAGGTCAAAGAAGAGTCGGCGAACGAATGCCCGGGGATCGGCTTCCGGGGAGGGAGTGATTCCATTTCCTTCGTGCACCGCTCCGACAAAAGCGTCGATCGGATTCCGGACCCAGTCAGCCTGCGTCGACAGCTTGGGAGTGGAGGGCTTGATGGGTGCCTGATAGGCCCAGTGTTTCCGGCCCTCTTCGATGTCGATGGTGCTGGTGTATTCCTGGGGCGCGCCGGTCGATTTTCGGCGCTCCCGTGGATCAGGTGCTCCCATTTCGATCCATGTTTCAAAGTCTGCAATGACGTCAGCCTCGAGCTTGTATTTCGGCGGCATCTCCAAGGTGCTGTCCTCGTAGCGAATCGCTGTGATGAGGAGGCTGGCGTGCAGGTCGAAAGGCACGACGGCAGGACCGGAATCACCACCGGACTGTGAAGAGGCCTTCGTATCGAGAAGTAGTCCGCCCTTCACTTTGTCTCCCTCTTCGGCGTGGCACTTGTAGCAATGCTTGATCAGGGCGGGACGGATTTTCGTTTCGAAGAATTCGGTTTCCTTCTGAGTCAGTGCCTTGTCCATGCTCATCTCCTGAGCAGAGAGGAAAGACGAACTGAAAAAGGCTAGCGTCAGGGCGAGGCGGAAAACTTTCATGACCGGTGAGTTGATTCATTGAACCAAAGATTCCGGGGAAAGTTTCGAAAAAAAACTGCGTTTGCAGTGGCCCGTCCGCTCAGGGCCCGGTGCCTGCGATCCTCTTCGCCCGGCTCAATGGAGAGGATTCTCAAACCAGATCACACCCAGTCCGGCGCGTTCCTCACAGGTCAACAAGTCGAGGTCTCCGTCCCCGTCCAGGTCGATCAACTCAATGCGATCATATTTGATTCCGGTAGCGTTGCTCACTGCGGTGAATTCGGAAAATACGTTCGACCAGAGGACGCCTTTCAGCCTCCCGTTCGCCCGCTCGCAGGTGATGGCGAAGTCAGGAATAGGATCTTCGTCAAGCAGGCCGACGCGCACGGCTTTAGCATCCCCGAACTGTTTCGGTAGTGGATCAAGATCGGCCATGTCCTCCCAGACCTGGAGAGGATTCTCCGGCTGATAAAAAACCCTGATCGAGCGTGGTCGGATTGCGGCGACGATATCGGTCCTCTTATCATCATCGAGGTGGGCGATGTCGAGAAACATCACTTCCTCTCCGGCGGCACCGATCAAAACCGGTTCCCCCAACCAGGGGGACTCGTTCAGAAGGGGGAGAAGGTAGATGCCGCTCCGTTCGCCCTTGCGGTCGGAGTAGAGAAGAAATGTTTTCTCACCCTGCGCAAAAATTCTCATGCTCATGATCCATCCTGCATCACAGATTTTCTGATACTCCCACAGGTCGAGTTGCCTTGCTTTGTCCTTGCCCGGATTCTTCAGCCAGGTGATGGATCCGCCGGCATTCTTGGAACCAACGAGCAAGTCGGTGTCTCCGTCGTGATCGAGATCATAGGGAACCGAATACATCCACCATTGCTTCTCCTTCGTGCCCGGAAACGCGGCCGTGGTCCACTTGGATTCGTCTTCCAATTCTTCGGCGGCGGGAGACCAATGCACAAAAACCGTCCGCTTCTTGCCCTCGGTCGCAGTGACGACGTCGAGTTGTCCATCTCCGTCAAGATCGGCAAAGACGGCATCTTCGGCAGACTGCACTTTCCCGACGGTGATCGCTTTCCACGGGGACCTGACCTTCTCCTTTCCCGGGTGAAGGCAGATGCGGATGGCCTTTCCCTCTTCCCACCCTGTCACCAGGTCAGGAAGTCCATCGTGATTGACATCTCCCACCCGAATTCCGTCTGCTCCGGCAAGGTGATTCGCAGGGTCGGCCGGATCAATGGCATGGACCTTCCAGGACTCTTTGGCAGGCGCTGCAAATGTGCCAAGGGAAATGGCGGCAATCAGTAGAAGGATCGGGGTTTTCATTGTCAGACGTATCAATTACCGTCATGCTGTGATCCGGCGTCCGCATTTGTCCATGAGAATTCCGTTTTTTCTATCTGTATTTGCCCTCTTGGGAATCATTGCCGGCCCCGTCGTCGCGCAGGAAAAGGAGAAAGGTGCGGGTTCCAAAGAGTTTGATCCATTTGCCGATGGGGCCCTGGAAGCTCTCGAAGCATTGGAGGGCAAAAAGAAGACGGAAGAGAACTATCTGAATCCGGGCCAGGTCAAAGAACTCACGAAACTGGCCAAACCTTCTCTCGTGCTGGTTCGACAGCTGGGACGGGACGGAAAGCGCCGGGGCACGGGATCAGGATTTGTCGTTTCCGAAGAGGGGCTCATCGTTACCAATCTCCATGTCATCGGAGAGGGCCGCCCGATTGAAGTAGAGCTTTCCGATGGCAGCTTCCAGGAAGTCACGGGGATTCACGCGTGGGACCGGACCTACGATCTTGCGATTCTTCAGATTGATCCCAAGGGTCTTGATCTAAAGCCACTCCCGATCGGTGACTCCGGAAAAATAACCCAGGGGGAGTTGATCGTTGGATTTGGCGCTCCCCAGGGATTGAGCTTCAGCGTCGTCGCCGGAGTGATTTCGGCGATTCGTAAGCTCGATCCGGGGTTCATCGGCGAAGGCCAAACTCCTGATTACCCGATGCTGCAGCTCGCCATGCCGATTGAGCAGGGAAACAGCGGGGGACCGATCATCAATTTGAAAGGCGAAGTCCTTGGAGTCGTGACGCTTCGTCACCGGGTTACCGACAATCTGGGTTTTGCCGTTCCCAGCAACGATCTCAAGGCACTTCTGGAAAAGCCCAATCCGCTCCCGATGGCTCGCTGGCGAACGATCGGGGTTCTTGACGAGCGACTGTGGACCCAGGTGATGGGGGCTGAATGGACCCAGCGCGGCGGTGTCATCAAATCACGCCAACTGGGAGAGGGCTTTGGCGGACGTGCCCTTTGTCTCGCCACCCAGGACGTTCCCGAGCTTCCTTACGAACTTTCTGTCCGGGTCCGCCTCGACGACGAGTCGGGAGCGGCCGGGATTGCCTTCTCTGCTGATGGAAAGGACAAGCACTACGGTTTTTACCCGAGTGGAGGAAAAATTAGACTGACCCGCTTTGAGGGGCCGGATGTCTACAGCTGGTCCATTCTCGAGCAGTTGGAGGCGCCCTCCTACCGGCCCGGTGACTGGAATGAGCTTCGGATTCGGGTGGAGGAGAAAAAGATCATTGGCTGGGTCAACGGAGAGCAAATTCTCGAAATCGAAGACGATGGGCTGCGGGGAGGCAAAGTGGGGCTCTGCAAATTTCGTCACACCGAAGCGGAGTTTCGCGGATTTGTCGTGGCCAGGGAGATCGGGATCCGTTCGCTCGATCCAGCCGATCGCGATCGCATGACCGAGAGCATTTCGAAGTTTCTCGACGAGGAGAATGTCGAAGAAACGATCGTGGAACTGAGCCGGGAAAGTGAACACGGGCGGACGCTTCTACTGGAGCGCGCGGAGGAACTGGAGAAGCTGGCGACCAGCCTGCGATCCCTCGAAAAGGATGTGCATCGGCAAGTTGTCGTCAATGAGCTCACCATGGCTCTCGACCGCCCCGATTCGGAAATCGATCTGTTCGAAGTGGGGCTGCAAATCGCCCGGGTCGATGATCCGGAACTCGATCTTGACCATTACCGCACTTCCTTTTCCCGCCTTGTTTCCGATGCCCGGATTTATCTGGATCAAACCGCGCTGGAAGGCGGGGCGAAGGAGTTGGCATCGGCCCTGCGTGACTTTCTCTTTGAGGAGAACGGATTTCACGGAAGTCGAACCGAATACTATCACCACGCGAACAGCTACATCAATCATGTGCTCGATGACCGGGAAGGTCTGCCGATTACACTGAGCGTGCTCTTCGTCGAAATGGCCCGCCGGCTGCAAGTTCCGGACGTTTACGGAGTCGCCTTTCCCGGAAAGTTTATGGTCGGAGTCGACTATCTCGACGAAGAGACGAAGAAGACACTCTACATTGATGTATTTGAAAACGGCAGGGTCATCAACCGGACCGGAGCGGTTCGTGAGATATGGGATCTCCTCGGTTCACCGCCTGAAAAGTCGACCTTTGAACCCGCCGACGCGAAGAGTATCGCTGTGCGGATGTTGCGGAATCTCGTCGATATCGAAATCAATCGAAACAAAACTCCGGATGGCGCGGCCGATTACATCGAGCTTCTCCTCGCCATTGAGCCGGAAGCTGCCCAGGAGCGCTTTCAGAGAGCTCTCCTGCGGATTCAGGGGGATAATATGAAAGGAGCCAGAGATGATCTCGACTGGCTCCTGGAGCATCGTCCTCCGGGTATCGACTACGGACGGCTCAAGGTGTTTCGGGGGACGCTGGTGGAGGAGTAGGACTGGACCACATGCAGGAGTGGGAGTTTGGGCAACAGGCAGAAGTAAGCTTTTGCTCCCACCACAAAAAAAGCCGCGTCCCTGGTCGGAACGCGGCTTTTTTGAAATCAGTTTCCTGAGAGGAACCTAGCTTTCAGCTACGGCTTCTTCCTCCGTGGGAACGACAGCGTCGACCCACTCGATCAGTGCCATAGGAGCAGAGTCGGAGCGACGCTGTCCCAGTTTGATGATGCGAGTGTAGCCACCCTGGCGATCTGCGCTCGCGGTTGCGATTTCCTCAAAGAGGACTTTTGCGCTGCGCTGGGCAAGCTGGTTGCTTCCAAGAATGGAGATGGCACGGCGACGGCTGTGAAGAGTGTTCTTCTTTCCGAGCGTTACGAGCTTGTCAGCGAATGGGCGGAGTGCCTTGGCCTTGGCCAGGGTCGTCCGGATCTGCTTGTGCTCAATCAGGCTTGCGGCCAGATTTCGCAGGAGGGCTTCGCGATGCGCTTTGTCGCGCTGAAGTTTAACGGTTTTGCTTCTGTGTCTCATCGAAATGGAGTGGTAGGGGAGTCAGCCGATGGACCGAAGCAGAACCTCGATCCACTGGAAAGGGCTCCGTATTAGTCGTTGATGTTCTGCGCAATCAAAGCAGCAAGGCCCGGACCTTCGATACCGCGGTCGCCACCCAGGAGGGTTGCGGTGAACGGCTGCTCGAGGAGAGTCGGGTCAATTTGCATTCCGAGAGAAAGACCGAGCTCGTGGAGCTTGTCTTTGATCTCGTTGAGAGATTTCTTACCGAAGTTACGATACTTGAGCATCTCAGCCTCGGACTTCATCGCGAGTTGACCCACGGTCGTGATGTTCGCGTTGTTAAGACAGTTGGCGGCACGGACCGAAAGCTCGATCTCGTTGACGCTCATGTTGAGAAGCTTCTTAAGCTCGGCATTCTCTTCGCTCTGTGTCTCAGGACGATCTTCGATGAGGATCGCGTCGTCGTCGTAGTTGACGAAGACGTCGAGGTGGTGGCGAAGGATGGCGGAAGCCTGGAGGAGAGCATCGTGTGGCTCAAGGCGACCGTCGGTCCAGATCTCAAGATTGAGCTTGTCGTAGTCGGTGCGCTGACCAACACGAGTGTTTTGAACGGCGTATTTCACGCGGCGAACCGGGGAGAAAATCGAGTCGATCGGAATCACGCCGATCGGCATGTCGGGGTGCTTGTTGTCCTCGGAGGTATTGAATCCACGGCCTACGCGGACTTCCATCTCAAGGCTGAACTTCGTGTTCCGGTCCAGCGTGCAAATGTGCTGGTCCTTGTTCACGATTTCATACTGGGAAATTTCCTGGATGTCTCC
Organism: Verrucomicrobiales bacterium; assembly: GCA_029213265.1. Classification (GTDB taxonomy): domain Bacteria; phylum Verrucomicrobiota; class Verrucomicrobiia; order Verrucomicrobiales; family DEV007; genus Arctic95D-9. The sequence goes on along the minus strand of JARGNG010000017.1, from coordinate 39,467 downwards.
GGCAGTGACGGCTCCGGCTTTATCCACCGTAAGGGAAAGCGTTGCGGGGTCTTTGTCGTCGAAGTGCTTGAAGCGGATCTGCTTCAGGTTCAGCACAATCTCGGTGACGTCTTCGACGACTCCGGGAAGGGAGGCAAACTCGTGCTGAGCGCCGGCGATGCGAACAGAAGTGATCGATGCGCCCTCTAGAGAGGAGAGCAAAACGCGGCGGAGGCTGTTTCCAACGGTGTGACCGAATCCTGCCTCAAACGGCTCTGCCGTGAACTGGGCGTAGGTATCGGAGGCGGTATCTTCGTCTTTGGTGAGACGATCTGGGACTTCAAACGGAGCTAGTGATGTAGACATGTATCTTTTGGTAGCCGGGTTACCTTCCAGTTGGGCGTTGTATTCTAATCAAAGAAGACCGGAAGACCTACGGCAGTTGTATTAACGCCCGGGCGCGGAATATCGGGGGAATTTCCGAAAAGTAAACCATTTTTCTCCCGGCCCCGCGGAGGCCAAAGGAAAACGGCCGCCGGATCTCTCCGACGGCCGTTTTTGAAAACCAAAACCAAAAGCGTGAATCACCCGTGTGGCGTCCGCTACACGGCGTCCCGCACGTCGATCATTGCTTTGAGGATCGTGTTCCAGGTGTCGACCGTTTCGAGAGTCGCGTTCGGGAACATGCATCCATCCCAGCAGATATGCTCGATCCCGCGATCGGCGTAGTCCTTGAGCCAGTACTGAGCGCAGCGGGTGATGTCCAGCTTGCCGTTTGGATCGTCCGCAGGGCAGTGTTTGCCGGTTTTATCGTGACTTCCCGCCCCGTGAACTGTTCCGTCGTTTTGTGCGACGTGGAAATCGATCGTCCAGGGGCGCAACTTGTCAGTCATTTCCTCATAGGCGGCATAGAACTCGTCCTCGGTGTAGCCTTCCTGGAGAAGCGCATGCTCGGGAGCGTTGTAGCCGAGGAGATAAAGATAGGTGTGGGCGAGGTCGGCCTGGAAGCCGAGCGTTTCCGGCATGCCGACTTCTTCGAGAAGATCGAGCATGTCCTTCCAGCTGTGCATTCCCGCCCAGCAGATTTCCCCTTCGGCCGCAAGACGCTCGCCGTGGTCGGCTGCGATCTTGGCTGCCTCACGGAAGGTCTTTGCGATCTTCTTCGTGTTGGCGACAGGATCCTCGCGCCATTTTTCCACTCCGAACTCAGCGGAGTCGATCCGGATCACGCCGCGTTTGCGAACGCCATGATCGTTGAAAACACCGGCAATCCGGCAACCAACCTTGACGGCTTCGAGAAACTTGCCCGTGGCCTCGTCGTCGCCCATCGCGGAATCTCCAACCGTTCCCGGCCAGACAGGAGCCACCAGAGAGCCGACGTCGAATCCAAATCCTGCAATCTGATCGGCAATGCCGCGCAACTCGTCATCGGTGGACGCCGGGTCGGTGTGTGGCAGGAAGAGAAAGTAGTCAATCCCGTCGTATTTCTGTCCGTCCACCTCGGCGGCAGCGGTCAGTTCGAGCATGCGCTCAAGGGAAATCGGAGGCTCCTGGCCTTCGTCGTCGCCTTTTCCGACGAGTCCGGGCCACATGGCGTTGTGCAATTTGAGAGAAGACATAGAGAGTTCGTAGTAGGGGTTGTTCGGCGAAAAGATGGCATGATCGCTCGGGCAGGGCAAGACCGAAGCACGCTTCGCTGTATCATCTTTCGCCAAATTCGTATGATCCGGGTTTCGGTTCGGAAAGAGTCGTAGATACGAGGCGGGGAAAGGTTGACTTCATTTGTCCTATCGCGGAACTTCCCGTCCGCCGAAAAAGGCGGTCAACCATACGGAAACCCATGCAATTCTACAAAACTCTCCTTTTATCCGGCGCTCTCGCCCTTGGAATCTCTGCTTCGGTTCAGGCTGGACCCAAAGTTGTCCTTTCGACCAGCCAGGGGGACATTACGATCGAACTGAACGAGGAAAAGGCTCCCGAAACGGTGAAAAACTTCCTCGGCTACGTGAACGACGGCTTTTATGACAACACCGTCTTTCACCGCGTGATCAAAGACTTCATGATCCAGGGCGGCGGCTTTGCTCTTCTCGATGACGGCAAGATCAAGCAGAAGGAAACGAAGGCGGGCATTCAAAACGAAGCCAAAAACGGGCTCAAGAATGACCGTGGAACGATCGCGATGGCGAGAACGGGGGATCCGCACAGCGCGACGGCCCAATTCTTCATCAATCACAAAAACAACAGCAATCTCGATTACCCTTCCTTTGATGGATGGGGCTATGCCGTGTTTGGCAAGGTGGTCGAGGGCATGGATGTGATCGACAAGATCGCAGACGTCGAGACCGGGAAGAAAGTCCTGACGACCAAGTCCGGAGATGCTCCTATGGGAGATGTTCCTACGGAAGTGATTGTGATCAAGTCTGTCAAAGTTGCTGATTAGAAAGCAATTAGCATAGCAATTTACGAATTATGAGTGAAAAAAGCGAAAGTTTGCCCCGTGTCTTCTTTGACATGGAAGCAGGCGGAGAAAAGGTCGGTCGGATCGTCATGGAACTCCGTTCCGACATCGTTCCGAAAACAGCAGAGAATTTCCGGTGCCTTTGCACCGGTGAAAAGGGAATCAGCTACAAGGGGAGTCCCTTTCATCGCGTGATTCCTGAATTCATGTGTCAGGGCGGGGATATTACCCGTGGAGATGGAACCGGAGGTCAGTCGATTTACGGACGTAAGTTCGAGGACGAGAACTTCGAGCTCAAGCACACCGGTCCCGGAATCCTGAGTATGGCCAACGCCGGTCCGAATACGAACGGATCCCAGTTTTTCATCTGCACCGTGAAGACGGAGTGGCTCGACGGCAATCACTGTGTCTTCGGCCAGGTCGTCGAAGGCCTCGACGTCGTGGAAACCCTTGAGGGCTATGGCAGCCGGAACGGGCGCACTTCGAAAGAAATTCTCGTGGCTGATTGCGGAGAGCTGTAGGCAACATGCATTTTGCGAGCCGCCCCGCTCTCTTTCCCAGTTGGGAAAAGGGATCGGGGCGGTTTTTTTTGGGGGAGTGAGGTGTTGGCCGGGAGCGGGGGGCGACTAGATGGGAAAGGAAGGTCCGGGTGGGTTGTGCGGGTAGCAGACAGAGCGGGAGCTCTGTCCTCCGGGTTGGGGCAGGGAGAAAGGCAGAGAAATTGGAGGACAGGGCTCCCGGCCTGTCTACGTTGGATGATAGAATTGCACTGGGGACTCCATGAACTCTACCGAAACCTGCGACGCCGTTGTTATTGGCTCGGGCCCTAACGGTCTGAGCGCGGCGGTGCGTCTCGCGCAGGAGGGAAAGCGTGTTCTCGTGATCGAAGGGCACGACCAACCCGGTGGCGGTGCGCGGACTGCGGAGCTGACTCTCCCCGGGTTTCACCATGACGTCTGCTCGGCGATTCACCCAATGGGGCTTGCTTCCCCCTTTCTGAAAGCCCTTCCGCTCGATCAATTCGGTCTCGAATGGATTCATCCCGAGATTCCGCTGGCCCATCCTTTCGACGATGGTCCGGCAGCGGTTTTGTTTCGTTCGGTGGAGGAAACCGCTCGTCAGTTTGATGCCGGATCCCGGAAAAATTACCACCGCCTTTTCGACTCCCTTGTAAAAAGTTGCGACGCGATCCTCCCGGATTTGCTGGCACCCCCGGGCATTCCGCGGCACCCTTTCGCGGTAGCCAACTTCGGGATGCGGGTCGTTCCGTCGGCGCTGGAGGCTGCACGAGCCTGGTTTTCGGACGAGCGGGCGAGGGGATTGCTTGCCGGAAATGCGGCTCATTCCGTGCTACCACTGGATCGCCTCCTCGCAACCAACGCGGTGGGGATCATGTTGATGACGGTCGGTCACGCGTATGGATGGCCCGTCGCCAAAGGAGGATCGCAAGCCATCGTCGACGCACTGATCGGATATCTGGAATCACTCGGCGGCGAAGTCAAAACAGGCTGGAAGGTCGAAACGATAGAGGAGCTTCCGGCCGCAGATGCCTATCTCTTTGATACGTCGCCGTCGGCTCTCGCGCGCATTGCCGGAGAGCGGTTGCCATCGTCCTATCGGAAACGGCTGAACCGCTTTCGCCACGGGCCGGGGATTTTCAAAATCGACTACGCACTGAGCGAGTCCGTCCCCTGGGCCAATGAGGAGTGCAACAAGGCCGGCACGGTTCACCTCGGAGGCGGGATCGATGAGATCGCTACCTCGGAGCGGGATGCCTGGAACGGGATTCACAGCGAGCGCCCCTTTGTCCTGACCGCGCAACAAAGCGTCTCTGATTCGACTCGTGCTCCGGCGGGCCGGCATACCTTCTGGGCGTATTGCCACGTGCCTTCCGGTTCGACCGTGGACAGTACTGACGTGATTGAAAATCAGATCGAGCGTTTTGCGCCCGGCTTTCGCGACTGCGTTCTCGCGAAACACACGATGAATTGCGCAGACTACGAGGCCTACAATCCCAACCTAATCGGAGGAGACATCATCGGCGGGGTGACGGATTGGAGACAGCTTTTGACCCGTCCCGTGGCGAGGTGGAAGCCTCATACCACTCCGGATCCATCCATTTACCTCTGCTCCGCCTCGAGTCTTCCGGGAGCCGGGGTTCACGGGATGGCCGGTTATTGGGCGGCCGAGGCTGCTTTGGCGGTCGGGTAGGGCGTCACGCCAGCAGGTCTCTCACGACATGGCCGTGGACGTTGGTCAGGCGCATGTCGAGCCCCTGGGAGCGGAATGTCAGTTTCGTATGATCGAATCCGAGAAGATGCAGAATCGTCGCGTTCAAATCGTGAACGTGGACAGGTTTGTCGACTGCGTTGAATCCTAGGTCGTCCGTTGCGCCGTGGATGTATCCTGATTTCACACCGCCACCGGCCATCCACATCGTGAAGGCGTTCGGATGGTGGTCGCGACCGTCGTTTCCACCCTGAACCATCGGGGTCCGGCCGAATTCTCCTCCCCAGACAATCAGGGTGTCGTCGAGCATGCCCCGCATCTTCAGGTCCCGAATCAAAGCGGCGCAGGCCCGGTCGGTGTCTTTGCAGTTCTTTTGCAGTCCTTTCGTAAGGCCGCCGTGTTGGTCCCACGATTCGTGAAACAACTCCACAAAGCGCACCCCTTTTTCGACGAGTCGCCGCGCAAGGAGGCAGTTGTTGGCAAAGGAACTCTCTCCGGGCCTGGCTCCATAGAGATCGAGTGTCTCCTGGGATTCCCGACTGATGTCGGTGACCTCCGGTGCGACGTCCTGCATCCGGTAGGCCATTTCGAAGGCGCTGATTCGGGTTTGGATTTCCGGGTCCGCCACGGAATCAAAACGCTTCTGATTCAGCTGGTTGATCGCGTCGATCGCATTGCGTTGCGACTGCTTCGAGATGCCCTTCGGATTGGAAAGGTAAAGAACCGGATCCCCGGAGGAATTAAACGGGACGCCCTGGCAGACGGAGGGAAGAAACCCGGAGCCGAAGTTGGAGGAGCCTCCGCTGGGTCCTTTCTGGCCGGAGGAAAGCACGACGAAAGGAGGAAGGTTCTCCGTTTCACTGCCGAGCCCGTAGATCGTCCAGGCACCGAGCGAGGGACGTCCGAACTGCTGGGATCCTGTGCTCATCAGGATCTGGGCCGGCGCGTGGTTAAACGCATCTGTCTGCATCGAGCGAACCCAGGTGATCTCATCGGCGACCGATCCGAGGTGCGGCATCAATTCAGCGGCCAGATCGACCCCGCAATCGCCAAATTTCTGAAACTTGAACTTCGGCCCGAGCAGCTTGTTGTCCGGTTTGATGAACGCGGAGCGATAACCTTCGAGCAGCTCGGGCGGGGGAATCGTCCCGTCGAGCCGGGTTAGCGTGGGCTTGTCTTCGAACAGATCGACATGGCTGGGAGCCCCTCCCATGAAAAGAAAAATGACCCGTTTCGCAGTTCCGCCAAAATGAGATTGCTTCGGTGCGAGTGGATTGGCAATTTCGGAGGCCGAGGCCGACTTGGCGAGAAGATGATTGAGCGCAATTCCCCCGAGCCCCACACCGCAGTCGCGCATGAACCAGCGGCGCGAGGAGGAGCGGTGCAGACCGGAAAGAGTGGAACCGTCGAGTGAGTGATTCATAGGAACAAAAGGGGAGCGGTTCAGGATTTCACGATGGTTTCGTCAAGATTCAGGAGAACGCGGGCAACGGCGAGAAAGGCATCGCCTCCGTCGGTCGCTTTCTCGGTTTCAAAAAGTTTCGTCAGCAGATCCAACTCGGCTGCTTCGGGCGAGCGACTCGTGCATTGGCGAAAGGCGATCCCGATCGACTGCCGGATGGATTCCGGCGTTCCGGCCTTGCTGTTGCCTTCGATCTGCTTTGCCAATGCCTGCGCCGCTTCGATGGAAAGTGGTTCATTGAGAGTGGCGAGCGCTTGCAGCGGCGTCGTTGATTGCGGCCGCCGAACGCAGGACACCTCACCGGTCGGCGCATCAAAGGCGGCGAGGAAGGGCGGGGGAACGGTTCGAAAGCGGAAGGTGTAGAGAGCACGGCGATAGCGGTTTTCGGCCGCGGTATCTTCTTCCCAGGTCTTGTAGCCATAGCTCGCCGGGGGAAGAAACAGGAAGCCCGGAATCGGTGGCCGGACGCTGTCTCCACCGACGCGACGATTCAGCAATCCGCTGACGGCAAGTTGCGTGTCCCGGACCACTTCTGCTTCCGGGCGAAAGCGGGCTCCCCGGGCGAGAAGGCGATTTTTCGGGTCGTTCTCCCAGTCGCCGGGGCGGATGGCCGAGTCCTGCTGATAGGTTTCGCTGCTTACAATGAGTTGAATGAGGTGTTTGAAATCCCATCCGGAGTCCATGAATTCCACCGAGAGCCAGTCGAGCAGGGCGGGATGAGAAGGGCGGGTCGACTGTCGTCCGAAGTCCTCAACGGACTCCACAATGCCGGTTCCGAAAAGTGCCTGCCAGGTGCGATTTACGAGGGTCCGCGCCGTGGTGGGAGACCTGCGGTCGACGAGCCAGCGGGCAAAGGTCAGGCGCGACTGTGGATCGCCCTCCGGAAGATCGTGGAGAAATGCGGGGACATGAGGCTCAACCGCATGTCTCGGATGTTGCTGCTCTCCCCGGTGAAAGAGTCGGGTCTCGCGGGGCGTGGCGCGTTCCTGCATCGCCAACTGTGGCACCGGAACGGGATGCGCTTCTCTCACCTTCGTGATGGCGTCTGCGAGTTGCTTCTGCGCGGGATCCGATTCCATCCAGGCAAGGTCGATCTCTGATTTCTCTTCGGCGGTCCATTCCGATTCCGGTTTCTCCAGAATCGCGGCCAGCTTCGGAGAGACTGGATTCACGTCGGGCCATTTCTCACCGGAGAACGAGAAACGGAATCTCCCGAGGGAACGGTGGTGATTGTCATTGCTGTTCCAGCCTCCGTGCTGGCAATGCAGCTCAAAGCGCAGATGAATCGGACCTTCTCCGGACTTCTTCAAAGGCTCGGCCAGGTTTGCGACGAGAAGGCGCGGCTGGTTCGTGCGATCCGGGCCCGCCTCGGTTGCCCAGGCTGTTTTCGTACTTCCGTCGGTGGCAAAGGCCGCGGGTCCTTCGGCTCGATCGTCTTTGGCGCCGTTCTTCTGAGGCCACTTGTGGCTGTCGATCGGGCGGGATGGCAAATCGAGATCAGAGCGGGCCGGTTGCAGTTTCAATTCCACGAGCTTTTCCGGATCGGCTCCGGCGAAGAGTTTCAATTCACTCAAGGCAGCAGACCCTTCGAGGGAACGCCCCGGGCCTCCGAAGGTGAGATAGGGATCATTCAACAACTCAAGTCGCAGGGATTGAATCGAATCCATCGTGGTGGTTCCGGCAAATTTTTCCGTGCTTCTCGAAGGGGAGTATCCCATCGAAATCAGCGACCCGTCTTCACGGGGATAGAACTTTTGCCCTCCATCTCCGAGGAGTTCTGGAGTCACGGTGGTCCAATCCGGATACCCCTTGAGGACGGCTTTCTGTTTAGCGATCCACTGTTTTAGGCTTTCGAGGGCTCCTGCGCTCTGCCGCGCCTTGCTTCGAATTTCTTCGATCGATCCCTCGATTTCAAGGATCTTCTTCCGGCCATCTCCGGTGTAGAAAGGAACTGTCGATTCGTGGGCGTTATTGAGATACGCAAAGATCCCGTAGTATTCGTCGTGTTGGATCGGATCGTATTTGTGGCTGTGACACTGTGCGCATCCGGTCGTCAATCCGAGAATGGATTTCCCGATCGTGTCGACGCGGTCAAAGATTCCCTCGATGCGGAACTGCTCATACTTGATCGCCCCTTCTTCGTTCACCATGGAGTTGCGAAGGAATCCCGTCGCAACGCGATCCTGGAGTGATGGGTTTTCGAGCAGGTCTCCTCCGACCTGTTTGATGATAAACTGATCGTAGGGTTCGTTCCTGTTGAATGCATTGATGACCCAGTCCCGGTAGGGCCAGACATAGCGAACAGAGTCCTTTTCATATCCGTTCGAATCGGCATAGCGGGCCGCATCGAGCCACCAGCGGGCCCAGCGTTCGCCAAAGTGCGGGGAATCGAGAAGTCTGGTGATCGCTTTGGCCCGGGCGTCGGGGCTTTCATCATGGAGAAACTCGTCGAGTTCCGCGGGGGGTGGTGGCAGTCCAATCAGATCGAGAGACAGTCGGCGGAGCAGTGTTTCGCGGGAGGCCCGGGGAGCCTGGGACAATCCGCTCTCACCCAGCCCGGCCTGAACAAACGCATCCACAGGGTGAGTGTTTCCGGCAGGTGGCGCAGGCTTCTCCGGAGCTTCGAAGGCCCAGTGGACGCCCCACTTGGCGCCGTCGATGATCCATTTCCGGAGCATCTCGACTTCTCCGGCGCTCAGGGGATCCTTTTTGTCCGGCGGCGGCATCGCATCGTCCGGATCGTCGGTCAAAATGCGATGAATGAACTCGCTCTCCAGAATGGAGTCCGCCGAAAGAACCGTTTTCACTCCCTCCTGGGTATCCAGTCGAAGGTCCGCAGCCCGGTCCTCTTCGTCAGGCCCATGACAGGCGTAGCAATTGTCCGAAAGGATCGGCTGGATGTCCCGCGAAAAATCGATTTCCGAAGCGGTCGCGGAAAGACCGGTCGCTATCGCGAGAGACAGGATAAAAGTTCGTCGGACAAAGGGAGGCAGGCCTTGCATCGTCTAAGGAACCATGGAAAGGCAGGGATTTCCATGGCCTCAAGACGGAAGCCCGAATTGGTAAGCCGCGAGTCGAAAATTGGCAGATTTCGCTCACAAGTGGCGAGTTACCCCTCTCGTTCGGTGCCGGACGAACGGCGGTTCGGAAACCGCCTCCCCGAGTTGCCCCGACAGCCTACTTGGTGAAGGACGGCCAGAACTCCTTCTTCTTCTCCAGCGAATACTCCGGCTCGTGGCTGTTGTCGTCGTAGTGCTTTCGCAGATCCTCCAGCTTCTGTGTCATCTCCGCGACCAATTCCTTGTCAGCGGTCTCGTAGATGTTGGTCAGTTCGTCCGGATCCTCCTGAAGGTCATAGAGCTCCCAGGCGCCGAACTGATAGAAATTCATCAGCTTGTAGCGCTCGGTCCGGATTCCATAGTGACGCGGCACCATGTGAACGCTCGGATACTCATAGTAGTGGTAGTAAATCGCATCACGAAACTTGCCATCCTGCTCGCCCTTGAGAAGAGGAACGAGGGATTGTCCCTGGAGATCCTTCGGGATATTCGCCCCCGCCATGTCGAGGAAGGTGGACGCGTAGTCGAGATTCTGAACCATTTCCGTGCTCTTCGTGCCGGCTTCCGCGACGCCGGGCCATTTTACGATCAGGGGCATCTTGAGGGACTCTTCATACATCCACCGCTTGTCATACCATCCGTGGTCGCCAATGTAGAAACCCTGGTCGGAGGAGTAGATCACGACGGTGTTTTCATCGAGGCCGAGCTCTTCGAGGGTGCCCATGAGGCGGCCAACGCTTTCGTCGACTCCTTTGACGCAGCGAAGGTAATTCTTCGCATACCGCTGGTATTTCCAGCGAACGAGGTCATCGCCACTCAGATTGGCTTTGTGAAAGGCCTCATCTTTCGGGCCGTAGGCGTCGCGCCATGCCTTCATCTGGGCAGGGGACATGCGCTTCATATTGTTCCAGGCAGAGCGGTCCTGGCGCTTCTGGGATGCTTCCTGGTCAAAGTCGGCTGTCAGATCGAGGAAGAGGTCGTAGTTGATGTCCATGTGCCCGTCGATTTCCAGTTCCTGGTATTTCGCGGCAAGGGTGTTGTCCTCCCACTTGTCGAAAAGAGTGGGCGCCTCGGGCATCTCGATATCGTCGTAGAGGTGAAGGTGGCGCTCCGCCGGCATCCAGTTGCGGTGGGGTGCCTTGTGCTGGACCATCAGCATGAAGGGCTTGTCGTCGCTGCGCTTTTCCTTGAGCCACTGCACCGCGAGGTCAGTAACCACATCGGTGCAATGCCCGTTGATCATCTTTTTACCCTCCGGGGTGATAAAGTCAGGATTGTAGTAGAGGCCCTGGCCGGGAAGCACCATCCAGTCGTCGAAGCCCTGGGGATGCCCTTTCAGGTGAGATTTGCCGTAGAGAGCCGTCTGGTAGCCGACCTTCTGTAGGAGTTTAGGAAAAGTCTGCTGATTCCAGTCGAACGAGTTTCCATTGTTCATGAACCCGTTCTTGTGGCTGTGCTTTCCCGTCTGAATCACCGCGCGGCTCGGACCGCAAATCGAGTTGGTGCAGAAACTGTTCTCAAAGAGCATTCCCTGGGCGGCGAGCTTGTCGATTTCCGGAGTTGGATTGACCGATTTCAGCCAACCGTTGTAGGCGCCGATGGCGTGGGGTGCGTGGTCGTCGGAGAAGACGAAAAGAATGTTGGGGCGATCAGCGGCAGCCGCCGGAAGAATCAGCCCGAGTGCAAGGACGAAAGCAGTACAAAGTTTGCGCATTTCCTCCTATGCCTCCGGATCGAGCAGCAGGCAAGAATTTTTGCCTCCGCCTCGATAGCTGGAATGCGGGTCGCAAATTGTGCAACCTTTTCAAACTTTGGAAACGCGGATCCAGGACACTAGAACGCTCCGGGGAGCGAACCATAGCCGATCAGGCTTTTCTGATAACCGGAAGACAGCTCGAAAATGTCGACACCGGCACCGGTGAGGCCCTTTTTCTTCTTCCCGCGGGCTCCGAACATATAATGAGTCCCGTCATTGCTCTGGCCCAGGTAAATCATGACGTGAGAGACCTTGTGTCCCGAATCATAGGTACCACCCCAGAAAATCAAGTCTCCCGGCTTGATTCCCTTTTTTCCGCCCATTTGTTCGGGAATCGATTTGCTGTGTTTCAGCGTCCGGTTCTTTTTCAGCCACTCATACTGGTGATAGCTCGTCCGCGGCATCGAATCGAATCCGATTCCCGAAAGCAGGAATTGCATGGTGCCCGAGCAATCCATTCCTCCCTCGGATGGGTGGTCCCCTCCAAACTTGTAGGGGAGCCGGAACTTGGAGATGGTCTCCGCTCGATCCCGAATCACAGTGACGAGCTGTCGGGTTTGAGGAGTGGGCTCGGGTTCGCCAAAGAACTTGCGGGGCGGCGCCGGGGCAGGGGTAAACTCCCAGTCTGAATAGGGAAGATCATAGGAACGGGGGCGGAAAAAGGCTCCAAAGCTCCGGCTTTCCGTGCTCGCTTCGCGAGGCGACTTCTTAAATAGCCGTGCGTTTACAGGCGCTGGTGCCGCAAGAGTATAAAATACGATGGCCGTAGTGAGGCCCCGCAATAGGGAAAAGGACCGCTTCATGGTATTTGTGGGGTATTATTACCATAAATACCATAAATAAGGAAGGTTTGCAACCCCGAAGGGAATGGGATTGGGAAACCCCGGGCGGCTCGCCGTTGATGGCGGACCTACCGGTTCTTCCAGGACCGGGGAGGAAGAAGCCTCCCCGCCGAGCCCTTTCCAATGGTTCGCCGCTCTTCTGCTTAGAGTCGGACCCAGTCCTTCAGCTCTTCGTGCTCGAAGATCATCTTCTCCTGAACGACAAGATCGCTGCCTTTCCCGGCTTCTTTGGCCCGGGTATACATGGCGTGGGCAATCCCGACATCGACAAAGGCGAGGCCGACGGCATTGAAGTAGGTGCGCTCCTCGTCACTCTCCCGGCCCGGAATCTTCCCGAGAACCAGATCAACGAGGTTGCCGTGGATGCTATCGTCCGTCAGTTCGCCGTCCTTATACATGCGGCTCAATGTCTGAGTCCGGTGCTTCACCGTCTCCCAGTCGTCGCAGACAATCTTTTCGCACTGTTTGGCGACGGCATACTCGTCCTCCCATCCGCCGACGTGAGAGTAGAAGCAGCCCGGTTTCATCCATTCCGCTTTGAGAAGAGGGGCCTGGGCGCTGGTCGCGGTCACGATCACATCGGCATCCTCGGTGGCTTTTTGCAGGCTTGTGCCGGCTCCGACCACTTCCATATCGGGAAAGATCGGGGACATCTCTGCGACGAACTGCTCCTCTTCCGCTTCGGTCTTGGCACCGACACGACAAAGCTTCAGTTTGGGCAATGCTGTTTTCATGGCGATCAGGTGCATCTTCGCCTGCTCACCGGAGCCAATGAAGCCGATCGTCTCTGAATCGGGCCGAGCAAGATGCTTCGCAGCGAGGCCGCCCATGGCTCCGACGCGGATGTTCGAACAAAGCGTTCCTTCCATGAAAGCGACCGGAAACCCATTGACGATCTCGGAGAGAATGATCACCGCCGAGAGATTCTGTAAACCGTGCTGAACCGGATTGAGCGGGAAAACCGACACCCACTTCACTCCGCAGATTTCCTTGGAGCGGAACGTGGCGGGGAGGCAGTTAATTCGCTCCTGCGTTTCCTCTTTGAAGATCTGGACAATTTTTTCGGGAAAGAGCACGTCACCCTCCGCATGAAGTCGCATCGACTCCTCCGCTGCGTCCATCGCAAGGTTCATGTCGAGGCAACCGGCGGCGAGAAGATCTTCCTGAGAAAAATACTGACAACGAATTTCGTGGGGGTTCATGTCGCAACATGCAACGTCCGGGGCAAAGTGCTTCGCTCCGATTGTTGAATGATGGTCGGATATTGGTGCTGCGTGAAACCGGGCACGAAGCGCATCGCTCCTGCCGTTCACCATCGCAGAGAAATTGCAGGGTCCCGGGTTCCGAGCAACCGGGTCCGTATGGCTAGTGCATCAGACCGAAGGGGATGGCAACTCCGATCAGAAAACTACAGATGCCCCCCAGCAATCCAATGCAAAGGAGGACCGCGAAAGTTTTGCAAAGCGCTCCGCCCATTTGCAGAAGGTGAGAGGAGAATCCCAGTCTTGCCCTGTCGGAAAGTGGCTGGAGAGGGATGCTGGCTTCGACCTTGCTCCATTCGATGGGAGGAAACTCCGAATCGTCGATTTCAAAACTCGGAGAATACTCACGGGGATCGTGGGGAATATTTCCGATGCGCTCCGGAATCATCCGGAAGGTCACATTTCCTGCCTCAACAACACTACCCTGAGAGGGCTTGATGGGAAGTGCCTCAAACTCCTCCGGGGATTTTTCTCTCTGGGTTTCGTTGTTGAGCAGGAACAGCGGGGAGCTATTCGCACTCATGATAGTAGAAAACCAGATTGTAACAAAATCGTCAAGCCGAGAAAGACACCGGAGATGCTGAAAGACATAAAGTGAAAATTCTACCAAAAACTCCCCGGCGTGCCTTTTCCTCCCTACTTGCCACGGACTCGAAGTGCGCGTAATCTCAGCATTCCAAAAAGGGGCTGTAGCTCAGTGGTTAGAGCAGGGGACTCATAATCCCTTGGTCGTGGGTTCGAACCCCACCGGCCCTACCTTATGTTCAACGAGTTACGGATTTTCTAGCTCGTGGAAATTGAGAGCCTAGGGCAATTATAGGTCAGTCTGGAACGCGGTTTTTCTCCGTATCTAGGGGCACTGGCTCGGATGTGACTGGAGTTTCATTGAAAGCAGGTCATTCCAAAATTTGAGATTGTGGGGGATGATGCATCCTTTTGACTCTCAGCCAAGTTTTGCAATGAAGCCAAGCCCAGTCCTGCAGGAGGTGCTTGTTTCATGGAAACAACAATTCTGAAAAGAATAATAAGGCCGTTGATTGAGAGCAAATCGAGCTTTGTTGCTCGATACGAGTATCACAGTGAGGCTGGATGATGATGGTTCATCGCTGGAAAGCAAAGTTGATAGAATAATTGGCTCAGTCTGCTGCAGTTGCGAGAAATAGGAATGGCAACAGTCATTGGGCAAATCGTAAATCGCTACCGCTTGTTCGTGATTTGCTTGAATTGGGCGGCGGGGTAGGGCTTACATTGAGCCTTCCTCATTCATTTGGTGGACGATGTCCGAGTCTTTTAAGCAACGCAGCTTCTTCGGTGACGTTTGCGAACTGATGGGGTACCTTTTTCATGTCGTAGGCATCGTTACCTTTTCCGCACTATTCCATGCAGTGCCAATTCGCGGCGCGGGTTCCACTGCTCAATTCGCTGTGGTAGAAGCTCTGTTCAGTTTTGATGGAATTCGATTCCTATCAGAGAGTTGCTGTCGGGACGAAAGGTGTTTCTGATATCCTATAAAAATAAAAAACTGTGAAACACTTCAAACAGTTGTGACGAGTTAGTATGCAAAGAGAGAAAGCTTCCTGTTTGATTTGAAAAGCGAATACCAGAAACATGCCGAATTCTACGATTTCGTGCATGAGCATCAAGCGCCACTGCGTGGGTTCCTTCGCATGCTGGGTGTAAATCAGGATTCGGTCGATGATCTCGCTCAGGAGACTTTTATGATCGCTTACCGTGAACTCGACCGATTCGACCGTGCTCGCGATTTTGGGAAATGGCTCCGCGGGATCGCTTTGAACGAAGTTCGGAATGAATCCCGGAAGAGTGCTCGTCGCGGGCGAATTTTGAACGACGAAGTAACGCAGCACCTGATGGCTGTTCTTGAGGCGGATCAGGCAGCGAAACATTTTGAGGAGGGGGAATTTCGGGCCTTGCGGGACTGTATTGCTAGCCTTCCGGAAAATTGCCGACTGCTAATCACGGGACGCTACTTTGACGAATGGAACTCCACCATTCTGGCCGACAAATTCGAAATGTCGGCCAATGCTGTGAGGCTCACGCTGATGCGAATTCGGCGCCAACTCAAAATATGCATCGAAGAAAGATTGCCTAATGCCTGACGAAATAACAAACCAACGGTTCGATGAATTGCTCAGCGAGTATATCGAGGGGAGTATGAGCAATGAGAGTGGCAGTGAATTCGCCACCCTGCTGAAGGCAGACCCAGTCTACACTGAGATGTTGTTGGAGCAGCTAATGATGGACGCTCGCCTAGAGCAATTTGAATCCGAGAGGCACAGCGCAGAGCACTTTGTTGCCGGGCTGGCTGCCACCTTCGCTGCCGAAACTACCGGGCCAGCTTTTGTTGATCGGGTCATGGAACAGGCAGGCTCGGGAGAGGCGACCGGTCCTTCGGTGGCTGAAGCGAATGTGGCCCGGAGCTTTCCAACAATGGCAGCATCTCTTGCCGGAGCTTTGCTGGTTGGAGTATTCCTCGCGATCGGAATTGGATGGTGGCAAGGATCGTGGGACGACGCTGCAGGAGAACCGGCTATTGCCCGCTTTGGTGAGTTGAATAATTGCCGATGGGTTGACTCAGAGGCGAGCGTCGAGTCGGGAGATGTTATTCATATCGGGCAGCGAATTGAGTTGTCCTCGGGATTTGCTGAGGTCCTTTTTGAGACCGGTGCACGGATGAATCTCATCGGGCCGGCCATCGTAGAGGCACGCACTAACAATCGTGTGTTCCTGACTCTTGGCGAAGTGGACCTTGAAGCAGAGACTCCGGAGTCAAAAGGGTTCACGGTGGAGACGCCCTCTTCGACTTTCGTGGATATTAGCACTGCCTTTACCGCTACGGTTTCTCCGGACGGACTCAGTCGGCTGCAGGTCACCGACGGTGAGGTCGATGTGGTCCTCGACGGCGGCGATCCTAATCGTCTCAAGCAGGGAGAAACACTCTACATTGAACCGGGAGAACACAAGATCATGACACGCATCGAGTCGGGTGATGAAACAGCAGCCTTTCTCTTTCCCACTATTTCGTCGCCCAGTCGAAACGACTATGCAGACACCTCTCAGGGCGTTGCCTCGATCCAGGTTGCGCAGGGAGCTCTCAGGGCAGACGGCTCTGAGAGTGGTCCTGCCAGTGTTTTGCTGGATGGAACGGGCCAGGATCGGCAGGATGCTCCTCAACAATCGGCTTTCTTCACCGGGCGAGAGAGTGGGAGTTTTGTCATCGATCTCGGGCATGCGATTTCGATTTCAAAAGTGAACACTTATTCCTGGCACCAACACAATCTGATCGAAGGTCACCGAAATCGTGCCCAGCAAATGTTTACCCTTTTCGGTTATGCCGGAGATGAGGCGCCTAGCCTCTCACCATCGCCAAAGAAGGCTGGATGGGAGCGCATTGCGAGAGTCAACAGTGATCGCTTTTTTCAGGTGAATGAAAAGCTCGACCGTCCTGCGCAACAGGCGTGCTCGATCCAGGCGGCCAATGGCGACATCGGCAAATATCGGTATCTCCTACTCCATACGAAAAGGAGTACTTTTTACGGAGAAATCGATGTTTTTGCGACTGAGGAATTGGCGACTGAAAATGAGTAATTACGTAATGAGACTCACTTCCCTAAATATTCCGGCAGTCGCAGTTGGCGTTCTCACTCTTTTCGCGAGGCCCGCAATTGCTGCACCGGATTCCACTGCAGGACCACTCGACACCGCGGCTCTGTCCAGTTTCCTCGAAACGCACTGCGTCAAATGCCACGGTGAAGATAAACAGAAAGGTGACATACGTCTCGATCAGCTTGATTTCCAAATCAAGGAACACTCAGCGGTGACAGAGTGGCAGGACATCCTCGATGTCCTGAACACCAACGAAATGCCGCCGGAAGACGAAACTCAGCCGCCAACAGAAGAACTTACCTTTTTCATCGGCGCCATCACCGATAACATCACTTCGGCTCATAAGCGGCTTGCGGCGACTGGTGGAAAGATTTCGATGCGTCATCTTACGAAAAGAGAATACCTCGGCAGCATGGAAGACCTTTTCGGTATTGAGCTACCGAGGACGCTTTTGCCGGATGATGTCAGCGGTGAATTTGATACGATCGGTGCCGATCAGTTTTTCTCACTTAAGCAGTACGAGAATTTTTACAAAGCGGGCAAAGAGGTCATCGGGAAAAACCTTCTGGCGATCGCGTCGCCTCTTCCCAAGCCAACGACCTTGCGGCACGATCCTGAAATCGTTCCCGCGGAGGCAGCCAAAGCGGCGTATGAGAAAATGATCAAGGTGAAGGCGTTGATCGAAGCAGGAGCTCCGTTTTCCGAAATCGTCAAAGTGGATCCCAAAGTCGCCGACGAAGGCCAGGCCAAGTTGTTCATTGCTCGCTACGACAAGCGCAGCGTGAAGCCGATTGCCAACTATGAGAAGACGAAGGGAAAAAAGGGTGTCTCCGGCAGTTTTCGTTACACTGTCGAATCGAGACCCCGTAGTTCCTATGAACTGAAGATCGTCGCTCTCGAAGCGTTGGAGGGTGATGTGGAAGTCAGCGTCAACGGGAAGAGTGTCGGCGCGGTGAATTTCGAGCCGGGGCAATCCAAGACGTCAACCGAACTCACCTTTAGCACTAGTATCTTTGACTCTGAAATTACGATCGAAGTCGAAGGCCGGAAAAATGAAGTCTATGACAGTGTCGCTTTGTCAGGACCATTCGAAGACAAGCAGAACAAGCCCACCTTCTTTGAAAAAGTGGTCAGCCGCGAGGCCCTGAACAGCGATGCCAGTGACGACGAAATCGCAGCGATGCTGAAACGGTTTACGGAACGGGCCTTTCGTTATCAGGGCGTGAGTGATGAATACATCGCAGAATTGGTTAAAGTTTATCGGCTCGAAATAGCGGCAGGCAAAGACGCGGCAGCATCACTGGTTGAGCCTCTAACCGCCGTCGTAACGGCTCCGGCATTCTTATATCTCAAAGAAAAGAATGACGGAACGAGACGTATCTTAAGCCAACAGGAATTTGCGATTCGGATGGCCTACTTTCTATGGGGCACCCCTCCGGATCGGGAACTCTACGATCTCGCAGCGTCCAACGGATTATATGACGACGATGCTGTCAGGTCTCAGTTTGAAAGAATGTTAGGATCCAACAAGGCCGATGTATTTTTAACTGACTTCATCAATCAGTGGGCGGATATCAATCGCTTCGATGAAATCGACTTGCCGGTCAAGTTGATCAGAAATGGATTTGAAACCTCGGCTCGACAGGAGATCAGTGAATTCTTCAAAGTGCTGGTTCGTGAAAATCACTCACTGAATCATCTGATCGATTCAGATTTTGTGGTAGTCGATGAAAAGCTGGCTCAGTATTACGGTCTCAAAACCGATCTCGCAGAGGGATTCGAAAAGGTCACCTTACCGGAATCCAGTCCCCGGGGAGGCATGCTGACACAGGCTGCCTTTCTGATCACCGGCTCATCAGGCGCGCGAACTTCACCCACGATACGTGGAACCCTCATCAGGGAGAAATTTCTTAATGACGCCCCGCCGCCACCGCCACCGAATGTGCCCGCAGTCGAAAACCCCAAAGGGCAAAAACTAACCGTAAAACAGTTGGTTGATCGGCACCAGAACGTAGCTCAGTGCGCCTCATGCCATGACAAGATTGACCCTATTGGATACGGTCTTGAGAACTTTGATTATCTTGGGAACTGGCGAACGGAAGAAGTTCTCGGCGGCGATGACAGCGACAAAAAGACGAAGAAAAAGAAAGGCGCAAAAGCGAAGCCAGCTCTGGAGAAAGTTGCCGTTGATGCGAGTGGTTACCTGAAAGATCAGCCGTTTGAAGACTTCGAAGGGCTTCAGCAGGTGCTGTTGAAAAACAGAGACAGGCTGGCCCTTTCTCTCTACGAATCACTGCTTTCCTACGGCATTGGGCGCGATATCGAATTTGTCGACGATGCCGAGATCCAGAAAAAGCTGAGTGATCTAAAATCTCAGGATTACCCACTTAAAGAGATGATTTTCACGGTGATGACATCACGAACTTTCGCTACCAAATAACCCACGGAAAAAATGAGCATTCTAACCAATTTAAATTCACGCCGCTCCTTTCTGCGATCTGCCAGTGCCTGTCTCGCCCTTCCTTATCTGGAGACCTTCGCAGCCACCGGCGCCGCGCAAACAAACGGGCTTATGCGAATGGTGTTTCTCGGCCAGGGTTATGGCTTTCTGCCTTCTTTCTACCCGAAGGAAGGCGGCCGGTTTTCCGAGATTGGCTTAACCGATGGACTCTCACCACTCAGCAAGCATCAGGACGACATCACGCTGTTGGGCAATCTGATTAACGATGGGACGACCAATCCGCACAATGGGAGTTTAACGTTTCTTACCAGTGCCGCTTACGACAATCCCCGGACGATGAAGAACACCGTTTCGTGTGATCAGGTTGCCGCCGGTCACCTGTGTCAGAGCACCAGATATTCCCATCTCACCCTGAGCACGGATGAAAAAGAAGGCCACGGGAGTCGATGTCTGTCGATGTCCTGGGATAAGAAAGGAAGTCCGGTTCCCGGGATCAATACATCGTTGGAACTCTACGAAAAACTTTTTTCTGCGAAAGAATCTACGGAGCAGGTGAAGAGACGAATTCAAACGAACTCCAGCGTGCTCGATAGCTTGAGAGTGAATGCCAAATCGATGAGCTTCCAAATTGCCAAGACCGATTTGGAAAAGCTCGATGAATACTATCAGACGATCCGACAGGTAGAAGAAGGTTTGAAAAAGCAGCTCGACTGGGCAAGCACACCCAAGCCAAAGGCTCCATATAATCACCCTGAGGAAGTCGACGGAGAGGCGGAGGTCAAACTTATGTTTGATATGATTGCTCTCGCCTTCCAATCTGACCAGACGCGCGTGTCATCTTACATGATGCCATCGCAGTCCGTTCTCAGCAGCATGGGAATCACCATCCCGGTTCATGCCTTGTCTCATTATAACATCTCCGAGGAGAGAGAGCTCAATGCCGGCCTCCGCGACAAAAAATGCATGGAACTGTTTGGCTATTTGCTCGACCGGTTGAAGGAGAAGAAAGACCTCGATGGCAGTAGTCTCTACGACAGTTGTCTCGTGAGTTATGGAACCAATATTCGCTCTACTCACGGCATCAAAGGGTTCCCGGTTTTCCTATCGGGCGGCGGTATCAAGAACCTTCGTCTCGGTGAGAGCATTATGCTTCCGCAGGACACGCATCTCGCCAAGGTCTGGCTGACTCTCCTCCAGCAAAGCGGAGTGCCAATTGATAAGTTCAGTCACAGCTCCAGCACGGTTTCGCAGATCCTCGTGTAGCTCGTCGACTTAAACCACTTTTTACAGAGCGTATATGACGTCGCACCGCTTCCGGCCCTTGCTCCGTTCCTGTTTCCTGACCCTGGTCGGCCTCACAATCAAAGGTTTGCCTCTGCTTTTGGCAGTCGAGTTCGCTGCTGCTGCGCCGGAATCGACCGCAGTCCAACTCAACTCTAAAATACTCTCCGGCTTCATCGGAAACAACTGCACGAAGTGTCACGGACCTGACAAGCAGAAGGCCGATTTTCGCCTTGATACACTAAGCCTCGAAATTTCGAACAGCGGCGTGGCGATTCATTGGCAGGAGGTGCTCGACGCGCTCAATCTCGGTGAGATGCCGCCGGAGGATGAGCCGAAGCCGTCTCAAGCCGAATTGGAGCCGGTTCTCGATCATCTGACATCCTCTCTATTGGAGGCGAAGCAGAGGTTTTCGGAAACCGGAGGTGAGGTTTTCCTGCGGCGAATTAACCGGCGGGAGTATCGCAACACGATGGAAGACCTTTTCGGGCTGCGCGTTCCGGACGAGCTTATCCCGCCGAACGACATTGGTGAAGGGTTCGACACGATCGGACTGAGCCAGCAGTTCTCCTCGTTTCACTTCGAAGGATATTTTAAGGCGGCGGAGAAGATTCTTAAGACTGCAATGCACTGGTCTGAACAGCCTCGGCTGGATAGCACAACGGAACGCTTCGAATTGGAGCCGCAGAACGATCGCATGAGGAAGGCCCTCAAGGTCTATGACGAGAAGATGAAACGGATCGCCGCGGGGGATAGTAACGAGGCTCTTGGATTCAATGATGACGCAGGAAGACGGCTTTTTATTCAGCGCTATGATCTCATGGCTGGCGGCAAAAAGAGATATCTCGAACAACCACAGATCGATACTGGCGCCTACCTAGATGAAGAATTTTTTCGCATCGGGGTGACGCCGGTACTGAATTACAAATTCGATCCGCGAGGCTCCTATCGAATCGAGGTGGTGGGAGGAGTGAACGGCACGCAACCGTCTATTCGTCATTTTGTGG
The DNA here is from genome assembly GCA_029213265.1 of Verrucomicrobiales bacterium. GTDB lineage: Bacteria > Verrucomicrobiota > Verrucomicrobiia > Verrucomicrobiales > DEV007 > Arctic95D-9. Next base: position 18,047 of record JARGNG010000017.1, on the reverse strand, counting down.
AACTGAAAGCCAATGGGCTTGCGATCGGGCATCTCAGGATTACCGGCACACCAGAGACTCCAGGCGCCACTGCGTTGAACTTTCGTCCCAACTCTGACTTGGAAAAGGCTTCACTCAATATTTCCGAGAATCGGACAGGAGGTCCGGGTGTCCGGGTATTTCAGCGTTATGCGAAGGCGGTGGGTTCGAAAGGACCGCAGGCTGCGGTATGGTTGGATCGCGTTGAAATAGAAGGGCCATTTTACGGTGAAGTTTCCTTCTTCGAACTACTTCACCGGGAACACCTGACGGAAAATCCGTCAAACGAGACGGCAAAACGGCTACTGAGCGACTTCGCCAAACGCGCCTTTCGGGAGCAAACGCCTGCGCCCGAGTTTCTTGAAAAAGTTCACGCCGTCTACCTCATGACTCGTGAACACGGCAGCACGGCCAGCGAAGCGCTGGTTCCCGCTCTGGCCATGATCCTGAGCTCACCGGGATTTCTCTACCAGCTTGAGGAAAGCTCTGAAGAGGAAAACCTGACTCAGATCGAATTCGCCAACCGGTTGTCCCATTTTCTCTGGAGTCGAATGCCGGACGTTGAACTACTGACAACGGCAACCGAAGGCCATCTCTACGATGCTGACGTGCTCCGTGCTCAGGTTAATCGTATGCTTGCGCACACGAATCGATGGGCGCTGGCAGAGGGCTTCATGAGCCAATGGGCGACCCTTACACGCTTCGACGACATCGCTATCGACGTCGAGCAGCATCCCACATTCAACGATGGCTTGCGTCTTTCCGCCCGGCTCGAAACCCAGCATTTCTTCGACACAATGATTGCTGAAAACCTTGGGATTGATCAATTAGTTGATTCGGATTTTGTAGTGGTCAACGCCCTGCTCGCCGACCACTACGGCCTGAATTTTCCCAGTGAAGAAAATGACTTCCAGAAGGTTACCCTTCCTGCCTCCTCGCCACGCGGCGGGTTGCTCGGCCAGATGGCGTTCCTCACCATGGGCTCGAACGGCGAGCGCTCTTCGCCTATCATTCGCGGAGTCCTAGTCGCGGAGAAGTTCCTTCACAAAACAATCGCCTCTCCACCGGCGAATGTGCCCGAGCTCGCTTCCGCCAGCGAGAAGCCCCTGGCGGTGAAGGAGATCATCGAGATGCACCAGCGCAAGGCCCAGTGTTCCTCATGCCACCGCAAGCTGGATCCGATTGGGTTCGGATTGGAAAACTTCGACCTGCTCGGGCAATGGCGGGATCTCGAGGTAGTCGGAAACATCGGAAAAAAGGCCGAAGTTGAAGGCGAGAAGATCCCGGTGAGAGCCGAGGGCGCATTTCCTAACAAGGGCGAGTTTCGTAACCTTGAGGAATTCCGTGCCGGGCTGTTGGAGCAAAAAAGCCTTCTCGCGCGGTCGATTACCGAGGGCTTGCTCGCTTATGGTCTCGGTCGGCACGTGGAATTTTCGGATGAGCAGGCCATCGACGAAATCCTGATGCAATCCCAGCAAGATGAACACCGCATCGCCGACTTGGTTTACACGATCGTCAGTCACCCCGGTTTCCGAAGAAGCGATCAGGAGTCAAGAGCTGACGTGCCTATGGCGCTGGACGAATCGATTCGTGTCTGGACTAGCGGGAAGTTTACTGTGGAAGCAAAATTTCTAAGTTCGGCGAACGGAGTCGTTACCCTCGAGCTACTCGATGGAAAGAGTATAGACATTAATCTCGAGAAATTGAGCACTGACGACCAGAAATTCGTCGCTGGAAAGTAGGCCGTAAGCGAGACAAGAGACCACTCGAAAATCCAAGAGCAATTTACTGAAGCAACTACTATGAGCATCGACATTCAAAACCGCCGGGCTTTCCTCAAAGCTGGCTCCACTATCCTGGCGCTCCCGCTTCTGGATTCGATTTGCGAAGCGCAGGCGGCGGCTCCCAATCCTAAGCGTGCTCTCTTCATCGGGTTCGGCTTTGGATGCACCGAAGATACCTTTTTCCCGACCGAAGCCGGCCGCTTTTCTGATATAGGAATGACGCAGGGTATGGCGCCGCTGAAGCGCCATCAGAACGACATTACGATGGTGTCTAACCTGACCAACCACGGAGCGAGCCATCCTCACTCCGGCAGCACTTCCTATCTGACCGGAGCGAACGTCTACAACACGCCTGGCAAAAAGTTCCACAACTCCGTCTCAGTCGATCAGTTGGTCGCTCGAAAGATCGGACAGGACACCCGCTATCCAACACTAACCCTTAGTGACTCGGCAACGCAGGACGGCCATGGAGCTGGTCTGTCACTTGCCTGGTCGGACAAGGGGCACCCGATTCCCGGCATTACCACTCCGATCGATCTCTATGCACAACTCTTTGGGCAGGCAAAAGAATCGTCGCAGGAGCGTGAATTCCGCCTCGCCCAGAAGCGGAGCATTCTTGATGGGGTCACTTCGGACTTTAAATCGACAAAGCGGAAACTCAGCAAAAACGATCAAGACAAGCTCGAAGACTACTTCCAGTCCGTTCGGCAGATCGAGCAGAATATTAGCCGCGAGGTGGAATGGGCCGAGACACCAAAACCCAAATCGCCGCTGCGTGAGCCCGGCGAGGGCATGGACGGATTGCGGGCCGTGAAAACGATGCACAGCCTCATTGTCGCAGCATTTCAAACCGACTCGACACGGGTGATCACTTTTCGCCAACCCATCGGTTCCGTCCTGTTGGGGCACGGGCTCAATCTCAACCCGCATTCACTCTCGCACTATGGCCTCGATCCCAAACGGCGAGAGGTCTCGCAGGTGAAGGACCGTCTCTTTATGGAATTGCTCGCGTCGCTTATCGACCAGTTCAAATCCAAGCAAGACCTGAACGGGCAAAACCTCTTCGAATCCTCGCTAATCAGCTACGGATCCAATCTTCGATCCGGTCACGGAATAAGAGGCTGTCCTGCGATTTACACAGGCGGCGCGGCAGAGAAATTAAAACGTGGCGAACACATTGTCCTTCCGGAACAGGACACGCCGCTGGCGAACTACTGGCTGACCCTGATGCAGCAGATTGGAGTTCCGCTCGAGCAGTTCAGCCACAGCACGGGGACTCTTGATGAAATGGTTAGTTAAATAAGGCACCATTTCAATTCAAATCCTTTATCGGCCTCCGAAAAAGCAAAAAACTTTGAAACACCTGCCGCAGTCGCGACGAGTTTCAGTGTTCAATTTGAATAAAGATACAAATACAATGAAACTGCTATTACTAATGATCGGGGGAAGTGTGATCTTCTCGATGGCTTGCCTGGCTGATGATACGTTCCACTTGAAGCATGATAAGAGCGGAAAGGTTTACGGTCCATTCAAATTCCAAAATGGGTCAAAAATCGCGCTTGGAAAGGCGTCGTTTACCGTCGTGAAGGCGGAGTCTGCCCAGTCGGTTTTGGAAACCAAATTGAAGGAGATCATCATTCCTGAACTGAAATTTGAAGATGCAAAGTTCACCGAGGTTCTCAATTTTCTTCGCCGATCCAGTATTGAGTTAGACAAGCCTGGAACTCCGGAGGCAGAGCAAGGGGTTAACTTCATTATCAAAAGCAACCCGAGTGATCTGCCGTCTATGACCCTCATCTTGCGGCAGGTTTCGCTGCTTGACGCGATCAAGCATGTGAGTGCGCTCACAGCCTGGTCTTACCAAATCGAAGAACGCGCGGTAGTGTTTGAGCCGAAGACAAAGAAGTAGTGAATACTCTTCTTACCGAAAATATGAAAAGAGAAATCATGCGATTCTGGATTCTGCTATCAATCCCTATGAAATATGCCCTTGTGTTTGTCGTCGTAGCTCTCGCTCTGACCGTCCGCGCCGAGGAACCGGGCAACGCGGAATCGAATCGAGAGATCGAACGGCGGGTAACACTATTCGCTCAAGAGACGACCTTCACCAGCGAGCTCGGCATGAAGATGATCTGGGTGCCGCCGGGCAAGTTCCGGATGGGCAATTTGACGGGCAAGAACCTTCCAACGGAGAAGCCTGTGCGGACGGTGGAGCTGTCAGGTTATTACCTCGGGGCGACGGAGGTGACACAGGCGCATTGGGAGGCGCTAATGGACAGCAACCCGAGCCGTTTGAAAGGCGACACCAAGCCGGTGGATGACGTCAGCTGGGAGGACGCGATGGCGTTCTGCCGGAAGCTGACGAAGATGGAACGGGAGGCGGGTCGATTGCCTGAGGGCTACGAATACACGCTGCCGACGGAGGCGCAGTGGGAGCACGCGTGCCGGGCGGGAACAGAGGGGGACTATGCGGGAGATCTGAATGCGATGGCGTGGTACTCTAAAAACTCGGGCGGCAAGCCCCATCCCGTGGCGACGAAGAAGCCAAACGCATGGGGGTTCTTCGACATGCATGGGAACGTGGTGGAGTGTTGTCTGGACTGGTTCGCCATCAAATACGACGCGAACGACACGCGTGATCCACAGGGTCCAGTGGAAGGCACGCGGGATCCACGAGGTCTATCGGAAGGCCCAGACCGCGTTAACCGCGGCGGCGGCTACTACTTCACGGCGGGGCGCTGCTACTCTTCCAGCCGCATCACGTTCTCGTCAGGCTATCGCCGCCACCTGGGCTTCCGCCCTTGCCTGAGTCTCACCAGCCGGGTACCCCAAACACCATGACATCCGATACCTTGTCGGTAGAATTGACGCAGGAAAAGGCTCGGTGAAGAAAATTCATCGACCTTTCACAAATCAATCATCCTACCTTCACACGCTGGTGCGACTCTACCAAAATGACTAAAGCCAAATCATGGTCCGAGAGAAGTGCGATTACACTCGCAGAGTCACCATGGAAACAAAGGTTGCTCTATTTTCTCGCTGGAGCCATCTTCACATCCATCTGCGGCTTCATCCAATTCAAGTGGATGGACATCGTTCCTTATGCAGCCTTCGATCAACAGCCCGCCTGGCTCAAGGGAACCAAAGGGCTTGTTGGCTGGCTCCCGTGGATTGCATTAGCGGCAGTTATTGTCTTCCGTTTCATGAAAGGCCGACACATCCACGCCGGATTCTATTTCCTGGGCACCGCGGCGCCTTTTGCGATCCTGCTTGGATCGCTATTCCTTGGCCCCTCCCTCGGAGATTACCGCCATCGCCAGAGTTTTGATGCCGCTTTGTGGCGCAACCAGGAGAAGGTCGAACAAGATACCAAGTGGCCTCCCCGTTTGTGCATGGTCGATGACCTGTTACAAAAGCATCAGTTCAAGGGCATGGACAGGGAACAGGTTGTCGCGCTTATCGGTGAGCCAGACAAAACCGAGTATTTCAGAGATTGGGATTTCGTTTACTTGCTCGGTCCAGAACGCGGGTTGTTCGGCATTGATTCCGAGTGGTTGGTTTTTCGATACGATAACCAAAAGAAAGTCACAGAATATAAAATCGTCCGCGATTGAAAACAAAGGCACAACCCCAAAGATAGTTTCTGAGCTTGCCTCAGAGCTAACTGTTTTTAAGCGGGCCAACACCACATGAATCAATTTACACTGAAACTCGCCCTTCTCTTCGCTACCACGGCGCTCACCCTCCACGCCGCCGACCGACCCAACGTCGTCCTCATCATGACCGATGACCAGGGCTACGGCGACCTCTCCTGCCATGGTAACCCGGTCCTGAAAACCCCGCATCTCGACAAACTCCATGCGGAGTCGATTCGATTGACTGATTTTCACGTCAGTCCGTTCTGCACGCCGACGAGAGCCGCGCTGATGACTGGGCGCTACCCGGCTCGAACCGGCGCTTACCGGACCAGTAGCGGCAGAAGCATGTTGCACACCGACGAGCGAACCATCGCCTCGCTGTTCGCCGAGTCCGGTTACGCTACCGGAATGGTCGGCAAATGGCACCTCGGAGACAACGCTCCGCATCGCCCTCAGGATCGCGGGTTTCAGGATGTGGTTTGGCATCACGCCGGTGGTATTGGGCAAGCTTCCGATTACTACGGCAACGACTATTTCGACGATACCTACGAACGAAACGGCAAGTTCGAGAAATTCGAAGGCTACTGCACCGATGTGTTTTTTGCCGAATCGATGCGGTTTGTGGAGGAAAATAAAGAAAAACCGTTCTTTCTCTACCTCGCAACTAATGCTCCACATTCGCCCTATCGTGTAGCTCCGAAATGGAGCGCCCCTTATAAAGAAACTGTGAAGTGGAAAAGTGGCCCCGAATTCTACGGCATGATCGCAAACTTCGATCACAATGTGGGTTTGCTACGCAAGCGTTTGGATGAGCTAAACCTGTCCGATAACACCATCTTCATTTTCATGACCGACAATGGCACCGGCAAAGGTAGTGGCGGAGCCGGCCCGGGCCCTGACGATTTTAAAGGGTTCAACGCCGGGATGCGCGGAGTGAAGTCAACCGTCTATGAAGGGGGCCACCGAGTGCCATTCTTTATCCACTGGCCGAAGGGCGGACTCACAGGTGGTCGGGATATGCAACACCTCGCCGGTCACATAGATGTCGTGCCAACCCTCGCTGAACTATGTGGAGTCTCGACGGCTAAAGCCCTCGAACAAGATGGTATCTCCTTTGCCACATCGCTTAAGGATCCGGATGCACCAGCTACTCGCGATCATTTTATCACTCAACTACATGGTGGCGCAAGATTTACTCAACCAGAAGCCCCGTGGTTTACATCCTGTGTAGTAAAAGGTCGCTGGCGTTTGCTTGATGGCGAGAAACTGACTCACCTCGATCAAAACCCTATGCAAAACCGCAGTTCTGCTGATGCTCATCCCGAAGTTGTAGCCGAACTCAGGCAACTGTATGAAAACTGGTGGGAGTCAGTATCCCCGCGAATGACCCCGGTCTCGATCGACCTGGGAAATCCGGCTGAAAACCCTACAATGTTATCCTCGCAGGATTGGTATTTACCAGTGGGAAATCCACCATGGCATCTCGGGGCGATCAACAGCCTCGTTCGCGAAACGGGCCCTTGGTATGTGGATGTCAAACAGTCGGGGCGCTATCGCATCAGCCTTCGCCAATTTCCCCCGGAGGCTGATCGCAATGTATCGGCCGTTCGGGCAAAGCTTCGAATCGCTGAAAAAGAGATGACATCAGACGTTAATCCAGGCATGAAGTCCGTCGACTTTGAGATCGAATTGCCCGCCGGAAAAACCAAATTAGAAACCTGGCTGTACGATGAAAGTGACGAAGCTGGCGGTGCTTATTTTACCGAAGTAGAATTACTGCGGACCTCTTAATGAGCTGGTTTGGCAGTTTAATATTCAGCCCTGTTTTCGCCGATCGCTTCCAGCGCTTTCCAAAACTCAGACTTTAGAAACACAAGAGACAAGATATGAAGGAGACGTACAAAAAGAGAATAGTAAATGGGATCATAGTGATGAGTAATCCTTACATAATATTTGGAACCATTTTAATGATGCTGCTTTTGGGCTGGTTAGCGATTGGCGAGCTTTCCACGATCTTGTGGATTTGTGTCGTTACCTATCTGATTCTATCGATTGTCGGGGGATTGCTTGTGAAATCTCTACGGAAGAATTCCCAGAAGGGTTCTTGATTAAGACACCAAATGTTGATCAAGGATTGGAAGCCCAGATCGCCGCTATCGTGAACTTGAAGGTTGAATAAGCCGCCGGGCCGGAAACGACAAGAAGCTCCCACTGCTGCAACACAGGAGCTATGGAAATCGCTATTGATGGTGTGTCACTTGACTAGAAATACAGATTAAGAAAAATTCACTATGAAAACGTTATCAATCCTGCTGCTGCTCGTTTTTGCCACCGTGGCGAAAGCTGAAACCCTGCCGCCGCTGAAAGACGGCAAAGCTCCCGAAAATTTCGAAGAACTCTGGTCTGGGTTCGACCCTCGCAAAGAGCCGCTCGATGTCGAAGTGCTTCATGAATGGGAACAGGACGGCGTTGTTATGAAAGTCCTGCGGTATCGCGTCGGTATTTTTAAAGGCAAGAAGGCAATGATGGTAGCGGTCTACGGCTATCCCAAGGGGGCGAAGAATATCCCCGGCCTGGTGCAAATCCACGGCGGCGGCGGAGCGGGGAATGAAGATTACGTTCTGGCGAATGCCAAAGAGGGATACGCGACGATTTCCATTGCCTGGGACGGTCGCATTCGCTCTGAAACCTATCCAATCGACAACGAGGCCAAGCAGCTGTTCTGGGAGGGGAAAACGGACGATCCCAGGTATCGGAAAACCACCGACTGGGGCGAACTTCCGGGATTCTTTTTCCCGCGCCGTCATAAAAACTTCAATCATCCCATGCGAAAGCTCGATCCGGTGGAATCAGTGCGCAACGACCGTTGGTTTCTCTGGGCGATGGGCGCGAGGAGAGCGATCACGTTCCTCGAGCAGCAACCCGAAGTCGATGGCGAAAGGATCGGTGTTTACGGTCACTCCATGGGCGGCGAGTTGACCGTCGCTGTCGCCGGCTCCGATTCACGAGTGAAAGTGGCCTCTCCTTCCTGCGGCGGCCTCACGCCTGACAAGCCTGCCCCTCCGCTGTGCAATAGGCCCGCTCACGAGCGGATCACCTGCCCGATCCTGTTCATGGTCCCGAGCAACGATTTTCACGGACGGATCCACGATCTGCCCGCCGCGATTGGCCGCCTGAAATCAAAAGAGTGGCGGATTTCGAGCATGCCGCACCGGAACCACTCCAACGATGCGGAGTATCACGCCAGTGTCATCCTCTGGTTCAATCAGCACCTGAAAAACGAGTTCCGGATGCCGGAGAATCCGGAATCGACGCTGACGCTGAAAACGGAGGACGGAATCCCGAGTTTCTCCGTAACCCCGAATCCATCCCGGGAGATTCGATCGGTCGAGATCTACTACACCCAGCAGCCCGTCACGGGTTACACCGAGCGAGTTCCGGCGATGACCAAATATTGGCGCCACGCCCCCGCAACGAAGCAGGAAGGAGCCTGGTCGGCGCCATTGCCACTCTACGCCACCGACCACCAGCTCTGGACCTATGCAGATATCAACTACGCCAACGAACATGCAGTGCACTGCGTGAGCGGACGGGACATCGTCGCTGTCGACACCTTCAACCTGTCGTCCCTCCTCGAAATGGCGACGCCGGAGGAACTGAAGGCAGCCGGAGTGAGGGCCACCTTGGAACCCAGCCTCGTGATCGAAGATTTCGCCGAGGGTTGGGAGAAGGAATGGTTCGAAAAGGGCAACGGCCGCAAGACGTTCAAGCTCCGTAGCCCCCGGTTCCAGCCTCCTGTGGGCGCCCGGCTGGGCCTCGAGATCCAGTCGGAGAAGAAGACACGGCTTTACCTCAGCCTCGAGAAAGAGAAGCACAACTACCGGCACACGCTCGAAGTTGAAGGAGGCGGCGACTGGCAGCAGATCGTCCTTTCTCCGGCGGATTTCAAAATGAAGGACGAATCGCTCGAGGTGTGGGAAGGCCTCGATATGGTGATCGCGCTTTCCGGCGGAATGCAATGGGACGAAGTGGAGCTGCGAAATCTGAAGTGGATCCAGCCCTGAAACCTGATGAAGCAGATAATAAGATTACTTACGATTCTTTTTTCCCTGTCGGTAACTCTTGCCGCACAGGCAGCCGATAACCCAAACATCATCTTTATCCTCGCCGATGATATGGGCTACGGGGATTGTTCCATCAATAACCCGGAGTCAAAAATCCCGACGCCAAATATTGACCAACTGGCAAAGGCGGGTGTCCGCTTCACGGATGCGCATTCAGCGGCCGCTGTATGCACGCCCTCGCGCTATGGCTTGCTCACCGGTACCTGCCCGGCACGGACGGATATCAGTAATTTTACCGCTGGTAGGGGACCTGTCATCGCCCCTGACGAAGTGACCGTCGCCGACCTGCTGAAGGACCAAGGCTACACCACGCACATGATCGGCAAATGGCATCTCGGCTTCGAGGGGGGACGCTCATTCGATTTTTCAAAGCCGCTGAAAGGCGGCCCTTTGGATTGCGGTTTCGATACCTACTATGGCGTCAACAAAGCCCCGAGCAGCCCTCCCTATTTCTACATCCGGGGACGGGAACCTGTCGCCAAGCCGGATGGATCAATCAACGGCAATGATGAGAAAGGCAAGGACAGGCGGAAGGTCTACCGCCAAGGCGAAGCCGCACCGGGTTTCAAGCCCGAAGAAGTCACCGAAATGATGTGCCGTGAAGCGGTCAGGATGATCCGGGACTACGGGGAGTCGGATCAGAAGCAGCCGTTTTTTCTCTACTACGCCCTGACGTCACCGCATTCCCCCTGGCTGCCGTCTGAAAAGTTCAAAGGCAGGAGTGAGGCGGGAATGTACGGCGATTTTATCGTACAGCTGGACGAAGAAGTGGGCAGGGTGGTGACAGCCTTGGAGGAAAGCGGACTGGATCAGGATACTCTGATCATCTTTTCCAGTGATAACGGACCCATGTGGCGGGAAGAGGACAAGGATAAGTTCGGACATCACGCCAGCGGCGTATTCAAAGAACACAAGGCCTCGCCGTACGAGGGCGGTCACCGTGTTCCCTTCATCGCAAGGTGGCAGGGCAAAATTGCGCCGGGGACGGTATCCGATTCGACCGTCAATTTTACCGACTTCTTCGCCACCCTGGCGGAGATGTTTAATCAGGATCTCCAAGAGGAGTATCCGGGCATGGCCCAGGACAGTTTCAGTTTTTATCCGTCGCTGCTGAAACCGGAGCTTAGGATTCCGCGGCCACCGATGATCGTCGGCAACTACAGTTTGCGGATGGACGACTGGAAACTGGTCGCCCGCAAGGCGGGGATGAAGGGAAAAACTCCCGCCATCACGGACATCAAGATCTACGACCTCGCCGAAGACCTTTCCGAACAGAATGATCTCGCCCCCTCCAGACCCGAACCCCTGCACGAGTTGTACGGTCACTACCGAGATTTTCTGGAAAGCCGGGAATTAGAGCCGGCCGCATCAGCGAAGCCTGCGGGGAAGCAGGGAAAGTCTAGATCACCACGCCAACCGACAATGCCTTCGACAAAAACCGAAGAATCCCTGCCGCCGCTCAAGGACGGGAAAGCACCGCAGACGCTCGCTGAAGTGTGGGGTGACTATGATCCGCAAGCCGAACCCATGGAGGTGCAGACCTTCAAGGAATGGGAAGAGGAGGGCGTCGTGATTCGCGCGGTGCGCTACTACATCGGAACCTTCAAGGGCAGGAAGGCCTGGATGGCCGGGCTCTACTCGTTTCCCAAGGGTGGCACGAACCTGCCCGCCGTTCTGCAGAGTCACGGTGGTGGCGGCAGAGCAAATTCCGGGCAATGCGTGGAGTTCGGCAAACGCGGCTACGCATTGTTCAGTCTGAGCTGGCGGGTGGAGCCGAGATATATGTCCGACTACGAACTTCCGCCGGAGGCGCAAACCGAATGGGGCGGCGCCACCGGTGACCAGATTGCCGAATCGCGCGGCATCAAGCCCAGCGGGGAACTCAACCTGGATGCCGTGCCTTCCGGCCGCAACGACGGGTATTTCATGAGAACGCTGGCGGCGCGGCGCGGGATCACCTTTCTCGCCCAGCAACCCGAGGTGGATCCGGATCGTATCGGCATGACCGGTCACTCCATGGGCGGTGTGATTACCCACCAGACTACCGCGATGGAGCCGCTCCGACTCAAGGCATCAGCGCCGTCCGACGGGCCGCCAATCGAGCACCTGCACAGCACCCACCAGAATACGCCCCGCACTGAGGAGGATAAGGAGATTCTCGAACTGACCCGGCGCACAGCTGTGCCGGCCCTCTATGCTGACAAGGTCACCGTGCCGATGCTCTTCCTGAACTCGATCAACGACTTCCATGGTCATTGTGAAGATGTGGAGTGGATCATCGATCAATTGCCGGGTGCCGACTACAACCTTTCCCGCACACCCCACGCCAACCACTCGCACAGTGCCTCGGCCGAGGCAGCCAAGTTCCTCTGGTTCGACCAGCACTTGAAAGGGATTTTCGAATTCCCCAAGGTTCCCCAGATTAAACTGGACCTGAAAGGCCCCGGGGGCATGCCTGTTGCCACGGTGTTTCCCGATCCCGATTCGAAACTGGAGATCGCTTCGGTCGACGTTTACTACACTCGCGATGGCGACAACGATTTTCACTACGGATACCAATCACGCATCTGGCATTACGCGGAGGACAAGGAAAGCAATGGTTCGTTTGCCGCCAGCATTCCGGTTACTGAAATCGAGGCGCCGCTTTGGGTATATGCCAATGTGGAATACCAACTTCCCGGGGATCATGACGACTACCAATTTCCGCAAGCGACCGAAACGGTCCTCTGCAGTACCCGGATGCCGATGGTGAGTTACGAGGATTTGAAACGCTCGGGAGTCAAAACAATCCCACTGGAGCCCACCCACGTTATCGAAGACTTCGGAGAAAACTGGCAAAAGGAATGGATGTTCAAAACCAGCCATGGATACGTCTCCTACAAACTGTTTTCTCCGCAGTTGGTGATTCCCGAGCCATCCAGGATGATCTTCAAGGTCATCAACGAAAGCGACCAGCCTGCGAGGGGCCAGCTTTGCATCGGCGACTACTACGCCAGGTTCAAGTTGGAGCCGGGAGAAAATACGGTAGCGCTGCTCCCCGGAGACTTTTCTACCAACGACAAAAAAACGTCGCCCTCAGACTGGCAGGAAGCCATAGACCAGCGCGCGAGGTTCTGTTTTAAAATCGATGATCATTGCTGGCCTCAGGGACTGGCGTTTTCAAAAGATTGAAGATCAGAGATCACTGGTTTTCCCATACCGATGAAGTTTCTCCTGCTTTTCCTACTCATTGCCGGGTACAGCGTTGGGCTGCCGGTCGGCGCCGCGGAGCCCCCAAACATTATCTTCCTGTTTGCCGACGATCAGCGGGCGGACACCATCGGGGCTCACGGAAATCCGCATATCCGGACGCCTCATCTCGACAAACTGGTCGCCGAGGGATTCAGCTTTCGGCGAAACTATTGTGCGGGCTCTTTCAGTGGTGCGGTCTGCGTGGCGAGTCGGGCGATGCTGATGACCGGACGGCACTGGATGAATCTGCCGGCAGACAAACCCGCGTCCAACTGGGGCGATTCCACGACGCTGCCGGCCTTATTGACTGCCGAGTGCAACTACCAGTCCTTTATCATCGGGAAGTGGCACAATGGGAAAGGAACCCTCGACCGGTCGTTTTCCAATGGGCGCTCGATCTACCTGGGAGGCATGGCAAACCATGCGGAATTCCAGGTCCAAGATCTCGCGAAAGGGAAACTCGGTCCAAAGCGTGACGCGGGTGGATTTTCGAGCACGGTCTTCGCCGATGAAGCCATTTCATTCCTCGAGGATTCGGCCGGGAGCCAGCCCTTCTTCCTCTACGTCGCCTTCATGGCGCCACACGATCCGCGCAACCCGCCGGAGCCCTACCGGCAGCGCTACTACGACAACCGGCCGCCACTTCCGCCAAACTATCTCCCGCAGCATCCCTTCAAAAATGCTCCGCAGGTCACCATGGGACGGGATGAAAGCCTGGCGCCCTGGCCGCGAACGAAAGAGATCATCAGCGACCAGCTCTGCGAATACTACGGCCTCGTCACCCACCTCGACGAGCAAGTCGGCCGCATCTTCGCCGCTCTCGAAAAGAGTCATCACGCCAAAAACACCCTCGTCATCTACACCGCCGACCACGGCCTCGCCATGGGTAGCCACGGCCTCCTCGGCAAACAAAACGTCTACGAACAAAGCATGCGCTGCCCCTTGATTCTCCGTGGCCCGGGAATTCCGAAGGGGCAATCCAGCCACGCTTTCACCTACATCCACGATCTCTACGGCACTCTCTGCGACGCAGCCCAGGTGGATCCTCCGGCAACTGTCGATTCCAAAAGCCTGCTTCCCATCATTCAGGAAAAAGCAGACAAAGTCCGGGATTCCCTCTTCCTACCCTTTCAAGACAACCAGCGCGCCGTATCCGATGGCCATTGGAAACTCCACGTCTATCCCCACATCAATCACCGGCTCCTCTTCGATCTTTCGAATGATCCTCACGAACGCACCAACCTGGCGGGCAGCCCCGAGAATCAGGCTACGCTGAAGAAGATGGAGAACCTGATGGAGACCTGGAGGACAAAGCTGAATGATCCCTACCCCCTCTCGGTGGCCGAGCCGGAAGAGATGACGCCAACCTACGACAACGACACGCGCGTGCTCGATGTCTGGCAACCGAAGTGGATTCGGGAGAAGTATTTCGATGGTCGAGAAAACCCAAACCATGGGAAAAGCAAAAAATAGAACTCATGATAAATCCGTGTATGAAACTCCTGCCGCTCGCCATTGTTCTCGGGCTCACGGTCTGCCATTCCAGCCAAGCCGACCCCTCCAAGCCGAACATCATCTTCATCCTCGCGGATGACATGGGCTATGGCGACTGCACGGCTTACAACCCTGCATCGAAAGTGGTCACGCCTAACATTGATCGATTGGCCAAGGAAGGTCTCCTGTTCACCGATGCGCATTCCGCCAGCGCCACCTGCACGGCCTCACGATATGGACTGCTCACCGGAATCAATCCCGCCCGTCGCGGCGTCGTCAACGGGATCTGCCAGCTTGGTCCCGTGCTGGAAGAACACGAAGTCACCGTCGCGGAACTGCTGAAGGAGCAGGGCTACTTCACCGCAATGGTCGGCAAATGGCATCTCGGTTTCGAGATGAAGCCCTCGAAGCCGAGGCCGACCTTCGACTTCTCCAAGCCTCTCACCGGCGGTCCCGTCGATCACGGCTTCGATTCCTTTCTCGGCCTGCGCCAGGCTGTCAGCACGGCGCCGTATTTTTACATTCGGGATCGCCAGCCCGAAGCGATTCCCACCGAGATAACCGTGGGCACGAAAACGATCGCGAAAGCCGCTTGCAAGAATCCCCGCACCGCCTACGGACCGGGCGATATCGCGCCCGGCTTCGTGCCCGAAGAAGCCCCTGCGCGACTCTGCGATGAAGTCGTCGCCATCCTCCGCGACCACGCTGCTTCCGGCAACGATGCAAAACCCTTCTTCCTCTATTACGCCATGCTGCAACCGCACACCCCCTGGCTCCCGGAAGACCGTTTCGGGGGCAAGAGCGGCGCCGGCCCCTACGGCGACTACCTCGTGCAAATGGATGATGAGGTGGGACGCGTTCTTGAGGTGCTCAGCGATACAGGTCTAGAAAAAAACACCCTTGTTATCTTCTCCAGCGACAATGGCTCCCACTGGAGCGACGACGACATTGCGCAGTGGGACCATCGCGCCAACGGCCCGCTCGCCAAGGGTAAAGCGCATCCCGAGGAAGGCGGCCATCGTGTCCCCTTTGTTGCGCGTTGGCCCGGTCAGGTTCCTGCGGGAACGACGACAGATGCCACCATCAATCATACCGATTTCCTCGCTACCGTTGCCGAACTTCTTGAAGTCGACCTCAGCCAGGCGGCTCCGGAGGCGGTCAAAGACAGCCGCAGTTTCCTTCCTGTGCTGAAAGATGGCAGCAGCGATTACCAACGTCCGGCGATGGCGGTCACCGCCGGAAGTTTTCGCCATGAAGAGTGGAAACTTACCTTCAACCGTGGCTCTCGCAGTGCGGGTCCGGCGGAGCGCGAAGTATCCAACGCCTCGCTCTATCACCTCGCGGAAGATTTGGGCGAAACTAAGGACCTCTCCGCTTCGATGCCCGAACGAAAACGAGAGCTGTTTGCTGCCTACCGGGAATACTTTGCCGATCGCAAGCTGAAGCCACTGGCCGAGCAGGTCGCCGCGAAGAAAGGTCTAAAGAAGCCGTCGCCCGCACCGAAGGCTGCCGCTACGGAAACCAAGCTCGCCGAACTTCGCCAAAAGCGAACTGACCTGCAAAAGCAACTCGACAGCCTTCTCACCAACGAACAAAAACTGGCGCAGGCTGCTGCCAGAAAGAAAGCTCTCGCCGATGGTAAGGGAGGCGTCCCGCTACGCAATGCCATGGACGCGGCTCTCAACCTGACTCCGGAGCTAAAGAAGCAGTTCGACAAACTGCGCAAAGAGATCGGCCAACTGACTGGTGAACTGCGCAACCAACCAGCAGCGCCCAAGGAGAGCGGAAACCCCAAGCCATCGCCCGTAGGCAAACCCTCAGCAGGAACGGCCCGAGCGGTATGGATCGAACTGTGCGGATCGGAACGCAAAGCTGACAGCATTCATTTCAAGTTGCCGGCTCGGGATCCTGATCTGCCCAACGTCTTCCTCTACGGCGACTCAATCTCCATCGGTTACACGCCCCATGTCCGGACCCTGCTCACGGGCAAAGCCAACGTCTATCGTCTCCCCGGCAACGGCGGCCAGTCCTCCAAATTCATCCCGACGATGAAGCGCGTGCTCGAAGCCATGCGCGACCAGCGGCTTGTGGATCCCTGGGATTTTAAATGGGACGTCATTCACCTGAACGTCGGCTTGCACGACCTGAAATATTTGGCGGGCCGCGAGCTCGAGGTGAAGGGAGGCAAACCGGTTCACCCCATGCCCGATTATGAGCAGAACCTGAGGGACATTTTCGACTTCCTGAAGCAAACCGAGCCGGACGCCAGGATCGTGTTCGCAACGACAACACCCATCCCGGCGGAAGGCGCGCCCGGATATGTCCCCGGCGATTCCGTGAGATACAACGAAGTCGCCCGCAAGGTGTCAGGCGACTATCCGCAGGTTTCGGTCAACGACCTCTACGACCTCACCAGATCTCACCAGGATTGGTACATCCAACCATCCAACGTTCACTTTGGCGCGACCGGGCGGGAAGCTCAAGCCGCTCAGGTTGCGAAGGCGATCCTCGCAGCGACAGCCAAGTAACGACGTAGACTTGTCCGATTGGTTGACTAAGATTATCAATTTAACATCGACGTTGCCCCCTCGCTTCTCCGCTCCGACTACCCAATGAACCCTACGCCGCAAATCAAAGTTCCCAGGCTGATCAGGAGAATCGGACAAGAGTTCTGGCTCACCCTGGGCGTAGTTCACAGCGATCAGAAAATTAAACAGGCGAACAGGTCGCGGAGGTGAACGGCGCTATGCACCTTGCCTAACTTTTAACAGATAAAAAAATATGGACACCACAATTACATTCCTGATGCGCTTGTCGCCCTTAATCTCGGTGGCATTGTTCATCGCGTGGATCATCGCGGAACGAGCGAACGCACCACTCAAGCGACGAATCGGCTTGGGAGTCGGAATGCTTGTCACATCGCTTCCGCTTGCAGTCGCCTTCGCTGTCGCGGCTACAAAGCTTGACGATCAATCGTATTTTGCAGCTTCGGTGCGCACCATTCTTGATGAATCCGTCAACTCCATCGAATCTAGTGAGACCGGTTTTCTTGAGCGCCTCAAAGGCTTTCGGGATGAGCAAGCGCTGAACTACGAGACCCGAGGCTGTCTTTTGGAGAACGCCCGGGCATTCCAGGAGGAAGGCGAAGCGCTAAGAGGAACCTCAGGAAAGACCGAACAATAAAGGGTGTAGCCAAGTCGAGGAACGAGACCTTGGACTACACCCTTTATTGTTATGCCGTGCTCTACCGCGAGGCCACAGGGCATCCCGAGAGCGGCATGGAACTGCACCACCTGGCCAAGACGAAGCAGCCGAAGCTCGTCGTCCGTCCAATGAGTCCGATGACTCCCGCCCACGTAAGTCGGCATTGGAAGGTCTGAGCCAGGAGTCGATGGAGTCGGCGTTTCAGTGGTGAATTTCATGCCATCTGCATGACCAAGGGATTCTTACCTTGCTCGCAACTGAATGTATTTCAATGAGTTGTAATATTCACCTCTTTTGTCGATCCTCATAATCCCTTGGTCGTGGGTTCGAACCCCACCGGCCCTACTTATTATCAACGAGTTACGATGGGTGGATTTCAGCCTGAAGAATCAGAGGTGCAAAAGAGGTGCAATCTGGGAGCCTTGTTTGCCCGAGGTGAGAAGGATCCCTGCTAAAGTAGATTTCCTTGAGATTCTTTCCTGCTTGTAACTCTGAGCGCCATAACCAAGAGCCGGATTGCACTCGAGGTTGGTTGAAAAGGTAGGGCACGTGTC
>JARGNG010000071.1 GCA_029213265.1 Verrucomicrobiales bacterium | reverse complement strand
TCAGGCTCATAACCTGAAGGTCGTAGGTTCAAATCCTGCCCCCGCAACTTCTTTAAAACCCTGTAAGTAAAAGGCTTACAGGGTTTTTTTGTGTTTCCAATCCCTGGGGCTGGTTCCTGTTTCCGGTGATCCGGGACTGCCCCCAAAGATCGCCCCGAATGCCGGGAGGATGGGAAAACCGGAAACAAAAGAACGCTTTGCAAGGGGATATTACTTTGTTAGTAAGGGCTCTATGAAGTGGATTTTTGCTGTCACCATCCTTCTCTCATGCGCCACCCCGCTCTGTATCTCAGAGGATTCCAAAGAGATCAAATGGGAAAGTCTCACGCTTCTCTCCGGGAAAACCTACAATGACGTCACCGTCACGAAGGTCGAGGCTGACCTGATCCGGATTCGGCACGCAGCGGGCCTCGCATCCGTTCCTTTCAAAGATATCCCGGCCGAACTCCATCAACAACTCGGCTACAATCCCGCCGCCGCGAAGGAGGTGACCGCGGCCAAGAACCAACAGGCCGCGGCCATGGCCAATGCCCGTGCGCTCGATCAGAAAAGATTCGGCGGCTACTACCGGAACCTCCAGCACCTTCAGGAGTGGAGGACGCGGTATACGACTTCCTCGAACGAGCAACCGCTTACGAGTCAGGAGCAGGCCTTCCGAACCCGGAAGGCGGATGACACCATCCAGGATTGGAAAAATAAGATCACGCTTCTCAAACAGATTGTTCAGCTGTTCGACCGCGAAGGGGTGCAGGAAGCGGAGATTCAGAAAAACCTGGATTCCGTTCTCGATGAACAGGTTTTCAAAGGCATGCTGGCCCCCATGGTAGAACTCTCCTGGGGAGCCCCCGACAACATCAGCAGCATCGAAGATACCACGACGGAAATCGAGGTCTGGCGATACGACCGCTCCGAAACCAAGAGTCAGAGCATCACCATCGTGAACAATGTCGTTACCGAGATCACGAGCTACTCCTTTTGATTTCAGGCAGCCCCGACATTTGCCGACTGCCCATGCGGGCGTATGATTCCTACGTTTTCCAAAGCCTGATATGAATCAAATCATTCCCGCCTTGCTGCTCTTCCTCTTCTCAATTGCTCCTTCTTCGGGACTCCTGGCGCAGGAGGAAATCCCCTACCCCGTCAAGGAGATCGATCCAACATCGGAGAAATTCGATCGTGTCTACCAACTCGTTTCGAAGCAGCTCTATGAAGACGCCCTCGCGAAAATGGATGTCTACAACGTTCATGTTCTCCAAACGATCGAGCCGGGATTTTATCGCGTTCTGATAGGAGAAACTTCCTACGCCATGAAGATACCCGGGAAGCCAATCGCGGACGACGAAATCGTGGAATTACCCGCCGTGGAAACGGACGAGGTCTATCAATACACTACCGTTCTCGGTGCTACTGCCACCATCAAGGTCGCGACCGTCCCCGACCTCCCGGAAAAGCTCACCAAGGATCAATTTCATGTCAATCTCTCCAACGGAAAAACCTATCTTGTTCAGATCGGGACCATGAAAATCAACTGCACTCGTTGCGGGGGCTTCGGAATGACTTCCTCGATCAACAAAACGAAGTGCAAGAACTGCGCCGGCGAAGGCCACTTCATCAAGCCGAAGATGTTTCGGGTGCAGTGGTGACTGACCTTGGTGGCTAAGTGGGCTGCGCCGAGGCAACCTCGCTCAGGAAAAGCATGACGATAGACTCCAGTCCGAAGGCGGTTTCGACGAGCACGGTGCCGTCGGGACTGATCAGGACCGCGGCAGGCACCTCGCCGACCGCGAAATCACCGACCGTGGTGCGGGCTTTGTAGACTCCGTCACCCTTGTCGGTCGCGAGGTCGAGCCGGTCGCCCGTCGTCATCACCGCGAAGTTCACCTGTTCCCCATGGATTCCCTGCCACTGCTGGAACTTCTTAATGGCATCCCCGCAGCTGACGCTCTTCGGGCTCGTGAAAAGCAGAAACAGGGGCTTGTCCTTCCCCGGCCGTTCGCGAAAGGGGACGAGTCCGGATGCCGTCTCGAGAGAAAAATCGGGCGCGACTGTGCCGATGGGAAGACCTCGTCCCATCTCTCTTGCCTCTGCTGTTTCCTCCGCCGCGGTCGGTTCGTCGGCTGGAGTTTCCCCGACGGTTTCGAGAAGCATCGCCGTAATCTTGTCGAGGCCGTATTTCATCTCCGACTCGATCCTGCCATCGTTCCCGACCACGACCGCCCCGGGAGTCGCCGCCACCTTGAACGCGCGTCCAGTTTGTTCCCCTTCAAAAAGCATCAGTTCGCCTGCCGCGCGCTCCTCCTGTTCCTTGTTCGCCTCCCGGTCGCCGCTCGTCACGAGCACGAAAGTCAGCTTCGAGCCATAGCGCTCGCGCCATTCCTTGATCTTCGGCATCACCGCATGGCAGGCGCTGCAGCGGGGGCTCGTAAAGATGAGGAAAGCCGCCCTGCCTTTCTCCAGCAACCCGGCGAGCGATACCGTTCCGTCCGCGGAGGAAAGTTCGAATGCGGGAGCTTCCGTGCCGGGTTTGAGTCCGGGAGGTCGGCCATGATCATGACCCGCGCCCGCCTTGCTCAGGCGCGCGACCGATTGCGCCAACCCGGTCTGGACTCGGGCCATCGAGCGGAGTTTCAGCGCCAGCACCACGACAGCGGCAGCCAGCACCACGATCAAACCCATCAGCACGGCCTCGACTTCCGAGAGATTTCCGAGCAGGGCACTCAACCCGGGTCCGACTCCGTCGCGCCCCGCGGCAACGATGACCCCGGCCAGGATCGCGAACCCGGCATTCCGCACAAACAACTTCGGACCGACCGGCTCGGAATGAAGCTGTCCGAAGCAATTGCACTCCGGCGCTTTTCCGCGGGCCATGTTAACTCCCGCCGCGACACAGAAAACCAGGAGCATCCCCAGCGCCACGAGCGCGCCAAACCAGGCCGTGCCCGCCACCAACAGCAATCCCACGCAGATCAGTTCCCCGGCAATGACTGCCCACATCGCCACAGAGGCGAGCGATTCGGGAACACCGAACCCCAGCACCGCGACGCGGGTTGCGGGGCGGTCCGCCAGCTTCGTCGCCGCCGCCAGCGCAAACACGCCAGCCAGCACCAACCTGCATACCACGATCAGACCCATACCATCGATATCCCGGGGTAGCTTGAACTCAATCAACAATCGTCAAACCACCCGCTGGGGGGGACGGAAGCAGCAAAAGGGTTCAATCGAAGTAGCACATCCCTTCGTAACAAAAGCCGAAGTTGGCGAGGCACTCTACGCAAACATCGCATGTTTCGCGGACTTCTAGAGGTGGACAGGCTGCCCCCCCGTTCGCCGCCGGGGTGGTGACCGTAAACGTCCTTACCCGATCTTCAGGGCCGGTCCATATGCCCCCGTTATAGGTCCCATCGCTACAATCGGCGCTCCAGGCGCTCCACGTCCCCACGCAGTCGACCGGCTCCGCGCCGCAGTCCTGCGTTTCGATCGTCCCGTCTTCCACCGGGCAGGGCTCGCCCCCGTTTGCCTCGGGCATGATGACGACATACTCCCGCGCCTGCATGAAAAATTCGCAATTGCCCCACTCGCTCCAGCCGCCGTAGCAGTCGATCGCGACCGGATCGGGATCGTTTCCATTGCCCTGGTTCCGACGGTTGCGACGGTTGCGTTGCTGCTGCTTTCTCCGACGCTTTTGCTTGAGGCGCTCCGCACGCGCTTTTTTCCGTCCAAAGGGATCCACCAGATCACCCGGACGGGGATTCGTCTGTGCCTCGGCGGTGCCGAGAAACGATCCCAGCAGTGGGACAGCGATCCCCATCTTCGCGGCGAGAGCGCCGTAGTTCAAAAAGCTTCGACGGGACTGGCCCGTCGTAACCACCGCGTCTCCGTTCTCGTCGAGCAGGAGTCCCTTTCCGGCCAGGAGATTGATCGCTGAAAGCACCTCAGTCGCACCGTCGGCCGCCTGCGGATTTACCTTCTCAAAGGCCTCCACGATTTCCCCGACCTTCGCCGAGCCATCGCAGCGCGACCAGACGAACGAAGCCGCCGGGTTCAATGTGATCGACTCGCGGCTGGCCGAATCGAAGAGGATCGTCTGATTGCCCAGAGGCTCCTCGTAGATGCCCTCCCGTCGAGCGCGCAGGGGAGTCCCATCAAGATTCGTTTTCTGATTCATCATTCTTGTCTTTCAATTAAATTGGATCTCAGAGAGATCCTTTGAAGAACAAGAAGTAGAATGGCAGGGCGCTACACCCGTCGGCCGACTCATTTCTCTTCAAAGGAAGTCAGTGAAAATATCACCGCCGACTAAAAAGCCTCTCGAAGGTATCAGCCTGATCCAAGTTATCAATACAAATGCTTATCTATTTTTTCCGTCAACCCGAGCGCACGGGCATAGGGACAATCGACAGGATGTGAGCATAGTTTTACCTACATCGAAGTACCGGGAAGCCATAGAGAAACCGTTTGCTTCCGAAGCTCTCCCCCCCCTCCACAACGCGATCGCGCTTTCCCTTTCGTCAGCGAATTGCTTTCCCGAAGGCGGAAAGATGATCTAGGATGTCTTCCAATCCATGAAATTTTTCACGTTCCTGATCCTGTTCACTCTCTTTGCGACGCCTGTCTTTGCCGACAAGTATCAGGAAAAATGCCCCTGCGGCCCGGATTCGTTCCAGGGGCCCTTGCGGTTTCTCCTGCTCTCCTTTCAGGGTCACAAGGGAGCGGACTTCCGCGAATCCTGTGTAGAACACGACCTCTGCTACGATACCGTCGGGAGGGGGAAAATCGAATGCGACGAGATCTTTCTGGAAGACCTCCTCGCAGCCTGTGAGCATTCGAGGAGACCGAAGATGGCCCGCTTCAAGGCGAAGCTCTCCTACTGGATGGTGAAAAACCTGGGCGACGGGGCCTACCGCTCGGCCCAGCGAATCGCGGCGCAGAAGGCAGTGCTGGCGCAAAAGTAGGCTCGGGAAGTAGGCGCGGCAGCGAAGCCTCCGCCCACGCCGCGTCGGGAGACGCTGGCCTACGATTTGCCTTTACGATTCCGCCGTCATCAGTCGAGGGGGAGGTGTAGGCCAGCCTGTCCTCAGGCGGCGGCATAGCATCCGCCCACGCCGCGTCGGGAGACGCTGGCCTACGATTGCCTTTTGATTCCGCCACTTACTTCATCCGCCTTTTGCAGGCAGTGGCCCGCCACCCTGATACCGTACCAGAAACTCCTCGAGGCTTTCCTTCGAAAACGGCATGCGAAGAAACTCTTCCGCCATGTAGGCAGGTGGCGCCGTGTGCCAGCCGTCTTTTGTCAGGTGAAAGTAAAAAGGGCCGGGGCCACCGGAGTAGAGAACTCTTCGATCCTTCCCCACGACAAAGATACGGTTCGGCCAGGCGCCCCATCGAACGGCCATCTCATCATCCACGGTATCGGCAAAGGCGCGCAGCCAGCTCGTCGTATTTTTCTGAAATCCCAATGCCTGCGTCTTCCTCTCCTCCATCGACTTGGGATCCGGTTGGGGAGGCACCGAGTGTTCTTTTCCGTCTCTCGATTGAAGCGGCATGAATCCCCCCTCCGGATGCGCTTCGCGGATGTAGACAAGAGAAAAATCTACCCCCCCTTGAAACCGCTCCACGATGGTCTTGATGTCTTCCAGATACAGATCGAAATTCGAGCACGAGGAACTACCAAACAACAGCACCATGGGCTTGTCTTTGATGATCTGATAGAGAGTTTTCGATTCGCCGGAGACCGCATCGATGATTTTGCTGTCAGGAGCTTGCTCCCCCACCATCGGCGCATTGACATGGCGGTGCAGCATGATCGCTTCCGCCATCTTCTGAGACATCACGGTGACGCCGGAGTAGCGGTCGTAACGGAACTCGTTCCTCGGTTCGTCTGCGCTGGTCAGGCGATCCCCCACGATCACGATCGCCAGGAAAACTGCCATCTGGATAACGGAAGGATAACGCCCCAACAGGAGGGAAAAAGGCCGCGAGAATTTCATTCAAAGTGCTGAACCCCGAAAAGCAGGAATCGGTTCATCCTCTTTCGTTTTTTTGAAAAATTACTTCGGGCCGGCGGTGATCACGCCTCGATCTCCACCCGTTTCCTGAAACGAGAGGAACGCGAAATCCGCCTCTTCCAGATACGATTCCATCTCCCCCACCGAGTAGCAGCGCCCCTGTGTGGAATGGGCAAGGATGCAGGAATACTCCGCCACGGGGACGGGTCCGGTCTTTTCCCGGTTCAGAAATGTTTCATGAATCAGGACATGCCCGCCTTCGGCAAGCGTTTCGCGGGAGCGTTTCAACAAGGTAAGAATATCCGGGACGTCCCAGTCGTGCATCACGTTGGAGAAAAGGTGCAGATCACAGGATTCCGGCCAGGGATCGGCAAACATGTTCCCGACCTCGACCCGGACCCGGTCACTCAGTCCGCGCTCCCCGATTTTCCCCCTCGCAATCGCATCGACCGGCTCCTGCTCGAGAACGATCCCTTCGAGATCCGGCTGATTGGCAGCAAGGGCGCAGGCATACACTCCGGAGCCTCCCCCGATATCGAGCACGCGGCAGCTCGTCGAAAGAATTCCGGCGACGGCATCGGCCAGCTTCTTTCCCAGGAAAACGCCGCGACAGTCCATCGCTGCGGTAAAGGTTTTCGCGAAATCCTCGTTCAGCATCGCTCCGTGCCAGTCGTCGTCGGCTTCATCGAGTCCACTCCAATGGGCCGGTTTGCCCGTTTTCAGGACCCGCGCATAGTCAGCCACGACGGGGCGGTCGCGAAGGGAGGAGTAGTATTCCGACAAATTCCAGGGCGAGCCTTCACACAGATGCTCGACGGCCTGCGGGGTGGTCGTGATGCCCCCTTCCGCATTTTCGGAAAGATAGCCGTAGGCTTTGCAGAGGGTGATCAGCACATCGGCGGGCCGAAGGTCCCAACCATAGTGCGCACAGACTTCGGCAATCGTGGAGGGCTGCTCCCGGAGAAAATCAAAGATTTGAAACTCGGCCACTGCTGCGGTCAGAACGTCCACCGCGTAAATGCCGTCCCGGGAGCGGAGAATCGAAGTCGGATCGGTTTCGGGAAGACGGTCAAGTCCTGTCATAGTCATCTCTTACAGATGCAGCAACCCGCGAAGCGAGTCCTTGATACTCTGAGCGGTAGGGCGATGGGCCAGCCAGAGGTTCGGATGATAGGGAATCGGGGTGTCGCGACAGTTGTGTCGCTGCGGCGGCGCGTCGAGAAGGTGGAACCCTTCCGAGGCTACCCGGGAAACGACCTCCGCGGTCACTCCTCCCCAGGGAAATCCTTCTCCGACGCAGAGGATTCGTCCGGTTCGGGCGACCGAGGCGAGAATCGTATCGGTATCGATCGGCTTCACGCTGCGAAGGTCTACGATCTCGATATCCCAACCCTCCTTTTCCAGATCACGCGCGACCTGGAGGCACTCGTGCACCATCGCGCTGTAGGTCACGACAGTGGCGTGGCGCCCGGCCCGGGCAATGCGGGCACGACCCAGCGGAAGATTTTCCTCGGGCAGGCCATCGGCCTTGAGATGGTAGTAGAGAAATTTGTGCTCGCAGAAAATGACTGGGTCGTCCAACTCCACCGCTTCGAGGAACATCGTATAGGCATCCTCGACCGTTGCCGGGGTCATGACGATGAGCCCGGGGTAGTGGGCGTAGATCGACTCCAGATTCTGACTGTGAAACGGGCCGCTTCCGGCAGTGCCCCCGGAGGGCAGCCGAACGACAAGAGGACAGGGCGTTCCGGTCCGGTAGTAGAGGGTCGCCGCCTGATTGACGATCTGGTTGAAGGCGATCGACGAAAAGTCGGCGAACTGCATCTCGATGATGGGCCGCATTCCTTCAATCGCGGCACCGACCGCCGATCCGATCATGGCGTCCTCAGAAATGGGAGAATCGATGACCCGTCCCGGAAACCGCTCCGCGAGATTCCGGGTTGCCTTAAAGGCACCACCGAACTCCGCTACATCCTGTCCATAGATGTAGACCGAGTCGTTCTCTGCGAGGGCCTTAGCCTGCGCTTCGCGGATTGCCTCCAGATAAGTGATTGCCATAGCGTCGCTTGTCTGCACCCTTGCCCCAAGCGGGGCAAATGGCAAGAGGGTGAAATGGCCAAATCACAGCAGGATTTGTATCCGCTGCGCCTAGGCAAATTCAGACAGTTTCACCGAACGGCCTTCGGCGGCGGATTTGTCACAGGCAAAGAGCACCCGGAAGGTCTCGAGGGCCTCGCCGATACTCGTCCGCGGCATATCCTCGCCCTTGTCGATCGAATCGAAAAAGGACTGGAACTGCGCCTGGTACGGATGGTCGGCGACATCTCCCGAATCCGCCATCGCCATGGGAAGGTCGGCCCATTTCTTGTCGCGGAGTCCGAATTTCGTGGAGTAGAGCTTGTTATCGAGCATGCTGCCCTCACTTCCGACGAGATGCGTGTGAAAGTAGTAGGGCTGAAGGCAGTCGATCACCGATGCCACTTTCCCCACCGCGCCGTTTTCGAATTTCAAGATGGAAGCCGTCGTCGTTGCGTATTCGTATTTCTGGAAAATCTCGTGCTTTGAAGTCGTCTCGTAGGCAGTCACCTCTTCGACCTTGCTTCCCATGCAGAGGAGAAGGGCATCGAGCGCGTGGCAGCCGGCCGAGAGAAGGCTGGAACCGCCGTTTTCCCTGGTCGTATTCCAGCGATACTGACCATACCAGGGCCCGATCCCGTGGTAGTAATCGACCTCACCGTAGTGAATCTCCCCGATCATGCCCTCCTCGAGCAGGTGGGTCGTTGTCAGAAACTGGCTGATGAAACGAAGCTCAAAACAGACGCAGGCTTTCACTCCATTGGCGACGACCGCGTCATGAATCGCTTTGCAGTCCTCCCAACTCAGAGCCATCGGCTTTTCGAGAATGATGTGCTTTCCGGCATTGGCGGCGGCAACCGCCTGCTCCCGGTGCTGATTGGGGTAACTCGTGATCGACACGACATCGACATCCGGCGAATTGAGCATCGCGTCGACATCCGTGTAGGTCTTGATCTCGCTCCCGTGGGCTGCGGAGACCTCCGCATCGTCGAGTTGCCGGGAAGAATACACGGCGGTGACCGTTCCCTGTTCCGTTCCGTTGATCGCATCGGCATGTGCCGTTGCCGCCCATCCATATCCAATAATTCCTACGCGGTAAGCCATGGGCGCATTGAAGCGAAGCCCGGCCTATCCGGCAACGGAAAAATCCCCCTTGTATGCGCGGTGCGAAGAGCGCCCGAGGCAATCAATCAGGCCGAGAAGTCGGATCCTTCGTTGATTTCGAAAGACATACTGACAAATCCGCCCCCGGAGTATTCCCCACCGAGGCGCGGGATGATTTCAAAGCTCGGGAACAGAAGAGGTTTCCCGGCAACCCGGTCCCGGTTTCTCCACCACATAACGCCCCAACCGACCGCGGCCACAGCGAGGACCGTTCCGAGGATCAGAAGAGTCGTGAAGATCATCGAGAGGACCTTGCGGCCTTTTTCCTCGAGGAAAATTCCCGGGGCATATTCCCGGAGCAATTCAGGGGCGTCAGCCGAAGCAGGCATCTCGTAAATCTCGGTCTCGGCCGCAAGCTCCTGCCCTTCTTTCGTCTCGTGTTTCATCAATCGACTCAGCCAGTAGAGCTGAATACTGAGCTCGATCGCCATTTTTTCGACCTGGTCCGGAGCAAGATCCGTGGCCCCGCCCTCACGAAGACAGTTCTGGCGAATCCGGTCAAAAACTGATTTTGGAAGCGCGGAGCTGACGTTGTCATTGTATACAAACTCGGTCATCTCGGGATGCTCGCGGTAGTAGAGCATCATCACGGTCGGACTCTCGGAGAACCACTCTTTGTGGAGCTGGCGCAAGTTCACATCGTCGGGGATCTTCTGCGTTTCACCGAAAACCATCACGTAGATGTGAAACTCGGATTCGTCGGAGTGAAACTCGAGGAAGCGCTTGATGTCGTTCGACTTCTGCTCCGTGAGAAGGCGCTGCGGATCGATCAGGAAATCCATCGGCGCATGCTCGAAGTAGGTGTCGGCCAGCTTTCCTTCAAGCGGAGGCAGGGCCTCCACCGGAGCTTCCTGTGCCGGCTCCTCATCGGGAAACTTGAGTCCCTCTCCGACCGGCTTCGCCCCTGATTCGGGAACTTTCACGGCCGTATCAGCGGTGATGGGCTCGGTGGAATCGACCTCACCGGCCGGTCCGTAAAATTTGAGCGCCTGCTCTTTCGAAACCGCTTCCCCGGCGACCTTTTCGCCTTCTTTCGCATCCGATGTCTTGGCATCGGCTGTCTTCGCGACCTCGGTTTCCGCCTCTGCGGTCGCTTCCTCTTCCGCATCGCCGAGCACCCCGGTAGGCCAGAGCCCGCCACCCAACTGGTAGGCCGCCGCTTCAGTCGGCTCCCCCCATTCCGGCAGTTCCACCTTCGCGGCCAGGGCGGCAGCGGGGAGGAAAGCGAAGATGGCGACAAAGAAAAAGCGGTTCATTCTGTGGAGGATGCCTTCACGCACTGCGAAGCGTTGCGACCTGTTTCGGCTCGGGTTCTCCGACCGGGGCCAGGTGATGGGGCAAATCGAGCACCTTTTTGTTGAGCTCCCGGCTTTGGTCCTGCAGTTCTTTCTGCGAAAGCTTGCGCAGCTTGCGTCCCTTTTTGCGAAGAACCTTCGCAAGGCGGAAGAAGATCTTCTCCAATGCCTCCCCGTATTCCGCGTTCAACAAGTGGGGACGGGCGTGAAGCAGGGCACGGTAGGCGTCCTCCTCCGAAATCAAGGTCTCGGCGAAATAGCCAAGCGAAACACCGATCTGCTTGGTGTTCATATCAAGAATCAGCAAAATCGCGTTCTCATTGGGACGGGCGTATTCGGCGCCCTTGACCTGGCCGTGATTCAGAAGCCAAAACCCCAACTCACTCATACTCAGCCCCTCAGGAAGGTTTCCGAGATAGGAGCAGAAGAGCATTTGTGGAAATTTGATCTCCAACTGATCCAAGGCAAAGGCGAGCTCATCCCGATCCTGTTTCCGAAGGCAGGCTGCCGCATCATGAATCCGATTTAGAAACACCTGATTGGCACCGTATTTCTCGGCAGCCTCGAGCTCGCTATACCCGCAGGAATAACAGCTCTCCGCCTCGTGATCGACGGGACGCAGACATTTCGGACACTTCATTTCAAAAACAACAACAATGACAACCCTTCACCTTTATCTAAATTATCAATTTTACAAGATTATAAAGAAAACTTAATTACGTCAAGTGATTAGGATAAATTTCGATATGTGGGGTTCCGAACCAAGCGCGACCACCGGATCTTGTAGCCGCGCTCGCCAGAGCGTCGTCCGAAGCAAAAGGTAGCTGCGAGCGTGAGCGAGCAGGAGCGGATCGCCGCCGATCGATGGAACGCTGAACCTTCCTCGGTCTGACTCGCTCACGCTCGCAGCTACGGACTCCGAAAAGAGCCGCGCTCGCCAGAGCGTGGAGCGCGCTTTCCACTCACCGCTCGTAAACCGGCGGCTTGCGTATCGCCTTGTATTCGGGCCATTCAATGAGACGCCCCTCGTATCGGGGAAACTCCCATACCGGCCACTGCGGGCTTTCATCGCGGACTTCGTGATATTTTTTCAGAAGCCGTGACTTCATATCAGCAAGACGATCAGGCTCCTCTTCACTCAAATCGCGGGCTTCGGCAATGTCGTCCCGCAGATTAAAAAGCGAGAACTCCGCGAGCTCCGCGTGTTGATTGGAATCAAGGTCCTCCTCTGTAATCCCGCCAGCCGGCTTGAGATCGGGGCGATCGACGGTAGCGGCCAGTTTCCAGTCCCCTTCCCGAATCGCCACTTTGACCGAACTGCGGGAGCGCAGGAAATGCCAGTAGAGCGGCGTCTCCCGCTTCAGTTCCTTTCCCTCCAGAAGCGGCAAAAGACTCGTGCCATCGAGAGCCCGGTCCTTCGGCGGATCGATTCCCGCCGCATCACAAAGGGTCGGCAACCAGTCCACCCCGCAAACCGGCTCCCCGCTGACGGTTCCAGGCTTCGTTTTCCCCGGCCAGCGCAGCATTCCCGGAACCCGGATGCCCCCCTCCCAGACGTAGCCCTTCTTTGCCCGGAGCGGCCCGCTCGATCCGTAGGGATGGAATCCCGTCAGCGCGGGGCCGTTGTCGCTCGTAAAAAAGACAATCGTATTGTCCCGGAGATCCAGGCTGTCGACTTCGGCCATCAGTTTTCCAAACCCCGCATCCAGTTGCGTAATATTTCCCCACAGGGCTCGCTCCGCCGGATCTTCAAGATGAGAATAGTGTCGAGCGTGATGCTCCGCCGTCGCGACCGGCTCGTGGGGTTCGTGATAACAGACATAGAGAAAAAACGGCTTCTCCTGATCGCGACCGTTCCGCAGCCACTCCACCGCCTCGTCCGTCACAAGGTCCGCGGAATACCCCTCCAGCGGTCCCAGCGGAATTTGGTTGCGAACAAAGTTATAGGGATTGCGATGATTCGGGAGCGCGTTGTTCTGCACCGAAAACCAATGATCAAATCCATGATCGCCCGGCTGGGGTTGGCCGGGAAGATTGAACATGCCGTTCAGGTGCCATTTTCCCGAATGACAAGTCGCATACCCGGAATCCCGCAGAAGCGTTGCGATGGTGACCTCGGTCTCTTTCACATGCATGGGCGAAAGCATCGGAATCCAGTTGTGAATTCCGACCCGCCAGGGAGTTCGTCCTGTCATGAGCCCCGCCCGCGAAGGCGAGCAGTTCGCCGCTGCCGCGTAGCAGTCGGTAAATCGTATCCCCTCTTTCGCAAACCGGTCCAGATGCGGGGTATGCACGATCTCGTTCCCGTAGCATCCGAGATCGCCGTAGCCAAGATCATCGGCAAGGACAAGAATCACATTGGGTGGCGGGGCGGCGGCGGCCTTGCCCGGGGAAAAAATCAGCAGGGCAAGGAGGAGAGATGGGAGAATGACTTTCACGTTTCTGTTCTACCTTTGAAGCACAATCGAGGTCAAGCCGGTGAAGCAGGCGGCATCGAGGACCGGCGATGTCCCTGTTCTCAGACCCAACAGGGTTCCGTTTCCGGCCTGACCCGGTTGCCTCCCTCCCTTCCGGATTCAAAAATTGGTTTCGCTTTCCCCCGATCTGCGGCACATACTTCGCTATGCTCACTCGACTTCTTCCGGTCCTTCTGTTGGCGTTTTCTTTTTCCGCTTTCGCTGACTCCCCTCCCCGGCCGAATATCGTCATCGTTCTTTGCGACGACCTCGGCTACGGCGACCTCCAGAACTACGGTCATCCGACCATCCAAACGCCGCGACTCCTGCAGATGGCGAAAGAGGGAATGCAGTTCTCCAGTTTCTATTCCGCCGCTCCGGTTTGCTCTCCGTCCCGCGTCGGCCTCCTCACCGGTCGCAATCCCAACCGGGCCGGAGTCTACGACTGGATCCCCGCAGCCAATCCGGACCAACCACCCAAAGGTTCCCGCAATTTTGTTGAATTGAGGAAAGAGGAATTCACGATCCCCCGCATGCTGAAGTCCGCCGGATACGCGACCTGCATGAGCGGAAAGTGGCACTGCAATGCGATGTTCAATTCCGACAAGCAGGCCCAGCCGGGTGACCACGGATTCGATCACTGGTTTGCCACACAGAACAATGCCTCGCCCTCCCACGAAAACCCGCGGAATTTTGTGCGCAACGGCGAGCCGGTCGGAAAAATCGAAGGCTACAGTTGCCAGATCGTGGCGGATGAGTTCATCGGCTGGCTGCGCAATCACAAGGAGGAGGCTCCTGACAAAGCTTTCTTCGGCTATGTCGCCTATCACGAACCCCACGAACCGGTCGCGTCTCCGCCGGAAATGGTGAAACGCTACGAGGCGGAAGGCACGAAAGAGCACGATGAGGCGCAATACTTTGCCAATGTCGAAAATCTCGACGCCGCCACCGGCAAAATTCTCGATGCCCTGGACGAGCTCGGCTACGGGGAGAATACGCTCGTTATCTTCACCTCCGACAACGGACCGGAAACACTGGACCGTTATAAGAGCGCCAACCGGAGCTACGGTGTCTCCGGTCCGCTTCGCGGAATGAAACTCCACACCCACGAAGCGGGCTACCGCGTCGCGGGAATCATGCGCTGGCCCGACATGATCCAGCCGGAGACCCAGTCGGACGAAGCGGTTTGCTCGCTCGATTTCCTCCCAACCTTTGCTGCTTTGTCAGGAGCAGATATACCGGCAGGTCGGGATCTCGATGGAGCAAACTTTCTTCCTGCACTCTCCGGGAAATCCATCTCCCGTGAGCAGCCTCTCCTTTGGGTTTACTATCACTCCTACACCGAGAACGGAACCTACGTTCCTTCCGTTTCCCTCCGGGACGGCGACATGAAGATCCGGGCTGTCGTCGAAGGAATTCCGAGCCTCCAGCAAATCGATGAGGGGACGATCGATCAGGTCAAAGCGGGCCAACTCGGCCGCTTTGAAATCTACGACCTCAGTAAGGACATCGGGGAAACAAATCCGCTCCCGATCGAGGGAAGTCCACTCCCCGGAACGCTCCAATCCCTCTACCGGGACGCCCTCGAAACCTTTCATGTCTGGCCCGCCCTTCCGAAAAAGCCTTAGCCATTTACCCGCGTGAGCATTCAACTCAAAAAGAAGCGATACTATCCCGTCAGCCCGAAGCTGGGGACGTATCTGGAAAACTACCGACGTGCTTTCGACATCCCCGTGATCTACGAGGATATGCACCGTTTCTCCGAGCTCTTCCCTCTTTATGACCGGGATGGGAAAGACACTCTCTGGAAAACGGCTTACTATGAGCCCTCGATTCGCGAAGAACTCAGCAAGAACCTGATCCGGATTTATTCGCTGCTGAAAACCAACGACGTCCGCGTCAGCGATCACCTGATTCTGGAGCGGGTCGATTTTTGCGACTTCGGAAATTCCCGCCCTTTTCGGATCCGAATCGTGAATCAGTTCAACGACAACTATGATCACTTCTATGTGAAGATCGCGGACGCCTCCCGCATCTACGGGCTGGAGCTGGAACACATCCTCTCCCCCAACCGGATCAACTACCTCGTCAATGGCGACACCCTGATCGAAGAGCACATCGCGGGAGTGCCGGGAGACGTGTTCATTTCCGAATATTTCGAACGCCCCGAAACCAACGAAGTCCGGATTGCGAAGGAGTTTGTGAAATTCAACGAGCGGTCATTTGTCCGTTTGCTGGGCGACATGAGAAGCTACAATTACGTCGTCGACATCACTCCGGACTTTGAAGATGCCCAGTACCGGGTCCGCGCGATCGATTTCGACCAGCAGAGTTATGAGGGCTACAAGGAGATGTATCTGCCTCAATTCTTCCTCGAAAACGCAGCCGTCGTTCAACTCTGCACGGATCGAATCAACTACCGGACTACGCAGCAGTACCAGGATGAGGAAAGAACCCTGATCAATCGTCGTATTCTCCTCGCTCACAGCCGTCTCGGCGCCTTCTGGGAAGCCATGGTCGGAGAGGAAATCTCTCCCGAAGAAAATGTCATTCGACTGCGGGAAGAGCTGAACCACTACCACGACTGCGATTCCTTCTCGCGCTGTGAATCGATGGGGCAGCTCGTAAAACGAAATCTCGAAATCTCGCTCGCCAAAACCAGTAGCGAACAACGATAATGTCTCACCACCGTCACTTTTTCCGGGCGTTTCTTCGCAACGTCGGCCACGTCGGGGCGGTGGCTCCCAGTTCCGGGGCACTCGCGGAATTGATGGTCAACTGGCTCGACTGGAACACGATCGACTGCGTCGTCGAATTCGGTCCCGGTACCGGCGTTTTCACCGAAGCCATTTCAAAATGCGCCCGCCCCGGAACGAAAGTGATCGCGATTGAGCGGGATGCTGAACTCGCGGAAATCACGAGAACTCGCTGTCCCGGCGTTTCCGTTCATCAGGCCTGCGTCAGCGATGCTCCGGCCCTGTGCCGGGATGCCGGGATCGAGAAGGTCGACGCCATCATTTGCGGACTTCCCTGGGCTGCTTTTTCTCCCGAAATGCAGAATGAGTATCTCGACGCCATGTTCGAAATTCTGCCCCCCGGCGGAAAGTTCGCGACCTTCGCCTACTGGCAGGGACTGCTCCTGCCTGCTGGATT
>JARGNG010000178.1 GCA_029213265.1 Verrucomicrobiales bacterium | reverse complement strand
AGTCTTTTGGTTCATGCGGGCGAAGAGTCCCGGCAAACGGTCGCCAGGTTCCATCATGCCCGCGCACGATGCCTCTATCAATCCGGTGATTACGATTCCGCACGAAAAGAGATCCGGCGGGCGGTCGATGCGTGGAGGGGAATTCAGCATGAATTGTCGGACGATGATTTGAACGCGCTCTTTCAGGATCAGGTCCAATATTATTGCGTCTAATAGTCCCAAAGTTCAGCAATTATCTCGGGATCTGCTCCAGTATAGAGACACCCGCCCAGGAGAGCTGCGGAAAGCGGCGCTTTCCACGCCACCTCAACGCAGGTTAGAAGAGCATCTCTCGATCTCGTCCTCCTGCTTCGCATTGAAAACGCAGAAGCGGTCAGTTCCTCTGCCGTTCTTTCCTCTGTTCCTCCGTAGGGTATAAACCATTTCGTGTTTGTTGCCTGATCACAAACCCATTCCCCATCTCGATGGGTTCTCGGTGACTTCGACGGATATCCCACCGGGAGATAGACCATGGGATCTTTCGAGACGGTATACCAATAGCGAGCGGTATCCTGTGACTTCTTGTTCCCGGCATCAGGTCGCCTCGGTTGTTCTCGTTTCACCGAGAAAGCGCTTGCCGTCTTCGTCTCCGATTGGCCCCGCGGGGCGGTTGTTTGACAACTCGTCGAAATCAGAGCCAGGAACAAGCCGAACAATGTGGTTCGGAGAAGTTGTTTCATCATATCCCTTTCTTCCTCCTCGCAAAGAAATGGTTACTGCTAGCAGGGATTTGCTTTTTCAACCCTGTGGTTCTATCACCGCGCATTGCCCCGGGTTGGAGGGGGAGCAGGGGGAGGAAGGGGTGATAGAGCTTCATCTAGGAGGATATGAACGCAAATTTTCTCTGCGGTCAAGCACTTGCCGCGTTCTCCGACGACTCAGTGGCAGAGCATGGCGTTTCACCGGCTACCGTAAAGAGAGCCGACAAACTTGCCGAAGGTATAACCGGACAAAGAAGCCGAATGATGGAAGTCGGGGAAACCAACATTCTGGCAGGGATCAAAATGATCCCTGCCTACCCATCCCAACCGCCGACAAACTCGCGGCAGAGCATGGCGCAATCTGTCGCCTGATGCGTTCAGGCTTTTGATTGGCCGAAGGTATAACCGGACAAAGAAGGCGGTTGGTGCCAGTAAGGGAAACGCTAACGCATCAAAACAAAGGGATCAAAATGAACCCTTTGTAAAAACAGCCGACAAACTCGCGGCAGAGCATGGAATTTCACCGGCTACCGTAAAACGAGCGGGCCAACTCGCCGAAGGTATAACCGGACGAAGAAAGCAGCGCACGGGAACAGCGGCGGGAAGAACCAACATTCAGAGCTTGGGGGCCAAAATGGCCCCCAAGCAACAGCCGACACACTCGCAGCAGAGAACGGGGTTTCAGCGCGCACCGTAAAACGAGCGGGAACCTACTGACCGCGAAAATCGTAAATGGCAATGCCTGCCCTTTCTGCCTCCTTGGCCATCGAGGCGGTTCCGCGCCCGCGTCCGTTGCGACTTGCGACAATTGCGACAGAATCGGGAAATGTCGCAATTGTCGCAGTGTCGCAATGAAGCCATGTCAGAAAAAGCGGCTACTCTGCCAGCTTCGGATTGAGTTCGATGGTCTTCTTTTTCGAATTCCACCGAATCCGCCGTAGGTCGTGAAGTATTTCGTAGGCGCGAATCCTTCTTTCATTGTCTTTCCGCAGCTTGTGCGGCCCGCGGCGGGCAACGTCGCGATCCGTTAGCCATGGCTTCGCTATTGCCTTGCACCGGCTGACCAGGAACTTGTCGAGGTCCAGTGCGTTGCGCTGATCGGTAGTCAGCGATTGCGACCCAACGAACCGCTTCCATTCCTCCAAATTCCAATTTGCGATCACAGCGGCCCGCTCCATCGTCTTTTTAGAAATGAGGCCATCGGCCTTGCCTCCCTCGAAGAGATGAAAATTGGAAGCCAGTCTAGCGGCGAGGTCCATTGCCTTGGATGCTACCGCCGATAATTCCGGTGAGCCGAGATCCTCCATGGGAGCCATCCTCTTTTCGATCTCATCATGGTGGATGATCCACCGCTCTTTCGCATCGTCAGACAAATGAAGCATTGGCAATACAAGCCTCCCTGCTTCGTCTCTCTCCGGCAATTGCGTGAGTAGCTCTACCAGTCGATTTCCGAAAGCGTCTGTCGCGGGAATGTTTCCGGGTTCATCGTAGAATCGAGTTCCTTTCCTTGTGTTAGGAACCGCGAGCCAGAACCGAGCCATTGCACCACAACCCGCAGCGTCTCCATCCGCGAGGAATTTTCTAGCAACGGA
>JARGNG010000177.1 GCA_029213265.1 Verrucomicrobiales bacterium | reverse complement strand
GGGCGGCTTTTCTTGTGTTAGAACTCCTTCCTTCCTCCGGTAGCGCGAGATTCCAGGAACTCGTTAAGAGAGTCGAAGTTGATCAGTCGAGCGCCGTACCTGCTATTTCGCGACCGAGTAGTCGTCGACTTGATTAGGCCTTGTTGAATCCAAGTGTAGAGCGTGGAACGGCCAATACTAAATAGTTCAACAGCTTGCGAAGGCCGAATCCAGACGGGCTGCGACGGCTTTGGTTTGAGTTGGGTCTGATTAGACATGCGCAATCAGTAGCGCATCGGAAATCCCCAGGTGTTCACGCTAAAAAGCCAAGAATTCCACCCATTCGCCAATGATTTCCACGAAATAGGTCGGGAATTCTCGGGTTTCGACCCGAACTTCCATTTTTCGCGGCTGAAATTCGACCAAGAACTATTTCTTCCTTTTTTGGAAGTGCTCAGAAATCCACACTTCGAAGAGAATCACGAGAGTCCTCTCGCTGGTTGGCACCCCTCTACGGAATTTCTTCATCTCACGGTCCACGTCTTCCTTTTTATTTCTCGCTCCGGATCGCTCTAACTTCCATTTTAGGAACTCCTTGAACCGCGTTCTCCGGATGTCTGACTTACTTCCCGCAGACGGCTTACCCTTGCTATTTCTGGGGATGCTAAGGAACCGATCCAGGGGAACTCTGGGCGGGTCATCTTTCGATTCTTGGGCAAGCCGGTCAAATTCCTTGGTCAGTTTTACGTGTAAATGAACATAATTAGGTATAAGAGCGTCCCGACAAAGCTTCCACAGTTCAAGAGCGCGTTGTATCGCGGCCTCCTCCGCTCCTTTTTCAGGTGCTATTTGAGCAACGATGCTGGTAAGTTCAGCCACGGTAGGCTCGCGGAGAACTTGATCGTCTAGCGATAGCTTTTTTTTGGTGATAGCCATGGTCAACTTATGATCGGTGTAAGGGGTTAGCTAAGAGAGCCTTGCGCAGGATGTCGACAACCATTCATTCATGCATCCAATCCTGGCAGACATTCAATTGCGCGCTGTAAGCTTGTTAGTTCGTGGTGCGTATAAAGCTTGTGAGTCTCGCTGTCGAGATGGCCAGTCATTGCTTCGCGCACTTCGTGAGCGACTCCAGCGTTCGTAAGCCAGGAAATGAACGTACGACGAAAATTGTGGAACCCCCGTGCGTGCATACCACTCTGATGCTTCTCGCCGCGTGAGACTCCAGTAGACTCCATAAACCTTCCGAATGTCATCGATAGCCCCTTCTTCCCACTCACCGACAGACACGCGAGAGACGGGAACACTGGTGTCTTAGGGTCATCCGCAATGGGGTGACTCTCCAAAAACTCCCGCAGCGGAGCGGC
Source organism: Verrucomicrobiales bacterium (assembly GCA_029213265.1). Lineage (GTDB taxonomy): Bacteria > Verrucomicrobiota > Verrucomicrobiia > Verrucomicrobiales > DEV007 > Arctic95D-9. The sequence goes on along the minus strand of JARGNG010000177.1, from coordinate 1,025 downwards.
CAAGGGAATCCGAACTTCAACGCCCTTTCGCTGCGTTTTTTTAGGAATTATTGTCAGGGTTCCCATGCTTAGGTCGACATTGCCCCAGGTGATCCCCGCACAATCGCCAATGCGAAGTCCGGTGTGGGCTCCTAAGAGAATGATACCCCTCCAATCCTCAGATGGAGCTTTGCTAATGAGACGATTGACCTCTTCAGGCAAGAAAGGAGAGCGGGTTACTGAATCCGTAACGGGGAGGGCCTTAAGCGGCTTCACGGGGTTATTCGGAATCAATCCTTCATCAACAGCGGCCCCAAAGATCGAGGAGACATCTTTCATGTAGGCGTTTACTGTTCGAGCCGCCCGCCCCTCGCGCAGGGAATCCCTGAACTGACGAAAGTGAGTGGTCGTCACCGCCTCCAGCGGCTTCTGAGAGCGCTGTTCGCCGAGCCATGAGAGAAACGCCCTGTGAGAACACTCGTAGCGCTGAAGGGTAGCCTTGGAAACCTGGGACCGTTTCCGTTCAAGCCACTCATCAGCCCATCGCTTCACCGTGTAGGTGGTCAGCTCTTCACCAGTGGAGAGCTTGAGAATCTCGGCAAGGTAAGTCCGTGCCTTGGCCACCGTCAGCCTTTCCTTGAGTGCGTCCTCACCTGCTTGGTTCAAAATCGCGTGAATCTTCTGACCGTGGGCTTGATCGATCCCAGCAAGATCCCGGGCTTTCCTCTCAAGCTCAATCGCGATTCGCTCGGCTTCTCGCCGATTCTTGGTGCCAGTACTTTTCCGGACCTTCCGCGCTTTGCCGTCCTGATTGGGAAGGTAAAAGGCGCACTCCCAGTTTCTGGAATTCTCTCTGCGGTAAACGGATGCCATGATTGTGTGATTTGTGAGACTGTGTCACAAACTGTGTCATGTTTATACTGTCCTAGCAAGTCCGAGCTTATCCAACACTCTTGTTTTATTGCATCTTACGCTTTAACCAAAGGGAGTGAACCTTTATCGCGGGTTCGATTCCCGCCCTCGCCTCCATTTCCGCAACGCCCTCA
>JARGNG010000176.1 GCA_029213265.1 Verrucomicrobiales bacterium | reverse complement strand
GGTCAGCCCTGTTTTCGCTTGCTATCGATCGCCCGCTTCTTTTTCTTGTCGGCAGCGGAAGCCTTGGTGTTTTTCTGGTCCTGGTTCTTCTGTTTTGATTTTGGTGATTTATCTCCCATGATTAGTAATATGTTAGTGTTTGTGGTAGGAGGCCTCCTCTTGGGTGAATCCGCAGGGCCGAAAAAGTTTCCAACAGCGAGATTGGAATGATGATGCGCAACTCCGTCAGCGAAAAATGGAGGCGTTGCGATGGCTGTGAATTGGCAGACCGTGAAACTGCTCTCTGATAACATGTTAGGGGATTGCCCGATACCCGTCCATACAAATCGGGAGCGTCGAGGATCGCGTCGACGAACTCCCCGCAGCGAGGTTCGCGATGAAGCCCGTTGAAAGGGCTCGATTCCAGGTCCCCACTATGGGTTGGAGGCCCCGGAAAGAAGCTTGTCCACGACGCGTTGAGTATACGACCCCTTCGCCTTCTTGAGTAATTCTCGCAGCCCCGGATCGGTCTCCAACAGGTCACATTCGTCGATCGCAAGTACAGCGCGCAACGCCAGTTCCTGGGTTTTGGCACTCTCTGTAAAATGGCGAATCGTAGGAAGTGCTTCGGATTTTGCTCCCATCCCAGCGAGAGCCCGGGCGGCCTGGATTTGAATGAGTGGGCTCGAATCCTCGAGCCTTTCGATGAGATCCTGTTTCGCATCGGTCGCTTCCTCTTCCAGGACAAGGCAGCCCATCACTCCCCAATAGCGAAGGCAGGGGTTTTCGCTTTTCAAAGCGTCCCGAAACAATTCCAGATGGGCCGGGTCGCGGTCGGAAACGGCGCTGCCCAGCTCGATCAGTTGATCGAGAGGATAACGGAGATCATCCTGGTAGGCGGCGAACTCCCGTCCTTCCATTCCCTCAGGGAAAAAGACGCTGTCCCGAATCTCGCGGATGTGGCGATCGTTCCCGGCGCGGTATTTTTCGAGAACCGTGGAAAAGGCCGGGTCATCGGCAAGGTTTTTGACATTGTCAGGATCATCAGTGACGCGGTAGAGTTCCTCTGACGGTTTCGGTTGAAACCACTGTGATTGCTCCTTTGCGCACCTGCCGCTTTCGACGGCTGCTTTCCAGGCTCCATACCCGGGTATGCCGAAGGAGTAGGCGTTGAATTGCATGACCGGTAGATGGGGCGTGTAGTTTCGCAGATAGAGAAATTCATCACCACGAACCCCGCGGACGATGTCATATCGTTCTCCTCGTCTCCCGCGGAAGGTGTGGACAAACGGGCGCGGGGCGGCGGCGGCAGGTCCGAGAAAGGCCTGACCCTGCATGTGCTCGGGGATGTCTGTGTCGACGAGGCTCAACAGGGTCGGTGCAAAATCGACAAAACTGACGAGACGATCGGACACTTCTCCCGGGGCTCCTTCCCGGAAGGTTTTCCATGTTTCCGGCGTGCGAATCAGCAGGGGGACCTGCGTTCCGCTGTCGTAGGTGAAGCTTTTTCCCCGTGGCATCGAACCGCCGTGATCGGCGAAGTAAAAGACGATCGTGTTCTCCGCGAGGCCGTCCTTTTGCAACTCACGGAGAATTGCTCCGGCCTTTTTGTCCATCTCTTCGAGGCAGTCATAGTAGCGGGCCAGATCGAGGCGGATCTCAGGGAGATCGGGAAGATGAGCCGGAAGGTTCACTGATTCGGGATCCGTCTTCAACTCGCGGTTTTTCCAGCGATTTGGAAACAGGTTGCTTTCATGGGAATCGGTAATGTTGAAGACGGAGAAAAACGGAGTGGTCGGATCAGGTCGATTCCGCCAATGTGCCTTCCTGCTCGACTCGTTCCACGCGGCTTTCATCGCTGCGCCCGAATCCCGGGGTCCGCCGTTGTAGTCCGTTTTGGAATTGTTCGTCGTGTAGTAGCCCGCATCCCTGAGGTATTTCGGAAAGAAGGAAACGCCTTCGGGAAAAGTAGCCGAGGAACGCATGTGCTGACCGCCGATACTGGTGGCATACATTCCGCTGATCAGGGTTTGTCTTGCCGGAGCACAAACCGCTGCATTGGAAAAGCAATTCCGGTATCGGGTGCTCTCTTTCGCGAGGCCATCGAGATGTGGGGTCCTTGCAAGACCATCTCCGTAACAGCCGAGATACGGCCCATTGTCCTCACTCGTAATCCAGAGGATGTTAGGCCGTTCGTCCGCTCCGGAAAGAGCACCCGATAGAATGAATACGGACGAAATGATCAGGAAAAACCTCATCTCCATGGATAGGGGCGGAACGGGCCTGCTTCAACCCGGTTTCATTAGTACTCCGGATGGGGGCAATCGGAACCTCTTTCCGTTCCTCGCGAACGGATTGCAAAACTTTCCCTCCATTCCGGAGTTTCACTGTTTGGTATGAAATT
>JARGNG010000016.1 GCA_029213265.1 Verrucomicrobiales bacterium | reverse complement strand
TGCTCCTGCTCCTGCTCCTGCTCCTGCTCCTGCTCCTGCTCCTGCTCCTGCTCCCAAAACAGAAGCCCCGAAACCAACGCCGGCCCCCGAAACAAAGAAGCCGGAAGTTTCCAAACCGGAGGCCGCGCCGACACCGGCAGCTGCTCCGAAGCCTCAGCCGGCCAAACCCGCTCCCGCCAAGCCGAAGCCAGTTACCACCAAGCCGGCCGCTCCCGTCCCGACCAAACCGGCACCCCCGAAGGCGACTCCCGCCGTTGTTTTTTCCCAATTCAATTTCCACGCTCACCCTGTCGTTGCGATCGAACCAGCCAATGCCACCGCAACGGAATTTCTCGTCGCCCATGCCGATGGAACGGTGATCCATTGCAAAATCGATCCGAACAATCTGCTCGCGGTTCCCGTACAGGTTCGGAGACTCACTCATGGATTGCCCCTGAATCAGTTGGCGGTTTCCCTCTCCGCTCCCGGCGGCCCCAGGGTTGCCACGGCTGGCCCCACCGGTCCTGTTAAATTGTGGAACCTGGCCGACGGAAAATTGGTAGCGGAACTGAATGGTGACCCGAACCTGAATCCGAAACTCGAAGCCGTGGCCCGCGACACCACCATCGCCAATCGACTCAAGGCTCACTGGGACAAAAAGATTCCCGTCGATGAAAAGCTTTGGAAGGCCGAAAGCGAAAAGGCAAAGCAAAGCGGTGACTCGATCGCGAAAGCCCGACGCGATCTCGTCTCCAAACGCGCTGCGATGCAGGCTCTGAAGTCGAAAACACCGCCTGCGACGGAAGAGGAGCAGAGAAAGGCGAAAGAGGAAGTGACCCAGGCAGAGAGGACGTTGACCGGGGCGATTCGCAACCGGGAATCAGCTGCCCGACTTGCCGGAGATGCCTTTGCCCGACAAACCGCCGCCGAAGCCGCTTCTCTGGAGGCCGCCGCCCTCGCCACTGCTCTCAAGGCGGAAGAGGAGACTCTTCAAAAAGCCGCCGGCGATGCCGCGACCAAAACAGCCAGCCTTGCCCTCGCCTTTTCCGCGAACGGGGAAACCCTGACCGAAGCACTTAAGGACGGAGGGCTCCGGATCTGGTCATCAGCGACCGGGGCATGGATCGAAGATGTCAACAACATCCAGGGAACTCAGTTCGCCGCCATCCTCAGTGATGGAACTTTTCTGAGCGCATCGAAGGAGAAGAAGGCGACCGCGTGGACTCTGCCCGGAAAGTCCTGGGAGCTGGTGAAGACTCTCGGCAATGGCAAGGATGCCAAACCGTTTGTCGATCGCATCTCCGCACTCGCTTTCCACCCGGACGGCAGTCTGCTTCTCACCGGCACCGGCGTTCCCTCCCGGAGCGGGGAAATCACGGCATGGGATACAACCACCTGGTCCCCCCTCATCACGAACAGCGAGGCTCACGATGACACGATCACATCCTTCGCCTTTGCGCCGGACGGCTCCCGCTTCGCCAGCGCGGGAACCGATCAATTTGTGAAGCTGTTTGAGACGGCGACCCTGACCCACGAGAAAACTTTCGAAGGTCACACCAGCCACGTTCTCGACGTAGACTGGAATCCTGACAATCTTACCCTCGCCAGCTCCGGAGCCGACTTGCAGGTGAAAGTCTGGGACCTGGGAGAAGGTCAGGAGAAATCGAAGGTGGAGGGTTTCAAGAAGGAAGTCAGTTCTGTCGCCTTTGTCGGACCGAGCGATACACTCGTCACCGCCAGTGGAGACAAAACGTTAAAACTCGCGAACGCCCCCCTTCCTGATGCCGGCGACACTTTTCTGCATACGGCAGAAGTCACTCGCGATGGAGCTTTGATCATTGCAGGAGGTCAGGACAGTGTGCTCCGCGTCTGGGACGTGAAGACAAAGAAACTGGTCAAGGCCTTCGAGTCGCCGGAAAGCGACGTGGGCATGGTCGTGAAAGAGTAGAGGAAAACGTAAGTTTTTCCCGCTGGCGAAAGCGCATTCGAAAGTCTCACGACTTTCGCTACGGCAATCAAGGATCACTCCTTCTCCTTCACCACCACCGTGATTGGCTGCGAGAAGGTCGCGAACTGATTGCTCTTTTCTTTCGCCGCGCTCGCAGCGGCTGAGGATTCCTTCGCGGCCGCATCGGTGGCCGCCTTCAGCTTGGCGAGTGCCGCCTCCCCGGCTTTCACGGCAGCCGCAACGTCCTTCGCTCTCTTTTCTGCGGCAGCTGTATCCCCCTTCAAGGCCGCTCGGGCCTGATCATCGGCTGCGGCGGCTTCTTTCTGCTTCGCCGCGGCCAGTTCTTTCTCCGCCAAGGCCTGCTCTGCCTTTGCCGCTGCCACCCGGTTCGGATACTCCTCGTAGAGGGTTTTGAGTCGCTTGTGCTCTCGCGCGGTTCTCTGAACGGCCTGCAGATTGCGCTCATACTTCCGATTGCCAACCCCACGAAGCACGAACTGGTAGATGCCGGGAGACAGCCCAAAATTTCCGGACTTCACGAAGGGAAATTTTAAGACGCCCTCTTTGTCCTTCTCCGCGATTGCCACCTGCGGAGGACTCCGATGCAAACCGGGAAATCCGTGAACATCGATCTGAAGATTGCCGGTTCTCTTCCCGGTCTCGGTCAATTGAATCGGAATCTCGAGTGTTCCGCCCTCGACGACCTCCAAGGTCGTTTCGCCTTTCACACTGATCCGGGTCGGCTCCGTTTCCGAATCGATCACGGAAAGAACGGTTTCCATGTCCAGCCGCGAGCGGATCTGATTGGCGTTTCCAAAAACGCGAGTGCCCCAGAGGATGGAAGCCGGGCGCGCGATCGAAGTCTTTTCTGCATCACCCACTTTCGCAGTTCCCACAATATCGATCGGACCGCTCCACGGTTTGACATCCGGAGCCGACCAGAGGGTGAGAAACCCTTCCCGGGAAAGGCCGCTCAGAATGAGAGGTTCTACGGTCACTCCCGGCGGGAGACCTTTCGCAGTCACCTGAATATCTCCGTCGAAACCATCGTTCCGGAAAGCAAACACCCGGTAAACCATCGAGCCCCCCTTTCGAAGCAGGGGAGCCGCGGGAAAGGCGTCGTTGTTGATCGTCTTGGTGAGCTCCGTTCCAATGAGGATCTGGAATCCATGCTGCGCTTCCCGGATCGCAAGACGATAGCGGTGAGCAGGACTCCCGCCGGCACTCTGATTGATCAAGGTGACCCGATACTCCCCATCGACATCGGCCGTAAAACTCATCGCCGGATCGAGCGAGTCTGCATTGAGGTCATCGAAACTGTCGCGCCCGTAAAAGCTCTCGAGATCGTCGTTCTCTCCGACCTTGGTAAATGTCTCGGTGCCCTTTTCATCCTTGATCACTTTTTCCACCATCACGAACGGGTCCGCCACCACACCGAGTCGATGGGAGACGACTTCGAGCCAGAGCGTTTGCCCCTTTTTTGCCTGAATCCGAAACGTATCCGTATCTCCGGGCTCATCGAAACGGCCTGCCACTTCGGTCGGAACCGGGACTTTCTGATCTTCGGCAGCCCGATCCTCCAGGGTCACAGGTGCCGTCGCGAAACCGATCTTCACCTGGTTGGAACCATCGACGCCCTCTTTGAACGCGGGAAGAATTCCCTGGCGCGGAATCGCAGGATCAAAATCCGGGTGCGTACTCACCTCGCCCGGAACTGCGACCTGTTTCTCCACGGTTTCGAGCGGTTTGCCCTTCCATTTCCAGTCTACTCCGAGCGATCCTCCGGGAAGATTGCGACCGAAAAAGGTGAAGCTCCTCGTCGTTCCCGGTTCTCCCGCCGGAGGAAATACGAAATCAACGTGGGGTCGCTCACTGACACGCAGGTGGTAGAAATATTCCTTCCCTCCCTTGTAAAGTGAATCGGTCAGGGAGACACAGTAGTTCCCGTCAGCCGGAGCCGTAAAATCGACAAAGGGGTCACGCCCAAGGTGATGGCGACTGCTCTCCAGTTCGCGTCCATCGGCACTGCAAACGGCAAGGAGTGTATCCGCTCTTGAGTCGAGTTGCTCGGCCGAGAGATGAACGAGAATCCGCTGTCCCTTTTTGGCCGGAAATCGATACCAGTCGAACTTCCCGGTATCGAGCGTTCCGAGAATGCCCGCGTCGAGCGCCAGGTCCATCGCTGTCTCCAGCGAAGAATGATCCCCTTCCTCCACGATCTCGGAAGATTCTTTCGGCAGAACGAGAAACGGGCGTGCCGTCGAAAGTCCGAAGTATCCACGGGAGCGAACCTCATAGACGCCGGGCTTCACATCGGCAGGAATCGTCACCGAGAACTTGTTTTTAACCGGGCGCGGCTCGGGGTGAAACTCATCTGCCGGAAGCAGGACCGGTTTACCCACGATCTTTGGATGGGTGAAGCGCAGCAAATCCACTTCGTCGATGTTCTTCCCTGAAATCGTCACCTCGACCGTCTCCCCTGCCTTCGCCACTGCCGGGGAAACCGAGAGCATATCGGGGTTCGGCATGAACGAGTAGGCCGGAACAGCGAGGCTCGCGGCAAACAGAAGAAGACAGGAGAAATGCAGTTTCATTTTGGTTGGAGGGACATTCCTTCTACCGGACAAACATAAACTCCTTCGTGTTGAGCAATACCCAGACGATGTCTTCAAACGCTTCCTTTTCTGCCTGATCCAACGGATAGGCCTTGGGATCAGCGGCAGACTGATCCCGTTTTTTCTTCAGGTGATTCAGTGCGATGCTCAGTTCCCCGCCAACCGGTTTCCGGCTGAGCCCGTGAAGATACAGCTCGGCGACCCGCTCCTCGTCGCTCCGCTCTTTGTCCTTCGCCAGCAGCGCGGCCCGTCCCGTCGAAGCGGTCAACTTGGCCTGGATTTTTTCGGAGTTCAACAGGTGTAGGCTCTGACCAAGGTTGGCCTCCCCTACCCGCTCGCATTCGCAGGCGGTATCCATCGCCGGCCTTCCGAACATCGTGAGAAACTCGGACTCGCTCGTTCCCTTTTCATTGGGCAGGGCCACCGCACGAACCCCAAGAGGCTGTCGGCTGAATGTATTCGCGGCCCCTGTTACATCGTTCACTGAATCGAGCAGAATCTCAGCACTCATCCGCTTCGGGTAGTAGCGCGCGTAGTTTTGTTCATCCGCTGCATTCTTCTGATTCGGCTCGGAACTGAACTGATAGGTTTGGCTGTTGCAGATATCGCGAATGAGCTGCTTCAGATCGAAGCCGTTGTCGACGAACTGGCGGGCCATTTCCTCCAGCAACTCGGGGTGAGTCGCCGGATTGGTCGGACGAATATCATCCTCCGGCTCCACCAGACCGCGGCTGAAAAAATGCTTCCAATAGCGGTTCGCCAACATGCGGGCAAAGTAGGGATTCTCTTCGGATCGCATCCAGGCGGAGAGTTCAAACCGAGGATCACGGGTCTCCGGAATATCGACCGGCTCCGCTGCCCCCAACAGTTGCGGTTTGAGCCACTCCTCCGTGAGCGGGTGCTTCATCTGGGCCTGCTTACGGTTGTGAAAGTAGATACTGTCCTCGGGCAGTTTAGAAATCTTCTTTTCCTCGATCGTCGAGAAGAAGGCCGTGAAAGCAAAGTAGTCATTCTGGCTCCACTGCTCATAGGGATGATGGTGGCACTGCGCACACTGCATTCGGATTCCGAGAAAGACCTGCGCCACGTTTTCCATGCGCTCCTTGGTATCCTTCACGACGCGGTACCAACTCACGGCCGGATTTTCGTAGGCCTTTCCACTCGCGAGAATGAGCTCGGAAGCAAATTGATCATAGGGCTTGTTCTCGTTCAGGCTCGTTCGAATCCAGGCATGAAAGGCGTGGGAGTCACGCGCAACCCAATCCCGGCCCCGATCCACTTTGTTTCGCAGAATCCCGGCCCACTTCCCTGCAAAATGATCGGCATAGTCCGGACTCGCGAGAAGCTCATCGATCTTTTTGGCGCGCTTTTCAGGTTCCTTGGAGTCAAGAAACGCCTGCGTCTCTTCGATCGTCGGTATGCGTCCCGCGATATCAAGAGTGACCCGTCGCAGAAAGGTATTGTCATCGATCCCCCCGGACGGAGGCAACCCCATCACGCTGAGCTGACTGAAAATGTGCTCGTCGACATAATTCTTCGGCACCGGGAGATGGGGGACTACCGCACCCAGTGGAATACGAACCGTGCAGGTGTCGATATGCTCCTGAAAGCGAACCAGCACGGCCGTGCTGCCGTTCTTTTCTCCCATCGAGATCAAACCGGTTTCGCCGGCTTCTGCCATACCCGGGAGATTGGATTCGTATTGCACGAGGCGGGTCACATCGCGACTCGTGCCGTCACTGTAGTAGGCGGTCACCGCGAGCTGCTGTTTCGCGCTGGGCTTTGTGACAAGGTCCCGGGGGAAAACCTTGATCCTCTCGACGTCGGGATCATTCTCCGGACGATAGGCAAGGCCGCTTTCGATCCAGCGGACGATTTTCTGATACTCCAACGATTCCTTGTCGAGACGGGCTCCGCCTTCATGGGGGATATCCCCAGTCGCCTTCATCAAAAAGAAACTGCTCTCCGGCGCCGACGGGCTCACGCGTCGTCCGCGTGAATAGTTCACGATATTCTCGTAGTCGCTCATCGGCTCGTATCCGAGCAGGGAAAGGCGGAAACCGTTCTGCCCACCACTCTTGGCATGGCAGGCACCGGCATTGCAATGCTGCCGGGTAAAGACGGGAACGACGTCGTTCGCAAAACTCACCGGGCGGGGATGGGAAAAGCTTTGTATCTTGAGGGGCAGTTTCACCGCGACCGGGGTCTCTCCTGTCATCGTTGCCGTGAGAGTGCCTGAGCCATCCTTTTTCGGAACCAGGAATCCGGTTCGGTCAATCGTCGCCAGGCCGGCCGGCTCGATCTGAAATTGCACTTCCCTCGTCACATCGCGACCTCCGGAATCCGATACGATCACCTGGCTGCGATCATCGGCGCCGAACAAATTCACCGAGCCACCGCCGGAACCGGAATGAATGCGAAGCTCACTTCCGAGAAGGCTCCCGGAGACAAGACTCAACAGGGTCAGGTGCAGGACCCAACCCTGTTTGCGCTTCGTGAAATTCATGGAATCGGCAATCGGACGGTTGCGGCTACGCCATCGGGGCAAGTTCTTCGATCGGTTTCCCAAACGGGAGAATCTGCATCGGGAGGCCTTCGAGATTCTTGAGATAGTCGTTGTAGTCGACACCGAGATGACGATAGACCGTCGCCCAGAGATCGTTCGGAGTCATGACCCGCTCGACGGGATGCTCCCCTTTCGAATTGGTCGCTCCGATGACCTGCCCCATCGGAGCATTTCCGCCGGAAACGAGAACGGACATGGCCTTGGGCCAGTGATCACGTCCCGGCTGAATGACCTTCGACTTGTTTCCGCGCTGCGGATTGATCTTGGGAGTGTGCCCGAAGTCACTCGCGACAACGACCATCGTCTTTTCATCGAGTCCGCGCGCGTAGACATCTTCAATCAAAGCCGTCAGCGCCTGATCGTAGTTTGGCATTCTCCACCGGCAGTCTGCAAAAATGTCGCAGTTCACGGCGTGGGAATCCCAGTTCGAAGCGCAGTTGACGGGAATCGTTTTCCCCGGAGTGGGGTTCTCCCAAACAACGGTGACAAACCGGCTGCCGGCCTCGACAAGGCGCCGGGCCATCAGGGCACGCTGGCCATAGGCATGATTGCCATATCGTTCGCGTGTGCCGTCCTTTTCTTTTGTCAGATCAAACGCATCGCGAACCTGATCACTCGTCAGCATTTCCATGGCCTGCTGATTGAAGGAATCCATCGCATCCATGATGCCGCTCTTGTCGACATCCCGACGGAGGCGATCCATGCCATTGAGCATGGCAAGACGATCATCGAGACGGGTCTGCATCTCGTCTTTCACTCCAATGTTCTGAACCTTGAAATCAGGAGAACTCGGATCCCCTGCCACAACAAAGGGAGAATTCGAGGCGCCGAGATAGGCAGGGCCCATCGCAAAGGTATCAACCGCATGGCGCCCGGAGTCGACGGCAGCAACACACGGAGGCATTCCCGAATCGCCGGTCGCATTTTTGCCGAAAACCTTTTTTACAATGCTCGAAACGGCAGGTGCGTCGTTGACGGTTCCCGTAGGAACCTTGGGCGGGCGACCCGTCATCATGCGCTTGTGCGCTCCTCCATGGTCGGAAAATTCGTGATGCAATGACCGGACAATCGTGAACTTGTCAGCGATCTTTGCGTGCATCGGGAGCAGTTCACAAACTTCGATTCCCGGCACGTTGGTCTTGATTGGATTAAAGACTCCCCGGTATTCAGCCGGAGCATCCGGCTTCATGTCGTAGGTCTCCATATGCGGCATCCCACCCGGCAACCAGATGAAGATCACGGAATGATCATTGGGAATGTGACTGGATTCACGAATCGAAGCCTCCGCTTCATAGCGAAGAAGATCGCTCAATCCAAGTCCGGCGACGCTAAGGCCACCCATTTGAAGGAAACTGCGCCGACCGACAGGTCCGGAACAGGAAGGGCTGGAGAACAATTGGCTCATCACAAGAAAAGATGCCAGAGTTCCGGTCGAATACCGCTAACGGCTTCGCGTAGGTCGGAAACTAGATTTCCTCTGGAGTTCGGCGCCTTGATACCGCCTTTCAAATCCTCTCCCATCAAGGCAACACGAGCCACTCAGCTCCCTGCTCTTTGTTGGCAAAGCGAAGCGGCCTTCCACCCTCCATCGGATTGGGAACCCGCAGTTGAAACGGGCCATCGGCATCGACTGATGCCTTCCAGGTTTTTGCCTCCCCGGGAAGAATGCCCCGAAGATCGAAGGTCGCGACCTCTTGAGCTTCGCATACCAGTTCGACCGGCCAGTCATGATAGAAAGGCGCGACGCCGCGATTCTCCACCACGATTTCGATCCTTCCGTCTACTTTTTGCCAACTCGCGATGTGAAACTCGTAGCCCATTTTTTGCGCTGCCAGAATTGCCTCCTGCTTTCTCTCCTCCGAAAGTTCATACCGACGGGAGAACAGTCCCGTATCGAGCAGCCACGTTACGTGAGTCGCCCGGACACTCTCGTCAAATCCCTGGTCCTGAGGATGGCGCTCCGGGGTGAAACTCGTTTTCCAAAGCTCCGGCCGCAGTTCGCCCGCAATCGGTTGCGTCTTCCATTTCTCCAACGCCCCGGCATTTTTCAGGAGAGGGATGAAAAACCAGCTGTCTTCCTCGCGTCCGGTCTCCAGGGTGGCCCAGTTGAAGGAATCATCGTGATACCCGAAGCGGCGGTGTGCATTGGGCGCCTGATCCCAATGCCCCTCCTTCGCCGGGTAGCGCAACAGGATCGGAGTGTTGGAAAAGGCTTTCTCAAATTCGTCGAGGACGATCTCCTGCGTTTCCCTGGATGCCCAGAGATCTCCACGGGGGTGCGTGTGCCATTCGCCCCACGACCCGAGCAACCCGGCGCTCAGGTATCCGATTCGGGGATCACCGTCATATTTCTTTCCGAAAGCGGCGATGAAATTCGAAAGGGCTTTTCGCAACTTCGGGTCCTCATAGTCGGGAGTGTGGCAGACGCCTCCGTCAGCAGCCTCGCGATTCCAATTTGTGATTTTCACCCCGTCCTCGATCAGAAACCGGGGAACGCTATTGGGCTTGCCCGGGTACTCCATCATGACGCGGAAGGTCATCTGGCAGCCACGACTGCGGCAGATCTCCAGTTTTTCCTCCACTGGCGACCAGTCGAATTCATCGTAGCCTTTCATGAGGTCCCGCATTGGAAAGTAATGAAACTCCATGCTATGGGGAAAACGCTCCCTTTGATCAATTTCAACATAGGGAACAAATCCCTTCAGAGGATTGTCCGGCGGCGCGGGAGCGTATTTCAACCGGGTCTGAGCCTGCCCCAACTGCGCGAGGGTGACTAGAATGAGGATGCCGGGGACTTTCATAAAGAGGAGACGCCAGATAGGCTTGCGGAGATTTCTTCCCGGAAATACGCGGATAGGGTTAGGCTCCGCAATCGTTACCTTATCCTGATGCGATTTGCACTTCTGCTTTTGACTCTGGCAACACCGATGCTCTCTCTACGGGGAGAGGAAACGGTCAGCTTTGCCCGCGACATTCGCCCGATCCTGAATTCGAAATGCACCGGCTGCCATGGTGGGGTCAAGCAAGCCGGCGGCGTCTCTTTCGTCTACGAGGAGCAGGTCATCAATTTCGAGGGCGACACCGGCAATCCAGTCGTAAAACCCGGTGATACCGAAGCCTCGGAGATGCTCTTTCGCCTTACTCTTCCCGATGACGACTCCGACCGGATGCCGCCTGCCGACGAGCACCCTGAGGGACTGAGCGACCGGGAAATCGAGCTGATCCGGAAGTGGATCGCGCAGGGAGCCCCCTGGTCAGGGCACTGGTCCTTCGAGAAACCCACCCAGCCGGAAATCCCCGTCGTCGCAGAAAAAGCCGCCGGTGGAAATGATATCGATCACTTTGTGCGGGCCCGACTCGAGAAAGAAGACCTTCAGCCGTCTCCACCCGCAGAGCCTGGTCGTCTCCTTCGCAGGCTCACCCTCGACCTTACGGGAGTTCCTCCAACCTTGGAAGAAATGGAAGCATTCGAGGCCGCCTGTGCAACGGACCGCACGAAGGCCACTCAAAACGTCATCGAAGATCTCCTTTCCCGCCCCGCCTTCGGGGAAAAGTGGGCCACGATGTGGCTCGACCTCGTTCGCTACGCCGATTCACGGGGGCTGGGGCAGGACGGCAAGAGAACGATCTGGCCCTATCGCGACTGGGTCATTTCCGCCTTCAACGAAGACATGCCTTTCGATCAGTTCACGATCCGCCAACTGGCGGGCGATCTACTCCCCGGTCCGACGATGGACGATCTCATCGCAACGGCCGCTCATCGCAATACGCAGACCAACAACGAGGGCGGAACCGACGATGAAGAATTCCGAACCGAAGCGGTGATCGATCGGGTCAACACCACCTGGCAAACCTGGGGTGCGATGACCTTCGGCTGCGTCCAGTGCCACGACCATCCCTACGAAGCCTTTCGCCATCCGGAATACTACGAGTTTCTCGCCTTTTTCAACAACACCGCCGACAGTGATCTCAGCAACGATGAACCTGTGCTCCGGGTCCCGAATGATCCGAAGCAATACACCGCTGCACGCGACCTTGATCAAAAAATAAGGACTCTGCAAAACGAGATCTGGAAGGAAGGCCGGAAGACCGCCACCGCAGCAAAATGGAGCGCCCTTCCTCTGCATCACGCATCCAGCAGCAACAACACGAAACTCGAGACCAAGACGGTTGATGGCCAGCATCAGTTTCAAACAGTAGGAACCGTGCAACGGGGCCCGATTTACCGGCTTTATTCCGACTTCCCTGCCAGTGCGAGGCCGGTCACAGGAATCCGGCTGACCATCCTTCCGAAAGATCCTGACAAAGCACTGAAGGACTCGGAATGGGGATTTGAAATCAGCGACTTCACCGCGGATGTCGCCACTGCCGACGGGAAGGAAACCAAGGTCGACTTTTCCGTTTCCATTGCCGACGTACCTTATCTTCCCAATGAGCCGAATACACTCATCGGCGCGAACGGCAAAGGATTTGAAGCCTGGACGCGAATCCATCACACCCGCGAGATCGTGATGATTCCGAAGCAGCCTATCGACGTCGCAGGGAAGAAGCTGAAGATTCGAATTTCCAACAAGGGATTTCTTCTGGGCTCCTTTCCTCTCGTGGTGCAAAGAGGCTTTCTCGAAACGAGCGTCGACGAAACTCTGACCGCTTTCGGCAACGATCCGGGGCGGGCCCAAAAGCGCAGTGATCTCGCAGCGGCGATCAAGGAGCGGAACGCAATCCCCTCGACCTCGATTCCGGTCATGGCGGAGCGACCTCAATCCATCTCCCGACCCACTCACATATTCGCACGCGGCAACTTTCTCGAAAAGGACAAGGCCGTGTCTGTGGGAGTCCCCGACAGCCTGCCTTCTCTCTCCGCAGGGGAAAGGGCGACCCGACTCGACATGGCGAAGTGGTGGGTCTCGGACGAAAACCCACTTACCTCACGGGTCTTTGTGAACCGCGTCTGGGAACGTCTTTTCGGCACCGGGCTGGTTGCCACGTTGGAGGACTTCGGTTCCTCCGGTGAAAAGCCGAGCCACCCGGCCCTCCTCGACCATCTCGCAATTCGGTTTCAGAAGGACAACGCGTGGAGCATGAAAGCGATCATTCGGGAAATCGTTTCCTCCTCCACCTACCAGCAACAGGCGCACGCCTCCGCCGAACTGGTCGCACTCGATCCAAAGAATCGACTCCTAGCCCGCGGACCTCGCGGTCGTCTCTCCGCCGAGGTCCTCCGCGATCAGGCGCTCGCCATTGGAGGCCTTCTCACGGAGAAAGTGGGGGGAGCACCGGTCCATCCACCAATCCCCGGCGGGGTATGGAAACCGTTTCAGGGGGGAGACAAATGGGAGACTCCGCCGCCCGGAGGGGAAGATCGATATCGACGGGCCTTGTATACCTACACCAAGCGAAGCATTCCCTTTCCCTCCTTTGCCACCTTCGACGCGCCTTCCAGGGAGTTCTGCACGCCCCGCCGCCTCGTTTCGAACACGCCGCTCCAGGCGCTCACGATGCTGAACGATGAAGCCTACGCCGAGGCCGCGCAGGGGCTCGCCCGCCGCATGAAATACGAGACCGATGGAAGCGTCGCAGAAAAGATTGCAGCCGGTGTCCGCATCGCCACCGCCCGCCAGCCTTCGCAGGATCGTCTCGACGAACTGGTCGGACTTTTCGACAAGCTTCAAGCGCAATACCAGTCCCGGCCCGAATTGATGAAAGGCATGGCCGGCTCACCTGATGGAGCCGCCTACACCATCGTCGCCCAGGTTATTCTCAACCTGGACGAAGTCCTCACGAAATAGAGATCTCCCAAGCTCCCCTTCTTCCCTGATGCAACCGGAAACCATCCTGACAGAACTGCGAAAGCAATCCCTCGAAGCGGACACGCGTCGACAGTTCCTGCAAACCTGCACCACGGGTTTGGGCAGCTTCTTTCTCGCCAATCAGTTCGCCGGAGCCGCCGCGGGAAAGCCGGAGCACGCTCCTGACAATCCTCTCAGCGCGCTGCAGCCTCACATCAACCCGAAAGCGAAGCGGGTCATTTTTCTCCACATGATCGGAGCCCCGAGCCAGCTCGAGCTCTTTGACTACAAGCCGGAACTGGAGAAGCTCGATGGCAAGCCCTGCCCGCAGGAATTCCTCGAGGGCAAACGCTTCGCCTTCATCCAGGGAACGCCCAACATGATGGGTCCCCAGGCCAAATTTTCGCAGCATGGAAATTCCGGAACGTGGATCTCTGAACTTCTTCCCCATCTTGCCGATCACGCCGACGACCTCTGTATGATCAAGACCATGCACACGGACCAGTTTAATCACGGCCCGGCCCAGCTCATGGTTCACACCGGCCATGCCCAGATGGGATATCCGTCGGCCGGATCCTGGGTGACCTGGGGAATGGGAACGGAAAACGCGGACCTCCCCGGGTTCATGGTGCTTTTGTCAGGTGGCCGCCTCCCCCGCGTCGGCAAAGCGCTCTGGAGTGCCGGCTTTCTCCCCTCCGTCTACCAGGGAGTGCAGTGCCGCTCCGTCGGTGATCCGGTTCTGAATGTCTCCAACCCCGCCGGAAACTCCCGCGAAATTCGACGGACCGCACTGGACGCTCTGAAACGACTCAATCAGAAGACGCACGAAGAATTCGGCGATCCGGAAACGCTGACGAGAATTGCGCAGTATGAGATGGCTTACCGGATGCAGACCGCCGTTCCCGATGTGATGAGCATCGACGACGAGCCGGCAGGCATTCACGAAATGTATGGCACCCAGCCCGGCAGGGAAAGTTTCGCCAATAACTGCCTCCTCGCCCGGCGCCTTGCCGAGCAGGGCGTCCGCTACATTCAGCTGTTCGACTGGGGATGGGACTCTCACGGAGCGTCCAAGTCAGAGGCCCTCAATGGAGGTTTCCTCGACAAGTGCAAGCAAATCGACAAACCGATCTCGGCCCTTCTCACCGATCTGAAACAGCGCGGGATGCTGGAAGACACGCTCGTCGTTTGGGGTGGTGAATTCGGGCGCACCCCGATGCGGGAAAACCGCGGTGGCCAGGAAATGGCACTCAAAGGCCGCGACCACAATCCCGGGGCTTTCACGATGTGGATGGCGGGAGCAGGCGTCAAAGGCGGAACCAGCTACGGGGAAACCGACCCGATCGGCTACAGTGCCGCACTCAACCCCGTTTCCATCCCCGACATGCACGCCACGCTTCTACACCTGTTAGGATTTGATCACAAGCATCTCGCAGTTCCGTTTCAGGGCCTGCAGCAGAAACTGACCGGAGTGAACCCGGCAAGGGTGATCAACGGGATTCTGAGCTAACTCGTTCGCCCAGACAAAAAGGGACGACAGAATGTCGTCCCTCTCCAAAATCAAACAGTGGCTCAAGAACCACGGCATCGTGCCTGACTACCAGATCAGTGCTTGTGGAAGTCAGGCTCTTTGCCCTCATAGGCACGGTACAGATCGAAGATGGAACTCTTCAACGCTTCTGCCACTTCAGCGGACGGGTCCTGCTTCGCCTTCATCGCTGCACGCATCACGTTGTGCGCAGCAACGAGAGCTTTCTCGTAGTTCTCTGCATCCGGCTTGACCCGCTGTGCCATGAAATATTGAGCGATCGACTCCATGACTTTTACGCAGTGATCTTCTTTCGTCATGATCCAGCGCGTCGCCTGGTTTACCGCGAGAGGAGACTTGTCCTCCAGCAACTTAGCCATTTCGACGTTTGCTTTGGCAATGGTCGTCTGCGCCTCCAGCAGCTTTTCGAATTCAGCCTGGTCGGCAAAAATTCCGCAGGGAACCTGACAGTGAGCCTGCGCATTCTGTGCCCCGAAAAGAGCGACAGCAACAAGAGCGAGAGTGGAAGTGATGATGGTAGTTTTCATTCAATAATCAGTTACGATTTGATCGGGATTTTTCCCTGAAATTCAGATGGCGTGTTTATGGTAGGCTACTCAGTGATCTCTCCGAGGGCGACCGGCCCCTGGTGATCGGAAAACTTCTTTCTCCACTCTGCGACTTGATCGGCAGTGATGTGGTCGTCCTGTCCTCCGTATTGGTTGCGTACCCAGGTCATTACGGCAGCGAGGCTGCGATCGTCGTAGACCGTCTCCATTCCACCCATCGCACCGGAGTAGTGCTCGCTCTCTTTTCGAATTCCTTTCAAAATAATGAGAGCCAGCTTTTCCGGATCATCCCTGAGGATGGCAGATTCGCTGTATGCGGGAGCTACCCATTTCCCATTCCGCTCGATTCCTTTCCCGTCCATACCGTGACAACCGGCACAGGACATCGCCTTCATTCTCCCGAGCCGCATCGCCGAAGTTTTCTCCCGTTCACTTGCATACGAATCGCCGACGGCGAAAAGGAGAAGCAGTAGTCCCACGGTGAGCGTCGAGAGCAAAAAATGGTTCATTCGAAAATGGTTCCTCATGCGAACGAATGAGAGACCGGTTTGGATTCGGTTTGTTCACACTTTTTTTCAAAAAGTCCCCGATCCCGCTCTCGACGACGAGAACCGCGTTCCTTACTATCCACTCCCATGAAATTTTCCACCTTCCCTATTTTCTTCGCAGCCGCGCTGCTCTGGCTCGCTCCTTCTGCCCACGCTGAAAAGCCGAACATCATTTACATCATGGCCGACGACCTCGGCTGGGCGGATATCGGCCCCTATGGCAATGATTTCATCGAGACCCCGAACCTCGATCAACTGGCGAAGGACGGGATGCGATTCACCGATTTCTATGCTGCGGGCGCGGTTTGTTCCCCGACCCGCTGCGCCGTGCAGTCCGGCCAGAATCAGGCCCGAATCGGAATCACCGCTCACATTCCGGGTCACTGGCGGCCCTTTGAGCGGGTTCAAACCCCGCTGACGACGATGTCCCTTCCTCTCGATGTCGTAACCGTTGCTGAATCCCTCAAAGGGGCTGATTACACCACCGGATACATTGGGAAATGGCATCTCGGCAATGGCCCCGAATTCCAACCGGAACAGCAGGGCTATGACTGGAGCGCCGTGGTCGGCGGTCCTTTTCTCCCCGGAAAGTTCCGCATTCAGCACGGGGCCACCGACATCAAGCCCCGACCCGACCAGTTCCGAACTGACTTCGAAGCCGAACTCGCCGAAAACTACATCGGCGAAAACAAAGAGAAGACCTTCTTTCTGATGGTGTCCCCCTACGCGGTTCATATCCCCCTCACGTCCCGTTCCGATCTCGTCGCGAAGTATGAAAAGAAAGCAAAAGAGATGGGCCGTGACCTCCCCCACCCCGTCTATGCGGCCATGACCGAGGAACTCGATGATCTCGTCGGTCGCATCCTTGCCGCCGTCGAAAAGGCCGGGCTCACCAAAAACACCATGATCGCTTTCTCCTCTGACAACGGAGGACTCTACCGGCGTTATGACTACACCCCCGAGGCCGACGACAACGTCACCAGCAACGCCCCTCTCCGCGGCGAAAAAGGGCAGCTCTACGAGGGCGGCATTCGGGTTCCCCTCATTGTGAAATACCCTCCCCTCGTAAAACCCGGCAGCGTGACCTCGACGGTCGCGATCAGCTATGATTTCTATCCGACCTTTGTCGAACTGGGTGGAGGCAAACTTCCTGAGAACCAGACCATCGACGGGCTCAGCCTCCTACCGGTGCTGCAGGATGAAACGACAGCCCTCAAGCGAAGCGCGATTCATTTTCATTACCCCCACTATCACCATCACCGCCCTGCTGCTGCCATTCGAGAAGGCGAATGGAAACTTCTTCAATATCTCGACAACACGGGAGAAATGGAGCTCTACCACCTTGCCGAAGACATCGGGGAGAAGAATGATCTTTCCGAAGAGAAAAAAGGCCGCGTTGCCGATCTCAAAGGCAAACTGCAGCGCTGGCAGAATCGGGTCATCGCCCGGATGCCCATCCCCAACCCGCACTTCGAGGAAGAGCGTGCCGGGGAATGGTGGAGCCTCCGCAACGGCCAGCCCGTCGACAGCGCAGGCCGGAAACGATTCCCTCCGACGGAGAAGGATTTGTAACGTAAACGCCGATTACTTCGGTGACAGGAGCACCTCTCCTGTCATCTCCTCCGGCTGTTCCAGGCCTAACAGGCTCAGAATCGTCGGAGCAATGTCGGCCAGCTTCCCGCTCTGGAGAGTGACCTCGCCCGCGTCATCACCCACATAAATCAGATGAACCAGATTGGTGGTGTGTGCGGTCTGCGGTGAACCATCCGGATTGATCATCACTTCGCAATTTCCGTGGTCGGCGGTGATGAGGAGTTTTCCTCCGAGCGAAAGTACTTTTTCGACGACGCGCCGAACGCAATCATCGACACATTCCACCGCCTTGATCGCTGCAGGCACATCGCCGGTGTGGCCCACCATGTCAGGGTTCGCGTAGTTGATGATCGCCATGTCGTAGTTCTCGATGCGGTCGAGAATCGTTTGTGTGACCTCCTCGGCTGACATCTCCGGCTTCTCATCGTACGTCGCGACATCCTGCGGCGATTGCAGCATCTGGCGGTCTTCCCCCTCATTTTCCAGCTCAACACCTCCATTGAAGAAAAAGGAGACGTGCGGATACTTTTCCGTCTCGGCAATTCGCAACTGAGTCATGCCCGCTCTCGCAACCACCTCACCGAGCGTATTCGTCAATTCCTCGGGACCGAAAATGACGGGACAACCATAGGTTTCGTCGTATTCGGTCATGGTGTAGTAACTCACCTTCGGCCACTCTCCCCGATCAAATCCGTCAAAATCTTCGTTGAGAAACGCGACGCTCAACTGTCGGGCACGATCCGCGCGGAAGTTAAAAAAGAGCACGACATCTCCGTCACGAACCCGCTGCTCATCCACTGCGTCAAAGACCATCGGATTCATGAATTCGTCGGTCACATGGTCGGTGTATTGCTCCGCCACGGCCTCGGAAGCGAGAATTTCTTTTGCCTCCCCTTTTCCATGAACAATCGCATCCCAGGCCAGCTTGGAGCGATCCCATCGCTTGTCACGATCCATCGCATAGTAGCGCCCGATGACCGTCACGATTTTCGCACCGGACTCGGCCAGTTTGTCTTCGCAATATCCGAGGTAATCCTTTCCCCCGGTCGGCGAAGTGTCGCGTCCATCCGTGATCGCGTGGACCATGATATCGCCCACCCCTGCCGCCTTCGCCGCAGCCGCGAGAGCACAGAGATGATCCTGGTGACTGTGCACGCCCCCGTCCGAAACCAATCCCAGCAAATGAAGTCGGGTGGAGGAAGCTTTTTCAAACGCCTCCTTCAACTGAGGAATCGAAGCCAGTTCGTTGTCTTCAATCGTTTTGTTGATCCTCGTAAAATCCTGATACACAACCCGGCCCGCACCGAGATTCAAGTGCCCCACTTCCGAATTCCCCATTTGCCCTTCCGGCAGACCCACGTCCAATCCGCTGCAACTCAGGTGCGCGACCGGATATTTGGCATGCATCTGGTCAGTGAATGGAGTGTTCGCGAGCCGCGGGCAATCACCCACTTTCTCGGCCTCCTCGGGGCCTCCGGGGTTATCTCCCCATCCGTCACGAATGATCAATACAACTGGTTTCTTCGCCATAATAGGGAGTAATCGGTTATCATGCCGGATTGC
Source organism: Verrucomicrobiales bacterium (assembly GCA_029213265.1). GTDB lineage: Bacteria > Verrucomicrobiota > Verrucomicrobiia > Verrucomicrobiales > DEV007 > Arctic95D-9. The sequence continues at coordinate 86,342 of JARGNG010000016.1, read as the reverse complement.
GCAACTGTTTCGCCGTGCCGGTTTGTAGCGAATCAAATTTCTCACAGGGCCACAAATCGAGTGAATTATTCATTGCCAATCAGCGGGCCTGCCTGTTTCATGGGCGACACCACCCGAGCGTAATGCCCGAAGAACCCGCCGCCGACTCCACAGAATCCCCGGCCGACCCGCCTGCTGCTGCTTCGTCGGCTGACAGTGCCGGTTCCGCGAAACGCCGTGCCTTCAAAAACCGGCTTATCAGCACGGTTTTCCTGATCGCCATCGTTGCTGTCGCCTTCTCATATTCCCAGGGCTGGATGTTCTCAGTGCTCTATGCCGTTCTCGCGATCGGCGCCCTGATCGAATACTTCCGACTCTTTCCCATACGGGGCTTCCGGCGATTTCGCTGGCAAACCTACGGGGTCAGCGTCGCCTATATCATTTTTCTGTTCGCCCCAATGTGGGGGTTTGAAGCGAAGTGGCTGGTGAATCTCGACGGACTCGCCGTGGCCCTTCTCGTGACGCTTGTCGTGCTCGAACGCCTCCGCTTTCCTCTCGAGGGATTTCAGACTCTCGATGAGATCGCAGCGACCATTTTCGGCTTCATCTACTGTGTCCTGCTCTTTGCCTTTGTGCCGAAGATCTTCATGCTGCCGCTCACGAACGCAGTCGGAGATCCGTCGGCTCCTTTCTACGTCATTTATCTCATCGCAGTGACCAAGCTCACCGACATGGGAGCCTATCTTGTCGGCTCATTGATCGGCCGCGACAAGATGGTCCCCCACGTCAGTCCCGGAAAGACGTGGCAGGGTTTTGGCGGCGCGATCTTCTTTGCGGTCGCGGGAAGTTTCACCCTCTACTTCGCGATGGGGGATCAAATTCCCATCATCACCCCGATCCATGCGGCCGTGTTGGCAGTGCTCCTCGCCCTCGTAGCCGTTCTCGGGGATCTCGCCGAATCGATTCTCAAGCGAAGCCTCGAGGTGAAGGACAGCAGCAATCTCATGCCCGGCATTGGCGGCTTTCTTGACTTGATCGACTCCGTACTCTTCACCGCACCGCTCTTTTATATCTACCTACTGATCTTCAGCTAGTCACCAATGTCCGAAGATCCGCGCCCCAAAAAAGTAGTCGTGTTAGGATCCACCGGATCCATCGGCGAAAGCAGTTTAAAGGTAGCTCGCGATATTCCGGAACGCATGGAGGTCGTCGGACTGGCCGCCAATCGCAGTGTTGATTCACTGGCCGGACAAATCGCGGAATTCGACGTCAAACAGGGTTGCCTCTACGACCCAACAGGGTTGGATCAGCTCGTTTCCCAAGTATCGACGGATGTTGCTATTCACACAGGGGAGGAAGGCCTCATCGAGCTCGCAACAATGCCGGAGGCGGATCTTGTTCTCATCGCCATTGTAGGTGTCGCCGGACTTCGTCCCGCCCTCGCTGCGATCGAGGCCGGGAAAGACATTGCCGTCGCAAGCAAGGAAATCCTCGTCATGGCCGGAGAAGCCGTCATGACTGCGGCACGCGAAAAGGGCGTTCGCGTTCTTCCGGTCGACTCGGAACACAATGCGATTTTCCAGTGTCTCGAGGACCGTTCTCCGAGCGATGTTTCCCGTCTCATCCTCACCGCTTCGGGAGGGCCATTTCGCCAACTCCCCTCCGAACAACTCGCTCATGTGACGAAGGCACAGGCACTGAAGCATCCCACCTGGGAAATGGGCCAGAAAATCTCAATTGATTCCGCGACGCTCTTTAACAAGGGATTGGAAATGATCGAAGCCCGCTGGCTCTTCGACATCGAAATGGATCGCGTAGATGTGATCGTTCATCCCCAGAGCATCGTCCACAGCATGGTCGAATTCATCGACAGCTCGATCCTTGCTCAGCTCAGCACGACGGATATGTGTTTCCCGATTCAGTATGCGGTCACCTACCCGGAACGGGTCCCGAACACGCTGCCCCCACTGGACTTTGCCGAACTCGCCCGATTGGATTTCGAAGCCCCCCGCTGGGACGACTTCCCTGCCCTGACATTGGCAAAAGAAGCCGGGCGAGCCGGCGGCACGCTACCCGCGGTAATGAACGCGGCCAACGAAGTCGCGGTGAGCGCCTTCCTGCGGGAGTCCATTCCCTTTCCGAAAATCTGGGAAACGGTTTCTGAAACGATGCAGTCGCACACTCCCATTCTGAAACCGACTCTGGAAGAAATCATCGACGCCGACCTCGAAGCGCGGCGCAAAGCGGAGCAACTGATTGCATGAGCAAAAAGAAGAAACATTATCCGGGCAAGGTTTGGGTAGGGTTTGACCTTGGCGGCACCAAGATGCTCGCGAAAGTCTTTAATGACGACTACCAGACGCTGGGCCGGGCCAAGCAGAAAACGCGGGGCAACAAGGGCTCCATGGCCGGGCTTTCCCGCATGGTCACCGTCATTGAAGAAGCGCTTGAAGATGCCGGTGCCACCGCAGACCAGGTCATGGGAATCGGGGTCGGCTGCCCGGGCCCGATCAATCCAACGACCGGCGTGCTCGTGGAAGCCCCCAACCTCGGATGGGAAAATGTCCACGTTGAAGAGCATCTCGGCCACGCATTTGACTGCCGGGTCGTCATCTGCAACGACGTCGATGCCGGCGTCTACGCGGAGTTTCACGAAGGAGCAGCGCGCGATGCCCGGTGTGCTGTCGGAATCTTTCCCGGAACGGGAATCGGAGCCGGAGCCGTGATCGATGGCCGCCTCCTCCAGGGAGCGAACCTTTCCTGCATGGAACTCGGGCACATCCCGCTGTATCCGGAAACCTCGGGACACGGGGAAAACGGAAGCACCCTCGAGCTGGAGTGCTCCCGCTTGAAAATCGCGTCGGAGGCGGCCCGCGCGGCCTATCGGGGACAGGCCCCGAATCTTCTCAAGTCCTGCGGGACGGACATGTCCAATATCACCAGCGGAAAACTCGCCGCTGCTGTCGAAGCGGGAGACATCGAAATCGAAAACATTATCATTCGCGCGGCGACCTTGTTAGGCTGTGGCGTTGCCACGATCGTCCACCTTCTCTCCCCCGACAAAATCGTGCTCGGTGGCGGGCTCGTTGAGGCAATGCCCGAACTCTACGTCAGCACCGTTCGCGAGTCAGCAAGGGAGCGAACCCTTCCCGCCTATCACGGCACCTACGAAATCGTTGCGGCTGAACTGGAAGATGATGCCGGCGTCCTCGGATGCGTCGCCTGGGCCCGGAAGAATATCGAGGAGCAGGTCGGATCCTATTGACCTCAGGGCAGACTCCGGCCGCTGCCTCACCGACGGCGGTTGTTCCGGGGAAGAAAGCAGGAAAGAAGGGGAATCTTTGCAGGAGCCTGCGGCTGCTTTGTGAGATGGCAGGCGGCCAATCTGCCTCTTTCGACGCAAAGGAAAAAGGCACGACCGGAGCATTCCACATCGCACGATGGAGGCGCCGCTGCTCGAAGATTAAGCCTCGCAACTTTTTGTCCCGTTCCTTTCGGAGCCACGCACGATTGCGACGGGCCTCCCGCCGGGGATCGTTTTTCGCTATCATGTCTGGTTTAAGGCAAGAGGTGCGCCCTTTCGTGGGCGCACCCCCTTTTGGTTATTCGTTTGATTTCTTCACCAGCCCCATCAGTTCCTCAGGAACTCCGATGATGAGCTGCTTTCCGTATCCGGTCCCTGCCTCCTTCAGCGTTTCGAGGTAACGCAGGCGGAAGAGCTCCGGGTTGTTTTCGTAGACTCGAGCCGCGTTGGCGAAGGTTCGCAGAGCCGCCGCGTCACCGCGAGCACGCTCCTGCTGGGCCTGAGCCTCTTTACGAGCTGTGATCACTCCGGCGTAGGAACTTTTCAGCTCTCCGCTCAGCATCACATCGCGAATTTCAATTCGGCCCACCCCGATTCCGAGTTCTTCGAACGCGTCCCCCTTCACTTCCTTGAGAAGCGTTTTCCCGAAGTCCGCTTTCTGTTCGATCACCGCATCGAGATCGAGGCCACCGATAACCCGACGCATTGCCAGTTGCACCAGCGTGTAAAGCGCCTGGTGGGCGTTATCGACTCCGAGATGAAACTTCAGGGCATCAGCGATTTTCCACTGGGTAACGGCGGTCAGCTTCACGGTCGCGCTGTCGCTCGTGATCAGTTCCTGTCTCTGAACCACCAGTTCGAAAGCACGTTGATCGAAGACAATCACGGAATGTCCGCGCCCCCAGAGACGATGCTTTCCCGCCTCAAGAGATTCGAGATAGCACCCGTTCTTGAAGTGGAGCCCGGTCTGGTAGTCCCAGATCGTTACGGTTTCGACGTAGTCGTTCACCAGCTTCACAGAAGCCGCCCAGAGGGCGATTGCCGCAACGATGGTTGCGATGGTGATTACAGTTTCCATTTTTCTTTTTCATTTCTAACAAAAATACAATTTTGGAAGAATAGCGGGAGGGGAAACGGTGTTCGTTCTTTCAAGAAGGAGAGGACCCGCTGCCTTCCGCCATCACTGCTCCACAGCGGGAACCGAACTGTCATCGACACGCCTCGGAATTCGGGAATCCTCCGGGGTGGCGCGAGTGAGTTGATTCGCAAAGCTGCCTTGCAGCTGCCGGGCTTTCGAAAAAGTCGGCTGATGGCTGGCAAAAGGAGCGGGTCGTTTGTTTTCGGGTTTTCCAAACCAGGGCCGGAATCGAACCGGCTACAATCAGAGTATCAGTCTGAGGGTCTACCAGTGAGCTACCTTGTGTTTTCCTGCCAAGAAGCGGGATCTCTACGGGACGCCCTTCGAGACCGCGCGACAGTGAAAGTGTTTCCGCACAGAGTCGTTGCCCGGATCTTCGAGCCGGGAAGGAGTGCTGAGGGAACTCATTTACGTCCTTCCGGCCTCGCCGGGGCCGGCTACAGCCTACCCGGGAAGGAACGGGTCCCAGTCAGAGATATCGTGCACGTTTCGCAGCAACATCGTGACAGGGAGTTCCGGCGGAGTCCTCGGGGCCTTCCGCAATCGCAAGCCCGCTTCTTCCGGAGTCTTGTCAGCTTTGCGCGAATTCACCTCGCGAGCGGCAAGAACACAGTTTTCCCAGGTAGTGTCTCCGCCGCGCGAGCGCGGCAGGACATGGTCGATGTTGCCTTCGCCGGGACGAAGATTCCGTCCCGTGTATTGGCACCGTCCGCCATCGCGTTCCCAGATATTTCGGGAATTGAACTTAGGCCGCTTCTTCGGCACCTTGGCAAAGTTGGCGACAACAATTACGGTCGGAACACGGATTCGTCCATGCGCCGTCCCGATGCTGGCATCGCCCTCGCGGACTTCCAGCTTCTGCCAGTCATTCCACTTCGTGGGGACCATAAAGTCCGTGCCCTGGATATCGAGCGCAGTCGCGGTATCGGTCGCCATTTGGCAGAAAGCTTCGGCAGGGGTTCTCGTATTGATCGCCTGCCAGTTCCGGTTGAGAACCAGAACGATATTCTGATGCAAGATCGAAGCGCTCATGGTGATATAAGATGAGTTGGTTTGGTTTTAGTTCAAAATTGAATTTCGTAACAGTTTGTAAACGAGTTTTTTTTGAGGAAAAAGGAAGGGAACGGGCCGGCACTCATGCGCCGGCCCACCACCTCCTTTCCTATCAATCCGAAATCCGAAGGTGGATTCCGGAGGGTATGGCTACAAAGAAATCGACTCGATCTCCCGAACGAAGGCACGAATGCCTGTTCGAGAAATTTCATCGTCTCGAGGGCTTGATCGCTGAATCGACCGCTCGATTTTCGCTACCTTAAGACCGTTATGAGGACGAAGGAACTCTATGCCTCCCTTCTGGAAAAGAGTTTGTAAGATGGTCCGGTCGACGGGATTTGCACCCGCTCCGCTACCTTCACAGGGTAGAATGCTGCTGATTACACCACGACTGGGATCTGGAGAACGTGCACCGTTCAGAGATGCACGTTCAAAGTTGAGTGTTGAATGCCTGAAATCGACTTTCTAAGCGGGCCGCGCAAATTGCCTACGCGACGAGTCCGCCGTATTTCTTCAGGTCCTGAAAATTGGTTCCCCCGGAAGGTACTGCCCCTTCTTCACCGGATTAAAAGGCCGGTGCATCACTGTAAATGCTTCAGAGGAATTGAGATGGTATCCATGCCAGGATTTGCACCTGATCCGACACCTTGACTGCAATGCTGCCCTTCGGGTTGCTCAGAGAGCAATCAGTCTCGTTACGCACGGCGCGCAGAACGTTATGCTTCTCTTACACCACGGGGATATCGCTCAAAGGCACCAGCCGTCGGAATTGCACCGACCTCTCATCGCCTTCAACGACACGCTAATCTGTCTCAGCTAGACTGGTAAAGGATTTCGAAATGCTCCTACCGGCCGGAGGCGGCGGATTCGCTGCTCCCCCGGATGAACCGCCGTTTCATTCGTCTCGACTTCATCGAGCTTCCGGCATAGCCGGAGCTACATCTAAAAAGTGGGAAAGTGAAAAACTGTTCCAATCCGATTGGAACCTTTCACCTTTCCACTTTCTACCGCGGTAAAACCGCGAGAAGAAATGGCAAGCCGCCCCGGTGCTGCCCCGGGCCGCGACAGTTTTGGAGACTGCCCTGCACTTCTGGTGCTACGACATGCAATGGGGATGAAAATGAAAACGCATTCAGGCCGTTTTGAGAGTCTGGAATTCCATCTCAACTTCCGGCGGATTGCCACAGGGGACTAGACCTGCTTTTCTTTTAAGTCTCTTCCGGCGACCGGAGCGAAAACGGAACCATGTCGCCAGTGAATTCCACTGGACGACTCAAACAGTCTCAACTGGAGCCTGCGCGGTCATTTTCATCCCATATAAAGAACGAACACCGTTGCCTCTCCAGTGAGACAGCCGCAGGCTTTCCCGGCGGACGTTTCGATGTTTCGCAGGCACATCTCCCAAAAAGCCTTCAGATTTTACTACATAAAGTTTTCATAGAAGGCGAAGTTCGTTACTACCGGACACAACTGTCCGGCGAGCAGGCAACCAGCCCTGCTTTACTTGACCGATTGAAATAGAACGCTATCGTTTCTCTTGCGTGAGCAAGCGATCAATCCCATTGATCCTTCGCTTTCATCGGCCCGTCGTCAGTCTCACCTGGCGGCGGGCTTTTCATATTTTTGTTCTTCTTTTTCGTATCGCAGCCCTGTTCCAGCCCCTACTTTCCATTGATTTTCAATGGGTTACACAACAAAAAACCCGCTTCCTTTCGGAGAGCGGGTTCACGACCATGGAATTCTGTTACGAATTCACTACGTAAACCTGGCCCTCCCTTCGTTCTTCCCGGTGTCGGAAAACGCTCCAAAATCAGCGTTCAGCTCCTTACCAATCAAACAATCCTCAGGATTTGGGTCCCTATGATTCAACTGACTACGGAGATAGAGAAGTTGCATGGGGGCACGATGGCCCTCCCACCGACCAGATGTCGATGTCTGCATAAATCTGTTACTACGTATTACCATTTGAATATTTTTCTCCGGGGACCTTACACTACTCTATAGTAAAGTCAAGCTCCGATCCATTACTATAGTGAACTGATTGAATCAATCAGGGAGGGGGCGGCCACTGAGCGGATCCGGGACGGGCTCACCGGGGGCATGCCCATGAATCCGCTCATGATCATCCGCAGGTTCGAGATGACTGGTCACAACCGTAGATGCTCCCAACTCGTCGCGGACCTCTTGCTCGATCCTCGATGCCACTTCATGCGCATCCCGGACCGTGGTTTCATCCTCAAAGACCAGGTGAAAGTCCACCCAGTGCCCGTCTCCGAGATGTCGTTGCCGGAGTTGGTGCCAGGAGATTCCGGATTTTTCCGTTTCGCGATCGAGGACCTCCATAAGAGACTTCTGAATTTCCGGATCGGCCCGGTCCATCAATCCGTTGGCGCTTCGCCAGAGCAGACCGATTCCATTCCGGAGAATATGAATGGAAACGAGGATGGCGCAGAGGGGATCCAGCCAGGGCCAACCGGCCAGCCAGGTGAGAAGCAATCCCACGAGAATCCCGAGACTGGTCCAGGCATCGACGAGGACATGGTTTCCATTTGCCTCGAGAATGAGTGAATCATGCCTTTTGCCCAGGCGAACCAAGTACCAACCGAGCCAGGCGTTGATCACGAGCGCGATCGCTACGAGCAGGCTTCCGGAACCGAGATCGTGAGGTGCGATGCCGGAGATCCATTGCTGGATCGCCTGGACAAGGATGAAAACTCCCGCGATGGAAATCAGGCCGCCTTCAAAACCGGCGGAGAAAAAGGAAATCTTGGCGTGGCCGTAGGGGTGGTCCTGATCCGGAGGTTTTTGGGAAAGGCGCAGGCTGTAAACGACAAAGGCCACGGCCGCTACATGGACAATCGACTCCGCTGCATCACTGAGGATCGCACTGGAGCGGGTCATCCACCAGGCCGCGCATTTCAGCACGAGCATGAATCCTCCAATCCAGAAGGACAGCCAGCTGGCTCGACGGAGAATGTGGGAATCGGCAGGCATCTTTTTGATCAAAGGGACCGCAACGATATCATAGCCCCGTCTACTCCCACAGACCGATTTCGCGCAGTTGCTTCGCCGCTGTTCCGGCCCAGTCGCGGTTCGCGGCGGGGCTGGCGGGACTGGGATGAAGAATTCGCCCGATCTCGGGTTGCAGCCCTGCCGCTTCAGAAACCCGTTTTAAGCAGGTTTCCGCGAAGGCTCCCACCCCGATGACAAACTCGGGTTCCAACAGCTCCAGGTGGCGCTGCACGTATTGATCGCAGGCAGCCGAAACGGGCTCCATTTCCGCTTTCGGCAATTTATCCGGAGTCCGGTTGCGCCCTGACTCCTCCATCCAGACGAGCGGGCAGTAGTTCACGACATAGTGAGCCTGAAAGAAATCCTCCGCCTTCGGATAGGTTTCTGAAAAGAGCCCCCAAAGCCGACGCCCGCTCACCTCTGACTTCTCGCAGTCAAACCCTACGATCGGTCGCTTGGGATGTTCGGGATCCGGTCTATTGACCGGGGCGGAGATCCCCATCCAGTCACGGACCGCAGGAATTTCTCCGAAGGGAACCCCCGTTTGAGCCATGCCCCAGGGACCGGGATTCATTCCCATCATGAGCGCGCGCTTTTTGGAATCTCCAAACCGGGTCAGATACAGCTCATGCGACTGCCTGGCGTATTCCAAAGGATTGTAGGTGTAGGCAACCGGTTCCGCGAAGGACAGGCCCTGCAGGCTCGTAACCAGTTCGTCAGTGGCAGCTAATAGCTCTCGGGCAATCGACATGCCCCACTCAAGGAGCTGTTCAGGATTCGTCAAGAAGGTTGCGCAGCAGAGTCGAAAATCGTATCAACGGAACAGATGGAGGATTCGGAGAACCAGATCAGAAAAATTGCCGTGGTCGGAGCCGGCTCTGTCGGTGGCTACTACGGTGCCAGGCTGGCTCTGCACCACGACGTCGCCTTTCTGATGCGGCGTGATCTGGAAGCAGTTCAAAAGACAGGACTTGCGGTAAAGAGCGTCGACGGAGACTTCGTGCTGAACCCGGTGTCCGCTTTCGCTTCGACCACGAATATCGGTCCGGTCGATTTGGTGATCCTTGCTTTGAAAGCGACCTCGAATCATCTCATCGAAGAACTGGTGACACCGCTATTGAAAGCAGACACGATTCTTCTGACGCTTCAAAACGGGATGGGAAATGAGGAATTTCTGCACACTCTGTTTCCTCGGAACCCGATTCTCGGAGGACTTTGTTTTGTTTGCATCAACCGTGGTGAGCCGGGAGTGATTCATCATCTGGCCCACGGCAAAGTGGAAATGGGTGAATTCACGGAAACGAATCGCATCTCCGCTGTCGTTGATCTTTTCACCGGAGCGGGACTGGATTTCCGAAGGCTTCCCGATATTGGTTTGGCACGATGGAGAAAACTGATTTGGAATATCCCTTTCAACGGACTCTCCATCGCCGGCGGCGGAATCGATACGCAGCAGATTTTGAAAAACCCTCATCTTCTCCAACGCACGCGCACATTGATGCAGGAAATCATCGATGCGGCAGCCGCCTACAAGCAGGTAATCGATCCATCATTTGCCGAGGCCAATATTGAGGGCACAGCCCAAATGTGCCCCTACCGGCCCTCCAGCCTGGTCGACTTTGAAGCGGGAAGTGCGGTCGAAGTCGAGGCGATCTGGGGAGAGCCACTTCGTCGCGCCCGGGAAGCGGGCGTCGAAACCCCGGAACTGGAATCGTTGCATCAAGAAATTTGCGATGCGGTCAAAAACCGGCCATCCTGACAGCATGAGTTTCTCCGAGTTCACCCTTCCGGAATCGATCCGAAAAGCGAAGCCACAGATCGGCCTCGTGCTTGGATCGGGGCTGGGCGGTTTTGTCGACGCCCTTGAGAGTCCAGTTTCCGTGGACAACGACGAAATCGAACGTCTTCCGGCCAGTGGAGTGGAAGGTCACGCGGGAAGGCTTCACATTGGAACCCTGGGAGGTGTCGAGGTCGCAATCGCCCAGGGCCGCGTGCACGTCTACGAAGGCTGGACCGCAAAGGAGGTCGCCTCCACGATCCGTCTCTTTCATCAGCTTGGAATCCGGACCGTTCTTCTCACCAACGCAGCGGGTATTGTGAATGGCAATTTTAAACCGGGCCGCTGGATGTTGTTGACCGATCATCTCAATCTCGCCCGACTGTCCCCCCTGACCGGATCCTCCCAATTCATCGACCAAAGCGAGGTCTACTCCCGCGAATTGCGCGAACTGCTGAAAGCGGAAGCGGCAGAAGCAGGCACTCCCAAATTGAGCGAAGGGGTCTACGCCTGGGTCAACGGTCCTGAATACGAAACCCCCGCAGAAGTCCGCATGTTGCGAACACTCGGCGCCGACGCCGTGGGTATGTCCACCGTTCCGGAAGCGATTCAGGCGCGTGCTCTCGGAATGCGGGTGGTCGCCCTCTCCTGCCTCACCAACTACGGGGCCGGACTTTCCGGACAGCCCCTGAATCACGAAGAGGTGATCGAAGTCGGAAACAGAGCCGCTTCAGAATTGCATTCTCTTCTCAGGAACGCAGTGCCGGCGATGGTAGAAATTTGAGTCAGGGCGCGCTCGCAATTTTCGCTTCGAGTGTCTTCTGATTTCTCAGGACCCAGAATCCGAAGTAGTTCAGCCAGGGCCCGTCGCGCTCCCCCTTGTCGACGAGCGCTTTGGTTTCCGCAGCCCGTTTTTCAAAGCTCCTACCCGTTTCGCCGATATTGAACAGGGTCACCATAAGCGGAGTGTCATTTCGGACCTCGAATCCCTCCTTCTCATACCAGTTCGCGGCATAGTTCATGTAGGCGCAGATGATGTTGATCGCGCCTTTCCAATTGTATTTGTCGACTTCGTCCTCCTCCGCGTCGGGTCGAATCCTCTTGATCTCCGCCTCCATCGCCGAAGCAATAAAGGGCTGAATCTGCCCGGGACCGAAGGACGCCTCCCCGTTCGCTCCCCGAAACTTCAGGTTCAATTTGTTCACGACGTCTTCGCCGGACTTACCAAATTTTTTCCCGATTAGATTAATCCCTGATTCGCCGGCCTGCTTGAAGGTCCCCCGCTGGTTCATGGAATGCTCCCCCATAATCCCCCCGAGAACCGCCGCGGGAGGCACCTCGTAGATCTTCGCCATCTTGACCAGGTAGGCGAGCAGATCGAACTCCCCCTCTTCCGGCTGGAAATGCTTTTTGTAAAAAACCGTATTGAATGTTTTTTCGGTGCGGCGGTAGTACCGATCCCGCTGAATCTCCCGGTAATTGGCGCGGGAAATTTCGCGGCCCGCGATGGTCACGGCAAAGCTTTGCCCCGTCCCCACCATCAGGGGGACGAGAATCAGAAGAAGGGCTTTGCAAAGCGGAGATCCGGGTTTCATGGGGTGAAGGCAGGGTTCATGTATCCGGGGGAATTTTCGATCTGTCAATTCACAGAGAGCATCCAGTTGATCGTTTTTCGCCAGTCGATCATACGGATCGGGGTGCCGTGGGTGCCGCTTTCGAAGCGCTCAAACTTGATCGGATAGCCCGGACTCCGCTCCCGGATCTGCAGGTAGAGCGCTTCCATTTTGGAAAGGTAGGAAACCCAGTCCCGACTCCCGTGACCGATGTAGATGGGAACCCGCGCTTTCCAGGCATCGGATCCGATAAAGGGACTATCCGGAAAGGAACCGAGAAATACGATCCCGCCCAGCCGCGGAACAAGATCTTCCTTTCGGGCCAGCTGATAACAAATCCGCCCGCCGGCCGAGCCACAGGACAGAATGATTTTTGCATTCGGCGATTGCGCCGCATAGTGCATCAGCATCGCATGAATCTGCCGGGCGCCCCGCCCTGTAAAGCTGGCGATGTCCGGAGAGAGATAGAGGCCGCCGCTCCGAACCGCCAGATTCTTAATGCGGTTAAAATTGCCGCCAAAAGTCCCATCGTCGACACCCTGGTCCCGGCTTCCCCCTTTGCCGTGCAGGTAGATGACAATAATCGAAGCTCCCTCGGTTTTTCCCACCGCGAAATGCTTGATCACTCCGGACTTCGTTTTCAGCCTGGTATCCTGCTGCTGCGAATTGATTTCGAGGAAGACCCGCTCCGGCAGCGCCTGCTTCTCCGGGACCGCATCCCGACCGTTGATGTCCCGCGCCGAGCGATAGTCGAGAATGAGGAAGTCTCCCTCGTGTCTCGATTCGAGGACCTTAGGAATTTGGAACAATTCATCCTTCCATTCGACCAATTGGAAAGATTTTTCCGCCGACGCATCCGCCGGAGAAAATAGTATCAAGATTGTCTGAATCCACAGAAGGCGGAGAAAGAGGGACGGCATACCTTGAAGCCTACTCATCCATGACGAAGATGCTATCCCAAAGATTGAGGTCAGGATCTACGGCTCTTCCGAGCCATTGATGAGAACGGTTCCATCCACATCATTGATGCTGAAATCTCCATCATCGGTATCGCTTACGAGATTATTTCCGAATACCCCATCGTCAATTGCTGTGTCATACCCATCGATTTCGATCCCGAAAGCGGCTCCATCGACCAAATTACCTCCGAAGATGAGGGAACTGTCTTCCACATCACCAAAAAGAATATCAATTCCCGTGTCTGATACATTCAGGATAGAATTCCCGGCTACGACTGCTTCGATTACGGCATTTGATGCGCCATCGGTGTCAGTGATTTCCACATTGATACCATCTTGACCTGCATCTGAAATCGAGTTGTCCGTGATACTCAAATACACTTCAAAGTCGTCATACTCTCCATCCGTTATATCGACGGTGATCGCAGTATTCCCGACCGTTTCGAAGCTGTTTTTGCTGACATCAATGTTCCACTCCGTGGCGATGTCGCTTCCATCGTAGTCATCGGAAATCCCGATCCAGACCGAATCCGATCCTGTGTCAGAGAAGGAATTCCCAATCACATCAACATTCCAGGTGTAGCTCGTGTCGTCGCCACTACTGTCGGATCCAACGTCGAAATAAACATCATAGTCATTCCCCATGAAGGTGTTTCCTACAACTTCCATCGTTACATCCACATCGAAGGAGCCGTCATTGTCAGCATCCCCGTAGTTCACGTAGACCGCGGTATCACTCTGATCGATGAAGGTATTGTCCCGGACGTCAAGCTTCACGGTCTGATTCGCTTCATCCATGTCATACCCTTCAAGATAAACTCCTACGCTATTTCCTGAAAACGTGTTTCCGAATACCGAGAAAGTGGCGTTTACATCATAGTCCTCAACATAGGCGTAAAAGCCTTCGTCGTTATCTGATATCGTATTATTACTGATGACACCCGTGATGGTTTCATCGTCTCCAGAAGGCTCAAAATAAATCCCTTCCCCGTCGTTCTCGTGGATAAAATTGTTGTCGATGGTGAATGTCATATCAAATCCACCATCACTGAAATCAATCTCAACTCCTCCGTCGGTTTCGGTAATTTCATTGTCGGTAATGACTAGCGACTTCACGTCGGTAACTTCAATTCCGGCAGAGCTACTGTCGTTCGAAATGTGGAATCCACTGACACGTGCGGAAGCAACCCCGTCGAATGCGAAGGTTCCATCCAGATTCGGTCTCGCGGAACCAAAGGTGAATCGCTTACCCCCATTGACTGGAATCCCAAGCTTCCCTCCCCAAATTTTGACACTGTTCTGATCGACAGTCACATCTTCGGCATAGTCTCCGAAATCTCCATTCACAATTACCTGCCCGTTCTCGCCAAACTGCGTGGATGCCAGATCAACTCCTTCCTGAATGGTATCGACAGGATTCTCTGAGGTTCCCTCGGCAGGAGCAGCCGTCGCTTTTCCCGTTTCGTTTTGAACAAACACGATATCGTCGTGGACCTCCTGCACTCGGGATCGCCTCGTAACGTCTCCGAGAACAAGTTGACGAGCCGCAACATCTTCTTTGAATTCGCTTTCACTGGTAAGAACCCGGTGCGTTCGATTGATCTCTTCCGTCATCCGGTCTATCACACTGCTACTGGAGCTTGCAAAAACCTGGCTTCCAATCGCCCCGTAGGTAGGACGGCGCCGAGTCGGCTGCTTATCCTGAAAGATCCCGGCAAAGGTTTCGCGAAGACCGTTCGGCCCGTCTTCAATCGGAAGACTCAGGCGGAATCCGAACGTCCAGTTGTCGCCCAGCACCTCCGCGTCTTCATACCACGCCGTTTCCAATGCAAGCTTCTGCGAAAGGCGCCATTCAGCCCGGGCCTTCCCCCCCTCAAGGTCACCTCCAAACGGATTATCGAAGGAATAGAGACCACCATAAACGCGAATCTCGCCGGGAACCAAATCTTCCATGTAGGGCACCCTAAATCCCGCCTCGGTATCCAATCCGCTCATCGCCTCTTCCGTGCTGCGGAACAGTTGATTCAAAGATCCAGCCTGAGTACGAACTGTCCGACGCTGAAAAATGCTGTTTTGGTTCGCAAAAGGGGTTCCGAAAGAGGTTTGATTTGCGGTGAACGAGTTTGCTACATTGATATTCCGCGCCTCGCGTTGCCCGCCTTCCGGAAGATAATAGTTAAAGCGGAAATCGAAATTCTCGGTCAAAAATTCCGATCCGATTCCCAACTGGCTGAATCGATTTCCGAACTGACTCTCGTAGTTATCGTAGAATAGGTTCAATCCGAGAATAGCATCCATCTCCGGAAGGTACGTTCGCGCACCGGCCCCGAGGCTGATCGCACCATCTGAGTCACTTGCCCATCCCACCCGGGGGTAAAGGAAGAAAAGGGTGTTCTCCTTGCTGAATACCGGAAAGAAAATATCAAACCGTCCCTCTCTCTCGTTCGCTCCCGAATCAAACCCGGTGATGATCCGCGTCATCCACGGCAATTCGTAGGACGCATCAATCGCACTGCTAATGCTTTTGGAAGAAGGTTCTTCAATACGGTTTTCGCCATCCTCTACACACATCTTTTCCTGATCGATAAGATGTATTTCAACAACCATTTCTATCTCACTTCGCTCCTTGCATTCCTTTTGAGCCTTACTGCGGCAGATCAATGCTTTAGCGTGCGAAGCTGGTGGCGAACTCGAAAAGGACAGGAGGTAAATCCCCTAATCCCCTACTGGCATCTATTCATCCTGCGGGCACAGGTAGTGATCGTCTACTTTTTTGGCGGGGTTGCAAAACTGCAGGGCGACTGGCTCCAGGGGGAGCCCATACGCCACTGGATGAAGAACAAACAACCCGATGCGATCAAGCCCCCCTTCTCCTGGTTTCCTCAGGTTTTGCATGAGGAATGGTTTATCTGGTGCATGAGCTACGGAGGAATGGTATTCGATTTTTGCATTGGCTTCCTCCTACTCTATCGAAAGACGTTCTGGCCTGCTGCAATCGCCGTCGTGTGTTTTCATATTTCAAACAACGCTCTCTTCAAGATCGGCCTGTTTCCCTTCATAGGCATCGGTCTGCTTATCCTTTTCTTTCAGCCGCACTGGCCAAGACCACTCCTGGAGAAGCTGCAAGACAGAAAACAGGAACGTCCAGCGAACCGAAAAAAGAGAAGCTTGTTGGCTACTGAGAAAGGGACGGGAAATGCTCGCCTGGCCTCCGTCGGAGTCACCGTGTTTATAATCGCCTACCTTACGATTCACTGCCTGCTCCCTTTTCGATCCTTGCGCTACGGTGGCGATCCCAGTTGGTCAGAAGTCGGACATTATTACGCCTGGCGGATGATGCTCAGGGACAAAGACGCCTATCTTAAATTTTTCTTCAACCCACCAGAAGCGGAAACCGTGTTGGAGAAAAGCGGACGAGCGCCGAAAATTGGAAAATCGCACGTGGTTAAGATGGTAAAGAATCCCCACATGATCCTCCAGTATGCCCATGCCCTGGATAACACATTCAAGGACATGAATCTCAGCGGCGTCGAAATCCGTGCCGTAGCGATTGCCAGTTTGAACGGCCGCCCGTTTCAACTTCTCATTGATCCAGAGGTTGATCTTGCACAAGCTTCCTACGGATTCTTTGAAATTCCCGGCTGGATTATCCCTCTGAAAGAAGACCTCCGTCCCGGGTTGTATCCCACGAGTTCCGAGAGCCGCAAGAAGGCAATTGCCAGAGTCTTCGAAGAAGAAGCGGCTCCCCTGTTGAAGAAAACGAAACGAAAAAAATTCACCCGCCCGATCGAAGAACTTCTCCCCGATGAGGCGATTGTTCCCGAAACCGAACGCCTCGATAACATCGCTCCCGAAATGGAAGACAAGTCTCTGATCCTTCCAGAGATGAATCCCCAGCCACAGAAAACAAATACCGGCGATCCACGATAATAATTGCAGCAAAGGGGGAGATGCGTTTCCAGAAGGAAAAACACCCGGCACCCGACACGCTCAAAGAATACCCGGGAATCCGCCCATCTTCTCTGATCACTCTCTCAGGAAAGTGAGAAGGTCCGCCGGTTCTTGCAAAATCAGCTCCGCACCCGCCTCCCGCAATTCCTCCACGGGTCGGAATCCCCAACTCACGCCCACGGCGCGCATCCCGGCATTCACTGCGGTAAACATATCCACATCGGAATCTCCGATGAACCAGCAATCCGCCGGAGCGATCCCGACCGCCCCGGCAGCTTCGATGGCGCCGGCAGGATCGGGCTTCTTCAGAACTCCCTCACGGGCACCGAGAACGATGTCCCATTCCCAGTCACTGAGAAACGCCTCGACACACTTGAGCGTGAAGTCGTGGGCCTTGTTGGAAAGCACTCCGATGGGAATCTGCTTCACTTTCAATTCATCGAGAAGCCCGGTGATTCCGGGAAACAAGCTTGTCGTGTTCTGCCAGTTTCGTCCGTAGGCCTCCCGGTACTCAGCAAGGACGGCCTCGGTCCCGGCGCCCTCCTCCGGTCGATGTTCCTTCGGAAAAATATCACGGACCAGATTGACCATTCCGTTCCCGATGAACGTCCGGTATGCATCCACCGGATGCGGCGGAAATCCGCGGGCGGACAACACCTCATTCCCAGAGTCGGCAAGATCCTGAAGGGTGTCCAGCAAGGTGCCGTCGAGATCAAAGAGAATCGCTGTTTGAGCGCTCATGCTTTCGAATTCCGAAGCAGGTTCCAGGCGCAGATCAGCGCCTTCAATCCGGCCATCTCGATCGACGGATCGATTCCACACCCCCAGAGAAGGATTCCGGATTTTTCATCCTGAATTTGCACATACGCAGCCGAGTCGGCATCCGACCCTCCCCGCAGCGCCTGGCTCCGGTAGTCGGTCACTTTAAAGTCTTTCTGGCCCGATTCCTCCAGCAGGTGCACAAATGCATTGATCGGTCCGTTTCCCTTTCCGGTTCCCCGGATGGTATCCTCTCCAATCTTTACGGTGGCGTGGCAGACCACCTCACCCCGCGCCATTCCGGTGTGGTCGAGTTCAAATTCCGTCAGGCTCATGGGGGACTCGATGTTCACAAACTGCTCGTGAAAGAAATCGCCAATCTCTTCGTTGCTCAGCTCGCGGCCCTCGGCGTCGGCACGGTCATAAATATATTTCCCGACCTGGGGATGCATCGTCTTGGGGAGATCAAAACCATGCTCCCGATCGAGCACGTAGGCGACGCCGCCCTTTCCGCTCTGGCTGTTGATGCGAATGATGGCCTCATAGCTGCGGCCGATATCCTGTGGATCGATTGTCAGGTAGGGGACGCCCCACGCGTAATTGGGATCGCCCGACTCCTCCACATCGCGGGCGCGACGATCAAAGCCTTTCTTGATGGCATCCTGATGACTTCCCGAAAAGGCGGTAAAAACCAGTTCACCGGCATAGGGCTGACGCTCGGGAACGGTTAAACGAGTCACTTCTTCATACACTTGCCGGATTGATGACAAGTCGGAAAAGTCGAGCCCCGTTTCGATCCCGTGGCTGCTCATGTTCAACGCGACAATGACCAGATCAAGGTTGCCGGTTCGCTCTCCGTTTCCGAACAAGGTTCCCTCAACCCGGTCCGCTCCTGCAAGCAAACCCAACTCCGTCGCAGCCGTGCCGGTGCCCCGGTCGTTGTGCGTATGCAGACTGATGATCGAGTTCTCGCGATTGTCGACGTGACGGCAAAACCACTCGATCTGGTCCGCGTGCACATTCGGTGTCGACCATTCGACCGTCGCGGGAAGATTCAAAATGATCTTTTTGTCCGGTGTCGGCTCCCAGACAGCCGACACTGCGTTGCAGACTTCCACCGCGTAGTCGAGCTCGGTGTCCGAAAAACTCTCCGGCGAATATTGCAGGGAGATCTCTGTATCCGGAACCGTAGGGACAAGCTCCCGGATCAGCTTCGCTCCGTCGACCGCGATCTGCTTGATCTTCTCCTGCGAGGCATCACTGAACGTAACCCGTCGCTGCAAAGGCGAGGTGGAATTGTAGAGATGAACGATTGCCTTCTTCACACCGGCGAGACTCTCAAAAGTCCGGCGGATCAAATGTTCGCGCGCCTGCACCAGCACCTGGATGGTGACGTCATCGGGAATCAAATTCTGATCGACGAGGGCTCGCAGAAAATTGAACTCGGTATCGGCGGCGGAAGGAAAGCCCACTTCGATCTGCTTGAATCCAATGCGGACCAACTGATCGAAAAGGCGGATCTTTTCCTCCACGCTCATCGGAACCGGTAGCGCCTGGTTTCCGTCGCGAAGGTCGACGCTGCACCAGATCGGGGCATGCGTGATCGTCCGGTCCGGCCATTGGCGGTCCGGCAGCTCGACCACGGGAAACGGTCGGTACTTTTGGATGGATTCAGGTTTCATATCAGTTGGGTTTTAAAAAATGGGGAAAACGGCGGGACACAATTCCCCCGCTGCAAAGAGTTTCGGGAGTTGGGAAAAGGAACACGAACAGGGCAGACTAGCCCAGTAGCACCAGCTCAAGAGAGAGCAGGAGAGCAGAAAGTTCGGTGCGTCGTGTCGTAGATTTCATCCGTGCCCATAAAGTAGTTTCGATCAAGGGGCTGTCCAGTGGCAATCTTGAAGGCAATTTGCCAGCCGGAGGACAGAGCTTATTTCCGTTGATGCAAAACCCGAAACGCCTCTCCGACACCGTCGCCCGCCATGGGGTCATCGCCCTGGCCATGGCGCTGCAGGAAACTCGCCTGCGACTCGAGGGATACGTTCTCCAACTCGAACTCTTCCCCCCACTCTCTGAGGTCGTCAAAATTGACATCCACCGTCAGATCCTGCTTCCCGAATCGCTGGTAGATGCCCGGTCCCTCGATTCGCTCCTGCCGAAAGTATCCCCGCAGACTGCCGCCGGGACGACGATCATAGATCTCTTTCGCACTGCCGCCGTAATCGATCGTAAGCAGGGATCCGGAATCGAGATGCTGAGCCAGGTTGGCGAGCCACGCCTGGTAGATCGGTTGGATTTCCACTCGCTGCCCGGGCTCGGGGTTCTCCAATGCCAGCGCGGAATAATTTTCTTCCGGAAAGAACCTGGGGAGAGACCGAAAGGTTTCACTGATTCCCGAGAGCGGATCAAAGGAGACAAACACCTCGTGCCAACGCGACTCCGTCGCACTCCAACTCAGCCACTTGGCGGGGAACGCATCGACCAGCTCATTGGAAAAGACGATCGCCTTCCCTCCCGTTTCCTCCAGCGCACCGGCAATTCCTTTGTGCCAGGTGACAGAAAAGGAATTCAAAGCGATCTGCTGCTTTCTGCGAAGCGGTTCCGAGACTTCTACAATGTGATATTTAATATGCCGACGCTTCCACCATCCAAACGAGCGCAGAATTTCCGCGGCAAGAGCACCGTTCCCTGCTCCCACCTCGATCACGGAAACGGGACCGTCCCATTCGTGGTGATCACGCTCGTCCTGAATCCATTTTGCGAACGTTTGCCCAAGCCCCCTCGATAAGGTTGCCGAGGTGGCGAAATCGCCCCGGTCACCGCCCACATCCTCAATCGCGGTGGCGTAGTATCCGAAATTCGGATCGTAAAGAGCCATCGCCATGAAATTTTCGAACGGCATAAGTCCGCCCGATTTCTCAAAAGTCTGTTGGAGAAAAACGCGTAGATCCGGCATGGTTCCCATGAGTAAACAGGGTTTAGTCCGGCATTCAACAGGGTTGAGTAGTCGCTTCCCCCTTTTTCCCGTCGTATCCTCCTACCCATTCACCGATTCATGCTTCGCTATTTTCCAATTCTTCTTCTCGCCGGCCTGACGATCTTGTCGGTCTCCTGCGGTCCCGGAAAAAAAGAATCCGATGTGACCACCGACGCCGACTACTCGCCCTATCATGACATTCCGGGTGTCGAATACGTGGGCCTGAAGAACTGCACGTCCTGTCACGATGAACAATACCGGGACTGGCTCCAGAGCGACCACCATCTCGCGATGAATCCGGCAACGGAGGAATTTGTCCTCGGCAATTTCGACGATGCTGAGTTTGACCATTTCGGACAGAAGTTCCGCTTTTTCCGAAAGGGCGGGGAATACTGGATCCATGCTCAGGACGAATCCGGCGAGTATCGCGATATGAAGATCGAATACACCTTCGGTCACTACCCTCTACAGCAATACCTGATCCCTTTTGATGGAGGAAAGTATCAGGCCCTGCAGGTTTGCTGGGATTCGCGGCCCGAAGAAGAAGGCGGACAGCGCTGGTATCATCTCTACCCGGATGAGGCAGTTCCTGCAGACGACTTGCTGCACTGGAGCCGGCGCCACTTCAACTGGAATTACATGTGTGCCGATTGTCACTCAACAAATCTGAAAAAGAATTTCGACCCTGACACACTCACCTACAATACGACCTGGACGGACATGAACGTGACCTGCGAAGCCTGCCACGGCCCCGGCTCGGAGCACGTCAAGTGGGCCGAAGCCGACAAGGCAGCCAAAGCGGGAACCACCCCCGAAAGCGACTTTTCTGCACTGAAGGAATACGTGAAGTCCAAAGGCCTGGTCGTCACTCTCAAGGAACCGGAAGAAGGCGGCTGGGTGATCGATCCAGAGACCAACCTGCCGAAACGAACCGTGCCGATTCAATCCGATGTCCAGGTGGAAACCTGTGCCCGTTGTCATTCCCACCGTCAGCTGATGGAACCCGACTACACCGCCGGGCAAAGCTTTCACGACACGCACCTTCCTTCGGTGATCAGTGACCGCCTCTATCATCACGATGGTCAAATCGATGAGGAGGTCTATGTCTACGGATCCTATGTGCAGAGCAAAATGTTTCACGCAGGGGTTCGCTGTTCGGATTGCCACAATCCTCATTCCATGAAGCTCAAGCTTCCCGGGAATGCGCTCTGCCTCCAGTGCCACCAGGGCGAATTGAACACCCCCGCCCACCATTTTCACCCGATGGATAGCACCGGGGCAAGCTGTGTCGAATGTCACATGCCGGAGCAACCCTACATGGGAATTGATGATCGCCGCGATCACAGCATACGCATTCCGCGTCCCGACCTCGCCAGGGAAATCGGAGCGCCCGACGCCTGCACCCAATGCCACGAAGACCAGTCACAGGACTGGGCCGTCGAGCATTTCAAGAACTGGTGGGGTGCCGGGCCACGCAACGCTCACTTCGGGGAAATTCTCGCCGCTGCCAGAGCAGGCCAGCCAGGTTCAATGGACCGGCTCATTGCTCTTGCCAACGATCCCGACAGGCCGTGGATTGTTCGAGCCGCGGCCGTGGAAACCGTAGGTCAGCAGGCACCCACACCAGAATCCGTTGGCGCCATTCTTCGCAGCCTCGAGGATCCGGATCCCGTAGTCAGGGCGGAAGGATTGAGTGCGTTGCTGGTCTACCCAGTGACCCAACGTCGCGCTGCGATCCCCCTGCTCGATGATCCGGTCAAATCGGTTCGCGCGACCGCAGCACGTGCCGTTGCCCCCTTACGCAGTCAACTCGATGAAGCCGGACTCGCTTCCTTTGATCGGGCGGCGGAGGATCTGTATGATCGGCAGTCGGCCATCTTCGACCGGGCGGCCGGCCACATGGACCTCGCCCTTTTCTACACCGACCTAGGGGATCTCGAAAAAGCCGAGGCAACCTATCGGACTGCCGCGAAAGTGGAACCCGAGTTCGTCCCTGCCCGCGTCAATCTCGCTGAATTGCTCTACGACCAGAATAAGCCGAAAGAGGCGGAGGAGGTATTCCGGGATGCGGTCGAGGCCGCCATGCTTCCGGAGAATCAAGGACTTGCCCGCGATGCGCTCGCCCGCTTTCTGATTCGGATGAAACGCTACGATGAAGGGATCGAAGAGCTGCGACAGGCAACGGAGCTGATGCCCCGTCATGCGCAGACGCACTACTTCTACGGGGTCGCTCTGAACTCAACGGGGCGCTTTGAAGAGGCCCTGCCGTATCTCGAAAAAGCGCACGAACTCGATCGCTACAATGTGGAGTATCTGGCCGGTCTTTCTGCGATTCTCAGAGACGCCGGGAAAACAGAGAAAGCTCTTTTTTATGCGAGAGAGGCGCTGAAAGTGCAGCCGGAGAATCAGCAGCTACAACAGTTGGTGCAAAGTCTGGGAGGGTAGCGTTTGGCCTCTTTCGGGCGGCGGCCGGGATATTCCGCGCGGCGGCCGGGATCTTGGATCTTGGATATTGGATCTTGGATATTGGATCTTGGGTTTTGGATCTTGGATCTTGGATCTTGGGTTTTGGGTTTTGGGATTCCACTCGAACACCCGGGAACGAATCCCAAAGGGATTCTGTACTTCAGCCCGGGGTTCCGGAACCCCGGGGAAAATGCCGTTTCCAATCCTGAACCCCAAAGGGGTTGTGGACTCCCGACCGCCGGGACCCGTCAATCCCAAACAAACCGCTCGTCGATTTCCACCCCATGTTTTCGACAAAACATCCGATACTCCTCCTGGAAGGTAACGGTTCGATGATGCTCTTCCTGATTCTCAATGTAGGAAACGACCGCCCTGCAATTGGATTCCGAAACGGAAAATGCTCCATAACCGGCCTGCCAATGGAAGGACTTCGTTCCGGAACCTTGCTCCTGAATCCAATTGGTCGAAACGCGCTTTGTTTCCTTCACCAACTCGGCAATGGTGATTGTCCGGGATAGGGTCGTGAAGAGATGGACATGATCCGCAGTTCCACCGATTTGAATGGGGACGCAACCAAGCGTTTTTACCACTCCACCCAGGTAGGCATGCGCCTCGGAACGAAAGGCCGAATCCAGAAACACGGATTCCCGGTTTTTGGTGGAAAAGACAGTATGGATTAAAATCCGTGCGAGAGATTGCGGCATGGGAGAAGAAAGCGATTGGATGTTCGGGCGTGCATTGTACACAACCCCGTTGGGGTTGTTCAAGATGGACGACTGACTTCCCCGGGTTCCAGAACCCGGGGCTGAATTCCACAACCCCGTTGGGGTTGCGGCACTCCTCAACTCCTCAACTCCTCAACTCCTCAACTTCGCCACGTATCTCCGCAGCTCGAAGTCCTCATCCCGATAAAGCACTTCCTTCATTTCGAAATTCGCCTCGAATTCGGGTAACTCGGTATCTCCTTCGTAGGGATGGAACACGTAGCTCAGGAGAACTTCATCACATTTCGGGATCATCTCCCGATAGATTTGCGCTCCACCGATAATGGAGACGATCTCCTCGTCCTGCAAAAGCTCCAACGCGTCTTCGCAACTGCGAACCAGCTCAAACCCACCGGGAAGGCGTTCCGCATTTCTCGAAATGACAATATTCCTCCGCTTCGGCAATGGCCCGCGCAGGGACTCCATTGTCTTTCTGCCCATCACAATGGGATGGCCCAGTGTCATTTTTTTAAACCACTTCAGATCCTCGGACAAACGCCAGGGTAGATCGCCATCTTTTCCGATGACGCGGTTCGACGCCATCGCGACGACTGCTTTCAGAACGGGGCGGCTCATACGGCGATCGGGGCTTTGATCGCTGGATGAGGATCGTACCCCACCAATTCAAAATCCTCGTAGCAGAATCCGTCGATCTCTTTGATTTCGGGATTGATCTTCATTTGCGGAAGCGGTCGCGGCTCACGGGAGAGCTGTTCGCGGGTTTGGTCGAGGTGGTTCTGATACAGGTGCAAATCGCCAAAGGTGTGAACAAAATCACCCGGCTTGAGATCGCACACCTGCGCCATCATCATCGTGAGCAAGGCGTAGGAGGCGATGTTGAACGGAACCCCCAGAAAAAGATCGGCACTTCGCTGATATAGCTGGCAGCTCAATTCATTTCGAGTCGTGTCGACGTAAAACTGGAACATGGTGTGGCAGGGAGGCAGCGCCATTTGTTCGACGTCGGCAGGATTCCAGGCACTGACAATGTGGCGCCGGCTCGTCGGATTATTCCGGATCGAGTCAACAACACGGGCGAGCTGATCAATCGTTTCTCCACTGTTCCCCACCGCCCAGGATCGCCATTGCTTTCCATAAACAGGACCAAGATCACCGTTCTCGTCGGCCCACTCGTCCCAGATCGAAACGCCGTTGTCGTTCAGATACTTGATATTGGTGTCCCCGTTCAGGAACCAGAGCAATTCGTGAATGATCGAGCGAAGGTGCAGCTTTTTCGTAGTGAGACAGGGAAAACTTTCCCGCAGATCAAACCGCGCCTGGGCACCAAAAACACTGATTGTCCCTGTACCGGTTCGGTCGTCACGCTTCGTGCCGTTGCTAAGAACATGTTCGAGCAGGTCGAGGTAGGCTTTCATGTGCGAAGGGGGAGAATGATCCGAATCGGCCCCACTTGGCAAGCCATCCCGCTCATTTCGTTTCCGCCATCGTTACGCACGAGCGACGGACTGCAACCGTTTCTTGGCTCTTTCCGCTGGCGGGAAGTCTTTTTCCTGCCTTATGATAGGGAATGACAGCGCGGCAGTATTTATTCGCCGGACGAGTGCAGGGAGTCGGATTTCGCTACTCCACGAAGCAGCTCGCCAAAGGCTTCGATGTGCTCGGTTGGGTCAAAAACCTGCCCGACGGCCGGGTCGAGCTGCAGCTCATGGGGGAAGCGGAGGAACTCGACGAGTTCATCCAGGAATTACACGACAGCCCCCTCGGACACCACATTCAGGAACAGGAAGAACGTTCCGTGCCGCTTTTGGAAAACGTAAGAGGATTTTCGATTTTAGACTGAAGAATGAGCGAGAATGCCGTGGAAGTCAGCCATCTCACCAAGGTGTTTCGCACCGGGATGGGGAAGAATTATGTCGTGGCCGTCGACAACCTCTCCTTCAATGTCAAGGCCGGTGAGGTCTACGGTCTGATCGGCCCCAACGGGTCCGGTAAGTCTACGACGATGAAGGTCGTGCTCGGCCTGATGGCCGCGAGCAAAGGTTCAGTCAAAGTCTTCGGACTCGACAGTGGAGATCTCCGCGCACGAAACGAAATTGGGTTCCTTCCCGAAAACCCCTATTTCTACAAGCATCTCTCCGGCGCGGAAACGCTCAAATTCTATGGGAAGCTCTGCGGCCTGCGCGGCTCGGAGCTGAAAGACCGCATCGCTGAGCTGCTGAAAATGGTCGACCTGGAGGACGCGGCGAAGCGACGCCTCGGCGGGTATTCCAAGGGCATGTTGCAACGCATCGGGCTGGCCCAGAGCCTCATTCAGAACCCGCGTCTCGTCATCCTCGATGAACCGACGGCAGGGGTTGATCCGGTCGGTTCCCGCCAGATACGGGATCTCATTTTGAAGCTGAAAGAGGACGGCTACACCGTTTTTCTTTGCTCCCATCTTCTCGAGCAAGTGCAGGAAGTCTGTGATCGGGTCGGAATTATTTTTCGAGGTCGAATGAGGCGGGAGGGTCGGCTCGATGAACTCATTCAAATCGAATCCCAGACCGCCATGACCCTGGAAAATGCCTCTCCTGAGCTCCTCGCCAAGATAAACGAGTTGGTCAAGGCTGATGGCTCGGCCGAGGTGATCGAGCAGGGCCATCCCCGAACCACCCTGGAGCGCCTCTTTATCCAGATCGCATCCCGGAATCAGAAGGAGGAAAACTCATGAGCGAAGAATCCACCACCCTGCAGGCCCCCGGCAGAAAGGTTCCCTACTTTTCGCCCGTTCGCGTCTGGACCATCACGATGAGCACGGTGACGCAGCTCGTTCGGATGAAGACTTTCTACTTTCTCCTCGCGTTCGCCCTTCTCCTTCTTGCTGTGGGCAATGTTACGTTCGCCTCCTCACCGGCCCAGGCCCTGTCGACGCTGAAAAAGGTTTCCTTCGGTGCGATCGACCTCTTCGCCTGGCTGTTTGCGATCGTTGCCACGGCACTGCTCATCCCCCGGGACATCGAAGATCGCACGCTCTACACAATTCTCTCCAAGCCGGTCCGCCGGATCGAATATCTGCTTGGAAAACTCGGGGGTGTCCTCGTCGTGATCGCCATCTCGCTCGGCGTGATGTTTGTCGTTTGTTCGATCATGATCCTCTGGCAGCAAATTGGCTTCATCGCCGGAGAACAGAGCCCGGGCAGACCGAAAGAAGAAGTCGAAGCTGCCGTTGCCCTGATCCAGAAAAACGGATTCCGCCTCGAACTTGCCGTCGCCGCCTATGCTTCCTTTCTCAAAGCCGCCGTCGTCGCCTCGGTGACGATTTTGCTCTCCACCTTTGCCTCGAGCTCCCTCTTCACGATTATCATCAGTATTCTCGTCTTTCTCGTTGGACACGCCCATACCATGGCGACCAATTTCTGGTTGGCGGAGACCGACAACAGTGTCGCGGTGCAGCTTGTTCTGAAGCTGTTCAAAATCGTCATCCCGAACTTTCAGCTCTTTTCCTTCAGCGAAGGAATTGTCCAGGGAGCCGCCTTCGCTCCCCTCGTCATCTGGCAGATTACCGGGGTGACTCTCGGATATCTCATCGTGTTTCTCTTTCTTTCCCTGCTCACCTTCGTAGATAAGGAATTCTGATCCGTGAAAGCACTGCTCCAGAAAACTCCACGGTGGATCCTGATTCTCGCGTGCCTTGCCCTCTTCGGCCTCGTCCGGACTCCCTTCGAAGAGCGGATCAGAACCCGGATGGTCGCAGACGAGTTGCTGCTCCCTCCTCCGGCCCAAAGCGCAATTCAACAAATGAGCCAATCCGCGCTGATGGGCACTCTCGGGGGTCTCCGGACGCTCGTGAGCTCCTACCTCGTTCTCCAGGCGTTTGATCACTTTACACTCAAGCAGTGGGAGGAACTGCGCCAGACCTACCGGATCATCACAAGCCTCGAGCCTGGTGATGAAAATCACTGGAGAGACGTCGTCTGGCACATCGGAATCAACGCCACCGCAAACATGCAGAACGACGATTCCATCCCCGAGTTTGAGCGAAACCGGCGCTTTCACGAATACGCAATTTCCGCGATCGAACTCGCCGAAGAGGGAATCGACAACAATCCGGACTCTTCCGTCATCCGCCAGCAGTTGGCCGAAGTCTATCGGGAAAAGTTGAAGGACAACTGTGAGACGGCGCGGGTCTACGGGGAAATGATTGGCCTGTCCGACGCTCCTCCCTATGCGAAACGTTTCCACGGCTACTTCCTCGCCCAATGCCCCGGAAAAGAGCGGGAAGCCTATGAACATCTCATCAAACTCTATCGGGTGAACGAGCAAAACCGACTTCCCAGCCTGATTTTCTGGATCAAGGAGATGGAAAAGAAGCTCGGCATTCCGTTTGCCCTGAGAATTCCGGATCCCTATCCCAATCTTCCCGGCGGACGAAGCCAGCGGAACGGGAAAGAAAGCCCCCTGCAAGAAGGAGGCATAAATCTCCCTTAGCCTTTCCGTTGCGTTGCGAAAAACTGTATCTATGCTTTGTTCGGGGGTTCCCCCCATTTTCCCGTTTTCCCCACTCCCTATCGTTTGATGAAATACGCCATTTTCGGAGACATCCACGCCAACCTCGAAGCGTTCGAGGCCGTGTTGGCAGATGCAGCGGAAATGGGCTGCACCGACCATGTCTGCGTGGGCGATATTGTGGGCTACGCAGCGGACCCCAACCGGTGTCTTGCCATCATCCGCGAGATGGGCTGTCCCGTCGTAAAGGGAAACCACGACGAAGAAGCGATTCTCCATACCTCACTCGAAGGTCTCAATCCGCTCGCCCGCCACGCGATGGAATGGACCCGGGAACAGCTCAACGAGGACGAATGCGAGTTTCTTGGAAACTTGAAACTGGTTCGTCAGGTCCGTGACTTCACCATTGTTCATGCGACGCTCGATACACCCGGCGGCTGGACCTACGTCACGAACAAGTTCGATGCGATGGCGAGCTTCAGTTACCAGTTTACTCAGCTCTGTTTTTACGGACACACTCATACCCCCCGGATTTATTCGAAAGGCGACAGTGTCGAGCCTCTCGAAGAAATGTCGGTGCAATTGGAAATGGGTCGAAAGTATTTCATCAACGTGGGAAGCACGGGCCAGCCTCGCGACGGGGACTGGCGTTCCTCCTATGCGATTTACGATGTCGAGAATCAGGAGGTCACGATCCGCCGCCTTGAGTATGATATCCAGACGGCTCAGGACAAAATCATCGACGCAGGTCTTCCTGAAATGCTGGCCCACCGCCTTTCACTGGGGAAATAGAGGTGAAGCTGTCAGGCAACGAGAGAATTCTTGTGCTCAAGCCGAGTTCTCTCGGAGATATTGTTCACACCCTGCCCGCGGTATCCGCCATTCACCGGGCCTTTCCCGAAACAACGATCGACTGGCTCGTCAACACGGAGTGGTCCCCCCTGCTGGAGGGCGTTTCGTTTCTCAATCACGTCATTCCCTTTCCCAGACGCGAACTCAGAGGCCTCGGCGGTCTCTTCAGGGCCGGGAAATGGGCTAAAAATCAGCTCGCGAGCAGGGACTACGATCTTGCCCTCGATTTCCAGGGACTATTGAGAAGCAGCCTTCTCGGGAAGCTGTCGGGAGCCAAAAGGAGATTCGGCTTTTCCAGTGCCCGGGAGGGAGCCCCTTGCCTCTACCACGAGGCGATCTGCGTTCAGAACTGGAAAACGACTCATGCCGTGGACCGAAATCGCCAGCTCGTGGAAGCACTGGGAATCGAAACCAGTCCCGTGGAATTTCCACTGCCTTCGGGCGACCCGGTCGCGATACCGGAGGAATTTCAGGAAAGGCCGCTTCTCCTGCATCCCTTCTCCCGTGGAAGAGGAAAATCTCTCTCCCCTGTCGAAGTCTCCGAACTTTGTGAGCAGGTCGCGCCCCACCCGGTCTGGCTCGTGGGTGTCGCCGGCGACGAAGCGAATCATGAGTGGCCCGAAAATGTTCTGAATCTGCTCAATCAAACCACTTTGCCACAGCTGATACACCTTTTGAGAAAAGCCGCCTGGAGTATCAGTGTCGACAGCGGTCCGATGCATCTCGCCGCCGCGATCTCAGACCGGGTTCTCTCGATTCACACCTGGTCGGATCCCAAAATGGTGGGCCCCTGGAGACCGGAGGCCCTTATCTGGAGAGACTCCCACATTCTCCCGGTTCGGGAACTGAAGGACAAAATGTTTCCGGAGCGACGCGACCTTCGCGACGCGTTTGCGGCAAAAGATCGACTGCTCGAAAAGAAGGACATCGCGGCGATTGCGGAAATCACCCGGGAAAAACTGACCCCATGAAGCACGTAGAAATCTATACCGACGGCTCCTCCCGCGGTAATCCCGGACCGGGCGGCTACGGGACGGTCGTCCGATACGGGGCGCACACCCGAGAACTGGCGCAGGGGTTTCAAACGACTACGAACAATCGCATGGAGATTCTCGCCGCCGTTGCGGGACTGGAACTGCTCAAAGAGCCCTGCCGGGTCACCGTATTCTCCGACTCCCGCTACCTCGTCGATGCCCAGACCAAGGGATGGGTCGAAGGCTGGAAGAAAAAGGGATGGCGGAAAAAGGACAAATCCGAGGTCAAAAATATCGATCTCTGGAAACGCCTCGAAGCCGCAGCCGAGGGACATGAAATCCATTGGCAGTGGGTCAAAGGCCACGCCGGACACGACATGAATGAACGCTGCGACGTGCTCGCAACGGAGGCAGCCGACGGAGAGCGCGGCTCCCTCATTCCAGACAACGGCTTTAGTGGGTAGTTCTACCCATTTTTCCACACTTATATCTCCACACCGTGTAAGCCGTATACTCTCAACACCTTACAAAATACTTACATCTTTATAATATCGTCACGACTGAGTCGTTCCTAGTATAGGAATCACTTACTCATGACTACACCACTACCCCCTGTACCTCCGGAGGATCGCGAAGATCCCTCTCTCTACCCTCCCGTTTTTCGAAAGAACGGAATCCTCTTCGCCGCCACCAGCGCGGCCCTTCCCGATGATCTTTGTATCTGTTGCGGGAAGCCCACGAAAAAGGATATCAACAAAGCGCTTCGGAACCCGTGGAATCCGTTGACCTGGTTCGGGGGCCAACTCCGCGAAGAAGTAGGTCTCTGCAAGCAGCACCTCGAAGGCTACTATGTCGCCCTCGCGCTTACCTATTCGATACTCGCACTTGGTATCGTCATGATCGGAGTCGGCACCTTCTCGGGGAGTCTTTCCCCAATCGTCTTCGGCGTTATCGCTGTGCTTATCTGTGGGGTTTTCCGGGCCAAGGTCCCGATCTGGTCTCCGAATTCCAAAGTCGAACCCATCGAGCTTCGCGGTGTCGGGAAAAAATACCGCGCTCTCTTTCCTGAATACGACGGCGAGCTGCCGAATTCGGAATAGGTGGAAATCGTTCGGGCGATTGCCTGTTCCGGGATGCGTCCGTTTTCCGAACACCCGTAAGCGTTCGGAAAGGAGTCTTACGACTTCCTCTACGCGACGAGCACCTACTTCCCGATTGATTCCAGATACTTCCAGATAGACCCTACATCAGCCGGATCAGTCGGCCCGCCTTCAAACACATCCGGCATGGGCGCGCCGTGGAGCGTTTCCAGCGGATTCGTCACCGCGGACTGGAACCAGGAAAAATAGAGACGCTTCGGCGCGGTCGACAAATCGATCCCCGGCAGTTCCCGATGCTCCGCCGGACCGGGAGAATGGCATTGCACACAGTTTTTCCCGGAAGCTCCGAAAAGTTCTTTCCCCCGTTTCGCCGAAGCTTGCGAGTCCGGTTTCTCTTTGGGCTGCAGATCAAACTTGCGGAAGGCAGCAGGAAAGGATTTCACTTTGTCAGCAAGATACACCGGCATTCGGGCGGACTGATACGGACGAACCGACCCTCCGCCCTTCTCCCCGTGGAGCACGCGCTTGAGCCAGTCTTCGGTGAGCTTGGCACCGACGTCGTCGAGAATGGGTGGGAGATTGCCCCACCGCCCCAGTTCAATCGCTTTTTCCGTTTCAAAACCAAAATATACTTCCCGCGCGGTTTCGGCGCCTCCAACTCCGCCGCGCTCGTGACAGGCGTAGCAGTTCAGACGCTTCATTCGCCAGTCTACCTCCGCGGCAAGCTCGAGGCGCTTTCGGGAATCAAGCCGCTGGAGCGCGGCGCGGATCGCCCGCTTCTGCACTTCGTCGAGACCGTAAAAAGGAATTCCGTTCCCGACGGGGCGCTCGGAAAGACATCCTCCGGTGGACTCAGCGGGGAGTTTTTCCAGAGCCGTTGCCCGATGCAAGGTTCGGCTGTTTTTGCGGCCGGGAACCGTGTGACAGGCGGTGCAGTTTTTCTTTTGAAAGAGCACCTCCCCCTGCTTTGCGAGCGCAGGATCTTTCGCAAAGGGAGTGTCTCCGGTAAGTGCCTGGCTCAGGTTTTCCGGAAGAACGAGGTCGGGCCCGGCTTTCAAATACGCAGCCAGGTTTGACGCATCCCCCAATGACAACTGGAAATCCGGCATCCGTCCGGAAGGCCGGTGCTCGTTCGGAGTCAGCAGAAAATGCGTCATCGTATTGAGGTCGTAGAGATCAGCCAGATTCATCGGCACGCTTGGCAGGCCGGCCATTTCGATCTCGGCATTCTCCGGAATTCCCGGAGGCCGATACCCAACCTCGGGAGCGTGGCAGGCCGCGCAGCCAATGCGGTGATATAGCGCCCTCCCCGCCTCGATATCGCCCACGGGATACGGCGGGACTTCGTAGGTGAAGGTGGAAAGATATTGCTTCAACGCCTCCACTTCGGCGAGATCCCGGTCCGGGCCCGCAAAGAAACTCGGCATATTCGTATCCCGTTTCACAAAGCGGGGGTTCCGAACCATGATTTCGAGATCAAGATGGCCCAGCCTGGTCGCAGTTCCCTCCAGGTTGGTTGCTTCGACTCCGGCAAATTGAGATTTCAGTGCCCGCGGCGGTTCGTGGCAGGCTACGCAATTCAGTTCGTTCAGAAGAATCATGCCGCCCCCGGCGAGATACTCATCGTCGTCGAGGCTGCTGTGAAAACGCTCGAAACCGACTACGTAAGGATAGTTCACCGGCTTGGCGTGAGCCGGGTGCGCCTCCAGTCGCAGCGGAGAAAAGGCAAGGAGCCCGAGGGCCAGAAGACTCAACCCTGTTCGGTGCCTCATCATACCCTGTTTGGTGTCCCGCTTATCGAAAGAGGAAGAGTTAATCGACAATGACACCATCGACGAGAGTTACCTTGCGGTCGCCGAGCTCAGCGAGGCTCTTATCATGCGTCACCACGAGAAGCGTTCGCTCGTTTTCTTCGATCAGTTCCATCAGCAAATCCATCACTGCGATGCCCGTCTTGGTGTCGAGATTGCCGGTCGGTTCGTCGGCGAACAAAATTTTGGGATCGTTGATGAGGGAGCGGGCAATTGCGACACGCTGTTGTTCACCTCCGGAAAGCTCGTTGGGAAGATGATGGAGGCGGGCCGACAGTCCGACCCGATCGAGCAGCTCATGCGCGCGATCCTTCGCTTTGCTTCCCCGTATCATCGCCGGGACGAGCACGTTCTCCAGCGCGGTTAGCTCGGGCATCAGGAAGAAGCTTTGAAAGACGTAGCCCATCGTTGTATTCCGAACTCTTGCCTGCTCTCTTCGACTGAGTCGATAGAGCGATCGCCCATCGATCAGCACATCGCCGCTGTTTGGTTTTTCCAGCCCGGCAAGGGTGTAGAGGAGCGAAGTCTTCCCCGCTCCCGAAGGTCCCACCAGGAAGAGTTTCTCGCCCCTCTTCACATCCAGCGAAACGCTCTTCAGGACTTCGATCCGACTGTCGCCGACTTCAAAATTGCGAACAATCTCGTGGGCTTCGACAGCCGATTCAACGGCGATAGTGGTAGAAGGATTTTCAGTCACGCAAAACCATCGACCCGAACCGTAGATCCGACGAGATTTTTTTCGGGAAAAAGGATCCCCTGGATGTGCCTGCTTTCTTTCTAAGATTGGATTTTCGAATCAGTGCCGTGGATTCGACAGCTTCGGCCGCCGAAGGAGGAGGACATGCCTGCCTACTTTCGGAGCGAGGCGGCATTGCATTCTTTCCCGATTTCGCGTATCACGCTGGCATGGCAAAGGCCTCCTTCTTTCAATCGGGATTCTGGAAAATCCTCGTCTTTCTCTTCGGGACCGTAATCCTCTCGGCAATCCTTTCCCCCTTGCTCTACTGGGGAGGAAAACACGTCGTTGCCCAGGGCTGGCTCGAGGGAGGGTTTCTCGACAGCATCCATGGATCACTCGAACGCGCCCGCTTCTCCCGCTACTTCAATCGCGCGGTGCTGGTTTCCGCGCTTCTCCTGATCGCCCCGACACTCAAGTGGATGAACCGGGACAAAGCGAAGCGCCCCTCGATGGCAGAATTTCTTGGCCTCAAACAAAATCCACAGAGATGGCGGCATCTTCTAATCGGATTTCTGGCGGCCGCCGTTTCGCTTCTTCTCCTCGGTTGGTTTTATGTGACGCAAGGCTGGTACGATTCGCGTGATCCCGGGAAAGCGATCTTCGAAGTTGCCCTCTCCGCCCTTGGCACGGGATTGGCGGTCGGATTTCTCGAGGAATTTGTTTTTCGCGGAGCGCTCCAGGCCGTCCTCGCCAGGGTCCTGAAACCACGAGTGCTGTTCCTCGTGATCGCAGTCTTTTTCGCGGTGATCCATTTTTTCAACGCACCCCGTCATCTCGAAATTCCGGAAGTGACTGCCGGAACGGGCTTCTGGTTTGTCGGCCGCATTTTTGAACATTTCTTTTCCCAGTTCGCCGACCCGGTTTTCCTCGCGGCGGAATTCGCGGTGCTCTTTGCAATCGGACTCGTCCTTGGTTACACGAGAATGAAAACCGGATCGCTCTGGCTCGGAATCGGGCTGCATGCCGGATGGGTCTTCGGAGTGAAACTGCTCAGCTCGCTGACGACGCGGGCATTTGAGCGGGAGGAAATGATGCCCTGGTTGGGAGACTCGCTCCGCGTTGGTGCCGTTTCCTGCCTCGTCGTGCTTCTGACGGGCCTGGCTCTCTGGCTTTGGCTTCGCAATCGATACAAAGATCCATTTGCCTCCTCCGGGGAATGACTCGCTTTCGCCGAACGATTCAATCTGCAAAAGGGTGGGTCTACCCACCCGTCTGTGGATCCTGCGAAGCGCCACTTTCCACGGATCGCCAACTGAAACTTCCGTTTCTTTGCGAAGGGTGCGAAGAAGCTTTGACGCCCATCGGTGATGACTACTGTCAGATTTGCGGGCAAAGCTACGAGACAAAGATGCCGGGCAACTTCGGCTGCGTGAATTGCGGAGGCAGGGAACTGGCGATGGACTTTGCCGTGAGCGCCTACCGCAGCAGCGGGATGGCGCGGGAGTTGATGCATGCTTTCAAATATGGAAAGCAACTTCCACTCGCCCGTCTCATGGGGACACTGCTGGAACGGGTCTGGTCCGATCCCCGGCTCCACGAAGTGGAAACCTGGCTTGTGGTGCCGGTGCCCCTCCATCCCAGGCGACTTCGCGAAAGAGGATTCAACCAGTCCCGTGAGCTGGCATTGGAATTTATTCGGCGCAGTGGAACGCCTGATCAGGAAAGGCCGGAGCTGAAACTGTTTCCCTCCCTGAAACGGATCAAACACACCGTTCGGCAGGCCCAACTGGATCGTAAGGACCGTCTTCGCAACGCCGTTGGAGCCTACGAATTGAAACGATCCGTTCGGCTACCGGATGGCGACGGGATTGGAATTCTCATCGTCGATGATGTAATCACCACAGGCACAACCGTTTCCGAATGTGCCTCGACCCTGCGACGCTCCTTCGAACTGGATTCCGTCGCCGCAATTTCGGTCATGCGGGGCTGATGGCACCGGTTGGGAATCGAACGGGAAAAGGGTTGAGATTATGCTGATTTTCGCCATAGTGGAGACTCTGAAAGGCGAAATCCTCGCCTGAAAGAGAACACGCACACAACCTTCACCCATCTTAATTTTTGCTATGGGAATCTTTAAAAAGCGCTCGATCAAATCGCTCGGGAAAAAGAAATTCGACATGCCGGAAGGCCTGTGGAACAAATGCCCGTCCTGCGGCGCGATCATTGACGAAATCACGTTGAAGCAGCGTCATCGTGTCTGCACGAAGTGCGATCATCACTTTACCCTGACGTCCCAGGAGCGTGTCGATATGCTTCTCGATCCGGATTCCTTCGAAGAGCTCGATCCGACACTTGAGTCCGTCGATGCACTTGGATTCAAGGGATACATGGACAAGGTGAAGAATTACCAGAAGAAGACCGGATTGAAGGATGCGGTTCTCACAGGGCGTGGCTTGATCCAGAGCCACCCCGTCACGCTGGGAGTCATGGATTTTCGCTTTCTCGGAGCCAGTATGGGTTCTGCAGTCGGCGAGAAACTGACCCGTTCGATCGAAGTGGCCACTGATGAAGGGCGTGGGGCCATCATCGTCAGCGCTTCCGGTGGTGCCCGTATGCACGAAGGAATTTACAGCCTCATGCAGATGGCGAAGACGAGCGGTGCTCTGGCCCGCCATCATGAAGCAGGTTTGCCTTTCATCTCGGTTTTGACACACCCGACGACAGGTGGAGTTACCGCCAGTTTTGCGACGCTCGGTGACATCAACATGGCCGAGCCGAACTGCATGATCGGTTTTGCCGGACCGCGTGTCATCAAAGAGACAACCCACCAGAATCTGCCTCCCGGATTCCAGACTGCGGAATTTCTCCTGGAGCACGGCTTGATCGACATGATCGTCGACCGCTCAGCAATGCGCGAGCGCATTG
Organism: Verrucomicrobiales bacterium; assembly: GCA_029213265.1. Lineage (GTDB taxonomy): Bacteria > Verrucomicrobiota > Verrucomicrobiia > Verrucomicrobiales > DEV007 > Arctic95D-9. Next base: position 49,803 of record JARGNG010000016.1, on the reverse strand, counting down.
GTGATTTGCTGGGCTTTATGCTGCCTCAGAAGAAGTCCGCATAGAGTTTCGAGAGAGGAAGGCGTGAAGGAATTTTCTCTCCGGGTGGAAGGGAGGGAAAGACGAAGCTACCTGATTTGGGTATCCATCGTCTCGATCCTGGGAGTCCACTGCCTCTACCTTTCGTTTCGCGGAAGATTTCCAGTCGGCGATCAATCGGCGCTCCAAACCGCAGCCTTTCTCGTTCTCGCGAGTTGGCAATTGTTCCTGCCTCTTTACAAACTCGTCGTTTCCAAAGTGATACGACTCGATGGCGATCAACTATTCTTCGCCCATTCAATTCTGAACCGGATGTCGAGAATGCACGTGGTCGACACAGTACTCGAAGACGGAGTTTCCTTTCTTCTCTACTCCCAAAACCGGGTCATGACGGTCTCGAAAGACAGTTCTCCCGAGCTTCTTCGGATGGAGTTGAAATCCTTTGTCGAAGATCCGTATTGAGAACTTGATTCCTCTCTCCTTTTACGAAAGGAATCTTCACAGGGCGTTCAGTGATGGTCTGTTTCGACCGACGTACGTCGAAACCGCTTTGCTCAATCCATCTCCGCAATTTCCCGAACCAGCGCGGGTCCGTGGTAAACCAGTCCGGTGTAGACTTGCACCAGCGCAGCCCCGGCATCGAACTTCGCCCTGGCATCAGCGGCAGACATCACCCCGCCCGATCCGATAATCGGGATAGAATCCTCCATTTCAGACCGCAACAAAGCGAGGATCTGCGTCGAGTGTTCCGTCAAGGGAGCACCACTCAATCCACCGGCCTCTTCGGCCCGTGGATGACCGGCGACAGCGTCCCGTTCGATCGTTGTGTTGGTTGTGATCACTCCATCGACACCGGTTTCACTGAAGACTGCAGCGAGAGCTTTGATGGCATCGTCCGCAAGATCGGGGGCAATCTTGATGACGATCGGGACCTTTTTTCCTCCATGACTGTCCTGGATTTCCGCCCGCTTCTCCTGCAATCGCTCGATCAAGGTGCAGCAAGTGTCGGCGCTTTGCAGGTCCCGAAGCCCCTTCGTATTGGGAGAAGACAAGTTCGCCGTGATGTAGTCGGCCTGCCCGTAGACGCCCTCGAAACAGGCCAGGTAGTCGTCGAGAAAATCCTCATTCGGTGTATCGAAATTTTTTCCGATATTGATTCCCAGAACACCAGAAAACCCCTTTCGGGATCGAGTCAGGTTTTCCAGCATCCCTTCGATTCCGGGATTGTTGAATCCCATTCGGTTGATAATGGCCTCGTGCTGCTTCAGGCGAAATAGACGCGGCTTTTCATTTCCCGGTTGCGGACGCGGAGTGACCGTTCCGATTTCAACGTGGCCGAATCCGAGGCTTCCAAACGCAGAAACGGCTTCCCCTTTCTTATCCAGCCCTGCAGCAAGACCGACCCGGTTCGGAAAGGTCAACCCCATCACCTCGACCGCAGATTCGGAGTCGTAGCCTGACTTACACCGTCCGGTCAGGCAGCCAAGAACGCCCAGCCCATCGGCCACTTTCATCCCGGTAAGAGTGGCGTGATGAGCCGTTTCTGCATCGAGGGAAAACAGAATCTTTCGCACAAGCGGGTAGAGGTCAGCCATGGGGATGAGTAAACCGCGCCGGACAGAACAGCAACCAGAGGACACCATTTTCGCCAGAGCCACTCCGCCTCCCGGGGAAAAGTTTTAAAATAGGAAGGATTGATATAATTTTGATACTTTATATATTTAAGTTATATTAAATATCTAGTTGGCCGTAATATGAGAACTTTTCTTTCCCGGAGCTTCCGCACCCTCCTCCCTTTACTCTGCCTCGCCCCGACGCTTTCCCGGGGTCTCGAACGAGCGCCGACCCCTCCAAAAAAGCCGAATATTATTTTTATTCTGGCTGATGACATCAGTCCCGGTTCGTTCTCGTGCTACGGAGAGAATGGCGCTGTCCCTACTCCCCATATTGACCGAATTGCGAAGACCGGAGTCCAATTTGAAACCTGCTTTGCGCCCGCGTCGTGCGGTCCTTCGCGAGCGCTGTTGATGACAGGAACCTACGCGAACACGACGGGAGCGTTCTCCAATAAGATCTGGGCATTTGAGTCCCGAAGGGTGCTTTTTCAGCGACACACGAGTTGGGCCAAACTTCTCGGAGAAGCCGGTTATGCCACCGCGATTGCCGGAAAATGGCATTGCAATCGCAGCAATCCCTGGTCGCGAGAGGTAGGATTTGATGAATACTGTCTTTGGGAAAACACGGGGAGAATCAAAACGATTCTCGGCACCGATCCGGTTGCCGCCGGACTCCGCAACAAAGACGCGGGAGAAGACCGCTACTGGAATTCGCCTATGATCCGAAACGGCGAATACTACGGAACAGGGCCGGATGTCTATGGACCCGACGCCCGATGTGACTTCCTCCTCGATTTCATGGATCGGAAAACGAAGGAGAACACTCCTTTCGTCGCCTACTGGCCGACCGTGCTTGTCCACGGTCCGATCGCCAGAACTCCGAACTCAGGTGAAAACACGTCTGACGAAGTTCGCTTTCGCGAAATGGTGGAATACCTCGATTTACTTGTCGGAAGAATGGTCGAGAAAACAAAGGATCTCGGTATCTATGAAAACACTTGGTTCATCTTCGGATCTGACAATGGAACAGCCAGAATCGCGAAGAACCGCGGAATCGAGAGTGGCGTCCGCGTTCCTTTTGTCCTGTCAGGCCCCGGAGTTGCGGCTCGCGGAAAGACCCTGGAACTGACTGACTATTCTGACATCGCCCCCACCCTGCTTGAAATCGGGGGAATTCGTCCCGAAGCACAGCCCGAGATGGATGGAAAGAGTCTCGTGCCGTTTCTCACGGAGAAGACGGATAGCCATCGGGACTGGATCTATAGCTACGCCGGACCAGCGCAGGTTCTCCGGACAAAAACGCATCTTCTTGAAGCCCGCTCCGAGTTTCTCGGGAAGGAGCAGGGACGCCTCTACTTCACGGGAAATTGGCGACAAAAGGCAAACTATCGGCAGTTGGATGCACGCGCACCAGGCTATCCCGATGCGAGGCAAAACTTCACGGAAATCCTCAATTCAATTCCCTCTCATCTTTGCAGAGACCACTCCTACTGGTCGACCGAAGCAGGGAAGGAATGGCTCGCTGAAAACTCCAACCTCGAAAAGCTCGCCACAAAGCTACTCGACGATGACAATGAGCCGATCGCCGAACCTGCAGGAAACGGGCTCATCGGCTCGATCCTGTCCGGATTGATTTTCTATGAGCGCCGGGGCACGAGAAACGGCCATCCGCTGTTTCTGTTCCCCTACCCGAGACAGTACCCGCACTGAATTGATCGGTCGCAGTTCTCATCCGAATTAGTTTTAAATCTGTCGGGCTGACGTATTGTCTCCTATGAATCGTGTTGTCGCCGGAGCAGCCTGTCTGAACCAGATCCCTCTCGACTGGGAGGGAAACTTCCGTCGTGCCGTAGCGGCAATCGAGGAAGCCCGGGAAGAAGGCGTGGGCTTTCTCTGCCTCCCGGAACTTTCTCTGACCGGATATGGATGCGAAGACATGTTCCTGGCGCCTGAAGTGGGCGAGCGCGCTGTTACCGCCCTCAAAGAACTGGCGATGGAATGCAAAGGCATTGTCGTCGCGGTCGGACTTCCCCTCTGGTTTGAAAGTTCCGTTTACAATGCGGTCGCCCTGATCGTGGACAAGGAGATTGTCGGCTTTGTCGCGAAACAGAACCTGGCCGGAGACGGACTGCACTACGAGCCCCGCTGGTTCAAACCATGGCCGGTAGGCCAGGTGGAGGAGATCGACATCTCCGGGAAAAAGCTCCCACTGGGGGATTTGGTTTTTTCGATCGGGGGAGTCCGGCTCGGTTTTGAAGTCTGCGAGGATGCCTGGGTCGCCGATCGCCCCGGAACCCGACTCGCCCGCCGGGGAGTCGATTTGATTTTCAATCCCAGCGCGAGCCATTTCGCCTTCGGAAAACAAAGCGTTCGCGAGCGGTTTGTTCTGGAAGGATCACGGGCTTTTGCCTGTGGCTATGTGTATGCCAATCTACTCGGCAACGAAGCGGGGCGAATCATCTACGATGGTGGAACGGTGATCGCCTGCGGGGGAGACTACCTTGCAGAGGGACGGAGATTTTCCTATCACGACCACGTTCTTACGGCAGCTACGATCGACCTCAATTTGACCCGGCTGCACCAGGCCCGGCAAGTGAGCCATCGACCCATCGTGGGTGAGCCCGACGGATTGACCATCCATGTCGAATACACTCCCGAATGGAACGGACCCGTACAAACCGGTAGAAGCGAAGCTGCGATCGGCGAAGAAACGAAGGAAGAGGAATTTTCCCGCGTCATTGCCCTGGGTCTTTTCGACTACCTTCGCAAGAGCTACTCGGGAGGTTTTGTGGTTTCCCTGAGTGGAGGCGCCGATTCCGCTGCCACGGCCGTTCTCGTACGACTGATGATCGATCTTGGCATCGAAGACCTCGGTGAGAAAGCTTTTCGTAAAAAACTGGGACATATCTCTTTCGGAGAACAGGACATTACGGAGCGTCTTCTGACCTGTGTCTATCAAGCAACGAGGAACAGCTCGGAGACGACACGCAACGCCGCTGAGACGGTCGCGAAGGCGATCGGGGCTGAATATCAGGAATGGGACGTCGATGAACTGGTCCAGGGATATCGTGCCATGATCGAGAAAGGGATCGGACGCGACCTGGCATGGGAAAGCGACGACATTGCTCTGCAAAACATTCAGGCCCGAGTTCGCTCCCCCGGAATCTGGATGCTCACCAACATCAAAAACGCATTACTCCTCTCAACAAGCAATCGCTCCGAAGCCGCGGTTGGCTACGCGACAATGGACGGAGACACCAGCGGTGGCCTCTGCCCGATTTCCGGAATTGATAAAGCGTTTCTCCGGGAATGGCTGAGATGGCTCGAAACGACCGGTTGTAAACCTGACATTCCTCCCATCTCTGCCTTGAGCGTCATCAACGTCCAGGCTCCGACTGCGGAACTTCGCCCCAGCGAGGACAAGCAAACAGACGAGTCAGACCTGATGCCCTATCCTGTGCTCGACGCGATCGAGAAACTGGCGATTCGGGATAAGAAGCTTCCTGCCGAAGTTTGGGAGCGGATGTGCGAATCCCATGACAGCTACGATCGTGAGCAGCTCAAACTCTGGGTGATCAAATTCTTCCGCCTCTGGAGCCGGAATCAATGGAAGCGCGAACGCTATGCGCCCGGGTTTCATGTCGACGACAAGAACCTCGATCCGAAAACATGGTGTCGCTTCCCGATTTTGAGCAGCGGGTTCCGAAAAGAGATCGCGGAGCTCGAAGGAATGAACTGAGAGCGGTTGAAGGGTCTGCATAGGGGTGATTTCCCGAGGTTTGGAAATTCGCATAAAATCGGATTATTTGTTTGTATATCTTAAATATCCAGATATTCTGATTTCTATGATATCCAATCAAAATACGGCTGAGTATGGTTGGGGTGATGTCAAAATCACGCTCCGATCGAGATGGCCGATTGCATTGTTGATTGGTTCTTTGGTTTTTCTGGTCGGGGCCTGGATGACCTGGAAGAAGCCCGGTGTCTACGAATCGACATCGGAAGTCGTGGTTTCAAGCGTGGCGAATCCATCCCCTGTCCTTCGCTCCTCCTCCGAAGTCCGCCCTACCGCTCTCAGCGCAATTCATCGGGCTGAATCCTCCATGAAAAGCGGAAAGCTACTTCTCGAAGTCGTGGGAGCTTGCGACCTGATGAACCGCTGGCACCAATCGAGCCGCGCCGAGACTTTGCACCTCCTCCGCAATCAACTCGAGATACATCCGGATCCGAATTCCGGAATGATCACGATCCGGGCGAAAGATATCACATCGGAGGGTTCCTCTTCCCTCGCCAACGCGGTCGCCGAGTCCTTTCATTCCATGGAGGAGAAGAGAGTTCGTTCCATGGAGGAACAGAAAGTCCGGAATCTCGAAGCGGAACTTCGCCTTCGTCGGGAAAATAAGCGCGACATTGAACAGCGCCTCGTTGAGTTGAGCGAAACCACGAACCCGGCGCCCTCCTCCGAAGGTGGGGAAGTCCAGGATCTGAGGAGTCGGCTGGTCAGTGAGACCCATCTGATACGCTCGCTTGAGGCAAGGCATCAACTCGCCCTCGTCGACCTGCAAAATGTCTCAAGCGGAACTTCGATTCTAAAACTCTCCGTTCCCGAGAATGCAACCCAACTCGATCCGCGCGCTCTGCGCATGCTTCTCTATGGTGCCTTCGGTTTGCTGATTGGCTGCGCAACGACGCTGTTGATTTCGATCGGAAAATCTCCCATTGAAATCGCCTCGGATCTCTCCAGTCAACTCGACCTGCAACTCATGGCCTTTGCTCCTGTCGGTTTTCCTCTTCTGAGGACGAACAGTGCAAAAGAGGAATGGATCGAACCCTATCGCGACCTGCGAAACAAACTCCATCGACTTCCTGCGGCCGACTCAGCAGTACTCTTGTTTTTACCCAGCGGCGACGAGTCCCATTGCGACGAAGTCGTTGCGCAAACGGCCGCGGTGATTGCCGACTCCGGTCACAACATTCTCGTCATCGATGGTAACTTCCGTGATCCCAGGTTGCATCTTCATTTTGAAGCCGCGAGGCATCCGGGACTCGCTGATTTTCTCAGTGGCGAGATGAGAATTGAAGAGACCGTCGTCAAAACCCGGGTGAAAAATCTCTGGCTCATGCCGAGCGGCCCTCTCCCGAGAGATCCCAGTGCGCTCGTCAACGGGAAGAGGATGGATGATCTCTTCTGGGAAATGAAAGGAAGGTTTGATTACGTTCTCGTGACGGCCCCTTCGATCCATCAGTTCTCCGACGCAGGCGCCATTTCAGCATTCGCCGACCATGTCGTTCTCGTAACGTCCTACCACACCCACAAGGTTTCACATCTTCGCAAAATGAAGCAGGCCGTGGAATCCTGCCATGCCAATTTGTCCGGTGTGGTTCTGAGTCAGGAATTTCAGAGCCCTCTCTCGAAAGCTTCCGAGCCGAACATCTCAGTCGTTCCTCTGGGACCGGTTCAATTTGCGCCGCCTCAACTGCACCGTTCCGAAGAGGCCGTCTAGAATCTCGTTTCGGCCTTCTTCCCTTCCCGTGGCGACGCCCCCTCTTCGAATTCTTCCACCTTGTGCCGAAGAGTGTGGGGAATAATGGATGTGAGCAGCACATCGTTCCCTTCGTATTCTGTCGACAAAATCTTTGCGTCCCGGTGAAGTAGGGCAACCAGGTCCTGACGCGCCTGGGGAATCCGGAGATTCATACGGGCAACCCGGTCCACCATCATATCGCAGAGCTCCTCGATCAGTTTCTCCATTCCTCTCCCGGTGAAAACAGAAAGAAAAACGACCTTGCCCGTAAACTTTGCCTTGAGCTCCTGAATTCGCTCCTCGTCGTCTTCGACAAGGTCCATCTTGTTCAGGACAAGAATGGTGGGTTTGTCATTCGCCCCCAGTTCCTCCAGCACTGACACGGTCGTCTCGAAAAAAGTAAAGACTTCCGGAGAACTGGCATCGAGCACGTGGACGAGGAAGTCGGCGAGAATGGCTTCTTCCAAAGTTGCCTTAAACGCCTCCACCAAACGGTGGGGAAGATTGCGAACAAACCCGACTGTATCGGTCATCAGCAAGGGCTGCCCGTCCGGCAACTCGACGCGGCGGGTCGTCGGATCGAGTGTCGCGAAAAGCTTGTCCTCGGCAAGCACCTCCGAGCCGGCAAGCGCGTTGAGCAGCGAACTCTTTCCGGCATTGGTGTAGCCTACAATCGAGGCCTGACATACCCCCTCATCGGAACGCTGCTTTCGCTGCGTCTCCCTGTTGCGACGCACATCCTCCAACTCGGTCTTGATCCGGTCGATTCGCTTGCGGGCAAGACGACGGTCCACCTCAATCTGCTGCTCCCCTTCTCCCCGTGCTGCGCCTTTTCCGCCGCCGCCGCCTCCTCCGCCCTGACGGTCGAGGTGAGACCACATTCTCGCGAGACGGGGAAGGGAATACTGCATGCGTGCGAGTTCGACCTGGAGGCGGGCCTCCTTCGTCTGGGCCCGCATCCGGAAAATATCGAGAATCACTTCCTCCCGATCAATCACCGTGATGTCCCCCTCTGTCTCCCAGGTCCGCTGCTGCGATGGTGACATCTCGTTGTCGAAAACGATGCAGTCGGAATCCAGTAACTTGGCTTCCTCGATCAGTTCCTCCGCCTTTCCACTTCCGGTCAGGTATCGCTTATTCCTGGTCCTGATGAAGACACATTTCTTCGCAACGATCGAGATGCCGAGAGTCGTGACGAGCTCGGCCAACTCATCGAGCAGACTTTGCGCCTCTTCCTCATCGCCGCGATCAAAGTACGCGCCGATCAGAAAGGCGCGCTCCACCATCAGGGGTTTGTCCCGGGTATCAAACATGGCTACACCCTACGACAAAAGTGATTTCAAGGTCGCGAAATCTTTCTCAATTGCCTTGAGAACCGCAGGAACGATTTCGGGATCCTTGTGGCCCAGATACTCAACATGAAGACTGACCGGACCTGAGAAGGGGCTTGCCTTGAGAGTTTCGAAGAAGGCTTTGTCGACAGCGCCCTCCCCTACGGGGCCCCAGCTCAGTTCGTTGTTCTGCCAGGCCGGCTCTTTCACATAAACCGTGTCGATGTAGGGCTGCACCCGGGCAAAGTTGAGCGGCCAGGCTTTGGCTCCCTCCACCGTCGCGTGGCCAATGTCGAATGCGATTCCCACTTCCTCCGGCTTGTAGTCATCAAAGACTTCAGCCAGATCCCAGATCGGCCCGCCAAAGTAATTTTTCCCGGAATGATTCTGATAAACCGGCTTGATTCCGAGTTCGTTGGTCAACGAGATGAGGTCCTTCAATTTCGGGCGGATTTCATCGAGTTGCGGGGCAATCGGCTTTTTCAGATCATATTTGTAGTATCCCATTCGAAAGCGCTTCACCCCGAGCTGCGCCGCAGTTCGCAGGACCGTCTCGGTATGCTGCTCATCGTTCACTTCATTGATGCCGGAGGTCATCAGGGTCAGGTTCAGACCGTTCGCTTTTAATGCCTCCACCATCTTCGGGAGATCTTCTTCCACCTTTTCAGGCAGGACATGACCACCGGGACGAACCGGACCTTCGATCCCGTCAAATCCAAGGCCGGCGATGGTCTCAGCCATTTCCCCATAGCTCAGGTGCTGAAGTGGCTTCGTAAAGGTGCAGTATTCGAAGCGAGCATTCGAAGCGGCCTGGACCGGCTCCCGGAGAAAGGGGGCAAGCCCGAGACCGGCAGAGGAAAGCTTCAGAAATTGGCGTCGCCCTTTCGCGACCGGAGAAAAATGACTCATAAACGTATCGTATCGGCGCTTGCCGCTGTCGGCAAGAGTTGAGATAGTCGCAGCTACGTGAAGTCCATTCCCATGAAATCGATCTCTTTTCTTTTCTCCGCCGCCCTTTTGCTGCTTTTAACCACAAGTCCGTTATCCGGACAGATCATCGGCAATTCCGGTGACGGCTGGTCCATTCGCGGATCGGATCCCATCCAGATTTTCTACGGAGAACAGCACGTCACCAGTTACCACGCCGGTGTCGAGGAAGGGAAACCCTTCTTCTATCCCGTTATTGGACCGACCGGGGAAAACATGACCCGCCACTGGCCCATGAAAGACGGCTTCGAGGATGAGGAGCAGGACCACATCCATCACCGCGGTATGTGGTATGGACTGGGTAATGTGAACGGGCTCGATTTCTGGCACTTTTCCGGGGACGAGAAGAAAAAGGACAAGACGTTCGGCTCGATCCGCCACATGGGCATGAAGGGCGTCACGATGTCCGGCACGGATATTCTTTTCAAAACAAAATCGGAGTGGCTCGCCCTGGATGGAACCAACCGACGAATCATGTCGGACGAGCGCGAGTTTCGGCTCTTCTACACAAAGGAGGGATCCCTCGTCGTTGACGCCATGATCAAACTGATTGCCGACGCCGGCGATGTCACGATTCACGATGACAAAGAAGGCGCCTGGTCTATCCGCACGATTCCAACCCTTCGTCTCGAGGGGGAACATGCCAAAGGACACATCGTCAACAGTGAAGGAGACAAGGACAAACCCGCCTGGGGAAAACGCGCCAAGTGGGTCGACTATTTCGGCGTCGACCGGGCCGGGAATTCCGCCGGGATCGCGATCTTCGATCACCCCGAAAATCTGCGCCACCCGACCTGGTGGCACGCCCGTCACTACGGACTCTTCACCGCGAACCCTTTCGGCCAGGGGAATTTTGAAAAAGACACCGAAAAGGGCGCCGGTGATTACACCATCAAAAACGGAGATTCGATTACCTTTCGATACCGCACGATCTTCCACAAAGGAAACACCGAAGAAGCTGGAGTCGCGAAGGCCTACGACACGTTTATCGGGAAAAAGTAAAGGGCCGGGACTTTCGTCCCGACCCGAATCGTGGTCTTCAGCGGACCCGCATTACACAAACTGAAAGCTTGTGCGCGACAGTCTACGCGCCGTCCCAGCTGCTGTAGATGTTTACGCGGGTTCCGTGGGTCGTGTTGTCATAGATGACCTGCGCAGAACTTGCGGGGAGGCGAATGCAGCCAGCCGATGCAGGGTATCCCGGAAGATGTCCTGCATGCACGCCGTAGGCCGTTCCGCTCAAGCGCATCCAGTAGGGCATTTCCACACCATAAATCGTGGAGATTTTCCCGGTCCGGACCCGCTGAGACATACTGAAACTCCCCCTGGGAGTCCATTTCCCGGGGCGGGCCGTCGAGACGGGTGTATCGACCGCGATCCTCCCGTTCACAAGCAGGTATCCGCGTTGATCAGCGACATCGATGATGACACGGGTATTGCTCCGGTTACTTTGCGAAAGAATTGAGGGATTCACTCGTGCGCCACTTCTGAGACGCTGGACCGAGGGCCTGGGGTTGAGGCCGCGCTGATAGGCGCTGCCATTTCGATCTGCGGAAGCGGACCGATTACTGCTGGATGTGCATGCGCTGAACATCGAAGACCCGAATAGTAGGGCCAACGAAAGAGCGCTGCAGAGGGCTCTTCTCTTCATGGAACTGTCTGTATTTGTTGTTTGTGTAATGCGGTGTTTCAGGCCGCAGAAAACACTAACTCTAAATTATAACAAATACAAACAATTATGATAGTTATATTTCTACTGATCCGTTACAGTTCGGATGGCAGAGGCCTTTCCGGATTCGTATCCTTCTCATAATCAACCTCTTCCAGGCCAAACCCGAAGAGGCGGAGGAATTCGCTTTTGTAACCCGAAAAATCAGAAAGCTCGGAAAGGTTCTCTGTCGTGACTTTCTCCCAGGCCTCGGCAACTGCTGCCTGAACATCTTCGCCCATCTCCCAGTCGTCGATGCGGATTCGACCTTTCTCATCGAGAGCGGGAGTGCCGGCGCCAGCCAGATGATCCGAAAAGAGACGCTCGATCTGCTCGATGCATCCCTCGTGATTCCCCTTCTCTTTCATGACCTTGTAGAGCAGGGAAATGTAAAGGGGCACCACAGGAATCGCGCTGCTGGCCTGGGTAACGAGAGCCTTGTTCACAGAAACGTAGGCGGTGCCTTCGCCGAACTCGGAGTTCATCCGGGCGGCGGATGCTTCGAGATGCTCCTTCGCTTTTCCAATCGTCCCGTTGGTGTAGATCGGGAAAGTCAGCTCCGGCCCGATGTAGGAATAGGCGACAGTCTGAAATCCATCCGCAAGCACGCCGGCGTCCTTCAAGGCAGCAAGCCAGAGTTCCCAGTCTTCGCCGCCCATAACTTTCACTGTGTTCGCAACGTCATCCCCTTCGGCCGGCTCGATGGTGACGCTGTTGACTTCGCCGGTATCGGTATTCAGATTTTTCTGGCTGTACGACTCGCCGATCGGCTTGAGAACGGACTTGTAGGTCTCGCCGTCAATTGGGTCGGTTCGTCTCGGGGAAGCGAGACTGTAGACGATGCAGTCAATTTGACCGAGATCCTCTTTGATGGTCGCAATGACCTGATCCTTTATTTCGTTGGAGAAAGCATCGCCGTTGAAGCTCTTTGCGTAGAGACCCGCCTCGTGGGCCGCTTTTTCAAAGGCGACGGAGTTGTACCATCCGGCGCTTCCTGTTTTTCGATCCGTTCCCGGCTTTTCAAAGAAGACACCTACGGTGGAAGCGCCGCCCCCAAAGGCGGGAACGATGCGCGATGCGAGTCCATACCCGGTGGAAGACCCGATCACGAGCACCTTCTTCGGAGCGTTCGCGAGAGGAGGCTGCGAATTCACGTAGTCGATCTGTGATTGCACGTTGGCGGCGCATCCTTCGGGATGAGCGGTGGTGCAAATGAAACCTCGAGTCTTGGGAGCGATGATCATGATAGGTATCGTGGGGGTCAAATTCGGAAATGAGCGTTACCAGTCACAGGAACGGAATACAACCGCTTTTGTTGGATCGAATTGCACAAAAAAACCCGCTGCCGGACAAACCGGCAACGGGTTTCAAAGTTTCAGGACGCTGAGACAGCCTCCTGCGGAAAGAACTTACTTGAGCTCCTGTGCGTGAAAAATCGCCCAGTCGTCGAGGTTGTTCAGGTTGACGGCGTCTTTGATCGTTCCGTCGTCTTCGCGGCCGGCAGCCTCGAGGATTTCTGCACGGGTGTCGTCGTCGTGGATGTATCCGGTGATCGCTGCATTCAGCTTATCAACCGCATCCTGATCGAGAGATCCGCCCTTCTGCTGAAGAATCCAGTTTTCACACTCGATGTAGCTTGGCTTGGAGTCAGCAATGAAGGCTTCGAAATCCGCCTTGTCGATGCCAATTCCGTCGAGAACCATCTGGTCGTATCCAGCGCCGATGGCCGGGTAGTCAGAGTGAAGTTTTCCGGCAGCGCCGAGAGAGGCTTTGAGCCAGAGACGTGGGAGATGAAGAACGCCAAGTGGGCCGGCAGTGCCGGAGCTGATCGTAGGGACAATGTTGCTCATAATGTAATAAGTCGGTTCGTAGGTTTGGTTTTAATCTGGGCAGGCCAAGCCCGCCAATCTGGAAAGCGGAGGGTAGGGGGCAGGGAGCTTCGTTTCAATTAAATTCCCTCCCGATTTCCGTGACAGATTGGATGAAGTTTTTCCGTAAGGAAAATCCAACCACCGCTTCGAGGCGGGTTTTACCGGGGTATCCTTACGGACACCACCCTGTTGGATAAGGTGATCTACGACCACGTGATCTCCGTCTTCACGGATCGAGCCAGAAAGCACTCGTGATGCGCTTTACCGTGAAGCGTTTCGATATCCGCGGCAGAGGGAATCTTGTCTCCGGAAAAAGCAATCTGGGGATGCATCTCGAGTTTCGCGAGCCAGGGCCTGCCGTCGTCGGCTTTTTCGAGGTGCCCGACCGCTTCGTCCTCGTAGCTATCGACCACGAAGCCACTCATCGAGGCAATCGCGAGAAAAGTAAGCATATGACAACTCGAAAGCGCAGCAGAAAAAGCTTCTTCGGGATCAGCACAGTCTGCATCACCGAGATACTCGGGAGCCGCAGAGGCATTCAGCGCCTGGCCACTGCGCGGGAACTCCCACTGGTGGGTCCGGGGATACTCTTTGTAGCCAAAGCCGCTGTCGTTCCGTTTCCAAGTGAGTTTGGTTTTGTGTTCGCTCATAGAATTGGGTCGCGGAAAAAGAGCCGGGAATCAATCCCGATTTACCGCTTTGACGTACCGAATGCAGCAGCCGGATTCTGATAGCATGACAGCATGAATCGAATCCACGCTGCGCTGCTTTGCTCCCTGTTGCCTTTTCTTTCCCCTGCCCAGGACGAATCCCCCAGAGAAATCAATGCCGGAGACTTTCCTTCGTTGCAGGAAGCCATAAACGCGCTTCCCGTGACGGGCGGGATCGTTCACCTTCCCCCGGGAAACTTCGCGATCTCGGAGCCACTGCGCATCTCGACAGCCGAAACCAGACTGCTCGGTTCGGGGCCGTCGACTCATATTCAAAACCAAAACGAAGAAGGCCTTCCCGCGCTGCTTCTACAATCGCCTGAAATCGGGAAGGACCCCAAGGCGAAACTCTGGCGGGTCGAGCTCGCCAATTTTCGCATCTCCGGAAGTGAACAAAGCGGAGAAGGAATCCTCGCGGTCGGCATCCAGGAAATCTTTCTCCACGGCCTCTCCGTCGATCACAATGGCGGCCATGGTATTTCCCTGATCAACTGCTACGAGGATCCCCGCGTCGCCGATTCCATTCTCACCTACAACAAGAAGTCAGGACTGCACATCGACGCCGGCCACGACATTGTTGTGAATGCGAATCACTTCGAAGAGAACTGGGACGCCGTGACCTGCGTTGACAGTTTTAACCTCTGCATGAACGGGAACAACCTCGACGACCACCTCGGAAACGGTGTCGTCATTGAAAACACCTACGGTTCGGTCCTCTCCGGAAACATGATCGAAGAATGCAACGGCACCGCGATCATTCTCGACCGGGACTGCTACGGAATTACCCTTTCCGCCAACGTGATTGCCCATGACATGAAGGGCGGCGTCGACCTTCGCGACGCTCACGGTTGCGCCGTCTCGGGAAACACCTTCACCCTCATGCACGGGTTCGGAGTTCGCGTCGGTCCGGAGAGCAGTCGCATCGCGATTTCGGCGAACGCCTTTTCCAACAGCTACATCGGAAAAGGAGAGATCAAACGCCCGGTCGATCATGAAAAAGCGATTCAGCGGGACGCCGGGTCCGGCATCGTTCTCGAGCAAACCAGCCACCACACGATTTCGGGAAACACCTTCTCCGGGCTCGAGGGGTCCGCCGTTTCCGCCGACGCGAAGACGCATCATCTTGTCATCACCGGAAACATGGTTACCGACATCGGGCGCCGCACAGAAGGGGAAGGAAAGGCTTTCGACCTGCCGGAAAATGATTCCATCCTCCTGCAGAATAATCTCGCGGACTGAGATTCCGCTTTTTGGTGGCGCACCAAATTCTATGCGCTAGGCTTTTCGAATGCAGAGACTCCCCCTCTCCGGTTTTGCTTTGATCCTAAGCCTTTTCCTGTCTCCGCCCGGTTTCGCGGATCAAGTGGAAACGGTATTTGAGAAGTCGGTAGAGAAAACGCTCTCGCTGAATTATCTGCTCTCGCTTCCCGACGACTATGATCCCGCTGACGAAAAGAAGGTCTGGCCTCTCGTCGTATTTCTCCACGGTGCCGGGGAACGGGGCAACGACCTCGACAAAGTGAAGATCCACGGTCCGCCCATGCTCGTCGAGCAGGGCAGATCCTTTCCTTTCATCCTCGTTTCTCCACAGTGCCCGGAAGGAGAATGGTGGACCGAGCAGCCCGTTGTGGAGCTGATTGATCATCTCGAGAAAACGCATCGCATCAACCCGCAGAAAATCTATCTGACGGGTCTCAGCATGGGAGGCTACGGGACCTGGTATTTCGCAACGCGGGCCCCGGAACGATTTGCCGCCATCGCCCCGATCTGCGGAGGTGGAGTACCCTACCAAATGCGCTGGATCAAACACCTCCCGGTGTGGGCTTTTCACGGGGACAAAGACACCGCGGTTCCGGTCGAGGAGTCCACCCGCCTTATCGCAGCACTCAAACAGCAGGGAAATCAGAACGCAAAAATCACGGTCTATCCGGGAGTTGGGCATAACTCCTGGTCTGAGGCGTATAACACCGAAGAACTTTACCAATGGCTGCTCTCTCAAACGAATGAGAGCGCAAACATCTCGGTTTCTTTCTAACCTTTCTCCCCTGACAGGTGCTCGAAGTCATCCATATCAGTGACACTCATTTCGGCCCGGATCGATCTCTCGACATCCGTGGAGCGAACGCCTGTGCCCGGTCCGAAGCCCTCGTCTCGGAGATCCTGAATCTTCCTTTCGTTCCCGACTTCATCGTTCATACCGGCGATGTCGTAAACGATCCCGATTCCGGAGCGTATCAACTCGCTGCGGAAGTGCTCTCTCAACTTCCCGCCCCTGTTTACTACGCGACCGGCAATCACGACGACGTTCCCATGATGCGCGCCGCGCTCGATTTCGGTGAAATGGGATTAATCGTCCCCGAAGAGAAGGAGCAACTCTGCTACCGGATTGGCGGAGCTGCCGGGGAGATGGACTTTTTTGTCGTCGACGGGAAAGTTCCACCAGGCGAAGGCCCCCACGGATTCGTTTCTGAAAATCAGATGGAAGCAGTGATCAACGCCATCTCGGGTGAAAAACCGGTCGCCGTATTCCTTCATTATCCACTAACTCCGATCGGTTCGACCTGGATCGATCAACATCTTCTCGTAAAGAATGGACGGGACTTTCAGGATCGTCTCGCAGAGAAGGCCGGATCCCATCTGCGCGGCATCTTCTCCGGGCATTTGCATCGTGGACTGCAAATCTATCGAAACGGGGTTCTCCAATCAGGCGTTTCCAGCCCGGCCTGCGAGTTTACTGCCGGCCCGACCGACCAAAGCTGCGATTTCCTTCCCGGTGGCCCGATTCCCTTTAATCACATCACCTTCTCAAAAGACGCAACGACGGTGAAATCCTACTCCCTACCCTTCGGGTGATTCCGCTTTCCTGTATGAAACGGGTCATTCTTGTCTTTCTCAAATATCCTGAAGTCGGACGCGTCAAAACGAGACTCGCCGCCGGAATTGGCGAAGAGAACGCAGTCGAGGCCTATCACCAAATGGTCTGTCGGGTGCTGGAGCAATGTCGCATCGCGAGTCCGGACAAAATCGTCATCGCCTACGACCCCGCAGAGCGTTTCGGGGAAATCTCAGAATGGCTCTCCCCCTGGCTGGCTGCTTTTCCCGGAGAACTGACCTGGCTGGCTCAGAACGGGGGTGATCTGGGTGACCGACTTCACGAAGCCGCAGAGAAATTACTCGAAAAATCTCCCGGCGCCGGTGTTGCGATCATTGGGACCGACTGCATCCATCTGGACCGGAACCTGTTTGCAGAAACCTGGTCTCATCTGGAGAAAGACACGGACGCCGTCTACGGCCCGACGGAAGACGGGGGTTACTATCTGCTCGGAATCCGCCGAGCCCATTGCGAACTCTTCTACGACATTCCCTGGAGCAGCGAAAACACCCTCGAAACGAGCCTCTCCAACGCCGCTTCTGCCGGATTGAAAACTCGTTTGCTGGCTCCCCGTATCGACGTCGACACCGTCGAAGAATGGAATCAGGTCAAAGCCGGAGTTTCCGGACGGCCCTGCCTGTTTTTCGACCGCGACGGAGTCGTCAACCGCACTCCCGGACCGGGGTATGTCACGCGGGAGGAGGATTTCCATCTCAATCCCGGCATCGCCGAAGCTCTCGCCTGGCTGAAGGCACGCGACTGGCTTGCCATTCTCGTGACGAGTCAAAAAGGGGTCGGGAAGGGACTCATGTCGGGATCCGATCTCGACCGCATTCACCGGAAAATGCAACGGGAGCTGGCCACAAGTGGAGCCGCCTTCGATGGGATTTACGCTTTCACCGGCGAACCCGATTGCCCCCACCAACCCAAGCCCGATCCGGAGATGATTCGAACGGCGGCGGAAAGGTTTTTCATCGATCCACGTCTATCCTGGATGATCGGAGACGCTGATCGCGACATCGAAATGGGCAAGGCGGCCGGACTCGCCGGAACCATTCGAATCCGGGGCGAAAAGGTGATTGGAGTCGCCGCAGACTGCACTCTCGACGAAACAACAGAAATAGCCGATACCTTCGAAAGAATTTTATAATTGTGAAAATTTAAATTCTGACTGGCTTTTACTTGCTCTCAGGATAGAGTAAGTTTCGACCCGATTTCGAAGATTCGCCGGTTCGACCTTGAACAATTTCCTCCCTGATTATGGCCAGAGCTTCCAACCTCACGATGTGCTCCTTTTGCGGCAAAAGTCACGCAGAAGTCAAAAAACTGATCGCAGGACCCGGAGTCTACATCTGCGACGGCTGCATCCACGTTTGTGAGGGGATTCTCGAAAAAGAGCTGCACGAGGAAAAGGAAGTTGCTCCGACCGATCTCACAGTTCCCAAGCCGAAAGAGCTGTTGGGTCAGTTGAACGACTATGTGATCGGACAGGAGCACGCGAAGAAAGTCCTCTCCGTCGCGGTGCACAATCACTACAAGCGACTGCAGCAGTTTTCCGCACCCGCTAAAATGCGCGCTCACGGGAAATTTGCTGAATTCGAGGATGTGGAGATCGAAAAGAGCAACATTCTCCTGATCGGCCCCACCGGATCCGGAAAAACCCTTCTCGCGAAAACTCTCGCAAAAGTCCTGAACGTCCCTTTCTGCATCGCCGATGCCACCACCCTGACCGAGGCTGGCTATGTCGGTGAAGACGTCGAAAACATCATCCTTCGTCTCCTCCAGTCCGCCGACTACGACGTCGAGCGCGCCGAGATGGGAATCATTTACATCGACGAGATCGACAAGATCGGACGCAAGACCGAAAACGTCAGCATCACCCGCGACGTCAGCGGAGAAGGTGTCCAGCAGGCTCTTCTCAAGATGCTGGAAGGAACGATCTGTAACGTGCCGCCGCAGGGAGGTCGCAAGCATCCGCAACAGGAATACATCCAGGTCAACACCGAGCGCATCCTCTTCGTCTGTGGAGGAGCTTTTGTCGGTCTTGAGGAAATCGTAGGACGCCGCCTCGGCAAAAAAGTCCTCGGTTTCGGTGACGAAATCACCAAGGTCGCGAGCGAGACCGAAATTGAAATGCAGCTCCGCAATGTTTCTCCGGAAGACCTCCACGGCTTCGGACTCATTCCCGAATTTGTCGGTCGTCTTCCCGTCGTCTCCACCCTGCGCCCGCTTCAGACCAAAGAGTTGGTCAAAGTTCTAACCGAACCGAAAAATGCCATGGTGAAGCAGTACAGCAAGCTGCTCGCGATGGACGGAGTGAATCTCGAAATCACCAAGGACGGCCTCGAAGCGATGGCCGAAGACGCCATCGACCGCGGCACCGGTGCCCGGGCTCTCCGCTCGATTTTCGAAAAGCTCATGCTCGACGTCATGTTCGACGCTCCGAGCCACGATGGATTTTCCAAAGTCGTCGTCGACCGCGATGTCGTCGAAGGAAAGAAGGAAGCCAAGGTCGTCGTCGAGAAGAAGAAAAAGAATTCCGGCGACGAGAAGGAAGCGGCGTAAGGCCAAGGTTCGCCGATTCGGGGTTTGCCCGTTGACATCGAAGGTGTTCACCGGGACGATCGTATCCCCTCCTCCAGAATCCATTGCGATTCGCGGCAGTGCCTCATCTCGCAGAGCGGATGAATTTCCAATCCGGGATCGTCCATAGCCGCAAGGAAATGGGTGCTCGCATTTTCGAGATGAGCGGGCTGCTCCGGAATCGACAGCTTGATTCCGTCGGGGTGTTCGGCGTTGGCGAGACGAATGCTCCCGCCATGGTCGGGATCGATCAGAACAGTCCCTTCGCTCCCGTAGAGAATCGTGCTGTAGGAAGTCAGTTTTCCAATCTGGGTCCAGCTCGCTTCCGTCGTAGCGAGCGCATTCGCATAGGTGAGCACGAGAATGGCGTTGTCTTCCAGTTTCAGATCCGGCTTGAGGCCGGTGCTGATTTTGATTCCGGTCACCTTTTCGGGACGGCCGAGGAGCACTTCGGCGAGGACGGCACCGTAGCAGCAGTAGTCCATCAGAGCGCCGGCTCCGTTGAGTTCCTCGTCGTAGAGCCATTCGCAAAACTGGCGTGAGCACCCGAGCTCGACGGGCCCCTGGTGAGCGGCCCGGTATTTGACCTGCCAGAGCTGACCAATTTCCCCGGCCTGGGCCATCGCGATTCCGTGTCGAAGACGAGGCCACCAGGCGAAGGGCCAGTTGATCATGAGGCGGAGCTTGTTTGCCTCCGCCGCCGCGAGCATGCGATCAGCTCCTGTCAGCGTCGCTGCCATCGGTTTTTCCACGAGGCAGTGGAGCCCCCGTTCGCAGGCCATCACCGTGAGATCTTCGCTGAGTTTGTTGCTGGCGAAAATGTAGACCGCATCGAGTTCTTCCGAATTCAGGAGTTCTTCGTAAGATCCATAGGTCGTTCCGGGAAATTTGCTGCGGTATTGCTCCAGCAATTCGCCGTCGGCATCCGCTGCGGCGACGAGTTCGGCGCGGCCGGTCGCCTGAAGTTCTTCGAGATTACTCCAGACGTGGTCGTGATGGAGTCCGAGGGTTGCGATTTTGTGCATAAGAGAGGCCTTTTTCCTTATCCTACTCCTTTTCTTTTTCAGCACAGTGGAAAAGGAGTAGGAAAACGAAAATGAGTTTTCCTATCCGAGCCCGATCTTCGCGTCGATCACTTCCTGGTACTCCCGTAACTCGCCATTCGCGACTTCTTCCACGCTGACTTTTCTCCCTGCCCTGTCCGACTCAACCACGGCATAGGCGCAGGCCAAATCCTGCAATCCCTCGGCACCGGAGCACTCCGGCTGAACCCCGTTTTCAATCGCCCGGATCCAGTCGAGCTGGGAAAGGGCGAAGTCATTCGTCAGACCGAGCGGAAAATGTTGTTCCTTCATCTCTACCGGGGCCTGCGCCTCATACAGAGATGCGAGCGACTGCTCCTCTTCGCCATCGAGCTGGATTTTGTCCCCGGTGACCCGCCCATTGGTTCCGTAGAAAACCGGTCCCTCTCCCACAACCGTGTTCGTTCCGTGCCCGCCCCAGCTTCCGAACATGGTCCCGGCGGCTCCGGATTCGAGGGTAAAGTGCGCGTAGAAAGTATCGTCCGCATCACAGGAAACAGGATCGACCCGCTCCCCGTTCCGCAAGAGATAGCGGGTTGGTTCAACGACCTGGGTTTGCGCGGTGACGGAGGCCACTTCGCTTCCTCCGATGTAACGGATCATATCAAAAAAGTGCGGCCCGAGATCGAGCGCCATGCCCCCGCCCTGGATGAGGTCATGACGCCAGGGAGTTTCGGCAACAATGAGATCCGGCGCCCACCAGGTTCCGATGTTTCCCATCACGGCCATCTGCAATCTTCCGGCCGGGCCATCTTCCGAAAAGGCCCAGTGCTGATGACGCACGCCTTCGTCGAAGCGGAGATTTTCGAAGACGCCAAACGTGACCCCGACAGCCTCCGCCTGCTCGCACATCTGCCTCGCTCCGGCCATCGTCACGGCCAGTGGCTTCTGGGAGAGAACATGTTTCCCGGCATCAAAAGCAAGCTCCGCGATTTGATGATGAAGGCTGTGAATCGTGAAATCGTTGATCGCATCGACGCGGCCCGAGGCAAGTAAATCCCGATAATCAGAAAAAACTTCGACCGCGGTATCCGGTTGAAAATCGGAGAGATATTGATCTCCCACCGCGAGAGGATCGCCCGGAATATCCGAAACCGGTTTTCGCTGCGGCGGCCCTTCGCCCCGTTTTAGATAGCTTTGGGCATCTTCCGACTTTCTCGAACACAGTGCGGTGATCTCAAAATTGTCGACGCCGGCCTCGCGCAGAATCTTGTATCCTTCGAGGTGGGCGGCGAGAATTCGACCACAACCAATAATTCCGATTCGAATCATGAAAGAAATCTAGGAGGGCCTCGTAGAATGGCAAAGCGAAAAGCATCGACCCACCCAGACCATGACCGTTACACTTGAGAAATCCATGAACCCGAAGGAAAAGAAGTCCGACCTCAAAGAACAGTTCGCGAAGACGCGAATGAGTTTGATTGAGCGCCTTTCCGATTGGGAGGACCAGCGCACCTGGGACGATTTTTATCAGACCTACTGGCGTCTCATTTACAGCGTCTCTTTGAAATCCGGACTGGGGCAGGACGAGGCATTCGATGTAGTCCAGGAAACAGTTCTCTCGGTCGCGAAGCAGTGGAAAAAGGGACAGAAATACGATCCCGACAAAGGTTCCTTCAAAACCTGGTTAATGAACATCACCCGCTGGCGGATCGCCGATCAGTTTCGGAAAAAACAGCGGAACCCCGCCGCGATGAATCAGGCCGGGGGGACTCCCGGCAGAGACGGCGACGAACGCAACACGGCAACGATCGAACGGATGGTGGGAGAGGACGGCGAGGAAGTCCTCGAGCGGATGTGGGAGAATGAGTGGATGTACAACCTCTCCGAAGTCGCGATCGGACGGGTCAAGAAACTCGTCTCACCCAAGCAGTTCCAGATTTTCCACGCCTATGTGATCAAGGAATGGGATGTCGCTCAGGTGAAAAAAGAACTCGGCGTAAGCCAATCTCAAGTCTACCTCGCCAAGCACCGCGTTGGCGGATTGATCAAGAAAGAGATCGAATCGCTGAAGAAAGAGTTCTGATCTTTTTCCCCGCGGGAAGAACACGATAGAGAAAAGAAGAAGGGCCTTCGGGGAGTTCTTTCCTTCCCGGCTTCCTCAGCTCTCCGCGCCCTGGCTGTCCCGAACCTTCTCTTTCGCCGCTTCACACTCTTCTTTGATCGCAGCGATCTCCCGGACCTTCTGAGTTTCCAGCTCAGCCATTTCCGTGTAGTTGCCTTCCGCCTGTGCTTTGGCAAGCAGGTCATTGAGAAAGACTTCCCGCTCAGCGATCTTCGCTTTGTACTTGTCGTCGACAGCTCCGAGCTCCGCTTTCTGCTCGTCTGACAGTTTGGCTTGCGGCTCGGAATCGGCGAGACGCTCCATGGCAAGTTCGTAGGCACTTTTCATCTTCTTAGTCTCACGCAGAGGTGCAAAGGCGCAAAGAGTTTTTCCGGGACCGTGATTCGGAGAAGCAAGAGCATGAACCACAAACCTGGCTCATCCAAACCGCACTAAGCCTTTGCGCCACCGCGCCTTTGCGGGAGCTTTTCAACCAACCCACAGGCGGGCCTAACAGGGTTGAATCACTTCTCTTCCGCGGGAACGTCCTCGGCGGGCTCCTCAGCCTCCGCTTCCTCGACTGGCTCCTCCGCTTCAGCGGCAGGCTCCTCTTTGACGGGCTCTTCTTTCACTGGCTCCTCTTTGGCAGGAGCTTCCTCCGAACCAAATTGTAATTCCGGGGTTTCGGCTACGAGTTCGTTGAGAGCGGCCCATCCTTCCGGACGCTGGAGTTGAAAGACATGAAGATAAACACGAACCACTTCCGGATCGTGATCCTTGAGAAGCTTCGTCACGGTGGACTTCAGCTTTTTCGCATCAAGTTCTTCGGGAAGGTCTTCGGCGGCCCCTTCGCCATCGTGCTCGATTCCAACTCCGTCGAGAAACTGAACGAGAAGTTCCTGATGCGCTTTCATGAGCCATAGCTGAACGACGTGCTCTGCAATCTCATCCGATCCGCGGAGGCTGATGTTCTTAGAAAGCCAGGCAATCTGATCGGCAGCAGGCTTGCGCTGCACAAACACGGGACGCAATTTGCGGTTTCCCGCGAGAGTGGAAAGGCTTGCCGTGTAGACTTCGCGTTGTTCGTCGCGAAGATACTGAAAGACGGAGGCCGCCGTTTCGGGGCTCATTCCCTGGAAGATTTCGTAGGCTTTCATAGAAGAATCGGAGGAATAGTGCCAGCAATGGCACAGTCTGCAACGGATATTCCGTAACTATAATTTCCGTTGGTTGTCGACTTTGCCGTAACAGGGTAACA
Organism: Verrucomicrobiales bacterium; assembly: GCA_029213265.1. Lineage (GTDB taxonomy): Bacteria > Verrucomicrobiota > Verrucomicrobiia > Verrucomicrobiales > DEV007 > Arctic95D-9. Next base: position 26,198 of record JARGNG010000016.1, on the reverse strand, counting down.
TGGAACCGTATGGCACGCGGCTACGCTCTGTTCGATCTCGACCACACTCTCCTCCCCTTCGATACGCAGGCTTTGTTCTGTAATTTCGTATTGCGCCGAGAAGGCTGGCGCCGCGTCTACATGCTTTGGTTTTTGCCCTGCCTCCCTCTCGCGGCTCTTCGCCTTCTCAATCTGAGGTCCATGAAGCGGGTTTTCGCGAGCTACCTCTGGGGGATGAAACGGGAGACACTGGACCGACACGTTCGCGAATTTCTGGAAACGGATTTCCCGAATGCCCTCTATCCGGCGGTCGTTGCGGAATTGGAACGAAATCGCAAGGAGGGGCGCCTTCTCATTCTCAACAGCGCGAGTCCCGAATTCTATTTGAAAGGAATTTCCGAAAAGCTCGGCTTCGATCATTTCATCGGCACAGACATGAAAGTTGAGGACACGATGCCCTGGCTTCCGCGAATCGACGGGCCGAACAACAAGCACGGCGAAAAAATCACGGCCATGATAGAGCGCGGACTGATTCCGGAAGACTCGGTTCTGCTGGGCGACTCCTGGGCGTATTCGGACAGTTCCGCCGACACCCCCCTGCTCTCGATCGCCGAAAACGGCGTCATGATTCATCCGGGTAACCGTCTAGCTTCGGAAGGATTGAAACATGGATGGCGCACGATGACTCCGCAACGCCCCTATGCAGGCAAGTGGAGCGGCCGGTTCGCCTCTGCGTTGCAGGCCCTTGGATTGTATGAAGTGAAAAGTCCCTAATCACCTCACAATCCGTTCGCTCTCCCCTTTGGTTTCGTTTACAAAGAACCCATGTCCGAAACTGATTCGAGCCCCCCTGTCTCCCGACGATCCTGGATTTCACTCGCCGCTGTTCTGGTCGTACAGGCGCAAAATGCGTTCAACGACAATTTTGTGAAGTTCGTCCTCATGGGCCTCGCCATGTCGGTCGCGGCCGGTTCGCCCATCGGCGAGAATATCGAGTTCATTCTCGCTGCGCTCATTCCGCTTCCTTTTATTCTTCTCGCTCCCGTCGCCGGATTCGTCTCGGACCGGTTTTCGAAAAAGGATGTGATCTGGTTCTGCCTTCTCCTGCAACTGATGCTCTTTATTCTGATCGGAGCCGCCATCGTGGTTCGCTCGGTCGAGGTTGCAGTCTTTGGCTACTTTCTTCTCGCCGTGCAATCGACTCTCTTTTCCCCCGCCAAGCAGGGGATCCTCAAGGAGATCGTTGGCTCAAAGAAACTCGGCTTCGCCAACGGTCTCATGTCCATGCTTACGATGGTCGGAATTCTCGGTGGTATGTGGCTGGCGGGACAGTGGTTTGATCATCTCCTCGAGAAGTACAACACCCTCAACGGAGAGAGCCCCGAAAACGGATGGAAAGCGGCGCTCCTTCCTGTCGTCGGTGCCGGAGTCGCCTGTATTGTTGCGCTGGCAATCGGAAAGATCATCGTGAAAACCCCGCATCATCCTCAGGAAACCTTTTCCCGCGGCATCTGGATTCGTCATTTTAAACATCTTCGTTATCTCTTCAGTCACAAGGCGCTCAGAAATACGGCGCTGCTGATCACCGGCTATTGGCTCATCGCCAACTTCCTGGGTCTGAACTTTGTGCAATTTGCCAAAGAGATCTTCCCCGACGCGAGCCGGGCCGGTCGCATGACCGCCACAGCCACGATGCTGTTCTGGGTCGGTGGGGGACTCATGATCGGTAGCTCGCTCGTTTCGATGCTCTCCCGGAACCGGATCCGGCTTGCCCTCGCGCCTATGGGGGGAGTTGCCATGTCGATCGGACTCCTCGGCGTCGGCCTGTTTGAAACCGCGTCCCTCTGGTGGAACCTGAGCCTCGGGTTCATCGGATTTGCGAGCGGCTTTTATGTCGTGCCCCTGAATGCCTGGCTTCAGGACATTGCCGAGGAAGCCCATCGCGCCCGGGTGATTTCGGCACTCAATTTGATGACCTCCTTTTCAGGAATCGTTGCCATCGGAATCGGATTTCTCTTGAAAATGGCAGGATTGACCGCTTCGCAACAAGTGCTCTGTTTCACCCCTCTTCTCGTCATTGCAGCCTTTCTCCTACCCCGGCTTGTGAAAGCGGAAGATCATCCTTCCTTTTCCTCTGCTGAATGAAGTTTCTCGCTCAGTTATTCTTCCGGATAACGATGTTGCCCATCGTCTGGCTGATTTACCGTGTCCGGAGATCCGGAGTGGGCTTCGTTCCGCGCGAGGGCGGCGTTCTCATGCTCAGCAACCACGTCAGCTACATAGATTCGTTCATCATGTATCTGTGCTCTCCCCGCCCGGTCCGGTTCGTGGTGCTGGAACACTACACTAAAGTGGGTGCGATCAGCTGGTTTCTGAATCTGTTCGGAGCGATTCCGATTCGCCCTCAACATGCCAAAGAGGCGATCACAAGAACCGTCGCAGCTTTGAACGAAGGGGATGTCGTCTGCCTGTTTCCTGAAGGAGGACTGACCCGGCTCGGTGTCATGGGGGAATTCAAGAAAGGCTTTGAGTTGATCGCCAGAAAAGCCAAGTGCCCCGTCGTGCCGGTCTACATGGACGGACTCTGGAATTCGATTTTTTCCTTTGAACGGGGCTCCTACTTTAGAAAGAGGCCGGCCAGCTGGACCTGCCCCCTGCAGGTGTCCTTTGGTCGGCCGATTCCGGCGGAAGAGGCGAATGTGGAAGCGGTCCGACTCGCGGTCTGGGAAGCGTCGATCGAAGCTTTTTCGGGGCGCAGGGAGCTGGATCAGCCCCTCGAAAAGGCACTCGTCAAAGGTCTGAAAAGGCGACGGAAACAGCCGTTTCTGATCGAATACGGAAAGAACGGTCCCCGCACCTGGTCGCGTGGATACACCCTGGGGCTTGCGACCGCGATGGCGCGCCGATGGATGAATCAACCGCCGGAAGAAGGCGACCGCGTCGGCATTCTCCTGCCACCGGGACCGATGACCGTGGTGATCAACTACGGCCTCGTGCTGGCTGGGAAGACGCCCGTGAATCTCCCTTTCACGATTGATCAACGGGAAACCGAAGCTGTCGCGAAAGCGATCGCGCCCCTCGGAATCCGGACCGTCATTACGTCCCGGGCGTTCATGTCTCATCTCATCGATTTCTGGCAGGGAGATGATGGCATTTTTATCGACATGAAGTCGGTCATGACCGGTTCAGGATCGGGAGTCATGTTGATGGAACGCCTCCGTGCGTTTTTCGAGCCTGCCTGGCTGACCTGCTGGCGCCTCGATCTGAACCAGAGAGAAAAAACGCGGGAAGCCGTCGGCCTCGTCCGTCGTCCCGGGGATGACCCCGTTCTTTTGAAAGCAAACGAGTTGCACCGTAATGCACTCCAGGTCACTGCTGCCCATTTTGTGCAAAAAGACGAGTCCCTTTTCTCCGAGCAATCACTCGCGACTCCCGGCGGTCTTACCCTCGGTTGCTGGTCCCCGGCACTGGCAAGGGGGAAGGTCGTCTCCCGGTCCTACTCGCTTCAGCAGGACTTCGACTCGCTTGAAAGGGCGATCCTCGATCAAGGCGTCACGATCGTTGCCGGAACCGCCGATTTTTTCGCGAGCATTGATCAACCACTCAGCATCAGCTCGCTGCAATACGGCATCCTGTTCGGGCGAGCCAATCAATGGAATCTTGAGGACTGGGAGGAAACAATCCAGCTCTCCCTCGCCCGGGCCTGGGACTTTGATGGGCGTGTTGTTTCGATGAGCCGAACCGACCCTGCGATGGGGGAATCTTCTCGCCACGCCCCTCAACAGGGCCGACACCCGAAATCAGTCGGCCGTCTTCTTCCCGGAATTGCGGCAAAGCTCGTTGATGGTCAGATCTTTCTGAGATTCGATCCCGTGGGCGATCCTGCGAGAGGTCCCGAAAGTGCGAAGGAATGGGTCGCGGGACCGGGAGAGGCTGAAATTGACAGCAACGGCTTCCTCTCCCTGAGAAACGTCGATCTGGAGGAACGGTGATCCCTGAATCGGAGCCGGAATTGATTTTAAAAAAACAGCTTGCCGTTCCATGGTAGCGATGGAAAGTTCCCCGCCCTCCAACAAGGCAGTGAACGATGGCATACGCAATTTTCAAAACCGGCGGTAAACAATACCGCGTAGAAGCAGGCGACAAAATCGACGTTGAGAAAATCGACGGCGAAATTGGCGACACTGTGACCTTTGACGAAGTCCTCGCATCAGGGGAGGGAGACGGGCTTTCGGTTGGTGCTCCTTTCATCGATGGGGCTTCTGTCACCGCTAAAGTGGTGGATCAATACCGCGCTAAGAAAGTGATCGCTTTCAAGTTCAAGCGTCGAAAAGGTCATCACAAAACCAAGGGACATCGCCGTCACTTGACCCGCCTCGAAATCGTCTCCGTGTAGTTTCCCGGAACTCTTCATTTTCTACCCCCCCATCAGTCATGGCTCATAAAAAAGGACAGGGAAGTGTCAAAAACGGACGCGACAGCAACAGCAAACGTCGCGGCGTGAAAAAATTTGGTGGTGAGAAGGTCATCCCCGGAAATATTATTCTTCGCCAGTGCGGCACAAAGTGGCACCCCGGGAAGAATGTCGGTCTCGGCCACGACTACACGATCTACTCTCTCGTCGAGGGTAACGTTCGTTTTGACCGCAATGGACGCCGCGTTAACGTGGATCCAGTCGGGGCGTAGGGCGCATTTTTTTCGGATCGTTCCGGAGACGCTCCCACGAAAAAGCTGCGTTCCATGCTGAACGTGGTTCTTTACCATCCGGAGATTCCCCCGAATACGGGAAATATCGGACGATTGTGCCACGCCGCCGATCTGCGGCTGCATCTCATCGCTCCCCTCGGCTTTTCGATCGATGATCGCTCACTCCGTCGTGCGGGACTCGATTACTGGGAAGAACTTGCCCCCATCGTCTGGGACTCCCTGGAGGATTGTCTGGCCGAAGCACCCCGGACGACGAAGACCTACTTTTTGACGACCAAAACCGATCGTCCCTACTGGAGTGCTTCGTTCTCCGAAAACGACTATCTTGTCTTCGGGCCCGAAACCCGGGGTCTTCCCGAATCCATTCTCAATTCAAATCCTGGAAAATCCCTGACAATCCCACAAAGGCGGGGAAGGAGCCTGAATTTGGCCACCTCAGTCGGCATTGTTGCCTTCGAGGCGATTCGCCAGCTTTCGATCGATTAGAGGCAAAATTTGTCTGATTTTACGAATCATTTGTCTAATTCAGCAACTTCAAAGAGTATCCCCGAAAAAATTGTCGTACTTCGCCCATTTTGCCTTGTCGCATTTTTGAAAAAAAGGTAATCAGGTAGGTCAGTCTTACCGCTTGTTTTTAGTTTTACCCCAGCTCACGTATGGCAACCGCTCGGCCGAATTACGGCATTACTCGAATTGATCAGCCCGAAAAGAAAAATCACGGCTACTACGTCCGTATTACTCATAAAGGAAAAGGGCACCAAAAGTACTTTCCTGACAAAGCGTCCGGCGGGAAATCCAAGGCTCTCAAGGCGGCGAAAGAGCATCGCGATAAGTTGCTCTCCAAAATGCCGAAATACAAGCAGGAGGCGGCTGCGAAGAAAAAGCGTCGCATCAAGCAGTCCGGAGTCACCGGAGTGACTCATGTAGTTTCGAACTCCCCAAAAGGAAAGACCTACCAGTACTGGCAGGCAGCCTGGGTTGATGGAGGCGGAAAGCGAAAAACTGCAAAATTTTCGATCAGTCGATACGGAAACGACAAAGCGCTCGACATGGCGAAGAAGGCCCGTCGGGCCGGACTGCGGAAGAAGAACTGAGTCCAGTCCTGCTCTCCGCGAAGTTATTATCCCCGTCCTGAGACGGGGTGACACTTCCGTTTCTTACGCTTCTGAGGAGGGTCCCCTCCCCTGCTTTCCTGCCGTGGATGCACGCTCATGTGCGTCCGACAAAAAGCTTTTTCCTGCAGCGATTCCAGTGTAAGTTTTCTCGCTCTGTCGGCAACCATGTCGATAACACGGACACTCTTATCTCAGACACTTCCTTATATGTTCCATTTCCACCTGTCCACGCCGGCAAGATTCGCCACTCTACTTGCGATTGCCGCCGCTTTTTTCTCTCCTTCTCTCCAGGCTGAAACTCAACACGGCGACCTTGCTCTCCGCGTCGCAACCATGCTCGAAGACGAGCATTTCCTGAAAGAGCCGTTCAACGACAAAATGTCGAAGCGGGTTCTCAACACCTACCTTGAGATGCTCGATTTCAGCCGCATTTATTTCACGAAAGAGGATGTCGATGGATTCCGGAAAAAGTTTGAGGTATTCATCGACGACAATGTGGGCAAAGAGGCGATTCCTGCGGCTTACGAGATCTACGCGGTCTACCAGGAGCGCATTCGCAGCCGGGTCAATATGGTGACGGAACTCGCCAAACCCGGAACGTTCACCTACGACTCCGGCCGTACTGTGGAGATTTCGCGAAAAGATTCCGATTGGGTTCCTGCCGGTGAAGCTCACGATCAACTTTGGCGTAATCTCATCGAAGGCGATTTGATTCGCGAAAAGCTGATCGCAGATGCGCTCGCCGAAGAAGAGGCGGAAGAGGCCGCGAAACGCGAAACGGAAGGCCTTCCCCCCAAGAAAAAAGAGGACACCGAGGAGTCGAAGAAGTCCATTTATGAGAAGGTTTCCGACCGCTACGAGCGAATTCTCAAGCGGGTAAATGAGAACAATGTCGAGGATGTCGCGACACTTTTCATCAAGTCTATAGCACGTGCTTACGATCCGCACTCCGAATATTTCTCTCAGCAGCAATACGATAATTTCCGGATCGGAATGAACAAGTCGCTCACCGGTATCGGCGCCATGCTCCAAAAAGACGAAGATCAGGGCGGCGCGACCATTGAAGGCCTTGTTGTGGGCGGCCCCGCGTTCAAGGGGGGAGACCTTGAAGTGAAGGACCGCGTTATTGGCGTCAGTCAGGGCGAAGATGGAGAATTTGTTGATGTCGTGGAAATGAAACTATCCGACATTGTCGATCAAATCCGTGGCGAAATCGGAAGTGTCGTCCGCCTGAAGGTGATTCCTCAAGGGGAATCGACCAAGATCAAGCTAGTCAACATTACCCGCGACAAAGTTGATTTGAAAGACGCCCTCGCGACCGCTGATTTGATCATCACGAAGGATCCAAACGGAAAAGAGCAAAAGATCGGGTGGATCACTCTTCCGTCGTTCTACGCCGATATGGACGGCGGAAACACGAGCACGACGGCAGACGTGAGGCGTCTCCTTGTCCGGCTCGCCATTGAAGGCATCGACGGCCTCGTCGTTGATCTCCAGGACAACGGCGGCGGATCACTGGAAGAAGCGATCAACATGACGGGCCTCTTCATTCGGAAAGGACCTGTCGTTCAGTCTGTTGACTGGCGCGGTCAGCGTGACCAGAAGTCTTCCCGCAACAGCGAAGCCGTTTACAGCGGTCCGATGGCCGTTCTCATTAATAAAGCGAGTGCCTCTGCTTCCGAAATTTTTGCCGCAGCCCTCCAAGACTACGGTCGGGCCGTGATTGTTGGAGACCAAACGACTTTCGGAAAAGGAACCGTGCAACAACTTCGGCCGGTACTGACCGATCGGCTCAATTTGCTTCTCAATCGTCAGGTCAATCAGCAGGGTGCCCTGAAACTGACCATTCAGACCTTCTACCGGATCAACGGGTTTTCGACTCAGCGGGACGGCGTCGTTTCCGACGTTCGCCTTCCTTCCATCCTCGACATTGCCGAAATCGGAGAGGCTTCCCTGCCCAATGCTCTTGAGGTGGATCCTATCCCGCCGAGCAAATACCGCCCCTTCTTTAATGACCCGCTGCCCTACGAACAACTTCGCCAGGCCTCCGAAGCCCGCATCGCATCGATGCCGGGGTTCGACTACATTCTCGAAAGCATCGCAAAAGAGCAAAAGCGGATCAAGGAGAACAAGATCTCCCTCAACCTGGAGCAGCGGCGCCAGGAATCCAAAGATAACGAAGCAGCGCGAGAGGCCCGCAAGGCGGAGCGGATTGAGCGCTTTGCACGGCTTCGCGAACAGGAAAAGGATCTCTTCACGATTTACAAGCTGACACAGGACAACGTTCTGGAGGAAGGGCTTACCCTCGCCGATGAACTCTCCGTGGAAGACCTCAGCGGAATGACACGCGGCAAAAAGGAAAAGGAAGAGGATCCCGATATCAAAGCGCTGGAGTATCCTCACAGGCTCGACCCTTACGAGCGGGAGACGATTCGAATCGTGCAGGATCTCATTGCGATTTCCGAGACGGGAAAGCCTGTCAACATTTCCGAGGCAAAGCCCCAGCCTCGCGAGAAAACGGTTCCCGTTCCGACCACGCAGCCGAATTAGCCTGTTTTTGCTTTCTAACAAAGAAAAAACAGGAAGAGGTTCCATCCGACTCGTAATCTCCCGTCATGCATGGCGGACTCGAAGAAGCGTTTGAAGGACTCTCCGTACAACTGCTGGTCCCCGACCTCTGGCAGCAGGAAGCAATCCGTGCTCTACGGGACGGGGAGGACGTAATTGTCGCCGCTCCGACGGGGGCCGGAAAAACGCTGATTTTTGAATCTCTCGTCAAGGAGGCGAAACTGATCGGTCCGGGGAAGCAGGCCGTCTACACCGTACCGACGCGGGCGCTCGCCAATGACAAGTGGCGGGAATGGAAGCGTGAAGGGTGGCACGTCGGGATTGCAACGGGCGACCTCGCCGAGGACCTCGATGCCCCCGTCCTTGTCGCGACTCTCGAAACGCAGCGGGAGCGCTTTCTTTCCGGAAACGGCCCCGCCCTTCTCGTGATCGATGAATACCAGATGATCGGAGATCGGCGTCGGGGGCTACACTACGAACTCGCCGTTGCCCTGGCACCACCGCATACCAGACTCCTCTTTCTGAGCGGAAGTGTTGCCAATCCGAAACGGGTTGCCGAGTGGATGACCCGGCTCGGGCGACCCAACCGCATCGTGGAAACAAAAGAGCGACCGGTTCCACTCGAAGAAATTCCGCTGGATGCGCTCCCCCGGCTCGCACCGCGAAAAGTGCGGAACTTTTGGCAACGGCTTGCTCTGAGCACCCTTCTTTCGCACTACGGCCCCCTGCTCATATTTGCTCCCCATCGAAAAGCGGCAGAAAAGATTGCCTCGAAGATTGCCGAAGTGCTTCCCGACGACGACCCCATCCGGTTTGGCGACAAGAGCCTGGAGCAGGCATGCTCCAAAGATCTCAGTCGATTAGTTACAAAGAGGGTGGCCTATCATCACAGCGGACTAGGATTTGCAGAGCGGGCCGCCATCATTGAGCCCCTCGCCAAGGCAGGACAACTCCGGGTCATCGTTGCAACGATGGGCCTCGCTGCCGGAATCAATTTTTCGGTCCGGTCGGTTTTTGTATCCGAGACGTCGTACCAGGACGGCCCCTTCCAGCGGAATGTCTCTCCCGACGAACTTTTGCAAATGTTTGGAAGAGCCGGAAGACGGGGCCTCGACAAGCTGGGATATGTCATCACCGGAGATAAAAGTCCGCGCCTGATGGATGCGCACCCTCTTGAACTGAGGCGCCAAAATGAGCTGGACTGGCCGACCCTGATTCGCCGAATGCACCTTGCCGGCGAATTGGGGGACTCTCCTTTCCTTGCCGCCCGGGATTTGAGGGACCGGCTTTTTTCCGAACAGAAAATTCCGCTCGGTTTCCGATCCGAGCTTCTCACACCGCCCCCCGCGGAAACCCTCTCGAAAGAGGGCCCACTCTTCGGGCTGAAACCGACGAGAAAAGAGATCCGGAATTCCAAAGGTGATTGGGAAACAGTTCGTTCCGGGCGTGAAGCGACAACAGCACTCGGCGAGACATTGAGTTTCTATCGGGGGCAAAACCGCAGCGCCGAGGGCAACAGCAAGCTCATTGCGTCCCTGCTTCCCGACCGGGCACGACTGTGCCGAATCGATGAAAAAGGAAGCGGCAGCCCGAAAAGCTACGGGCTCGAAATTGCGGTCGCAACCGAACGGGAGGACGGACAGTTCTCCCTCACTAAACTGGCCGGCAAACTGGTCGAGGCCGGAAAGCAGGACCGGTTCTCTCAAGACGAAGTCGCAGCTTTGCTTCCCGAATTCTTCGAAAAGGAAATCGCGCCGGCTGCATTTGAGGCCGTCGTCCAGCGCGGAAAAAACCTCTACCTGACGGGTCACTTTCGCGGTGTATCCATCGAGACCTACCTCGACTCCCTGGGCCGGGCCATCCATGATCCGGAAACTCGAACAGTGGAGATTGATTCCAAGACTCACTACATCGATGAGGAGTCGGGAGAAATTCGGGAAGCTGCCGTCGGCACCGCCGCTCACGCCTGGCGTTCGCTTCGATTGATCAACGATGAAGGAAAGCCGACCGCACGGGGAGTCCTATTTTCCCTGTTCCAGGGAGGAGAAGGCCTCGCCATCGCCGCTGCCCTGGAGGATCCCCATTACCCCGTTGAAGATATGGTTCTTCATCTCGCCAATCTGCGGGCCGGTCATCGATTCGAACTCGACTCCGTTCCCCAGGCCGCTACCATCATGGACTCGATCGGAAGTGAACGACTAGCTGCCGCCTGCCGGCAGGCTCATGGTCCGGTCGACCACGAGGGATACCTGAGGCTCGGCCTGCCCGTCCACTATGGAGAAGGAGCTGCGGAAGTGATCGCTCTCATGCTGGAGGGAGGTCTCCACAAGCTCATGGCATTCAGTTCTCATCTCGAATTCGGCCCGGGCGATGTGGAGAGGGCCTTTGTCGAATGGCTCAGCCTGCTCCGCCATATCCATCACGCTCCTGACCTTGAAAATGACCGCTGGCAGGAACTCAAGCGAGCGGCTTCCGAAGAGTTGAAACGCCGCGATCGAAGAAGCCCTCTCGCCAATCTGCCCGAGCTCCCGGCGACCGTTTTGCAAAAGCCCCCCCAGCACGGGATCAGGCTTGGGAGGGTCTAAGGTCTCTCTTCCCCCAAACAAGTGGGCCCTTTCCCCTTGTCCCGCCTCAAAACCTGCCGTATCTGTTACTCATTATGGAAACTCTCTCCCTCAATTCGGCTGTGCTCGATAAAACTCGCGAACTTTGCTCTCTGATTCTCAAATCAGGTGACTACACCGAGAATGTCTCTAAAATCGAAACTTTCTTTGCCGACGAAGAGGCTCAGAAAGAGTACCGCTCCTTTGCCTCTCTCGGCGAGGAACTGCATCAAAAGCAGCATGCCGGCACGATCACCCCGGAAGATATCGAGAGCTATGAGGCGAGCCTCGTAAAGCTCAAGGAAAACCCGATCACCGCCGGATTCATGGAGGCAGAGAGCACACTCAACGGAATCGTTCAGCAAGTCTCCAAGCAAGTTGGCAAAGCGCTTGAGCTGGGTCGCATTCCCGAGCCAGAAGACCTTCAGGACAGCGGCTGCTGTAGCAGTGGCGGTTGTGGTTGTGACTAGTGCTTCGCAGCAGCTTACCAAATTTTCGATCCTGACAGGATCAGAAATCCGACCCGGGGTTCAATGAGCCCCGGGTTTGTGTTCTTCTGCTACCCCAACAAGTCTTCCGCGGCCTGTTTCAGACCAGAAACAGCACCACCGATCTGGTCTTCGGTCGAGCAGAGGGGTGGCATCAAAGTCAGCGTGTCCCTGACGGGACGGGTCAAGAGCCCATGCTTCCTGGCTTCCCGGCAAACACGTGCTCCGGTTTCCTTCCGCCAGTCAAGTTCCCCGCCCGTGGCAGCGTCGATCAGATCAATCCCTGCAGCGAGCCCGACCTGGCGAACTCTCCCAAAGTGGGGCGAACTTTCCACCACCGCATTCAGAGCTTCCCGGAAATATCTGATCCGGGGCTGAATCGAATCCAGAACACTCTCCTCCTCGAAGACCTGCAAACTCCCCAACGCGGCGGCGCAGCCGAGTGGATTGGCACAGTAGCTGTGGCCGTAAAAGAAGGCCTTCAGTTCATCGTATTTCCCGAGAAATGCGTCAAAGACCTGCCGTGTTGTCAGGGTGGCAGCAAGAGGCAGATACCCACCCGTGAGGCCTTTGGCCAGACAGAGAAAGTCGGGAATCACCCCCTCGTGTTCACAGGCGAACATCTTACCGGTCCGGCCAAAACCAGTCATAACTTCGTCCAGAATCAGGAAAGCCCCGTTCTCATCGCACCAATCGCGGATCGCCCGGAGCATCCCCTCCGGCCAGGTTTGCATCCCCGCCGCACCCTGGATCAAGGGTTCGATAATGACTACGTTGGTGGACCGAGCGGCCTCTTCCGACAAGGCTTCCAGAGCCTCGAGATCCTCGACCCGTTGTAAGGGGTATCCTTTCGAGGCGAATCGATCTGTGAAAACGCCGATCCCTCCGAGGGAGGCAGCCCCCATCGTATCGCCATGGTAGGCGCCACCAAACGCGACAAATCCGGTCCGCGATTCCTCGCCCGTCAACTGTCGATACTGCACCGCCATTTTGCACGCACACTCGATCGCAGTCGAACCGTCATCTGAAAAAAAGACATGCTCCAGCGTGTCATCCGGGAACAACCCGGATAGTTTCTCCGCCAGAAGAATGGCCGGTTCATTGGAAAATCCAAGTGCGGAGCAGTGGGCCACTTTCTCAAGCTGGTTCCGGATGGCTGCATTGATCGTCGGATGGCAGTGCCCATGGACATTCGTCCAGATCGAGCTGTTCCCGTCGAAGTATTCATTGCCTTCGGTGTCGGTCAGGATCGCCCCCCGGCCGGACTCAATGATCAACGGGTCGGAGTCGGACGCACCCCAGTCCCGCATCTGTGTAAACGGATGCCAGAAGTGCGCCTTGTCGAGGTGGCGAAGTTGCTCCGTTCGTTCGTCCATGTGTCCGCAATCAAAAAGGGTCGAGACGTAGGCCTAGCCCTGCTGCATGAGAAAATCCCTACCGGCAGGCAGATCGACCGCTTCGGTTGCCTCTCCGATCCGAAACATTTATTCTCAACTTCCTCACCACGCTGCTCCCAGTTCGGGCTGCGGATTGACGCGATAGGGCATCCAGACAATCCCGACAGATTTGGCAGAACAGTTTTTCTTCAACGGGGAGAGACTGATCGTTTCCAGCTTTTCGACCATCGGATCCATCGCTTCTTTGAGCTCTTCAATTTCCCGCTCGCACTCACGCTCGAGATCATCAAGATCCTCCTGGTAGTCGTCGACCTTCTCCTTGGCTCTTGCGACGTCGCGGCTTTCCTTCCACGCCTTTGACGCACCGGACATGGCACTGCTGCTGCGACGCCCAACACTTCGCCCTAACACAGCGCTAAGGATCGTTCCCCCGATTCGCATCGCCGTGTCCATCTTGGCATTACTGGCCTGAGCCTGCTGTTCCGCAACGACATCCATCGCCCGTGCAATTCGATCTTCGATGGTCTCGATTTTCTTCGCATACGCATCCTGTAGCTCGTCGACTTTTTCGTCCCGGATCTCGTGAGCGGCATGAACAAGACGTGCGCGAAAGCCTCCCTCGGACTCACCGAGATTCGAATACATCCCGGTGAGTGGGCTTTTGAAAATCGTGATGGTGTGATTCCCGTAGAGAAAATCGACAAGTTCCTTTTTCAGGCCCGTCCACAATTTGGTATCCAGCATCGCCTGGGGAAGATCGGAAAAGCTTGCACCCGCGAGCGGTTCCTGTCCGAGCTGGCTGACATGCAATCCATTCGGAAGATCGAGAGACTTGTTCCACTCCACGTCCCCGTTTTCCGGATTGATCTTGTTGATCATTGCGACCGACTCGGTTCCGGTGATCCCCTTCTTGCTGTCCTGGTAGCGAACCTCACCGACCCGAATGATCGCGGGGACGTAATTGATCTCCTCGGGCGGCACGGAAGGGCCTGCCGGGACAAAGAAGTCCTCCGCCCCTCTTGGCAGTTTCGGACGAAGCTTTTGCGCCTGCGCCGGCTTGGGTGCTTCCGGCGACGGCGTCGGAGCGGCAGCCTCCGCCGCCTCTATTTCGGCCCGCTTCGGATCCATTAATTTTTTGATCTGACGCCGCGCGAGAGGCCCGGTCAGGTAGCTCATGACCCAGCGAACATGAAAGACGATGGGAGCGTCCTCATGTACGTTGTTCATCAGGAATACACGACTGCCTAGACCGGCGAGAAGTTCCTCCATCGATTGGCGGTCGAATCCCCCGTCCTGGCTTGCGGCGGCTCCTTCGAGTCCATCCAGGACCCGGGCTTTGTCCCGCTCAGTCTGAAGTCGACCGAGGAACCAGGTTCCGATATTGGAAAGAGCTTTGTAATCGAGATCGACCGGGTTCTGCGTCGCTAACAAAACACCCAACCCGAAAGCCCGGGCCTGCTTCAGCATCGTCATCATCGGCTTCTTCGACGGGGGCATCGCCGACGGGGGGAGGTAGCCATAGATCTCATCCATGTAGAGCATGGCGCGCAAACTCGTCGTTCCAGACTGCGATCTCATCCAACCGAGCATCTGATTGAGGAGAAGGGAAACGAAGAACATCCGCTCCGAGTCACTGAGGTGAGCGATGGAGAAAATCGAAATACGCGGCTTTCCTTCCGGCGTGTGCATCATCCGCTTGATATTGAGCGGCTCGCCCTGCAGCCAAGTCGCAAACCCGGGCGACGCGAGCAGATTGTTCATCTTCATGGCGAGTTCCCGCCGGTCTTTCTCAGGACAAACCGTCTCGAGATCCATGACCCCGATTTTCTCGAAAGGAGGAACCTGGATGTGGCGAATCAAACTCTCGAGGGTGACGCCGTGACCGGCACGCCACGAATGGCTGAAGATATTGGAAAGGAGAATGTGCTCCGGGTCCTGAATCGGATCTGCCTCGACCCCCACCAGAGAGAGCAAACTGGAAACGGTCGATTCGATCCGCTCCGCAAATGCCTCGCCATCATCGAGGACTTCAAACTCCGGAACGTCGAGAGAACTCAAAATCGAGACGGGAAGGCCGGAGTTCGAGCCAGGCGTGTAAACCGCGAGGTCGACTTTGTCACGAAATGCGCGAATCCGCTCGGGTCCTTCGCCCCAGCTCGCCAGTCCATTTTTCCAAAGGGCCGCCGTTTTCGCAGCATGCTCATCCGGGGTGATCCCCTTTTTCACGGCATCGTCCTCGTTGATCCACGGACGGAAATCTTCCGGCGCCAAATCAGGGAAGGTCAGGAGGAGGTTCGCAATGTCTCCCTTGGGATCGATCACGATGGCAGGAATATTGTCCATCGCCGCCTCCTCCAGAAGCGCCATACAAAGACCGGTTTTTCCAGATCCGGTCATCCCGAGAACGACTCCGTGAGTAACGAGGTCTTTGGAGTCGTAGAGCACCAACTCGTCCTCGAGCTCTTTCTCCTTCAAATCGTATTCGCGACCGAGGTAAAATTTGCCGAGTTTTTCGTAGTCTTCTGTTCGAATGTCCATGAGGGGGATACGGATAAGAGGGAGGAATGATTTCTAGCCCGTCGGGGTGCCGTATGATAGGAAGCTACTCAACGAAATTCCAACTATTCTTATGACCAAATTCGCCATTCCGCTCTTTGCTCTTCTCCTCCCACTTTTTATCCAAGCGGAAGAGAAGCCACCCAACGTGGTCATCATTTTCACCGATGATCAGGGCTACGGAGACGTAGGAGTTTACGGAGCGGAGGGCTACGAAACGCCGAATCTTGATCGAATGGCGGCCGAAGGTCGCATGTTTACCCAATGGTATGCCGCACAGCCGGTGTGCACCGCATCCCGCACCGGGCTTCTGACCGGCTGTTATCCCAATCGTCTCGGCATGCATGGCGCCGTCGGGCCGGGAAGCCGCCATGGAATCAATCCCGAAGAAACGACGATGGCGGAGCTTTTCAAAAGCAACGGCTACTCCACCGCGATTTTTGGGAAATGGCACCTCGGTGATCACGAGAAATTCCTCCCCCTCAATCACGGCTTCGACGAGTATTTTGGAATCCCCTATTCCAACGACATGTGGCCGCAGCATCCGACCGCGAAGCATTTTCCACCGCTCCCGCTCATGGAGGGAAATGACCGACTTCGCACTGCGAACGAGCTCGATCAAAAGATGATGACAACCTGGCTCACGGCGAAAGCGGTCGATTTCATCAACCGGAACCGGGAAAACCCCTTCTTTCTCTATGTTCCTCATCCCCAGCCGCATGTTCCGCTCTATGTCAGTGATCGCTTTGCCGGAACGACCGAAAACGGAATCTACGGCGACGTGATCTCCGAAATCGACTGGTCCGTCGGGGAAATTCTCAACGCTATTTCCACCAACGGGCTCGATGAAAATACGCTGGTAATTTTCACCTGCGACAACGGTCCGTGGCTTTCCTACGGAACACACGCGGGATCCTCAGGACCGCTTCGCGAAGGGAAAGGCACGGCCTGGGAGGGAGGCTTTCGCGAGCCCTGCCTGATGCGCTGGCCGGGCAAAATCCCTGCGGGAACGGTTTGCGATACGCCAGCTATGAATATCGATCTGCTTCCCACAATGGCTCACCTGATTGGAGCAGACCTTCCCGGGAAAAAGATCGACGGGAGGAATGTCTGGCCCATTCTCACCGGAGAAGAGGGAGCCACGAATCCTCACGATTCCTACTGGGTCTACTACAAGCAGAACGAACTCCAGGCGGTCATCCGCGGGGACTGGAAGCTCGTTCTCCCTCACACCTACCGAACGCTGGGCGACGGCCCTGGTGGCGACAAGGGACGCCCTTCGAAATACACCAATCTCAAAAGCGGCCTGGAGCTCTACCACATCAAAGAGGACATCGGGGAAAAGAAAGACATGGCCGCGGCCATGCCGGAGAAGGTCGGGGAAATGATGAAATTTGTCGAAGCGGCGCGTGCGGAGTTGGGGGACAACCTCACCAAGCGGAAGGGAAGCGGAAACCGCGAACCGGGACGCTTGACGGAAGAGGAAGGAATCGCCCTGGACAAGTTTCACTGGCCGAACGGGAAGCCGGAGAGGAAGTAGGACACCCACGTCTGTCTGATCAATACAGGCAGCCTGAACTCACTTGACTGCCTCAGCAGGGATAACGCACTCCTTCAGGAGAAATTCATTCACCCCTGATTCACTTTCGTTACCTTTCCCTTCTCGACCTCAAAATTGACCCGATCGGGGAGAAAGTCAGCAGTGACGGGGCGGGGCTCTCCATCAACCGAAATCACGCGGTGCCTCATCCCTCTTTTTTCTGCTAATATCTGGGCTTCCTCAAGCGACAACCCCACGTAGCTTTCGACGCCGGAGGGAGTTTCATCTTCGTTTGTTGCCTTCTCCTCCTGCGGAGACTCAGGGGCTGTTGCGGATCTGTCTCCAGAGCCACAGGAAGTTAGAATACAAACAGACAGTGAACATGTGAAAATCAACAGGCTTCGCTTCATAGAAAAAAGGTATTCCGTTTCACTTAATTGTCTCTTCAAAAAAATCGATTCCGATCGCAAGATCCGTCAGAGCCCGCAACCTATCGACCGCGCGCCTCCCCCTCCAAAAGCCTTGGCTGAGTTGTGAGACAACACCACCTCGAAGAACTGGAATCATCCGATTGAAAGAGATGCATCAGAACTTCGTATTCATGCTCCACTATGGCAGCTATCGAAGACCGATTTGAACAGAACGAACCCGGAAATTTCTATGTCGACGCTCAGTGCATCGACTGCGATCTCTGTCGGGAACGGATTCCCGAAGTCTTTCACCGATCCGACGAAGGGGGGCACTCTTACGTAGGCAGACAACCTCAGTCAGCCGGGGAAATGGAGATTTGTTTCGCCGCTCTGGAGGACTGCCCGGCCGAGGCGATTGGAAGTGACGGGGAGACGATTTGACTGAAAAAGCCGGTGTCGTCGTTCCGGAATCGTGCAACAATAGCGACGAAATGCACATTCAGGATATTTTCGAAAAACAGAAGACGACTTTTTCGTTTGAGTTTTTTCCTCCCAAGAGCGAAGCGGCATCGGAAGCGCTTTACAGTACCATCGCTGAGCTGGAGGCTTACGACCCGGCTTTTGTCAGCGTCACCTACGGTGCGGGCGGATCTACCCGCGAACTGACCAACGATCTCGTCGTTCGCCTGAAGAACTCAACCAGCCTTGATCCGATCCCCCATCTCACCTGTGTCTGTCATCAGGAGCACGATATTGAGGAGATTCTGACCCGCTACGCGGAAGAGGGAGTCAGCAATATTCTCGCCCTCGGCGGTGATCCTCCCCGTGATCTGACGAACTACAACAAGGCAGATGATGCCTTTCAACAGGCCGCCGATCTCGTTCGCTACATTCGCAACTTTTCCGGTCATCCTGACAGCCGCGGATTTGGCATTGGCGTAGCCGGTTTTCCAGAAGGCCACCCCGGAACCCCCAACCGCCTCAAGGAGATGGACTACCTCAAGGCGAAGGTTGACGAAGGGGCTGATTACATTGTCACGCAGCTGTTCTTCGGCAATGAGGATTTCCACGACTTCCGTGATCGCTGCCAACTCGCCGGAATCAACATTCCAATCATTGCCGGAATTATGCCGGTAATTTCAACCCGGGGAATGGAGCGGATGGCCGACCTCGCTGCCGGGGCCCGCTTTCCGGCCAAGCTCCTCCGTGCGCTCAACCGCGCCGGAGACGACGCCGAGTCCGTCGAAAAAGTCGGCATCCACTATGCGACCGAACAGTGTTCTGATCTTCTCGAAAAAGAGGTCAGCGGAATCCATTTCTACACCCTGAACAAGTCGCACGCGACCCGCGAGATCTACGCCAACCTAGGTTTGCGGACCTCTCCCCCTCTCCTTGCGTAAAGACGCTTCGGCATGAAACAGTTTCCCTGGCGCATTGTTCTCTACCTTGTGTTTTTGGGGTATCTGTTTGTCGATCTAAAAGCCTGCAACGGCCCTCTCAAGCGGGCGATCAGCAAACGAAGTGATGTCGCCCGTGAGGACGCGGCCAAATACAAATGGGTCGCGATCGTCAATCAGGAACCCGTTTCCTACCGGCAGCTTGAAGTGGCGGTGTTTCGCCATCTCTACCAGCGGGGAAAAGCTCCCGAAGAAATTCCGGAAGCGAATCTGAAAATGATCCGCCGGGCGGTTCTACAATCTTTGATCAACGAAACGATCGTCCGCCAGCACGCAGACGGAGATGGCTATGAGGCGCCCGCAGAGGAAGTCGATGCCTTCGTTTCACGATGGATTTCCCAGTTCGCATCCGGCACGGAAATGGCGAAGCGATCCATCGAGCAGCGCCTGGAGGATTCCGGGCTTCGGGAGGAGTTGGGACGCATCTGGTCTCACAAGAAATGGCTGGAGCAGCGAATCGCACCCGGGATTGATGTGACCGACGAAGAGGTCCGGGCCTGGTTTGATGCCAATCGCGAAACCGGAGAGGGGTTCACGGAGCCGGAAAAAGTGCGGGCCCGCCATATTTTCCTCAGTACTGTCGAAACCGACGATGAAACCCGCGAAACCTTGATTCGGGATCTTCATCGCCAGATTGTTGAAAAAGAGAGTACCTTCGAAGAAATCGCAAAGACCTATTCAGAGGATCCGAAAACGAAAAAGATCGGTGGCGACCTGAACTGGCTTGCCCGGGACCGGGTTCCCGATGATTTTTCCGAGGTGGTCTTTGCGATGGACCCCGAGACGCTGAGTGAACCCTTCCGAACCGGCATCGGTTGGCATATCGTCGAAGTGCTGGAAAAACAGGCAGAGCGCCCCGTGGATTTTAAAGAGGTCGAAGCGGAAATCCGGGATCACCTCGAGAATCAGCGAACGGAGGATACGGTGAAGGTATTGCTCGAGAAGCTGAGAAGCGTCGCTAACATCCGGCTGTTTCCGGAGAACATCTGAGTCTCACGTCCGGTCATCCGCCCGAAAGTCTCACGACTTTCGCTACTCTTTGGGAGGGCGGTTTTTGGACCGGTATTCCGGTGGCCGTTTGCTAACCCACGTCACAAATTTCTTCACCTCCCGGTGCCCGCGCAGAGCCTCGATGGTGGAGTAGGTTCGCGCCAATTCAGCCTCGGAAAAAAGACTGTGAATCTTGCTGTGACAGATCGTATGAAGCACCGCGATCGGGCCGTGCTTTCCGCCCTTCAGTTTCGGAACCAAATGATGCCGACTTTCCAGATGTGGCGGAATCGGCCTTTCGCAAAGCGGACAGAGTTTCCATCCGGCTCGATCTGCATCAGATACGAACATACGGCATCAATCCCTGAAGCCCACCTTCCCGGCCAAAACCACTCTCTTTGTAACCACCGAACGGACTGGTCGGATCGAACTTGTTAAAGGTATTCGCCCAGATCACCCCGGCCTTCAGCTGATCAGCGATCTTGAAAATCTTACTGCCCTTGTCCGTCCAGATCCCGGCACTGAGCCCGTAGCAGGTATCGTTCGCACGGGACACCGCCTCGGCGGGCGTCCGGAAAGTCAGCACACTCAAAACCGGCCCGAAAATTTCCTCCCGGGCAATTCGATGACTCGCGCTCACGCCGGTGAAAAAGGAGGGGCGACACCAGAAGCCGTCCTCCGGCAGGGGGCAACTCGACTCATGCAACCGGGCACCTTCCTCAATGCCGGATCCGATCAGTTCGGTAATTCGCTTCAACTGCTCCCGTGAGTTGATTGCTCCAACGTCTGTATTCTTATCGAGCGGATCGCCCACCCGCAGAGTTTCGATCCGTCGCTCCAGCCGGGAAACAAATTCATCGTGAATCGACTCCTGAAGAAGAAGTCGACTTCCTGCGCAACAGACATGCCCCTGGTTGAAATAGATTCCGTTGATCACTCCCTCGACCGCCTGCTCGATGGGAGCATCTTCAAATACGATGTTGGCCGCTTTCCCACCCAACTCGAGTGTCAGCTTTTTCCTGGTTCCGGCCACCGTCGAGGCGATTTGCTTTCCGACGCCTGTTGAGCCGGTGAAGGCCACTTTGTCGATGCCCTCATGGCCAACCAGGTATGCGCCCGTGTCTCCAGCTCCCGTGATGATGTTGACGACTCCATCCGGAAGGCCGGCTTCCTGAAAGATTTCGGCGAGATGCATCGCCGTAACCGATGTCGTCTCGGCCGGCTTCAGCACGACGGTGTTTCCGCACGCAAGTGCCGGGGCGAGCTTCCATGCCGCCATGAGAATGGGAAAGTTCCAGGGGATCACCTGGCCTGCCACGCCCACTGGCTGAGGACTTCTGCCGGGGAAGGCATACTCCAGCTTGTCGGCCCATCCGGCGTAGTAAAAAAAGTGAGCGGCCACGAGAGGAATGTCAACGTCCCGGCTTTCCTTGATCGGCTTTCCTCCGTCCATGGACTCGAGAATGGCGAGTTCCCTCGCTTTTTCCTGAATGATCCGGGCGATTCGGAAAAGGTACTTACCACGTTCCGCGGGACTCATCGGCCCCCACACTTTCTCGTAGGCTCGTCTCGCAGAGCGAACTGCGGCGTCGACATCTTTCGTCTCCGCCTTTGCAATGCGCGCGTGTCGCTTTCCGGTCGCCGGATTTACCGAGCCAAAATACTTCCCCCCCGAAGGAGCTACGAATTTCCCATTGATGAACAATTCATATTGCCTGCGCAGTTTCACCGGCGTCGACTCCGGAGCCGGCGCATACTCAAAGGCATTCCCAAAATTCAAATCACTCATCCTTTAGAAAAATAGTCCGCACTCTGATAGTTCCCATCGACCAGCTTGGCGAGCTGGAGCTCCACATCTCCCAACAGCGAACTCGCCCCGAATCGAAACAGGTCGGGGGTGAGCCAGTCATCTCCGACGGTCTCTTTCACCATGACCAGGTATTGCAGAGCCTGTTTTGCCGTCCGAATTCCCCCGGCCGGTTTGACTCCAATCTTCTCTCCTGTCGCAAGGAAGTGATCCCGAACCGTTTCGACCATCACGAGAGTGACCGGAAGCGTCGCTGCAGGAGAAACTTTCCCCGTCGAGGTCTTGATGAAATCGGCTCCCGCTTCGATCGCAAGCTGGCTCACCAGGCGGACGTTGTCATAGGTCTGCAATTCACCAGTTTCGAAAATCACCTTGAGATGCGCCTTTCCGCACGCCTCCTTCACCGCTGCAATCTCATCACTGACCCGGGCCAGATCCCCCTCCAGAAAGGTTCCCCGGCTGATCACCATGTCGATCTCAGCCGCTCCCGAATCGACCGCGGCGCGCACATCGGCAAGTCGCAATTCAAGAGGGTATTGTCCACTGGGAAACCCTGTTGCGACCGATGCGACGGGAATACCGCTCCCTTCCAGTTCCTTTACCGCATGAGCCACTTGATTGGGATACACACAAATCGCGGCGCAGGGCGGGCAATCGTAACGGGATGCCATCGGCTGCCGCGCCTTCCGGCAAAGGTGGGTCACCTTGCCTTTCGAATCGGCTCCTTCGAGGGTCGTCAGATCCATCATCGATACGGCTAGCTTCAGGCCGACCGCTTTCGCCTCATTCTTGATCGACCGGCTGGTGAACTTGGCCGCCCGTTCTTCCACCCCGACCTGATCCACGGGCGACACTGATCGTTTCAACGAAAAAGACATAACTCAAAAGTGCGGAACCGATTCTCAGCACATTTTCACCATATCTTTCACGAGCTGAAAGTAGAGATAAAAAAGCCCTCTCCAGGAATATTGAAACGTGCCTGCTTTGTCAGCGAGCCGAATCAGGCCCGACTCGAGATTGTGTTTGATCTGACGGCCGGCTTCCCGTTCCAGCAACTTCGGCAGTTCCTCGGGCACTTCCTCGACGAACTCATTCGCGGAGAGCCCAAGTTTCTCCATCCAGGAACGATGCGCCCGGAGGACTTGAGGAAAGAGTTCGGCATCCGGAACCTGTTGCACCTTCACGTCCGGAGCTGTCCTCATCGGACTGCTGAAAGGAACATTGGTCGTCCGAAACGTAGTCCCATCCTCATGACGGGAAGTCAGTGTCATGCAGCCCCAGGAAATCCCGTCCTGCTCGGTCAGGCAAATGGCAGCCTGTTCCCGCCGATCCGCATGATAGAAAATCCGGTAAAACTGATTCATCCCGTCCCAGTCCCACCCCGAGTCGGATACATATTCGAAGCCCTCTTCCTCGATCTCGTCTGTCATTTCCGAGAATGCCGGAAATCGGGATGCACCCGGAGGAGTCTGCTGTTCCAACTCCTTGTCCACCGGGAGCCGAAGCTGGCGAATGCGGGTCAGAAGCTCGACCCAGGGAAGAAGAAACCAGATCATAAGTCCACCCACTCCGGCGGCAATGCTTCCGGTCGGAAGATAAAAGGCGAGAAAGGTGGCGGCGAGGAGTCCCAGTGCCCCGAGTTTACGAACCCATCGGTTTCGAAAACTGCGAAGGGCAAAGGAGAAAACGACGACTCCGATAATGATCAACAATTCGGTCATGATGCGCGACAAGGTTACGCGCGGGAGCAATCCGGAGAAAGCGGAAATTCAGGCGCCCTACCCCGGAAGTTATTCCATATGCCTGGAAAAATGCCCGGGATAGAGAAATTTCCGAAGAGCCTCCTTTCACCGGGGAGAAACTTCACTCCGCGATGATCCGCAGCAATTCCGGCGCGATTCGCATGACCACATCATTGTGGCCCGCCCCGGGAACCGGGACGTACTGGACCTGATCGCCACTGCCGTCACGGGCGGCGAGCGAGCGGCCCATTTCATCAGGAATCAAGCGGTCTTCGTCGCCGTGAAAGATCGTGACGTCGACGGGCCGATTCTCCGCCAGGATTCCATCCATCGATTTCTCATTGTCATACTGATGACTCACGAAACGCCCCAGAACCGGTCCCACCTGCCTTTTTGCCATTTCCTTCATCGTCGTAAACGGGGAAATCGCGACAACCCGATTCAGCTTGTAACGATTCGCAAAATCGAAGGCGACTGCGGCCCCGAGTGAATGCCCGGCAGTAGCGGACCGTGAGACCAGCTCCCCTTGCGACAACCCGAGCTTTCCGGCCACTGCGGGAACGGCGAGATCGATCGAATCAAAGATGCGATGCGGATTCGGGCGTCCCTGGTTGAGCCCGTATCCCGGGTAGTCAAAAAGAACAAAGGCCCGGTTTTTCGAGGCGGGAACCGCTTCGACCAGCCCGACCCATCCCAGTGCAACCGAACCGTTTCCGCCGAACAGCCACCAGACACGATCGGGGGGATCCGCGGAATCCCTCTTCAGAAGATAGGCGTACTGCTTCTTTCCGTTCAGTTCGTAGGAAACTCTGTCGACGCGGGATAACTCCTCTTTCCCGGAGTAATACCGCTGCGGGAAGTAGATCAGCCTTCCCTGGCTGAGATAGAGAACGAGAGCAAAGAGGAGAAATAATCCGATACAGACGAGAAGACAGGCCTTCATCCCATCAGCCTACCTTTTTCGCTTAAAAATAGCGACATGCCGATCCACCGATTTCCCTTCGGTTGGCAGCTTTCTGGCTTCCGGATTGAATTCTGTCCGGATCAATTCGCCCCCAAGACGTTGAATCGCTTCCAGCGCGAGTTCGTGCTCTTTGTCAAAGTAACTAGTAATAATGAGTCGACCGTCTTGGTCCAGTTTATTGAGAGCCTGATCGTAGATTTGCTCCCAGGTCTTCGCGCCGTTCCAGTAATTCTGGTGCCGCATGAAGACGAGATCGAAGTCTTCTCCCAATTCAAGATGTTGATCGAGTTTGCTGGCGTCTCCGGTGAGGAATTCGCAGTCCTGCTTCCCGGCCTGCGCTTTTAGATCCTGTTTTCCGCCGAAACGCCGTTGCGCGTCTTCAATCTCGCGGGCGCGAACATCCATACCCGTGAGCTTCACGTCGCCTTTCCCGGCCCCTTTCAGTCCGGCCACGAATTCGGTCAGGACTTCGGCCTCACGACATTCCCCGCAGGCAATGTCGAGGATGCGGGCCTGTTCACTTTTCTCGAGGCGACGACGCACCTCGGCCTCGTCGTCCCCGACGACTTTGCCGAGCATCTTCCGCAATCGGAGAAGATCCTCTTCATTTTCTGATCGAAGGCGCTCCGACATCGCTCTTTTTATTCGGCCTTGTGATGAGCCTGGTAGTGCTCCTTCAAGACATCACGCCCGAAGTCGCCATCGAAGTCGCGCCAGACGGCGTGGACATGATTCGCATTGTTCTGCGTGTTGGCATACTCCAGAAGGAAGTCAGGTCCCTGAACCCGATAGTAATGCGGGTCTCCTTTGTTGATTCCACCTGCCCAGGCAAAAACAACCTTGTCCATTCCCGCCGCCTCCATGGCAGCAAGTTCATCCCTGGCCACTTCCGGGCGGGTCCGCTTGATGTAGACGTGAATGAGCTGGCGGAGAAGCTTCCGCTGTTTGCCATCGAGATCCGCGTGGGAAATCCCGGCTTCCCCGAGAGACTGCACCGTCGGCTCGGCCGAAGTAAGAATGTCACGGGGAGCCTTTTCTTCAACGAGGGCTTTCCCCTTTTGCTCATCAGAAAGTGACTGAACAAGACTGCGCGCAACGTCTTCCTCGGCTGCGAGAACCCGAAGTCCTTTGCGCGGCCCTTCGAGGATTTCCCCCGGATTCGAGGCAAAGAAGTTAGGTGTCGCTGAGGTCACCTTCCCGTCCGCAATCGTGAAATTGAGTGACATGTGATGTCCTTCGAAACGCCAGCCCCAGGCCTTGGAACCCGGCTCACCGAAAATCGAAACATAATACATCAAGGTGTCTCGCTTCGGCGCCTGCTCCAGTTCCCAGAGGACATGTTCCAGACTCATGATCTGGGTGGCCGTCAAATATCCGCGATGACTGAGCCCGGTGCTGAGGAGCGCATAGGCGAGATGACGCTGGTCCGGGCGCATATCTTTCAAAGTCAGTCCGCCACGCATTCCCTCTCCCTCGAAAGGCTTGGGAATGAAGTGCCAGTTTTCCCGCTCTTCGTCGGTCAGATCAAAAGTCGCCTGCGCCTTCTGCTCCCCGGAAAGGTTTTGAAGCCATACCTTGGCGGCATCCGCCATTTCGGTAGCGGCCTCGTGGCCGTTCGCAACAGAGCCGCCCATCAGGGCGAGACAAAAGAAAATGGGAATGAATCGTTTCATGGACGCGTAGTTAGCCAAGGATTTACCGAACTGGCAAGGGGTCAATTCACGTTAGGCAGGGCCCAGGCTGAAAATTCTGTAACCACTCTTTTCGGGTGCCCGTCTTTCTCATAGGAGAACGGGGCAGATCCCGGTATACTGGCTATACATCGGGCCCAAGCCCATCGGGCCCAAGCCCATCGGGCCCAAGCCCATCGGGCCG